>JAGZPG010000001.1:0-258228 GCA_018382775.1 Collinsella sp. | reverse complement strand
ATGGATTCGAACCTCGGTCGAGGCGCGAGCGCCAAGAAAACGCGGAGCGTTTTTAGCGAGCGGGCGAGCACGCCGGCAGGCGGGCGAAGCCGGTGCGGACCCGCGCAGCGGATGCGCGGAATCCTATACGCCGCACCATTTGAGATTAAAGCTCCCGGCAACGGGGGCTTTTCTTTTGCGCCAGCTTGAGTGCTTTCGTCCAAAAGGACGATTTCCTGTCGACTCGTGTAAGATTCCGAGTAGATGTCGCGACTTATTCGCGACCACTCCTTCTTCAAGCGACCGATCAGGGTGATATTTCGTGGCAGAGCGTCCGACATACAAGCTCAGGTTTCTCGATCCCAAGAAGCGCTTTCCGGCGATGCCCGAGCAGCCTGCGGGACGTTCATATGGCGTGGTCTGGAAACTCTTTGGCGAGGATCAGCATGAATCTTGTTATGTCGTCGAGTTCGTTGGCAAAAGTCATGTGTCGCTTTTGGGCTACGTAAGCGTTTCGGGTGAGGTGTACAAGGTGGACCGCCCCGTCAGCGAGGCTCCGCTGCCCAACGATCCCGACATGGAACTGGTCCTTGACGAGTCGGATTCCAGTATTGGTGAGATTATGGTAAGGAAAGCCAACGGTGCAATGCGCGCGTGTGCGCAAACTGCCGGCTCTCCCGAAGGCCCCATGCGCGAGCAGTCCGACCACGAGACATGGAATTCGACCCGCGCCCTTCCTTACGGTGAGTTCATGGCCTCGATGTTCTTGCGCTACGTGATATTTGCCAACTCCGAAAGCGCTATTGTGAACACGGCGGACGCCGGCGGACTCGACGAGGGTATGCAAAACGTTGTTGACAAGATCAAGCTCGTAAAGCTGCCCGAGCCGGTCGAGGTGTTTTTGGGCTTTAACACGGCACCGCTCCCCGATGCTATCGAGACGCTGCTTTACCGCGTTGACCATGCCGAGAATCCGAGCGGTATCGAGCGCTATGCCGCCGCCCTTATGAGCGAAATTGACTTGCCCCGCCTGCGCACCATCGCTGCTAAGTCCGAGATGAGCCTGGCTCGCATTGATCGCTCAAAGATTTTCTATCTCAATTTTGATCGTAGCCTGTTGGACCAGGACGAGATTGACATGCTGCTTGCCATCGAGTGCCGTCTCAACCGCCTCTCCGGCATCCTTGAGCGCATCGGGGCCGGATTGGCCCCTGCGGCATCCTCGCCGAGCCTTGAGGGCTGCGCGCTCTTTGATGCGTGGCATATCGCCAAGACGACCAACGATGTTCCCCGACTGCTCGATACGGCTTCGAGCGATAACCCGTGGGCCAAGCCGGGAACGGTTTCGTGCCAGCTGGGCGGCGAGTGGGACGTGCGCACCCGTTTTGCGCGAATCGTTGAGGCGCTCAACGTGGTCACGCGGCTCGACTATACCTATCGGGCAAACGTTGCCGAGGGGATTATGCTCGTTCGGTTTGGGCAGTCTGTCGTTGATGCCATGCTGCAACGTGAATACGACGCTCAGGATGACGCCTGGCGCGAGCTGGACGAGGACACGCGCGCGATCTGGGCCGCGGAGCACGATGCGCGCGTGGCACTCACGCTTGCGGCAGCGTGTTTTGCCGCGGGCACCTGCATCACACGCTGCTATGTGCAGATTGCTGCTCCCGACAGTGAGCAGGGCGAGCGCGTTGTTGCAACGTATTTCTTTGGGCGCGCGGCCTATCTGGCCGATTGCGTGCCTGTCGCCAAGGATCTTGAGAGCATGGACATGGACGATATGCCGTGCAAGCGTGTGCTTGAGGCGTATGAGTCAACCGCTCCGGAGACGATTGAGCCTGCGGAGGTTCATGCTCGTCCGCGTGATGACCATCGCACGCTGCCGCCGGCGCTGCGCGATCTGCTGCTTGCCGATACGGCTGACGAGTTGGAGGTCATGGAAGAGGACGATGACCCATACGTGGCCCGTGTTGTTGAATTGCGCGAGCAGGCAAAAGTAGACCGTACAGGTGCTTTTGAAGGCTTTTCCCGTCTTGTCGAGGAGTTGGAGGCTAAGTGCACTGTCGCCGAGCTTTTGGCGACAGGTCCGGTTCAAACGCAGTTTTGCGATAACCAGCTGGTGCGCATGGTGCTACCGGTGTTGGAAGAAGACCGCTCTGTGCGAATCCTTCGTGCGCCCGATGCGCTGTACTTTGCCCAGCACGAGATCTGCAGCTTTTATGCCGAGCAAGAGGACTTTGAACGAGCGCTGCCCGAGGTGCGCCATCTT
Source organism: Collinsella sp. (assembly GCA_018382775.1). Taxonomy (GTDB): domain Bacteria; phylum Actinomycetota; class Coriobacteriia; order Coriobacteriales; family Coriobacteriaceae; genus Collinsella. The sequence goes on along the minus strand of JAGZPG010000001.1, from coordinate 255,980 downwards.
TACGATCTGGCGCGCTCGTCCATGCAATCGCACTTTGCGCTCATCAACGTGCTTGCGCGTCTGGAGCGCTTTGACGAGATTATCGAGGTGGCGCGCCACGGCCTACGTATTGCCAGCGATCGTTCTGCAATTGGCTACCTGTTCTATCGCTTGGCGTTTGCCTATTGGAATTGCGATCAGCTCGACCTGGCGCTGGCTTGTTACCGTCTGGTGCCGCGCGGCGAGGAGTCGGGCAGCAGCGCGCTGGAAGAAATGCAGGGCCTTATGAACGAGATGGGCGTCAGCGAGCCTCCGACGTTCGAGGAGGCGGTCGAGACCATCCGCAAGGCTGGACTTGAGCTGCCGCCAGTGTCCGCCGTGACGAATCAGCTGGCAGATGCCGCTGTGCAACTGGTCGACAACGGCTTCTTTTTCCTGGCGCGCGGTTGCATCTTCCAAATGTGGCGTACCATGGGTAACGACGAGCTCGGTTCCCTCAACCGCTCGCTGGGGTAGGCGAAGCCTCCAAGGAGGAAAGGATGCTAGGCAATTAGAAAATTTCCTCTTGCCCATCCTTGGCTGTTTGGTTACTATAGAACGGCTGTTACGGAGAGCTGACCGAGAGGCCGAAGGTGCTCGCCTGCTAAGCGAGTATGCCCCAAAAGGGCATCTGGGGTTCGAATCCCCAGCTCTCCGCCAGTTTAACTTTAAAGAAGGGTCCCATCGGGGGCCCTTTTTTATTATCGAGAAAGGGCGCTGGGGATTCGAACCCTCAAAAAAAGGAGGCATCCTTTCGGACACCTCCTTTCAGCGAGTGTATTGTTCTTCGACCTTACACCTCGGGTGCCTTGGCTACGGTCTCGCTCTCGGCTGTGAGCGGGCGGTTGTCGATGCGGCGGCCCAAGCGATCGAGCTTCACGAGCAGCCATTCAATGGGATTCGGCCCTGCGCCTTCCTCGTCGGCAACCAGGTCCATGACGGCGATCTTGGTGCCGTCCTGCTTGAGTGTAACGCTGCCCACCTTGTCGCCCACATGCACCGTGCCCGAAAGATCGTCGTAGCTAACCTTTTCGGTCACCTCGCCGGCAAGAGAAAACACGGTCGCTTGCGCCGTGGGATCGGCGAGCGTGGCGTCGATTGTCTTATCCGTCCAGTCGGTTTGACTAATGCGCGCCATAAGCGGGTTGCCGTTGGCGGTCTTTTCTTGCGTGTTGGCGATTGCGACCGTCACCTTGTGACCGTAGTACCAGTTGGCAAGGGTGGCAGTATCGGTAAAGCGCTGATCGGTGGTGGTGGAGTTCAAAATAACGGTGTAGATCTCGTCGCCATCGCGGTTGTAGGCGCTCGTAAAGCAATAGCCCGCGTCGTCGGTGGTGCCGGTCTTGCCGCCGATGTTGCTATCTTGGCCCAGCAAATAGTTATGCGTGTCCATGGAATGCGAATGGTCGGTGCCGTCGGCGCCCGTGACCTCGATCCAGGAATCCTCGCTCGCTACGACCTCGCGGATCGTGTCGTTTTTCATGGCCTCCTGCATCATCAGCGCTACGTCGTGTGCGGTTGAGTGCATATTGCCAGCCCACTCATCAAAGTCCAGACCATGCGGGTTTTCAAAAAGCGTACCGGTGCAGCCGAGCTTCTTAGCGCGCTCGTTCATGGCCTTCACAAATGTGGCCTCGGCGTCTTTGGTCTTGGGGTCGATCTTCTTGCCCACATATTCGGCGAGCACGATGGCGGCGTCGTTGCCCGAGGGAATCATCAGACCGCGTAGTGCCTGCCCCACGGTAAGCTCGTCGCCTTCGAGCAAGCCGGCGGTCGAATTACCCACGGTGGCTGCGGCGTTGCTCACCGTGATCTTCTCGTCCATCTTGCAATTCTCGACGGTTAGGATTGCGGTCATGACCTTGGTGATCGAGGCAATCTTGACCTGCTCATCGGCGCCGCGGGCATAGTAGACGGTGCCGTCTTTGCCCATGACGAGGGCATTGGTCGCATCGATATCGGGCAGGTTTTCGGCCGTGATGCCGCGCGCATCGGCGGTTTTGCCACAAACATTGTCGGTCGTGAGCACTTGGGCGCCGGCGACGGTGGGCGCGCCAGCGGCAAGGGCGATAGCGCAGACAAAGCCGGCGGCAAGCAAGGCTGAGCGCTTTGCAAAAGAGGTGAGGGACTTCACGGATTTCGCTTTCGACGGGATGGTCTCTTCTGAAACTAGAGTATATCGTTTGCCGGCGTCGGCGATCATCGCGTGCGTGCGTGGCCACATCCGCTCCCGAACGGGCACAAGGGTGCTTAAGGCCGACTTAATCACCCACGCTTGTTGTGTGTGGCGTGCGTCGCCTCGGGCATAATGGAGCGCGAGAGGAGCACGCATGAACGAGCGCATTTTGGTAGTTGATGACGAAAAGGCCATCGCCGACCTAGTGGGCATCTACCTTACAAAAGAGGGCTTTGATGTCCAGATTGCCTATAGCGGGGCCGATGCTGCCAAGGCGATTTTGGAGCAGGAGTTCGATCTGGCGCTGCTTGATGTCATGCTGCCCGATATCGATGGGTTTGAGCTGCTGCGTACGATCCGTTCCAGCCATACCTATCCCGTGATCATGCTGACGGCGCGCGATGCCCAGCAAGACAAGATCGGGGGCCTTTCGCTTGGCGCGGACGATTACGTGGTTAAGCCGTTCCGTCCGCTGGAGCTCATCGCGCGCGTGCACGCTCAGCTTCGCCGCTACACCAGCTACGGTAGTCGTGCACAGTCGGCCGAGTCGCCGACCATTCAGCTCGACGGCTTGGAGATCAACCGCGATGCTCGTTCCGTGACAGTGGACGGTTCACCGGTTCGCCTCACGCCCACCGAGTATTCAATCTTGCTGTATCTGGTCGAGCATCGCGGCAGCGTGGTGGCCGTGGAGGACCTGTTCCGCGCGGTGTGGAACGAGGACTTTATGCCCGGCTCCAACAATACGGTGATGGTGCATATTCGCCACTTGCGCGAAAAGATCGGCGACGACGCACAAAAGCCACGCTTTATCAAAAACGTCTGGGGCGTCGGCTACATCATCGAATAACGCTTTTCGCTTGTGAGGATCTTGATATGACAAAAGACGATAGGCAAGCGTTCGAGGTGCCCGATCGGCTCTTTGAATACGTGAGGTCGGTCGTCGACAACCGCGCGCTTGCAACGGTGCTGCTCTTTTTGCTGAGCCTGCTGCTGATTGGCATCGACAACATCGTCGGAATCTTGGCGGTGCTGCTTGTCGGCTTTTTGCTGATCGATCGATTTGAGATCGTGTGCCGCTGCGTGGTGATTGGCGGCGCCGCGTGGGCCATGACGTTGGCGATTGGCGCCATGGCGCTCGGCGGCATCGAAGGGCCGGTGCTGTTCGATGCCGGCTTTGTATTCAACATGCTTGGCTTTGTGCTGGCGCTTGCCGCGTGCGTGCTGTTCTTGTGTGGCCGCGCCCTGTACTACCAGGGCTACGAGCAGGGCGAGCAGCATGCCGATTGTGTGCTGGCCGCTCGTATTCAAGATCGTCTGATCGATCACCCCGACACCTGGGACAACATTGACGGTGACTTCTTGGAGGTCGAGGGCGCCCTTAACCGCGTGCGTGACCGTGAGCGCAAGGTGCAGCAAGCTCTGCGTGACGAGTCGCATCGCAAGGACGATTTGGTCACGTACTTGGCACATGACCTACGCACCCCGCTTGCCAGTGTGGTGGGCTATCTTTCGCTGCTGCAAGAGGCTCCCGAGCTGCCGGTTGAGCAACGTGCGCACTTTACGGGCGTGGCGCTCGACAAGGCGCACCGGCTCGATACGCTCATCGAAGAGTTCTTCGATATCACGCGCTTTGACTTCCACGATATCGTGCTCACGCGCGGCTATGTTGATCTGGGGTTGCTGCTGGCTCAGGTGACTGACGAGTTCTATCCCATCCTCAACGAGCAGCATAAGGAAGTCCAAGTTGATATTCGCGAGGACCTGACGGTGCTCGTGGATGGCGACAAAATGGCTCGCGTGTTCAACAACATCATGAAAAACGCTATTGCCTATAGCTATGAGGGCTCGACCATCACGATCGAGGCCAGACGCCGGGACGGCGGTGGCGTGCGCGTGCGCTTTATCAATCAGGGCGATCCCATCCCTGAGGCAAAGCTCAAGGTGATCTTTGAGAAGTTCTATCGCCTGGATGCGGCGCGTGCGACCAATCGCGGCGGCGCTGGACTGGGGCTTGCCATCGCCAAGGAGATCGTATGCGCGCACGGCGGTACCGTTGCATGTGAATCGACGCCCGAACACACGATATTCACCATCGAGCTGCCCGCCGCATAGCCAGTGTGCCCTTACAAACACTTGACAATGCGCTCACGTGCATATGAGCCGCGATTCCTACTATCGATACTGCTGAATTGATATCGATGTGGAGGTATGCGGTATGACGGCTGCTGCGGCTGTGGAGCCCACGGAGCTTGAAGAACTCATGAAAGCGCAGGCCGAGGCCGCGCACGAGCGCGAGGTTGGGGATGCGACTCGCCCCACGGCAGAGGATCTTGCCGCCTCGCCGACGCGAATCGATGTTGAGGGCCTCGACCTGTTCTATGGCGACCACCATGCGCTCAAGGACGTGAATATCAAGATCCGCGACAAGCAGATTACCTCGTTCATCGGGCCTTCGGGCTGCGGAAAGTCCACGTTGCTGCGCTGCTTTAACCGCATGAACGACGGCATCAAGGACTGCCGAATCGAGGGCAAGATTGCGCTCGATGGTCAAGATATCCTGGGCGACTACGACATCTGCCGCCTTCGCCAGCGCGTGGGCATGGTGTTCCAGCGCCCCAACCCGTTTCCCATGAGCATCTACGACAACGTCGCCTATGGGCCGCGCGGTATGGGTGTGCGCGATCGCGTCGTGCTCGACGAGCTGGTCGAAGACTCCCTGCGACGCGCCGCCCTGTGGGACGAGGCCAAGGACAAGCTCAAAGAGTCGGGTCTGGGTCTTTCGGGCGGCCAGCAGCAGCGTCTGTGCATCGCCCGCGCACTTGCCGTGCAGCCCGACATTCTGCTGATGGACGAGCCGACCTCGGCACTCGACCCTGTGTCGACGCTGGTGGTGGAGCAGCTGGCCTGCGAGCTCAAAGAGACCTGCACGCTCGTGGTCGTTACGCACAATATGCAGCAGGCGGCGCGTATCTCCGATTCGGTCGCATTCTTTTTGCTGGGTGAGCTGGTGGAGCACGCGCCCACCGCGCAACTCTTCAAGAATCCGACCGATCCGCGCACGGCGGATTATTTGACGGGGCGTTTTGGCTGATACCATCTAGTGAAGGTACCTTTAGGGTTAAGATGCGGTCATGCCGGCCGCAAAGGGGTTCAACATGATCTATTACGTCGAGGACGATGACAACATCAGGGATTTGACGGTCTATGCGTTGCGCAAGCAGGGAATCGAGGCCGAGGGCTTTTCGTGCGACGGTGAGTTTAAGACTGCCGTGGCGCGACGGGTACCCGATGCCGTCCTGCTCGATATCATGCTGCCCGATACCGATGGCTTGGCGATTATGCGTCGCCTGCGTGCCGACCGCCTGACGGCGACGGTGCCCATCATGATGCTTACCGCCAAGGATACCGAGCTCGACAAGGTGATGGCGCTCGATGGCGGTGCCGACGATTACCTGACTAAGCCGTTTTCGCTCATGGAGCTTGCGAGCCGCTGCCGCGCACTGCTGCGTCGCGGCGGCATGGTCAAGCAGGCGAGCGATGTGCTCAGCGTGGGCGACATCGTGCTCTCGCCCAGCCATCGCGAGGTGACCGTTGCCGGCGAGCCGCTTAAGCTCACCCTGCGCGAGTTCGACCTGCTCGAGTACCTCATGCGCAAGCCCGGCGTGGTTTTTACCCGCGAGTCGTTGCTGCAGAGCGTGTGGGGCTGGGACTTCGACGGCGGTTCGCGCACCGTTGACGTGCACGTGCAGACGCTTCGCCAAAAACTGGGCGAGCATGCCAGCGCCATCGAGACCGTGCGCGGCGTGGGCTACCGCTTGGCCGAGCCTTCTGCCGGTGATGGTGCCGAAGGTGACGACACCGCGGCCACCGCATCGGAGGAGTAACCCGTGGTCTTCGCCCCCCAGGGAAAACATACGCTGTCGCACCGCGTTTTTGTGACGATCTTTGTCTGCGCCATGGCGGTTATCGTGGCGTTTACGGTGCTGGGTGCGTTCTTTGTGCAAAACACCTTGGCGGATGCCACGAGTGCCAATCTGGCGCAGGAAACCGAGCTCATTGCTGCCGCTCTCGACGAACAGCAGGAGCCCATCCCGTTCTTGCGTAGTCTCGATCGCGAGGACTTGCGCATCACGCTGATTAACAAGGATGGATCGGTTGCCTACGACAACGAGGCGTCGCCTTCCACACTGCCCAACCATGGCGATCGCCCCGAGGTCATCGAGGCCTTTGAGAGTGGTTCGGGTTCCGCGGAGCGCGCAAGCTCTACGCTCGACGAGATTATGCTGTATCGCGCCGTCGCCCTTGATAACGGCCAGGTTGTCCGCTTGGCGCAGGCCCAGCCTGGCGTTGCGGCGATTTTGCTGTCGATGGTGGCGCCGATGCTGCTTATCGCAGCAGCGGGTGCGGTACTCTCGTTTTTTATGGCGCGCCGCGAGTCCCGTGCCATCATCGCGCCGTTGCAAGAGGTGGATTTGGACCACCCACGCCGTAGCTATGAGCACGCCTATGCCGAGATGGTCCCCATGCTTGAGCGTATCGAGTCGCAGCGCCAGGAACTCAAGCGCCAAATGGCGGTGCTAGCGGACAACGACCGTATGCGCCGCGAGTTCACGGCGAATATCACCCATGAGCTCAAGACGCCGCTTACGGCGATTTCGGGCTATGCCGAGCTCATCGCAAACGGCATGGTCGAGGGCGAGGGCGACCTGCGCAACTTTGGCGGTCGCATCTATCGTGAGGCGGGCCGCTTGGCAGCGCTTGTCAACGATATCCTTACGCTGTCTAACTTGGACGAGGCCGAGCGTGCAACTGAGGGCGAGGCGGTGCCCATTGGTTCCACGGAGCCTATTGAGCTCTCGCGTGTCATCTACGCGGTTGAGCAGCGTCTTGAACAGGTCGCCCGTCAGGCGAATGTGACGATAAGTCATGAGACCAAGCCTGTGGTCATCGAAGGCGTGTCGCGCTTGATTGACGAGCTCATCTATAATCTGGCGAGCAACGCCATCCGCTACAATCGACCCGGCGGTACGGTTACGCTGCAGTGCGACACCAACGACGAAGGCCATCCGTTCCTTGCGGTCGCCGACACGGGAATCGGTATCGCGCCTGAAGAACAGGGCAAGGTATTTGAGCGGTTCTATCGCGTGGACAAGAGTAGGTCCAAGGCGCGCGGCGGAACCGGTCTGGGGCTTGCCATTGTCAAGCATGCGGCCCTGTATCATCACGCCACGCTCGATCTGTCGAGCGAGTTGGGCGTGGGAACCACCATTACGGTGACGTTTCCCATACAGCAGGACGAGCCATTCGCATAGCGATACAACATAGGTATTGATGTAGACGCCGCATTTGACTTTCGGGTGCGGCGTTGTTGTGCAATTTTACGATTGCTTCCGACATTTTTACAGGAGAGCCTGTTTCTTATGTATAGAGTTTGGTCTCGGTAAAAAGATGCGATAACATACGGACAGTTTTGTCAATCCGAACTGGGGAAATGAAAGGCAAGCTGCATGACCCTTCTCGAACTGTTCCAGCTGCTGAAGAAGCACCTCAAGCTGGTCATCACCCTTCCGGTGGTCTGCGCGATCGCCATGGGCATCGTGTCCTTCGCCGCGATGGACAACACCTATACCGCGACGACGAGCATGTACATTCTCGCCAAGACCGACGATAGCGGCCAGATGAGCTACAACGATCTCTCGGCGAGCCAGATGCTTTCCAACGATATCGCCACGCTGCTGGATAGCGATAGCGTTAAGAGCGGCGCCGCCAAGGAACTGGGCCTCACCGATCTGGATGACTACAAGGTGTCTGTTTCCTCCGAGACCACCACGCGTGTCATTACGCTTTCGGTTACCGGCACCGATGCCAAGGAGACGGCTGAGGTCGCAAAGGCCATAGCTAGCTCGGTGAGTACGGTCGCTCAGAACGTCGGCGCTGCCCAGAGCATCAACGTTATCGACGAGGCTAAGACCCCCGAAGCCCCCAGCGGCCCCAAGCGCACGCTGTATATTGCCGTCGCGTTCCTCGCCGGTATCTTTATCGCAGTCGCCTATGTCGTTTTGGCAGACATGCTCAATACCCGCATCCGCGGTGCCGAAGAGGCGGAAGAGCTCCTGGGCATTCCCGTTGTTGGCCGAATTCCGGCTATGAAAGGTGGTAAATAGGCATGGCTAAGGCAAAGAACACCGATAAGCTCGTTGTACAGAATGCCGCCAAGACCCTTCTGGCCAACATCCGCTTTGCGAGCGTGGACGACCCCATTCGCACCATCACCGTTACGTCCTCGATTCCCAACGAGGGCAAGTCTACGGTTTCCATCAACCTTGCCCAGGCTATCGCCACCAGCGGCAAGAGCGTCCTGCTGGTCGAGGCTGATATGCGTCGCAGGTCCCTTGCCGATATGCTCGGCGTCCGCTCCCGCGGCGGACTCTATGCAGTCCTTTCCGAGCAGGTTTCTATTGACCAGGCGATTGTCGAGACGGGTCAGAAGAACTTCTACTTCCTCGATGCCGAGCCGCATATTCCCAATCCTGCCGACATCATCGTCTCTCACCGCTTTGCCAAGCTGGTAAAGGCACTGTCCGCCAAGTTCCAGTACGTCATCTTTGATGCTCCCCCGGTCGGCACCTTCATCGATGCTGCCGAGATCGCAAGTCTGACCGACGGTGCGCTTTTTGTCGTGCGTGAGGATTTCACCAAGCGCGAGGAGGCGCTCAACGCCATCGGTCAGCTTAAGAAGTCCGAGAAGGTCAAGCTCATTGGTACCGTTATGAACTACTGCGAGACCGAGACCAGCGAGTACTACTACTCCTACTACACCAAGGACGGTAAGAAGGTGAAGAAGGGCTCCGACGATCAGGGGACTTCCAAAAAGGGCATCTTCACCAACCGAGCAAACGTTTAGTTGATTAAGGCTGACCTATGCGTGACATTCATTGCCATATCTTGCCGGGTGTAGACGACGGCGCCGCCGATCTCGATGAGAGCTTGGCGATGCTCGAGGCTGCCAAGCGGGCCGGTGTAACCAGAATCGTTTGCACTCCTCACTGCCGTGATCCCTATTTTGATTACGACAAGATGTGGGATGCCTTTGAGCTGCTGCGTGATAACGCTGACGGTTTTCCGCTCCAGATGGGCTTCGAGGTCAACCATCGAAAGCTCGTTGAGCTTGGTATCGATGCCGCGGAGCACTTGCATTTCGATGGGACCAACGAGTTTCTGCTCGAGCTTTCGACGCATGCCGATGCGTATGCGTTTAGAGAGTACGAGAACACGATTTACGATTTGCAGTGCCGTGGCTACCAGGTGATCATCGCTCATCCTGAGCGCTATCGTGCGGTTCAAAAGGATGTAAGCGTGGCGGAGCGCCTGGTCGATATGGGCTGCAAGCTGCAGGCTTCGGCGGACTTTATTGCCGGCGGTCGATTTGGTCGCGAGAAAAAGCCGGCACAGCGCCTGTTCGATCAGAACCTGTACAGCTTCATCGCGAGCGATGCCCATAACGTGGGTCATTACGACTGCCTGGCGAAGGCTCGCGCGAAGTATAGCGTGCGCGGAGCTCATTTTCGCTAATATCTGTCCCTAACGTTCGCATTGAATGAAAGGGCAGCCATGGATATCCAACTTAAGACGGGATGCTTTGATGACGCGGCGTTGGTGCGCCGCGTCATTTTTATGGACGAGCAAGGCTACGAGAATGAGTTCGACGCTATCGACGAGGATCCAAACTGCATTCATGTGACGCTCTATGTAGACGGCGAGCTTGCCGGTTGCTCGCGCGTGTTTCCCGAAGAGCTTGAGCGCGTGGCTGACGCAGAGGCCCCGGTGTTGCCGGCATGCGACATGGACGAAGGCGTTGCGGCGGGGGAGACCTACATTATGGGGCGCGTCGCCGTGCTGCCGGCTATGCGTCGTCGCGGACTGGCGAGTGCGATCGTCGAGGCCAGTGCTTCGTGTGCACGCGATGCCGGCGCTAAGCTTATTAAGCTGCATGCGCAGGAATACGTGTTGCCGCTCTATGCAAAGGCGGGCTACACGCAAATTGCCCCGGTAGATTACGAAGACGAGGGCCAGCCTCATGCCTGGATGGCCAAGCGCGTAGATGGCAGATAGGAACGTTCCTTTCCTGCCGGCAGTTGGGGACACTCCTCGACAATTGGTGCATGGGGCATTGCAACATGCAGTTTTTCGGTTCTGTATGTATATATGCGCGCTAATGGGTTATAAAATCTAAGTCTGAACATAGCAGGTCTGCGAGGCGGCTCGGGCAACCGGGCCGTTTTTGCGGACAGGGGTAGCGCGAAAGGACTGCACATGCGTCAATTTAAGACCGAGAGCAAAAAACTGCTCGACCTCATGATCAACTCCATTTACACCAATAAGGAAATCTTCCTGCGCGAGCTTATCTCCAATGCGAGCGATGCCGTCGACAAGCTCAACTTTAGGAGCCTGCAGGATCCGAGCGTCAAGCTCGACCAGGGCGACCTGGCCATTCGTGTCTCCTTTGATAAGGATGCCCGCACGATCACTATTTCGGATAACGGCATCGGTATGACCGCCGAGGAGCTCGAGCGCAATCTGGGTACCATCGCGCATTCCGGCTCCGAGGAGTTTAAGACCGAGAACGCCGAGCAGCAGGGCTCCGATGTCGATATTATCGGTCAGTTTGGCGTGGGCTTCTACTCGGCCTTTATGGTCGCTAGCCATGTGAAGGTGGTCAGCCGCGCCTATGGCGAGGATGCCGCTCATGTGTGGGAGTCCGACGGTCTGGAGGGCTATACCATCGAGGACGGCGAGCGTGCCGAGCACGGTACCGACGTTATCCTCACGCTGCGCGAGAACGAGAAACTCGACGCCGATGGCGAGGCCGAGACCTACGATCGCTTTCTGACCGAGTGGGGCCTCAAGAGCCTGATTCAGCAGTACAGCAACTATGTGCGCTACCCGATTCAGATGATGGTGACCAAGAGCCGCCAGAAGCCCAAGCCCGAGGATGCTGGTGACGACTACAAGCCCGAGTACGAGGACTATCAGGAGCTCGAGACCGTCAACTCCATGACGCCGATCTGGAAAAAGCGTAGCTCCGACGTTGAGCAGAAGGACTATGACGAGTTCTACAAGTCCACGTTCCACGACTTTGATGACCCCGCGCGCACCATTAGCTTTCATGCCGAGGGCACGCTCGAGTACGACGCCCTGCTGTTTGTGCCGGGCCGCGCCCCGTTCGATCTGTACAGCAAGGACTACGAGAAGGGTCTGGCGCTCTACAGCTCCAACGTGTTGATTATGGAGAAGTGCGACGACCTGCTGCCCGATTACTACAACTTCGTGCGCGGTGTCGTTGATTCCGCCGACGTGTCGCTCAACATCTCGCGCGAGACGCTGCAGCAGAACCGACAGCTCAAGGCAATCGCCAAGCGCGTGGAGAAGAAAATTACCGCCGATCTTGAGGATATGCGCGACAACGACCGCGAGGCATATGAGAAGTTCTTTGAGAACTTTGGTCGCGGTCTTAAGTACGGTATCTACTCGAGCTACGGCATGAAGGCCGACGAGCTCGCCGACTTGCTGCTGTTCTGGTCTGCCAAGGAGCAGAAGATGATCACGCTGGCCGAGTATGCCAAGGGCATGCCCGAGGGCCAGAAGGCCATCTACTACGCCGCCGGCGATTCGCGCGAGCGCCTGGCCAAGATGCCCGTTGTGAAGGGCGTGCTCGACCGCGGCTACGATGTACTGCTGCTGACGCAGGACGTGGATGAGTTCACCTTCCAGGCCATGCGTGAGTACGTGGCTGCCGATATGCCCAAGGTCTACGAGGATGACGCTGCTCGCGAGGCTGCCGAGAAGGCGGTTGCCGACGGTGCCGAGCCCGAGGTCGAGGATCGTCATCTGGAACTCAAGAACGTCGCGACCGGCGATCTTGATCTGGCGACCGACGACGAGAAGAAAGAGGCCGAGGACGCCACCAAGGAGAACGAGGACCTCTTTAGCGCTATGAAGGAAGCGCTTGGCGACAAGGTCGAAAAGGTCGCCGTCTCCGCGCGCTTGACCGATGCCCCCGCCTGCATCACCACCGAAGGCCCGCTTTCGCTCGAGATGGAGAAGGTGCTCCAGAAGGGTCCCGAGGGTGCGCCCGACGGCATGCCCAAGAGCCAGCGCGTGCTCGAGCTCAATGCCAAACACCCGGTCTTCGCCAAGCTTGTCGCTGCCCAGAAGGCCGGTGACGCCGATAAGATCAAGCAGTACTCCGGCCTGCTCTACGATCAGGCCCTGCTGGTCGAGGGTATTCTGCCCGAGGACCCCATTGCCTTCGCGGCAGCCATCTGCGAACTAATGTAGTTAGGTAGTTACGCGGTTCTACGAACCGCGTAACTACTCGACGCTGCAAGCCCGCCAGAGCGAGCAATCTGCCTTTCAGCTTCGGCGGCATGACCAGAAGGTCAATGCCGCCTCGCTTCAAGGCACCTCTCATATGACCCAATCCGCTGTCAAGAGCCACAATGGCCCCGCCGACCGCTTGCAATCGGTCGGCGGGGCCTGCCGTTAACCCGTCCCGGTCCGCCCCCGGCATGTCATCGACGCCTTCGGCTCAGTCTCATATCCGCGGATACCGTTCTGTCGGCCCGCACTCCATTCCTTCGGCGGGGTTCCCCAAGTCTGTCGAGGCGCATGCGGAGGGCTCCGCGCGCACAGCGAAATAGGGGGTATCCCCGAAGGCCGCCCGGCTCGCCGGGACGGGGGCTATGTCTATTCCGCGCCCTCCCGGCACATCATGCCGAGGGCCCAGAGCCACCTCACGAGCTCGGCCGCGGTGGCCGCGTTGGCCTTCGCCGCGGGCATGCCGCGGGCGAGCATCTCCTCGCGCCGCCGCAGGAGCCGCTCGGACCCCTTCCTCCCGTGCATCCTTATCTCGAGGGGCACGCCCGTGTCCCTTGGCATGAGCTTCGGCTGGTGCCGTGCCGCGGCGTAGCACCATGAACCCTCAACGGCCAGCTTCCTCACGAGCGCGTTGCCCGCACCGCTGATGCCTCCGAGCCGCACGGAGTCGCCACTCGACCTCTGACTCGGCGCGAGGCCGAAATAGGCCGTGACCTGCCTTCCGGAACGGAACCTCGTGAAGTCGCCGACCTCGGCCGAGAAGGCTGCGGCCAGCGCGAAGGCGCAGCCCTTGATCGACTGGAGGGCGGCCACCTCCGCGGCGATCGGGCTGGCATCCACGGCGGCCCTGTACTCGGAGAGCAGGTCCGCCCGGGCCTCCGCCGCGGCCTCGACCTCGTTCCTCAGGGCGGCGAGCGCCCGAATCCCGCCATCGTCCCCCGGCCTGACCTTGTCGAGCCACCTCAGGAAGTCGTAGGTCCAGTACTTCCTCGGGTTGCCGGCGGGCGTGGTGCCGCCGTAGACGAACCCCCGCTTTGCGAGGAAGGCGAGCAGCCGCTGCCTGGCGGTCGCCAGGCGCGCGGTCGCCCCGTCGTAGGCGCCGGCGAGGTCCCTGATGCCTTCGACCTCGGGGGAGGGGACCCATACGGGGGAGATGTCGTGGGCGAGTATCGCCTTGGCCATCCTGGCGGCGTCGTTCCTGTCGTTCTTGGAGGCCGAGTCGGCGGCCGGCCTGGGGATCTTCGAGACCGCGGCGACGACGCACTCGACGCCGAGCCCGGCGAGCTCCCTTTGCGGGGCGAAGCCGAGGTAGCCGCTCTCGTAGGCCGCGAGCGACGGCCCGGGGAACCCATCCATCCACCCGGCGATCTCGCCCCAGGGGTTGCCGGGGAACCTCCTCGTCACGGCCTCGCCGGTGTCCGCGTCGAGGGCGCAGACGGTGGTCGACCTATGGCACTTCAACATCATTGTCGCAGCCCCGACCCGCGGTCACGAGCGGGGGCTCCTATCTTTTTAGTGCCCTCGGATTGGGTCATAGTGTCTGTCGCTTGCGGCAACCAAGGACGGCGAGCTCATATTCCTCCGCGATCTGCGCAATCACCGCACTCGCAAATCGCATGTCGAAAACGTCTGGCGAAACGATAGCAGGCGGTTCTGCGCGAACAACGAGCCTATCTACACGCCGTGGGTACCGGGCGACATCCTCAAAATCGACGGCCGCCCCTTCGACCACGGGCCTCGCTTTGCCATTGTGCTCGAAAACGACTACGAGCACACGCTCCGTGGACAAATCTGGTGCGCAGGGCCTAGCAGAGATCACGGCGTTAAGGAGGGTTCGCTTTCATCCGGCACCTTCAGCGACAGTCTCTTGGACCCCTTCATCCCCTCTGCCCTCTACACCGCCGAGCGCTACACCGGCGACCTGCCGGACGACTGTGCTTTTATGCTCGAACTTTCGCAGAAGCTGCACGATGACCCCGCCTACGGCAAGCAGTGGTCCGAAGGCTCGGTCGGACACGATTGCCTGCAGCCGCACCGCAAGCCTACCAGCCAAAGTGAGCTGGATATTCGTCCGGACATCTTTGAGTTTTTGGACTCGCGCAGCATTAAGGAGCATCTTCAACGAATCAACTACGAACTCACCACACCCGTAGCAGCCTTCATCGTCAATTGCTCGCATAAAGCGACGCTACAGCAAAAGCTCGAAGGCTGGCAAAAGGTCATCGACAATATGCCCAATTGCACTATGAGCCGCAGAAATGACACGGTCAACATCCCGGACTTCCATGCCTTTCTGCGCAATGTCATCAGGCAGGAGCAAAGAAAACTCGCGCACTTTAAATTGACGGACGACAAGAGCCTGTTTTTCTTTGAGGACTACTCGTGGGACTGGCGTGCCCAACACGACTTTCTTTACGGCCCGTACAGCAGTTACCAAAAATGCTTCGATGCCATCTGGAAAGAGCTCGAAGGTGACGATTCCAAAGCCATCAGAATCACTCGTCGTCCCATCGATCCAGACGAAGACCACTATGCCGACGACATGGTCTTACTCAATGCGAACGGCGAAGTAATGTCTTGCGATTACTGCAGTAAAAGTGAGTGGGACGAGGCAGGCACCGCCAGCGATTTCGAGGACATGTGGTTTGATATCCCAACGCCCTTCCATGCCGGAGACATCGTCTGCAACCTCCAACGCCCCGACGAGCCGATGGTGCTGTTTGACCTGCAAACTTGGGGATCCGAACGAGTCGACAAAGAGCTGGCCTCCTCCGTCTACAAAGAGCGCCTCGTTCAAAAGGCCGACAAGCTATTGCGCTGGCACCGATATGACGGCGACACCAGTGACATGTACGCCTACGGCTGCCAAGTCTCATCCGCCTTGCATTTCCCCTTCTACATTGGGGAGCCTGAGGGCTTTCTTTTGGACATCGACTATTACCGCAAGCCGCTCAAGTCAGAGGAGCGAATCCTCTACGGCGTCAGGGCGTATGTCAAAGGCGACCTGGCGGTTGATTCGCTCGCCGCAATGGCAAGTGCATGCGAGTTACAGGCGCTGGCGGAGAAAAAGGCGCGTGGCTTCGAGGACGCAGATAGCTGGCTCAAGGACCGCTATCCAGAGCTGTTCGATACGACGGTTGAGCCTTTCTTAGAGGATGATTGCGGCAGTTGCGCTTAGTTTTGAAACGCCACTACCAATTGTCCATTCAGTATGTGCACATCCATGTACCAGTGCGTTTCCAATAGTATGTTTGACGCAAGATTCATATGGGACCCGTTAATGGGACTACAAATCACAACCTCTGACGGATGCTAATGGCAACGATCAAAGAGGAGGTTGCCATGATCAGCCAGACCGATACCATAATCACCCGAGCTGGCAGAGAGCTCATCTACAGTTGCATCAAAGACAGCGAGTTGCGAGACCGCATGCTCAAATACGCCGGCGGGCGAGAGAATTCTTGTGTCAACATCATCGGCGGCTCCCTCAAGACGCTCGACGAAAAACGGACCGTGCTCGAGCAGCTTCGCAAAGAGGTCTCATCGGATTACGCCGAGGCGATCGACTCCGGCCTCGAACAACTCGACACTGCACTCGATATGCTTTACAACGTTGACCGTGACCGCGGTATCTTGCTGGTCTCCGGCATGTTTTACAGTGAAGATGAGCGCGGGCACGACACCTTTGATGGCCCCTTCCCCGTTGCCTCTTGGGATGCCGCTCAAACCCTTATGAAGCAATTCGTCGATGACGACCCCGATGAAGATTGGTCCGAATCATTCTGGCAGATTAAGCTCTATACCGCCGAAGACTTACACGACCGCCCGCGCGCTCAAGCCTCGCTGATATTCGCCGCGACCATGGCTGGCGATTTGGTCTTTTTGAGCGACCGCCGGAATCAGCGAACTCCGCATCAAAGCATCGATCACTTGCCGTGGAACAATAGCAAGCACTTCTGTGCCAATGGTGAGGTCTTCTACACCCCCTGGTCCCCCGGCGACATCATCAAGATCGACGGTCGGCCCTTCGACCACGGCCCCCGTTTCGCCATCGTGCTCGAAGACGACTACGATAGTTCGTTCAAAGGCCAGGTTTGGTGCGCCTATCCGAGCAAAATCTACGGCGTTGAGGAAGGCAATCTCCGCTTGAGGGATTTCACGGACGGCTTCTTCGACGACTTCACACCCTCTGCGCTCTACACCGCCGAACGCTATATCGGCGACTTGCCCGATGGTTGCTCCTTTATGCTCGAACTCTCGAAAAAGCTGCACGATGACCCCAGCTACGGCAAACAATGGTCGGACGGATCGGTCGTACACGACTGCCTGCAGCCATACCGCATATCGGCCGGCGCCGGCGCCAACACCATACGTTCGGACATTCTCGAGTTTCTAGACTCGCCCGATATCAGAGAGCATTTGGAAGGCATCAGCTACGAGCCCACCACGCCCGAGGCAGCGTTCATCGTCGACCGTTCGAGCGAAAAGACGCTACAACAGAAAATCGAGGCCTGGCAAAAGATTCTCGAAAACATGCCCAATTGTGCGATGAGCAGGCGATACGGCACGTTCAATATCCCCAACTTCCACGTCTTTCTTCGCGACGTCATCAAATGGGAGCGCAAGAAAATCGCCCGGTTCAAACAGCCTGGCAAGCACATGTATTTCTTTGAGGACAAGACGGGAAGTCCCCATGAGAGCGGGGGCAATTATGGCCCCTACACCAGCTACGAAAAATGTTTCGAGGCAATCTGGAATGAGCTTGAGGAGGAGAATCCTACCTCGATTGAAGTAACACGCCGCCCGATCAATCCGGACGAAGACTACTATGCCGCCGACAGACTCATGCTCAACGCGAAAGGCGAAATCATGGACTGCCAGCTGCGCTGTATCGACAAGGAACGCGAGGGAGAAGACCCCACTTTTGCCTTTGAGCTGATGTGGTTTGGCATCCCGACGCCATTCCACGCCGGCGACATCATTTGTCGTCACGGCGACCCTGGCGACCCCATGCTGCTTCTCAATATGCAGACATGGACCACGAAGCGGGTCATGGATGAGCTTCCGCCTTCCACCTACAGGGAATGCGCCGCAAAAAAGGCCGACGACCTGCTCGGGCACCATCGGCAAAATGGCGATACGAGTGACATGTACGCCTACGGCTGTCAGATTGAATATCCCTTGGAGTACCCCGTCTATATCGGAGAGCCGAGTTGTTTTCTTCTCGATATGGAATACTGCCGTACCCCGCTCAAGCCGGAGGCGAGAATTCTGTACGGCGTGCGGGCATATCTCGACGGCAATCTGGGTCTTGACTCACTTATTGCGCTATCGAGCCTTTACAAGCTGCAGGCGCTGGTCAAGAAAAAAGCCGAGCGGTTTGAAGGAGAAGACGGCGGGCTCAAGTCCCGCTATCCGGAGCTGTTCGATAACACGATAGCCCCGCCGGCACGATTCAAAACAAAGAGGAGCTAACCATGAACATCCTGGATTTTGTGGACTCCCAGGACATTCGGGGGCACCTGCGCAGTATCGACTTCCAGCCCAGCACCATCGAGGCCGCCTATCTGGTTTGGTTTTCGAAGACCGCCACGCTCGATCAAAAATGCGAAGCTTGGCAGGAGATCGCCCGAACCATGCCCAATTGTTCGCTGGAGGCAACCCATGCCGGTCTTGGAAGGCCGGCCATCCCCGATTTCCATGCTTTTTTGCGCTGGACAATCGATTACAACAAGCGGTGCGTCGATGCGTTTGCGAGTGGGACGGGCTACGTTTATCAGTATGAAGAGGAGATTGTGCCCGACGGGCAACTTTGTGGGGCCTTCGGCGCGCCATTCAGCTGTTATGAGAAATGTGCCGAGGCGTTGCGCGGTGATGATGAACTGGCGAGCCGTCCAGAGACACGCGTACGCATCACCCGGTGCCCGCTCGATGCCGACGAAGAACATCACCGGGAAGATTGGCTCATGGTGAACGGCAAAGGTGAGCCCCTTTCCGTTTATTGCCCTTCAGCCGGCCCCGTTGAGAACGATTGGGAGATCGCATTCGAGTTCATCTGGGTCGATATCCCCACGCCGTTCCACACCGGCGATATCGTCTGGACGCCGCAAGGCAGTGCCCGCGAGCCGTTCACGCTGTTCGATCTGCCCACGTGGGACCGGACAAAGCTTGAGGCAGAGCTTCGGCAGGCAGACCGTTCTGACGAATGGCTTGATCATGCGCAGCAACGCCTCGAGCACTATCGCCATGCAGGGGATATCAGCAACATGCGTGCCACTGGTTGCTCGATTACCTACAACGAGACATTTCCCCTCTACATCGGCGAGCCAGACCCGCTTTACCTGAATCTTGAGTACTATCGCAAACCACTCGAAGACGAGCAGCGAATTTTAATCGCCGCCCAGGCCTACCTGCGCGGCGACCTGTATGTCGACTCACTCATCGCGTTTATCGACACCATAAGGATGGAGTCCAAGGCAAAGCGCAACCTGGATGAGCTACGTCTGGATCAGGCACCGCTCAAGGAGAAGTACCCGCAGCTATTTGAATAAAGGCCACCATGTCCGAATCCACAAGAAGTCGCACCAACAACTCGGAGGCTATCGTGCACGAAGAAATAATCAACCTCATCGAATCTCCGGAGCTGCGAGAGCATTTGCTGCATAATCCGCAGCTCCTGAGTGGTGATCATTACACGCAAATCATTGGTGGCGCGTCGATAGAAATCAACCGCAAACGGGAGATGCTCGGCAGGCTGGTTGCTGCCGAGCGAGGCTCGTCAAACGAAACCTTTGATTGGTACGGACCAGAAATTTGTATCGACTACATCGATGACTGCCTGAACGCGCTAAAGGCCGTCGACGGAAACAGGAAAGTGCTGCTTATTAGCGAAATTAGCTTTGTCGACAACGAAGTGGGATCCGCCATCACGCATGGCTCCTTCCCCGTAGCATCGTGGCAGGCCGCCCTTACGGCAATGAAGGCATACGCGGACAAGTGGAGCGAAATGACAGATCTATCGTCCTCATACTGGATGATCGAGCTGTTCAACCTTGCCAACGACCCGAGCTGTTCATATCCATACGACGGCTTTCTACAGCCAGACTACACTTACTACGCAAACGTCTCCGGCGAAATCCAGTACATCTGCAGGGAAGAAGAGGGCGAATGCGGCGAGGTGCTCGATTGCATCGTGGGTGGAATCTTTGGCCCGTGGTTCAAGAGGGCGTACGTTGACCTACCCACACCGTACAAAAAGGGAGACATTCTTGAAATCGACTGCCGACCATGGGCGCCAGGACCTTGTTATTGCCTGATAGCAAACTCGAAATTGGACTGTCTGTATCTCGATGACAGCGGACGAGTAAGCTGCGGTTCCATCCCCTACGGCAGTTGCTTTGCCGGATGGGCGCATACGAACCTGATGCTGTCGCCCGTGTTCAGGGCAAAGAAAGCGACACAGCCTTTGCCAGAAGAATGCGCGGCCCTGCAAGCGATCGAGCTAAACCAGATCGAAGACCTGTTAGAAGAGTGCTCCAGCCACAAGGAGACGGAGCCTATTTGGCTGGATATATATCGGCATCGTGCTCGTTGACGGAAGATACGAAAAGCCGCAATAACCCCCATTAGCTGGTCTTGCCCATATCTCAATTCAGCATTCGAATCTTCATAGATACGAAAAAGGCCGTGCCCAAACCAGGCACGGCCCAAGAACGTGAATCAGAATATCTTTGGGCGAAGTGAAAGCATCTTGAGCCGCCCAAGTTCTGCACATTATGTCGAACTTGAGCGAGGCTTTCCCATTGCCAATCGACGCTAATCTTTGCGACGATTTATTTCATCTTATCCTTTGCCTTGTCAAGACGACTGCCCTTGAAGAAATACCAAATCATCAGGTCGACTTCATGGAAGCCAATATCTGGGGCGGAGCCGTTATTTGAACCAACCGTCTGGTTTTCCTGCTTTCGCCACTCATTGATACCATCAACGATATGGCTGTAAAGGTCGAGGTATCCCAGGTAGCCCCGAGCGACCTGGGCGTCAGCGTTTTCAACATCCTCATCGGGCGTGGCAACCAGTTTATTAATCGTGCCTCTAATCCATGCGTATCGGTTTCCATAGCGGCTCAATGGAGTGTCATTGTATTTTTTACACCATTCGTTAAGCCACTCACTCTCATTGCTACCGTAATCAATATAAGCATCCGCATAATAAGGAAGAATTGTGCCGACAACCGTGTCATAGATGCAGAAGTTGTCCGTATCATAGATATAAGAGCCGTTCACCTCACGCCTGCTTAGATTGCGACAACCATGGTGACAAAACTTTGTTGCAAAGGAAAAATTACTTCGATTGCACTTAAGGTCGCTAGGGTCCTCTTCCGGCAATAGTTTATAAGTCATATTTGTTGTAGCGCGCGCGATGCTGGCAACGAGATTCGCTCGGAACTCAAAGTCTTTTTCCAACAGGCTAGACCCCAGTTTATTATTATTCGCATACTGGCTCACAAGATATGCGGCAGTTATAAGTGTTCCGCCAGTAAGCTCGGCTTCGCCCTCATCCCCCTTTTCACCACTACCGCCTTGCGGATCCTCTTTGATTTCGCAAAGCCGTTTGAGCTCGGCATTCATCTTGCCCATTAGCTTATCTTGGTCACCCTTTACCGTCACTGCAGCCAAGTGCGTCGAATTCATTTTATTAGTAAAATAAACAGCCTCCCGGATGGCGCAGGCGTCGCCGTTCGAGGCATCCACATACTTGTCGTGAATTGTGCCCTGATCAATCCATGTGTAATTCGAATCGTTATTTACGAGACCGTTCACAAAGGCGATGTTCTTATCGCTAAAAACCGGAAAACTGTTCTGGTCTAAATCAAACTCGTAATACCTATCCGGATGAAGCGAAGCCTCAATGGAAGGAACGATTCGCCTAACGTTCCGATCTTTACGTGTTGTCATTGGACGTTCCTTTCTGAATCTGGCAGAAGCCCGCTCGCCTTTATCCTCTATTTGATGGTAATTCTTAACCCGCTTAAACGTATCTTCTTGGCTGTTGAGCGGTCATTTTCTGCTGATAGACGCACTGCTGGCCGAGCAGTTGTTACTTGCTATGACCTCAACCGAAGACTCGTGCGCAGAAAGGCTCCATGCCATCGGCACTCATGCGGACGAGGGCATCTGCGTTGCAGTGGGCCTCGGCGAATTCCGCGTCGTCCTCTCTGCCCTCCGCCGCGAAGCAGCCTACCAGGATGGCGGATGTTGGGCTGAGCATGTTGCGTAAGTCGCGCAGGACAGCGTTTATCGGGCGGTTGTCGTCGAGCATCTCGAGTCCGTCGATTACGACCACGATGTTCTCTAGTACTGCTCTGTTCCACGCTTGGTCGCCGAGCATCCAGCTCGTTAAAAGGTCTATGGTCATGTTATCTTCGACAAAGATGCCCAGGTTACGCTGCTTGAGCCGCATCGTTGCGCGGACCGTCTCGACCTGTTGTTCCTCAAGATCTTTCGGCACCTTGGCCCCCATCTCGGCTCGAATCAGCCGGGCGACCGCATCCTCTTCACGCTCCCGCATCGGCACGTAAAGCACAGTGCACTGCTCGCTCAGGCATAAAACCGCATGCGCCAGTACGTTCGAAACGTCTTCATGCGCGCCGCCAATCACGCTAAGCTTGCCTAGTCCAATACCACCGCCCAGGATGTCGTCAACAGGCGTACCAGTCTTCAATACCTGCAGGGCCTCGAACACCGATGTTTCCATGACATGATCGAGCTCGGAAGTCAGTCGATCATGGAAACGGCTTATGTCAAAGCCGTCATCACCCCGTTCTTCACGAATCCAACCACGCTGGTTCGCATCTGTCGGCGGCATAATGCCTGGCATGCCCAGCATCTCGCCCAAACTCGCAGAACGGCCAATTCGGTTGTCCCTGGAGTCCATCTTTCGCGTCATCGCACCCCTCCTAACGCCTGCCACGCTTGCCGGTGGCCTTAAAATTCCAAATCGGCTTGAGTCGGTGAATAACATCAACCGTCGGGTCCATGAGTCTCAGCACATCATCCGCAGGCTTATACGCTTCGGGCGACTCATCGAGCGTCGTCTCGCATGCGCTCGGGCAGTAGATGCCGGCATCGCGCATCTCGTTAACGAACGACCTGGTATCGAGCGTTTGGAACGCTTTGGTGCGGCTCATCGCACGACCCGTCCCATGCGGCGCCGAGCAGTTCCAGTCCTCGTTTCCCTTGCCGCGCGCAATAACGGCACCGTCGCGCATGTTGAACGGAATCAGCACCATCTCGCCCGCATGAGCGCTAATAGCGCCCTTGCGAATCATGCCACTTTCAGAAATGTAGTTGTGCATGGTGGTAAAGCCGTCTCCGTCGAGTCGAATTCCCGTACGCTCAACAATCTGTGCGACAATCGCCTTGCGGTTCTGGTTTGAAAAGCGCTGGCAGTTATGCATATCGACGAGATACTCGGCAGAAAGATCTCCCACGAGATACTTGAGCTCGTCGGGGATATCTGCCGTGCACGTCTTCTGCGCCAGCGCCTGATGGTGCTCCGCCGTCTGCTTGCCCATGTTGCGCGAGCCGGTGTGCACGACAAGGTATTGGCGCCCGTCCTCGTCCTCGTCGAGTTCAATGAAGTGGTTGCCACCGCCCAACGTACCCATAGAGCGCTCAACCTTGCGTTTATCCTGTAGCCAATCACGCGACTCCATGTCAAAATCCGCGAGTACGCAGGCAGGATCGCGATGAAGGCTAAAGCCCGTGGGCACCGCGCGCTTCACATCGCGATTGAACTGAATGAGGTCGTCGCGCGCGATGGTTTCCGCAAGCGGCACGCAGTACATCCCGCATCCGATGTCGACCCCAACCAGGTTGGGAATCACCTTGTCGCCCAAGTTTGCCGTAAAGCCAATCACGCAGCCCTTGCCCTTATGGGCATCGGGCATGATGCGGATCTTGGCGCCTTCAAACGCCGGGCAGCTGGAAATCTCCTCGATCTGCTCCCTGGTTGAATCCTCAAGATTCTCGGCAAAGACTTTGATGTCTGCCATCGCATTTCTCCTGTTCTGATCCTTGTAAACCGGAACCGGCCCCAAGCCAACAGAGTGCATGTCACACCAGACAGCCAAACCACCGATCTCCGTTTAACCACCTTTCGCCCTATTCGGGCTCTTATTGCTGCAAATACTACGGGCAAGCGGGCTACAATGAGTCCCAATAACGGGTCTTGTTTTGCATCTCCGGCTGATACCCTGCCGGCGAAAGGAGACAACGTGGCGAACAGACCAAATCAAAAGCTCAGGCTTCTGTTCCTGCTTAAAACCTTGATGGAAAAGACCGACAGCACGCACGGACTCACGACGCAGCAGATCATCGAGGAGCTCGCCTATCACGATCTCGAGGCCGAACGAAAGGCCATCTATCGCGACCTGCAAACGCTTCGCGACTTTGGGCTCAACATCGACCAGCGCGGTGGCAAGGAATGGGCGCTGGTCTCACGCCCGCTCGACCTGCAAGAGCTCATCATGCTTGTTGACGCCGTGCAGAGTTCGCCATTTTTGACCGATGAGTTGACCGACCACCTCATCGGCAAGCTGCAGAGCCTCGCCAGCCTGGACGAACGCGAGCTGATGCACAAGCGCGTCGACGTGCCTTCGCGTGTGAAGATGCAAAACTCCGATGCTCTGCACAATATCGACTTGATTCAGCAGGCTATGCGCGAAAAACGCAAGATTCGGTTTCGCTACTTCCACTACAACGCCGCTAAGCAAAAGGCCTTCAACCATGACGGAAAGACCTACGAGCTCACACCCGTACGCCTTATCTACTCCGACGAACTCTATTACATGATTGGGTTTAGAGATAAATGGGCCAACGCCGGCTCGGGCCATCAGCCGTTCACGCCTTATCGCGTCGATCGCATGCTCGACGTTGCGGTGTCCGAAGAGCCCGCGACCAAAGATCCGCGTATCGCGGGCTATGTGCTCGAAGATCACGTCTCTCCATCATTCGGCGTATATGCAGCCAACAAAACCACCATGGTGCTGGAACTCGACGACCGCGCGATGAATCCGCTCATCGACAAGTTCGGACTGGACGCCGTTGTGTTTGAAAACCAGGATGGGCGCCTGTTAGCAACTGTCAAAGCTCCGCTGTCGCCGCAGTTCTTTGGCTGGCTGCTGCAGCTCAGCACCTTCATTAAGATCGTTCAGCCCCAAAGCGTCATCGATACGTATCTCAAATATCTCGACGACACTCGGGCACTTTACCAGGAAGACAGGTAATATTTCATGGCTACAACCCCTAAATTCGATGAATCGTTTAAGAACCTGAACCCCGAACAGCGCGAGGCCGTCGAATGCCTAGATGGCCCGCTGCTCGTCATTGCCGGTCCCGGCACCGGCAAGACGCAGCTACTGAGCCTGCGCGCGGCGAACATCCTGGCCAAGTGCGATGTCGCCCCGCGCAACATCCTCTGCCTTACCTATACCGAGGCGGGCGCGGAAGCCATGCGCAAGCGCCTGATTGAGCTCATTGGGCGCGACGCCTACGGCATCGAAGTCAGCACGTTTCACGGATTTGCAAGCAGCATCAGGTCGCGCTATCCCGAGTACTTCACGCGCCCTTCGACCGACACGCTTGTTACCAGCCTGCACCAGCAGGAGATTTTTGATCGGTTCCTCAAATCACTGCCCTTTGGTTCTCCGTTAGGCGGAGGGTCACCTGATATGCCCGCACAAAATATCGGCAAGATGATCAGCTTTGTCTCCAAGGCTAAGCGCAGCGGCCTGGACTACGACACGCTGGGCGCCATCGCGCAGCAGAATATCGACGCCGCTGTCTGGCTCACCGAACATTCCGAGCTGCTTACGCTCGCCTGCGAAAGGGCAAGCGCCGCGTTGGCCGAACGCTTTGAGGAAGAGGTCGAGCGTGCCTGCGGCATGGCGCCCACATCGCTCACCCGCCCGATCGACTGTCCCGCCGGTACGTACGTGCCGTACATTCTTGAGTTGCGCGACGCCGTTCGCCGCACCGAGCTTATTGACGAGAAGGGAAAGTCGTCGGGATACACCAAGGTGCGCGATGCCTTCTTTGGAGGCAGCAACTCTCAGGGGCGCACCTTTAAGATTGCGGAGCAGAGCGAGCGACTTAAGACCGCTTGCGACGTCGCGCGTCGCTACCAGAGCGAGCTCGACCAGCACCATCTCTACGATTACGACGACATGATTGGCGATTTTGTTGACGCCGTCGAACACAATGACGCGTTGCGCCAAGTACTCCAGGACACCTATACCTATATCCAAGTTGACGAGTTTCAGGACACCAACGGTGCCCAGATGCGCATCATCGAGCTGCTCTGCGACGGCGTTGATGCGCCCAATATCATGGCCGTTGGCGATGACGATCAGGCCATCATGCGTTTTCAGGGCGCCACGATCGAATGTGCCAACCAGTTTGCGGCCGAGTTTTCGCCCCGGAGCATCGTGCTCAAGACCAACTATCGCTCCACGCCCGCCATCGTTGAGCTTGGTCAAGCTATCGCACGCCAAATTGAATATCGCCTCGACGCCAGCTCGAATAAGTCAATCGAAGCCTCCAAGCCTCAGGGTGATCAGGTCGGCTTTAGCGAGAACGTCTACGCCGGCAAAGCCGAGGAATACGCCGCTGTCGCCGCGAGCATTAAGCAGCGGCTTGTTAATCACTATCTCGATGAATGCGAAGACCCCAACGAAGGAATTGCGGTCATCTCCGCCAAGCATGCCGCCTTGCGCTCGCTTATCCCCTTCCTCGTTAAGGAGAAGGTACCCTTTTCGTATCGCGAGCGGCAGAATCTCTTTGCTTCCGAGCGTATGCAGACGATGCTGGCACTGTTGCGCTGCGTTACCGCGCTTGCTCGCGGGCAGAAGGAGCTCGCCAGCAGCTATCTTCCGCAGATTGTCTGTGCCGCCGAGCTGGGCGGCGACCATCCATCGTCCGTGACATTTGCGCTCAGCGCCAAGCGCGAGCATCGCGGCGACTGGATGGCCGCCATGCGCGAGAGTAATAGCGCCCGCGTCAAAAAGCTGCACGACGATCTTATGCAGTGGGCGGCCGAGGCCGGCGCCTCCCCGGTCAGAGCGTTGCTCTTTAAAATTGCCAAACGCAGCCTTGACTATTATCAGGATCATAAAAAAACAGAATCCGCTGGGCGCCGCCGAATTCAATGCCGGCATCCGCGCCCTACTCGCCTTTGCTGAGGGTGAAATGGGCGACGCGCGCCGCATGGGACGCACGCTTCGCCTGCTCGATATTGTCGACAAACTCGACGCCGCGCAAAAGTTTGGCGTGAGCATCGACGCATCGATCGATCTTGGCACACCGGGAGCCGTTCGCCTTACTAGCGCTCACAGCTCGAAAGGTCTGCAGTTCGATTGCGTCTACCTGCTCGACGCCGACGACTCCACCTGGCACAAAGGTGCTGGCGGCATGAGCTTGTACCCGTCCAACCTGCTTATTCGCGACGAAAAGGATGACGACGATGCGCGCCGTCTGCTGTTTGTAGCCATCACGCGCGCTAAGCGACACCTCGAGCTGTACCGCGCCGGCGGATCGGCGCTGCAGGAGCTCACGGGGCTTATCGACTCTTGCGAGGTTTCTGTTGAAGCGGACCAGCTCAACGCCGCCATCGAAACCGAATGGCGCGACAACTACGTGTTTGATACGCCCGAGCTCCGTGCGCTTTTGGAGCCTCACACCGACGTAAAACACCTCTCTGCCACGGCACTCAACAACTTTGTGACCTACGAGCCTGGGTGTGCAAATAGCCAGCACTTCCCCGAGAAGCAGATTGTGCGCCTACCCACTGCGCCCACGATTCAAACCGAATTCGGCACTATCGTTCACGCGATGTTCGAAGAAATCGTTAATCGGATGGCAACCGATGGCGAAGCGTCAATTGAGACAATTGAGGCCGAATATCGCCAGCAGATTTCGTGGCTCGATTTTGCCCCCGAGGACGTCCATCGCTATTCGGACCGCTTCGAACGCATTTGTCATGCATTCGTCCCTTGGCTTGTCGAGCACGTACGTGGCTACCGTTGCATCACGGAAGCGAACATGCAGTGTCTAACTGCCGCTGGAACTCCACTCTTTGGTTTTCTTGACCTGCTCCTCGTTGACGATGCAGCTAAGACGGTGCAGATCGTCGACTACAAGACTGGCTTTGGCAAAGAAATCCCTGCAGGCTACCATCGTCAGCTCAAGTTTTACAAACTGCTGGTCGAAGCGTCACCCGAGTTTTATGGCTACACCGTCACCTCCATGGGCGACTACTATGTAGAACCCGACAAGACGACGGGCGAGCTCCGCCCGCCGTTCGCGACAACCGCCAACGCCGATGACATTGCCGAACTCGAGCAGCTCATCGATGCCACATGGGCTCGCATTGAACACGGCGCTTGGGATACCAGTGCTTTTGAGCAGAGCGATGCCTATGAGCTTGCCATCGAGGAGCAGAAGGGCTGCCGCAAAAAAGCCGATAAAACCGAGGTCATGCAGCGCGCATACGAGCACTGGCTAGTCGAGAACCCCGGAATGTGACAGAGGGGCTGTCCCTTTGTCACATTATTCGATGATAGTGCGAGAGTTTTGCTTGCGCATGGTGACGAGCATGTGTTTGGGGACGGCGTGGACCATGCAGCTGCCGATGGTCGCGCTCGCGGCGGCCTTGGCTGCATCGCTTGCGTTTTTGGTCGCGTAGCTGTGGCGGAAACGCTTGAGCATGGCAATGTCGTTGCCGCCGTCGCCGTAAACCGCGACCTCGTCCTCGGCAATACCGTAGTAGCCCGCCAGCCAGGCCACGCTCTCGCCCTTGTTGCACGCCACGTCCGTGATCTCGAACATCACCGGATCGAACGGCGCGTTGACCACGCGGTCCGAGCGCTCGGCAAGATACGCTTTAAGGTCGCGCTCCAGCTTGGGCGAGGTCACGCGGCAGTTGATCTTGCACACATCGTGGCGCAGGATGTCACCGATCGACTGGTCGAAATACTGTTCCTCGTGATACCCGCCACGTGCACGCATGCCACGCATCACGATGCGCTTGATGGGGCTGTCCTTCTTAAAACCCGCCTGGTGCATCTCGAACGAACCGCTCGAGAACATGCCGTCGGGCGTGGAACAGTCGAAGCAAATGTCCGGGAACGCCTTGAGCAGCTCCTCGGTAACCTGCGGGTCGATGGTCCAGGTCTTGAGCACCTCGCCATGGCTGTTGCGCACGATGGATCCGTTGGAGCAACAGGCGTCGAGTGCCAGCCCCGTAAAGCCATGCTCGCCGATTGGCAACGTCGAGCGCCCGGTCGCGGGAACCACATGCAGGCCGGCCTCGGTCAGCTCGCGAATGGCACGGCGGATGGTCCCATCCGCCTCGTGCAGGGCGTTCAGCAGCGTTCCGTCTAAGTCACTCGCAAACATCTTGATCATGGGCATGCCTCTCCTTCGTCTGCACGATATTGTAGACGAAGGTGAGGCATGCCCAGACAATGGCGTCCCGGCGCGGCGGGACAATGCTTCCGCAAATCCACGGTGTCCCTGCGCCTTAAGACAATTGCCACAAGCGACTTTTCAGCCGATAAAACTGCACCGTAGTCAACGTCAGTACCGCCAACATTCCTGCGAATACAATCGCCGGAGCCCATCGATCATATGCGAGCCCGTAAACCAATTGGCCAATAGGCGTTGCACAGGAAAGCATCATATAAACGAATGCCAGCACTTTTCCGCAGAGTTCCTTTGGCGCTGACCGCTGAACAAATGAAACGATTTCAACCGATGTAATGCTTGCCCACGCCATGACCCATGCCGAGCCGGCCGCAAGCGCGGTAAACGCAAATTCATCAGGACCGCTCAGTAGCGTGACAATAATCGGTACGACTCCAAAACAGATCATCGCAACATATCGACATATGCCCTTGAAGGAAAAACGATGCGGCCAAATACCGACCAAACCACTGCCGACAAGACCGCCCAAGCCCATAGCCACCTCAATAATCCCAACAAAGGATGACTGTATTCCGAGATGCTTTGAAACAACAATGGGAGCACCAATCGTTAACCCAACTAACGCAAGGTTCAAAATAGCCGCAAGCAAAAACACAACGAGCAATGATGCGTTTTGAACCAGGTACCGAATCGACTCCCGGAAATCGCTTCGGCATGTCGAGCAAGTCGTACTGTCTCCTGTCATTCCAAATGAGGCATATCGCTTGAGTGTGCCCCCGAACAGCAGGGCTGACATCGCAAACGTCAACGCCGCGGTTTCGCATAGAGCATCGATACCAAAGCACCCATAGACTGCCGTCCCGACTACAGGCCCCAAGATATTGCTCGCCATGGTTACCTGCGAGACCAACGCTGTGGCACGCTCAACTTTTTCTTGGCCCATCATGTGCACCGTCTCAATTTGAAGCATCGGTTTCAGCAGCGATTGGATGCCATATTGGACGCAAAGCATTGCTGCCACGACAACGGCAAGAGGCAGCGAACGCTTCATAGGGATAAACAACAGCGATGCAGCCATCAGAACAATGCCGAGCATCACAAGAACCCCGCGATGTCTCCCACGATCCGCCAAGATTCCGCCAGCCGGAGTCGCAAGCACGCCCGGCACGAACGCTATCGCCGCGACGGCACCATATAACGTTGACGAGCCGCTGCAATCGAACAAGTAAAGCGGGCACGCAAAGCACAGTGCCGACAACATCGAATACGCGCACAGCTGTGCAACAAGAAGACCGAAAAGCCTGATAGATCGCACTGTTTTTTGCGCCAACGAGACGCTACTCCTCCGCATTTCAGCCATAAGCCTATCCCCTATACATACCGTTAGTATGTATTTAATGACTTGAAAAGGGCAGCCGTGGCTACC
This sequence comes from Collinsella sp., assembly GCA_018382775.1. Taxonomy (GTDB): domain Bacteria; phylum Actinomycetota; class Coriobacteriia; order Coriobacteriales; family Coriobacteriaceae; genus Collinsella. The sequence continues at coordinate 225,496 of JAGZPG010000001.1, read as the reverse complement.
CTTACAAATCAATTACATACCGTCAGTATCTATATTACCACCCGGCGCGGTCCCATACGTCCCAAATCTGCGCCGTTGTCTGAAGCACTTCTTCCCCCAAATCAAGTCCCACCGCGGCAGCCATCTGCGCCAAACATTGAGCGCGAGCGAGCATTCGGTCCTTGGATTCAAGCGGACGGAACAATGGCAGCAACCAAAGATTCGCCAACAACGATACGGCCTCCGCCGCTTCGCGAGGGCATTCGCACGCAATGGAGCCGTCGGCGATGCCCTCCTCGATCACTGGCAAAAGACAGCCATCGGCCGATTCGTCAAACGAGCCCTGGTACTGCATCGCCAGTAGACGCGAGCTTTTTACCGGATCCGCCGCAGGATGTATGCGTGCCCATAGCTCAATTTGTGGAACGACGGACTCGGGCGCGTACAGCCGCTTGAGCTTTTGGGCTCCGTTCATATTACCGATACCAAGCGTTGAGCGGCGGCGCTCAACAATCGGAGCCATTGCCCGATCAAATGCGGCGTTGAAAATCTCTTCTTTACTCTTAAAGTGATGATAGACAGCGCCCTTGGTCATGCCATCGAGGCGGTCGACGATATCTTGAATGCTCGTCCCCTCATAACCCTGTGCGCAGAATAGCTCCAGCGCCGCGTCGAGAATCTTCGCGACCGTCTCCTCGGGATATTTATTACGCCCCATAATCTGTCCATCCGCAACGCAAGTCTTGTGCCTCATTGCAGTATTTTAACGTTGCGGATGGCAGGCAGTCGATTCTACACCGCGGCGGGGCCGTGTTCGCCGGTGCGGATGCGGATAACTTCCTCGACCGGCTCGACCCAGATCTTGCCGTCTCCAACGGCACCGGTGCGAGCAGCATTGCAGATAATCTCGACAATTCCGTCGACATGCTCATCGGCGCAAATGAGCGTGAACTGCACCTTAGGGATCGTGTTGACAAGCAACTCGTTGCCGCGCACGTATTCCTTCCAGCCATGCTGCGCGCCGCAGCCCTGCACTTGGTTGATGGTCATACCACGAACATCAGCAGCAAACAGCGCGTCTTTAAGAACCTCAAGCTTCTCGGCACGAACGATCGCCGTAATCTTCTTCATAGTGAATTCCTCTCTTTAATAAAGAAATAAACCGCTCATTCACATGGCAAGGGTTTTCCAGGTGCCCGAGATTGCCCCGAAAGAGGAGCGCCGCGTACTTCGGTACGCAAGCGACGGTTTGAGGGGCAAGGTCGGGTGCCTGGGAAAGCCGTGCTGCTAATCGAGTCCCGAGAAGGAGGGATACGCGCTCTCGCCGTGCTGACTCGCATCCAGGCCCAGCGCCTCGTCGGCCTCGTCCACACGCAGGCTGCCGTGGAACAGCGCCTTGACCACCGCGGCGATTACCAAGTCGAGTACCAGCACAATAGCGACCGTCACCACAATGCCCAAGATCTGCGAGATGAGCAGCGACACGTCGCCCGTGTAGAACAGGCCGCCCTTACCGGTCCACGAAAGCTCCGGCACGCAGAACAGGCCCGTGAGCACGCCGCCCAAGATGCCGCCAATGCCGTGGCAACCGAACGCGTCGAGCGCGTCGTCGTAGCCAAACTTGGTCTTGAGATGACTGATAGCCAGGTAGCAAACGGGCGATACGATCAGGCCCATGACCAGCGCTGCCCACGGCTCGACAAAGCCCGCACCCGGCGTGACCACCACAAGGCCCGCAACCAGACCGGTGCTGGCACCCACCAGCGTGGGACGGCCGGTATGCACGCGCTCGACGGCAAGCCACGAGACCATGCCCGCTGCGCTGGCCGTCACGGTGTTGAGGATGGCAAGTGCCGCCACGGCGTCGGCCTTGAACTCGCTGCCGCCGTTAAAGCCAAACCAGCCAAACCAAAGCAAGCCGGCGCCCAGCGCCACAAACGGCACGTTATGCGGGCGATAGCTCACCATGCCAAAACCGCGACGACGGCCGAGCATCAAGCAAAGAATCAGACCCGTCAGACCGGACGAAATGTGCACCACGTCGCCGCCGGCAAAGTCGAGCGCGCCGATGATATCGCCGATAAAGGAGCCCTCGCCGCCCCAAACCATGTGGGCGAGCGGCGCATAGACCACGAGCAGCCAAATGCCCAGGAAGGCCGTCATGGCACCAAACTTAACGCGGCCGGCCAGGCTGCCCGTGACGATAGCGGCGGTGATCATGGCAAACGCCATCTGAAAGGCGATGTTGATGATCTGAGGGTAGACGGCACCGTCCGCGGCATTGCCCTCGGCCGCCTGCAGCACCTGGCCGAGCACCGGCAGGCACAGCAGCTGGTCAAGGCCTCCAATAAACGGGCTGGAACCGTCGCCGCCGTAGGCCAGCGACCAGCCGGCGACAATCCACAGCACACCAACCAGACCAATGGCGCCAAAGCACATGAGCATGGTGTTGATGACATTTTTGCGCCTGGACAGGCCGCCATAGAAAAACGCCAGACCCGGTGTCATTAAAAACACGAGCATGGTGCAGATGAGCATAAACGTTGTCGATCCCGTATCGTACATTCGCTCTCCCTTGGTCACATAAACGTTGTCGGCGCCCATAATGCGGCCGAGGGGCAACTGGTGTAGACCAGATACGGCGTTGTTAAACGCAGCGTTGTCGAATGGAAACGGTGCCGCAATCTTGGAAACGGCGCGGCAACGGACGCGAAACCAATGGGAAACGCGTAAATCGAGAGGCCATCTATGCCCGCATTTCAAATCAGCTATATGCAGAGGCAAGGCAGTCCCAAGGCAGACTCCGCATCAGATTCGTTCGTGATTCCCCTAGGGGAACACGGCCAGGCGCTCTTTAGCGTGTTTTCCCTAGGGGAATCACAGTCGGCGTCGGCAGTAGCGTGTTTTCCCTAGGGAGATCACACCTGGGCGGAGCAGGGTGACGCCCCCTTAAGGAAAACGAAGCTGACGACCATGTCAAAAAGCCATACCACGCAAAACAACCCTTAACAGCATCTCCTCCACTGCCCAACACTACATATGAGGAGCGACTTTTGGCACACCGAAACGCCTCAGTAGATGTTCGAGATAACCGTCCTCGTACACGCGACTAAATTGCACCCTCATGACCGGAATGCCCAGAGCCGTAATGTGCGACTCTCGTTGACGCTCTGCAACCAAGCGCCTTTGCATTTCTTTTCCCAGGCCGTCCGCACCAACGTATTTACCAAAACCATCGACCTCAATAATTAAGCGAAGCCCATTCGGCAACTCGTAGTACATATCGGCACGAATCGTACCGCCATCGATCGGGTCAACAAACTCGGCTTGCAACATGGTCGGAGGAAGGTAACCCAGCGCGATAATCAATCCGCGCACGATGGATTCGCCGCCGCTTTCCGAAGCGCCATCGGCATAGCGCGCTACCATCTCAGCGCACAAGGCCCCAGAGCGACATCGCGCCAGCGCTTCAACATAGTCGCGATACTTTTGGATATCAAGCTTGCAGAACCGCAGGGCGCTATCAGCTATAGCCAGACCGTCTTCAAAAGAAGCGACAAGTGAGCAGTCGAGCACCGTCCGTTCTAGCGTCGTTCGTTTCACGGTGCCGTTTAGCTCGATCTCATTTAGAGGGCACTCATGCCGATGGATTCCCGTACCGCACCTACCATGCGAGCGCCCACTAGCTACAAGATGAATTGTGTCCAGATATTTCTTCGAAACCCAAAGTCCATGGTCAAGCGCAGCGGAAAAGGAGCAGACGGCCTCGTCAGGGTGCTCGTCGAGAAACGTATTTTGAACATAGCGCCAACGAACGCGCGGACTCGTCTTGAGCGCATTCCACGTGGAAGCGCGCATGAACATCCCGCTAAACGGACGCACGGCCACCCCTGCCGCTACGGCGCGACGAAGTGCTTCGCGATCCGCCCTGGTTTTGGGCACTAGACAACGCTGCAAGCGCTCCGCCCCATCAAGCTGTTCTTCAATCCTTTGCCGTGCGCTGGTATTCCTCACGAAAGCCACCTCCCAATAGAGGCAGCATAGCCAAAAAGCACCTTGCCAATCTCTTGCCATTAACTGACCAAAAGCTTGACGTACTGCTTGACGCCGCAGGTCAAAGACGTCATCCCGGTGCGCACCACAACTACGTCGCTCGGTGAACGGTTGTCCTCGAGGTGCAGGCGGCAGTTTCCTTGCCCCCTCTAGACCCTCTGGCATCAAAGACACCTCGTAGCCTCAGTTCAAACGTGATTCCCCTAGGGAAAACACGGCTAGGAGCTCTTTAGCGTGTTTCCCCTAGGGGAATCACAGTCGGCGTCGGCAGTAGCGTGTTTTCCCTAGGGGAATCACGATTGGGCAGAGCGATAAGGTGACTTCCCTAGGAAACACGCACTTGCAAGGCGCCTCTACGACTCTAGCTCTTAGCGCCGAAACAGCTCGTGAGCGCGGTCGCGGAGATTAGTTGCTCGGATGACGCCCTCGTAGCGGTTGATGCGCAAGCGCGGGAAGGCATTGAAGAAGCGCAGGTCGCGTCGGCTGAGCGACACGCTTGGCACCGGACGGCTCATGCGCTTGCCGGCAAGGCGACGACTGAGCGACGGACGCGGCATGTTCGGCGCGGCATCGGCCACGCGGCGGGCGGCAAGCGCCAGGCCGCGAGCACCATCCGCGATAAACGTCGGCATCGAAGCCTTCTCGCGCAGGGCATCGAGCGCGGCGTCACCCAGCTCGGCCAGCCACGCGTTAACGGCACGGCTACGGATGTGCGTCTGTGCCACCGAGTCAATCGTAGAATCGGGAATGCGCTCGAGCATTGAGTCGGACGCGTCGGCAAGCGACTCGTTGATGCGGTCGGCAAGGTCGGCCCGGACGCGCTCCAGCTGATCAGACAGACGCCGCCAGCTCGCCAATGAGCACAACGCGTCGACCATCATCGCGACCGCGACGATAAAGGCGGACAACCGCACAATCAGCACCGGCAGATGGCCAAGCAGCCCCAGCAATGCCGGCTCCACTAAACGGCAAATGCACAACGCACCCAGGTCAAACGCGCAGGCCCAGTACAGACAGATACGTCCGTGCAGGTTAAACGGCAGATGCGAATAGTCCCAAAAGCGAGCGCCCGTTGTTTTTTCCAACAGCACGCCTACGCTGTACTCAATCACGCTGCATACGAGCGCTGCAGCGACAAACTGGCTCGGGGCATCCGGAATCCCGCGCAACAGCAGCCAGCAGGCAATGCCGCCCGCGCCATAGATAGGGCAACACGGTCCCAGCAAAAAGCCGCTGTTGGCAAAGCGTCCGTGGTTGAGCATGGCGCAGACTGTCGATTCCCATGCCCAGCCGCAAAAACCGTAGAAGGCAAACGAGAGCACCAGTGCCGAAAGCGGGCAGGCGGCAAGCGTCGCGCCGTCAAAGGACATGTCGATTGCGGTCCCCACCGTCTACCCTCTCCTCTTTTCACTCGATGCTTTACTCACGCTATCGTCCGTCTCGTCCTTGCGCGGCAGGCGGCCGGCGACCGTCTCACGCAGAGCACACCATTTATCCGCCAGACAAACAATCCACGCCTCGCGACACGTCGGCGGCACCGGCACCAGCGGAAACATATGCCGCACGATAATATTCCGCTCTCGCGGCGTCAGCTCAAAATCTTCCTCGGCACGCGCCAGGGCAAAAAACGGATGTCGAAATCCGTGCAGTCGATGGCTCGGGTCGGGGTCGTGCCAATCATAGAGAAAGTAGTCGTGCAGCAAGGCCCCGCGCAGCAGCGAGGCACGGTCGATCGAAATGCCAGCACGGCCCAAGTGCTCGGCAAAGGACAGACTTGCCCGTGCCACCGAGGTCACATGTGCATAGACCGTCACGTCGCCATGCTGGATAAACTCGCGCGTCAGGTCCAAGCGGCCCGCCTGGGCGAGCTGGCGGGCGGCATCGTCGACCTCGCACGCGATTTTCTCGGCACGAACGGCATCGGACATGCTGCCTCCTTCCAGCGGCTCACGGCGGCAAGCCACGGCCTGTGCACAATCGATAAAAACATCATGGAACACATCAGTATGGCATCGGACAAAACGTTTTGCCCCACCAGTTGGCGAATTACCGCGCCGCCGTCACATATCAAACGCCAAAATGTGCGAGACTGTCTTGTGCAATTGTGTCGGCCGAGGGAGCGCCGACGCTCGATTCGCATGGAGTAACCCACAACGATGCTGCTTACGCAAACGACAACGCCCGAGGACGTCAAGGCCCTTAATCGTGCCGAGCTCCCGCAGCTCTGCGACGAGATTCGCCACGCCATCCTCGAAAGCTCTGCCGCCGTCGGCGGGCACGTTGCCCCCAACCTGGGCGTCGTTGAGCTTACGGTCGCGCTCCATCGCGTGTTTAACTCCCCTATCGACAAGATTGTCTTTGACGTTTCGCACCAGACCTACGCCCACAAGGCACTGACTGGGCGCGCGTACACTTATATCGATCCGAAGCGCTTTGGCGAGGCCTCTGGCTTTGCCAATCCCGACGAGTCCGAGCACGACCTGTTCGCCATGGGTCATACCTCCACATCGGTGAGCCTGGGCTGCGGCTTGGCACACGCCCGCGATCTGGCGGGCGACAGCTACAACGTCATCACCATCATTGGCGACGGCTCGCTTTCGGGCGGCTTGGCGTTTGAGGGCTTCAACAATGCCGCCGAACTCGACAGCAACCTGATCATCATCGTCAACGATAACGACCAGTCCATCGCCGAGAACCACGGTGGCCTCTATCGCAATCTGGCCGAGCTGCGCACCAGCAACGGCACCTGTGAGCGCAACATTTTCCGCGCGATGGGACTCGACTACCGTTATTTGGACGCCGGCAACGACGTGTTGGCCCTGGTCGACACGCTGCAGGAACTGCGCAATATCGATCATCCCATCGTGCTGCACGTCTCCACCGCCAAGGGCAAGGGCTTTGAGCCGGCCCAAAACGACCCCGAACGCTGGCACCACGTGGGTCCGTTTGACATGGCGACTGGGCGCAAGCTTTGCCCGGGCCATCCGAGCGAGCCTGCGCCGCGCACCTATGCCGACATTACGGGCGAGGCGCTCAGCGCCGCCATCGAGCGCGATCCGCAGGTCGTGGGCATCACGGCCGCCACACCCTACATCATGGGCTTTACACCCGAGCTTCGCGCTGCCGCCGGCAAACAGTTCGTCGATGTGGGCATTGCCGAGGAGCACGCCGTGACCTTTGCCACCGCGCTTGCGCGCTCGGGCGCCAAGCCAGTCTTTGGTGTGTACGGCACGTTTTTGCAGCGCGCCTACGACGAGCTGTGGCACGATCTGTGCCTCAACGACGCCCCGGCAACCATTTTGGTGTTTGGTGCGTCGATCTTTGGCACCACGTCCGAGACGCACCTTTCGTTCTTTGATATTTCCATGCTGGGCGGTCTTCCCAACATGCACTACTTGGCGCCGGCCTGCATGGAGGAATATCTGTCCATGCTGAGCTGGTCGCTCGACCACCGCGAGCATCCCGTGGCGATTCGTGTGCCTGGTATTGGCCTGGTGAGCCGTCCCGACCTTGCGCCTGCCGAAGACACCGACTACAGCGCCGTTCGCTACAACGTGGTGCGCCAGGGTCGCGACGTAGCAGTGCTCGCGCTCGGCGATTTCTTTGAGCTGGGCGAGCGCGTGGCAAACCGTCTGACCGCCGAGTACGGCATCGAGGCCACGCTCGTCAACCCGCGCTTTGCAACCGAGCTCGACCGCGAGTTCCTCGACAGCCTTGCCGCCGAGCATCGCGTTGTCGTCACCCTCGAGGACGGCATCTTGGACGGCGGCTGGGGCGAGCGCGTGGCATGTTATCTGGCATGCACGCAGTTGCGCACGCGCACCTTCGGCATCGCCAAGGGCTTCCCCGACCGCTACGACCCCAACGAACTGCTCGCGCAGAACGGCATGACGGTCGAGAACATAGCCGCCGAAGCCGTAAGGCTACTCAACGAGTAAGAAAACCTCCGCAAGGGAAGCACCCCTGCGGAGGTTTTTGTTTTCACAGCTCAATTATCTCAATCTGTAACATCTAGGGCCCGAATTCCCGTCTAACTGTTACAGATCTAGATAAGACGTCTTAGTCCCAGACCTTTGTCTCAATCTGTAACAGATAGAGACCTTTTGGCCGTCCAGATGTTACAGATTGAGACATTCGAATTCCCCTGAAGAGAAAATCTCGATCTGTAACAGTTAGAACCCATTTCCTCGTCTACCTGTTACAGATTGAGACAAAGCAGCGAGGCAGGCCGTCACATCTGCAAGAACCACCACAAAGGTGCCTGTCCCTTTTTGGTAGGTAGAATTACCCATAAGGTAAGTATGTTTCTGAGTTATTTCGTGTTGACCCATTTGAGCGCGATAGGGTATAACTCTACTCAACCGCTAGGGATTTTATTGAGAAAGGTGTTCTACCATGAGCAAGAACCTCTCCCAGCAGGTCGTTCTCGACCGCCGCGGCTTCGTTGCCGCCACCTTCGCAACCGTCGCCGGCCTTGGTCTTGCCGGCTGCTCCGACACCAGCGCCGAGGCCGACAAGGGTTCCGCCGCCGGCTCCTCCAAGAGCTCCGAGGATACCGAGGCTTCCACCACGCTCGATGCCAAGGCATTCGACAAGCTCGTCGACAACGGCCCCAAGGCCGATGACGACGCCATCGCCGCCAGCACCTGGGCCACGGCCGTCAAGGACGCCGGCGTCTTTAAGATCGGTGGCGTTCAGACTTCCACGCTCTTCTCCCTCCTCAACGAGAAAGACGGTCAGACCCGCGGCTTCGACGCCGGTATCGCACAGCTCCTGTCCAACTACATTCTGGGCGAGAACAAGGTCGAGATCACCCAGGTGACCTCGGACACGCGCGAGTCCGTCTTGCAGAACGGCCAGGTCGACGCCGTCTTTGCCACCTACACCATCACTGACGAGCGCAAGAAGCTTGTCTCCTTTGCCGGTCCCTATTACTACACGCAGCAGGCCATCCTGGTGCTCGCCGATAACGACGACATCAAGAGCGTCGACGACCTGGCCGACAAGAACGTCGCCGTCCAGTCCGGCTCCAACGGCCCCGCCATCCTGGAGGAGCTCGCTCCCAAGGCCAGCCAGCAGGAGTTCAAGACCGACGAGGAGGCCCGCCAGGCACTCCAGCAGGGCCGCGTTGACGCCTACGTCATCGATAACAACATGCAGCAGAGCGCCCTGGTCCGCGAGCCTGGTAAGTACAAGATCGCCGGCAAGCCCTTCGGCAGCAAGGAACCCTACGGCATCGGCCTGCCGCTCGATTCCGACGGCGTCGCCTTTGTCAACGACTTCCTTAAGAAGATCGAGGACGACGGCACCTGGACCAAGCTGTGGCAGATCTGCATCGGCGACCGTACGGGCGACACCAATGTTCCCGAGCTGCCCGAGATCGGCGCCTAGGCAGCGAGCCTGGTAACGGCCGCAACGAAACCATACGGAAACGCATGATGCGCTTTATTGCGGTAAACTGTTTCCTCACTGAGTTGTCGGGGCTTCCGTACACACGGGAGCCCCTTTCCTTATCGGCGGGAGGTCCGCATGAGTCTCTCCGAACTCTGGTCGCTCTATGGCCAGAACTATATCGACGCGCTGCTAGCGACCTGGGGCATGACGCTTGAGTCGTTTGCCATCGCCATGGTGCTGGCCGTCGCCGTCACCGTGATGCGCGTGTCACCGCTCAAGCCACTGCGCGTCTTTGGCGACCTGTATGTCCAGGTCTTCCGTAACATCCCCGGCATCGCACTGCTCATCATCGTCGTCTATGCGCTGCCACCGCTCAAGGTCGTCCTGCCCTACCGCACCTGCGTTATCGTCGCCACGGTCCTTTTGGGCTCGGCCTTTGGCTCTGAAAACTTTATGAGCGGCATCAACACCGTCGGCGTCGGTCAGGTCGAAGCCGCCCGTTCGCTCGGCATGAGCTTTAACCGTATCCTCGCCAAGATCGTAATTCCGCAGGCACTGCGCTCAAGCGTGCTGCCCATGACCAACCTCTTTATCGCCGTCATGCTCACCACCGCGCTCGGCAGTCAGGTGCCGCTTAAACCGCAGGAGCTCACCGGCGTGGTGAGCTACATTAACACGCGCTCGCTCGGCGGCGTCGCCGCGTTCTTTATCTCGGCGCTCGGCTACCTGGGCACGGCCTTTGTGGTGAGCCACATTGGCAACTACATCGATAAGAAGGTGAGGATCCTCCGATGAGCAAGCATTCCTCCCCTGCACTTACCATGCGCGATGCGCTCTACGAGGCTCCCGGCCCCAAGATGCGCGCCAAGATTCGCATCGGCACCGCCATCTCGCTCGTTGCCGTCGCCGTGCTCGTCGCCTTGGTACTGCAGCGCTTTTATATGACCGGCCAGCTTTCGGTCCACTATTGGTATTTCTTTACGCACCTCACCACCTGGAAGTTCCTGCTTGCCGGCTTTGAGGGCACCGTTAAAGTCGCACTCACTGCCGGCGTCATTGCGCTGGTACTGGGCTTAGCCCTTATGCTCGGCCGCACCAGCGGCATCAAGCCACTACAGCTGGTCTGCCGCGTGCTCACCGATTTCTTCCGCGGTGTGCCGAGTCTGCTGTTCATCTACTTCTTCTTTTTGGTGCTGCCCCAGTACAAGATCGCGCTGCCGTCGTTTTGGATGCTCACGTTGCCTGTCGCGCTCGCTGCAGCCGGCGTGCTGGCCGAGATTTTCCGCGCCGGCGTCAATGCCGTGCCGCGCGGTCAGGTCGAGGCAGCCCAGGCGCTCGGTCTCTCCAAGGCCAAAATCACCTTTAAAATCGTGTTGCCGCAGGCTATTCGGTTTATCATTCCGTCGTTGATTTCGCAGCTCGTGGTCGTAGTCAAAGACACCACCGTCGCCTACGTGGTGAGCTATCCCGACCTGATGCAAAATGCCCGCGTGCTCATTACCAACTACGACGCCCTCGTGTCGGTCTACCTGGTTATCGCGGTCATCTACATCCTCATCAACGTCGCGATCAACAAGGCCGCTGTCTACGTTTCGCACAAGACCGGCGCGACCATCATCCGCTAACGCTTTACCATTTCGAGTCATAAGGAGCCGAGCACCATGGCACAGAGCACCTCTTCCACCGGCAATCAGCCGCTGATCGAGCTCAGACACGTCGATAAGCACTATGGCGATCTGCACGTCCTCAACGACATCAATCTCTCGGTCGACCGCGGCGAGGTCGTCGTTGTGATCGGTCCCTCGGGCTCGGGCAAGTCGACCATGTGCCGCACCATCAACCGCCTGGAAACTATCGACTCGGGCGAGATCCTCATCGAGGGCGAGCCCCTGCCGCAGGAGGGCAAGGATCTTGCCCGCATGCGTGCCGAGCTGGGCATGGTGTTTCAGCAGTTCAACCTGTTTGCGCATATGACCGTACTGCAGAACGTCATGCTGGGGCCGGTCGATGTACTGGGCGTGTCCAAGGAGGAGGCTCGTGGGCGCGCCATGGACCTGCTGAGCCGCGTGGGCGTTGCCGAGCAGGCCGATAAGGTGCCCGCACAGCTCTCGGGCGGCCAGCAGCAGCGCGTGGCCATCGCCCGTTCACTCGCCATGCAGCCCAAGGCCATGCTCTTTGACGAGCCCACAAGCGCCCTTGATCCCGAGATGATCAACGAGGTACTCGAGGTCATGGTCCGTCTGGCCCAGCAGGGCATGACGATGATCGTCATCACGCACGAAATGAACTTTGCCCGCCGCGTGGCCGACCGCGTCGTGTTCATGGCCGACGGCCAGATCGTGGAAACCGGCACGCCCGACGAGTTCTTCGACCACCCCCAGACCAAGCGCGCCCAGGACTTCCTCAACTCCATCAAGGGTCACTAGCCCAATTGCCACGCGGGCAAATTCATCAGTAACGTTTGTCCCGCGCCACCCCTGTGCCATCTCCACCCGGATTCGAAAGCCGCACCCATGATCGGAACTCGCACTTCATCGTCATACACCCCGCACGTCGACGTCGATCCCGCTGACCGCCCGCTCATCCTGGTCGCACCACGCTGGGAAGAAGCGAAGCCCTATTTGAGCGAGACGCTCTCCCCTAACGAGGAGATTGCGAGCGTATTTGTCGACGCCATTCTTACCGCCGGCGGTCTGCCGCTGCAGATGTCCATTACCGAAGACGTCGACGTTATCCGTCATTACGTGGAAATCGCCGACGGCATCGCCATTCCCGGCGGTCCGGACGTCAACCCCAAACGCTGGGGCGACGAGCGTCCTTACGACCCCACGCTGTGCTGCGAGATTCGCGACCGTTTTGAGTTTAAGCTGGTTAACGAGGTGCTCCGCGCCAAAAAGCCGCTCTTTACCACCTGCCGCGGCACGCAGTTGCTCAATGTCGCCACTGGCGGCACCCTGTGCATGGACGTGCCGAGCCTGGGTGCGCGCGAGGGCCGCACGCAGTGGCGCCATACCCACGTGCTCAACGATCCCGTGCATCCCGTCGAGGTTGTGCCGGGCTCGCTGCTCGAACGCGCGGTTGGCGGGCACAGGCTGATCCAGACCAACTCCGCACACCACTGCTGCGTCGACCGTATGGGTAAGAGCACGCGCCTGGTCGCCAAGGCAACCGACGGCGTTCCCGAGTGCATCGAAGTCGAAGGCCAGCCGTTCTGCCTGGGCGTGCAATGGCACCCTGAGTATACGTGGAAGACGCTCGAGACCGACTTTAACCTGTGGAAGTCGTTTGTCGAGGCGGCGGCCAAGGTAAAGCAGGCCCGCTAGCTCGCCAACCGCACAACAGATAAGGGCGCCCCGCCGGCCACATGGTCCGGCGGGGCGCCCTTTTGCCTATACGCGACAGGCACACAGCCCAAGGCTCGCAAGCTCTTATTCGGCCGCCTCGCGCAGGGCCGACATCGTAGCCGCATATTGCTGCTGCAGCGCATGCATCCCCTCGCGAGCGCCGTCAACGGCATCGGCACCACGCAGTGCTTCGGTTACCACGACCGCCGGCTCGTACAGATTATCGAATCCCAGGTTCTGGCTCACGCCCTTGAGCGTGTGCGCTGCCATAAACGCACCTTCGGCGTCTCCCGCCGCCATGGCGGCCTCCAGCTTGTCCATGCTCTCGTCATCCAAAAACTTGAGGGCAAAGCGGGCGAGCATTTCCTCGCCCATCAGCCGAGCGCACGCGTCATCATAATTGGCGCCGATCTTCTCATACGCCTCACGCATGGAAATCATGGATTAAAAACTCCTTTGGTCAAACTAAATCGTGGGAAACGCGACGACGTCAGCGGGGCGTGCCAACGTCTCGGCAATTTGGTCTTGCACCTCGAGCAGACAATCGAGCAGCAGCGGGTTAAAGGTGCCGCACTTACCGTCCAGGATCATCTGGATCGCCTCCTCGTGCGGGATAGCGTCCTTGTACACGCGCACGCTCGTCAGTGCATCGTACACGTCAGCCACCGAAACCACCTGCGCGGCGATGGGGATATCGTCGCCCTTAAGGCCATCGGGATAACCCTTGCCGTCCCAGCGCTCGTGATGCCAACGCGCAATCTGGTACGCATATTCCATAAGCGCATTGCCGGCGTGATGGCTACCCAGCTCAAGCAGCATGTCGGCGCCGATCGCGGTATGCGTCTTCATAATCTCGAACTCCTCGGGCGTAAGGCACCCGGGTTTGTTGAGAATCGCATCGTCAATCGACATCTTGCCGATATCGTGCAGCGCCGAAGCCAGGGCAATCGTGGAGCGCTCCTCATTGTCAAGGGAAATGGTGTCGCTACGCTGGACCAGACAGCCAAGCAGCAGCTCGGTCAGCTTTTCGATGTTCGTAACGTGCCTGCCGCTCTCGCCGTTGCGAAGCTCCATGACGCCAGCCATGATGTCGATGAGCATGCGACTGTTCTTGACACGCTCGTTGTACTGCTGGGACAGCAGGCTCGTCAGGCGGCGCTGTTTGGCGTATAGGCGGATGGTGTTGCTTACACGGCGGCGCACGACACGGGAGTCAAACGGGCGGTTGATATAGTCCGAGGCGCCTAGCTCGTACGCGCGCAGAACCATATCATCGGAATCTTCGCTCGAAATCATGATGACAGGCAGATTGTCACTAACCGATCGGCGCGACAGACCGGCCAGCACCTCAAAGCCGCTTATGCCCGGCATGACAATATCCAGCAGCACGAGCGACAACTCATCACCATAGCGGTCGACCATGTCGAGCGCCGTACGACCGTTGTCGGCCTCGAGGATGCAATACTCGTCCTTGAGCATCTCGCTGAGAATGACTCGGTTCATCTCGGAGTCATCGACAATAAGTACCAAAGGCTTTTCGCTTTGGGAGGCCTCGATGGAATCGGCATCGGTCACGACCGTACCGGCTTTTGCCTTAGCGCGGCTCAGTAACTGGACAGCGCGGCCAACGCCCTCATCGACCGTCTCGCCATGAATGCGAACGCCACCAACACATGCCGTCAAGCTCACGTACTCATGGCCCGGAATAATCGTGGAACGAACGGCATCGGACACCTGATGCAGGCGACGGGTGAAGTCATCGGAGGGAATATTGGGCATGACAACCACAAACTTGTCGCAGCCATAGCGCACAAGCTCGTCAGTCGAACGGATTCCGCTGCGCATGGCTGTCGCCACGGCACCGAGCGCAAGGTCGCCGGCATGACGGCCACACGTATCGTTGAAGACCCTAAAATCATCAAGGTCGATCATCGCAACGCCGGCGTTCATGCGGGCGCTACGGAGCTTTTCCTCGTAATATCGGCGATTGTGCACGCTCGTCAGCACATCGGTGTAGACAAGGTCCTCTTTTGCGGCCTCTTGCCCATCGATCGGACGCACCATCAGCAGGACATGAGGCTCGCCCTCGACCTTCAGAGGGCGCAGATGGGCACGGTACTCAACGCCATCGTTGAGCAGTTGCTCCGACACCTCATCGGAATCTGTCAAGGCCTCAAGACTTGCCTGGCGCAAACAAGGGCAGCGATCGCCGGCGAGCAGGCAGTTAGGCTCGCTCTTAATCTGATCGGCCGACAGTAAACGTACCACGGGGTAGGTCTTCGCGACACGGGCGACCTCGGCGGCAGCCCTCCTCGTCGGTTAGATTGACCTCGTGATTATTGAGCATATGGGGCCCTTTCGATAGCTTCGCATGGTAGCGGTGGGTTCCAAATGTTACAAGGGTAACACCTTGCCGATGCAGGTAAGCACGTAAATGCTGTTACATTTTTATGAGTTGGCAGACGGCGCGATTGAAGCCGCAGACGTGAGGTTTTGAACACATTTGTTAACAATGCCGAAACGTTTGTGGGTGAAGTCCGCTTTGGCTATTGCGGGTGTTAGAGTCCCAGGATGCCAAGGACAGTCTGGGCAGCCGCTCCCGGGCGATCGCGCAGGCCGTTGTGCGCGCCGGGAACCATTACGAGCGGACAGTCCAAAAGCTCAGCCGCCACCCTCGTGCCCGCCTCGCGAGGCGTGCCAATCGAGAGCTCACCCAGGAGCACGGCGGCCACCGTTTTCGACGCGCGGACGCTATCCCAATCGGGAACGCAGGTCATAGTAATCCCGTATTCGTTTGCCATGAAGCCGCGGCCGTTGCGCAGGGCATGCTTGGCTTCTGCCTCGGTTAACTTGGGGGCCTCAGGGTCCGAGTCGCCGATGGCGCCCAGGAAGGCCCGTAATGCCCTGGAGACCTTTCCCGCGGCGATCATCTCGAGCAAAACCGGGGCCGCGCCCAGGCCGGCACCCTCATCCGTCACGGCGGGTTCATGCAGGATCGCACGCGAGATTATGGCGGGGTTTGCACGGAGAAGCTCCAGCGTCACCAGCGTACCGGCACTGTGCGCGAGCACGTTTGCCGGAGTGCCAATATGCTCGATAACGGCCTGCAGGTCGGCAGCCTGGACGGCGAGGTCGTAGCGTCCGTCTGCAGCGTCGCCGCTCTCGCCGCAACCGCGGCGGTCGTAGGTAATGACGCGATAGTCACAGGCGAGCTCGCGAGCGATGCCGTCAAAAAAGACACCGTCGACGCACGCACCGTGCACGCACACCAAGGCGGGTGTATCGGACGATACATCCGGGCCGGCATACTCACGGCAGGCGATCGTGGTGCCCGCACTCTCGACTGTAAAATCCATACTGTGTTCCCATCGTCAACACCACCAGGCCGTGCCGGGATACGGCTTGGCCAGATGGCGTCATTTTGTGCGTACATGAATGCGTTTACTGTACCCGGCTCGCGCCCCTTCATGACAGGGTTCCGAAAACTCACCCGATTGCAAGGTTTCTGCCTAAACAACAGCGCCCAAACCCGCGACCCGCATGAAGGCCGATGCTATGCTTAAGCTCAACTGTCCCAAGGAGCATATGCCTATGTCTACGTTTTTAAATGCCAGCCCCATCTTTGGGCCCGTCCGCAGCCGTCGTCTGGGCCTTTCGCTCGGTGTCAACATGATGCCGGCGAGCGGCAAAATCTGCACGTTCGACTGCATCTACTGCGAGAACGGCCTCAACGCTGAGCGCCCCTGCCACGAGCCGTATAACACGGCTGCCGTGGTGCTCGATGCACTCGAGGCCAAGCTGCACGAGATGGCAATCGAGGGCGAGCTCCCCGATGTAATCACGTTTGCCGGCAACGGCGAACCCACCGCCGCGCCGGAGTTTCCGCAGGCCATCGCCGGTGCCGTCGCGCTGCGCGACCAGCTGGCCCCAAACACCAAGATTGCCGTGCTTTCCAACGGCACGCGCGCCGACCGTCCCCAGGTGCACGATGCGCTCATGATGGTCGACGACAACATCCTCAAGCTCGATACGGTCGACCCGGCATTTATCCAGCTGCTCGACCAGCCCGTTGGCCCCTACGATGTAGAGCACCAGATCGAAACGTTCGCGAGCTTTGACGGTCACGTTATTATCCAAACGATGTTTTTGAGCGGCGAGTACCGGGGCAAGTCTCTCGATAACACCGGCGAGGAGTACGTCGGCCCTTGGCTCGCGGCGCTCGAGCGCATTCGCCCACAGGAGGCGACCATTTACACGGTGGCGCGCGAGACACCGGTCGCCGGCCTTGCTAAAGCGGCACCCGAGGTGCTCGACGCCATTGCCGCGCGCGTCCAAGCCCTCGGCATCCCCTGCCAGGTGAGCTACTAGCAAAACCACGCAGCAGCTAGTGCCCGCCATCCCGCCCCATCAGTTGCGGTGATATAGTTCCTATTTGTGCTGTTAAACCGCTTAAATCGGAACTATATCACCGCAACTTTTATAGACGCGTGGGTGGGCTATACTAGCTGCGGATGAAAGGAAGTTAGCCATGTTTGACAAAGGACCCGTGCCCGGCCGCAACGACGCTTGCTGGTGCGGCAGCGGCAAAAAATATAAGAAATGCCATAGCACCTTTGATGAGCGCCTCGAGCGCTTGTGGGAAGAGGGCTGGGAGGTTCTGCCCCGCACGCTCTACAAGACGCCCGCCGATATCGAGGGCATCAAGCGCTCGGCCGCCATCAACGTGGGCGTGCTCGATTACGTAGGCGAGCACATCGCCGCGGGCATGACCACCAACCAGATCGACCAGATGATCTATGACTACACCGTCGAGCACGGTGGCACGCCGGCCGACCTCAACTACGAGGGCTACCCCAAGAGCGTATGCACCTCGATCAACGATGTGATCTGTCACGGTATCCCCTGCGATACGGACGTGCTGCACGAGGGCGACATCATCAACGTGGACTGCTCCACGATTCTTGACGGCTACTTTAGTGATTCGAGCCGCATGTTCTGCATTGGCGAGGTCTCTGCCGAGCGTCAGCGCCTGGTCGACGTCACCCGCGCCAGCGTGGAGGCGGGTCTGGCGGCCGTCAAGCCGTGGCTGCCGCTGTCCGTTATGGCCGAAGCCGTGCAAAAGACGGTCGAGGACGCCGGCTTTAGCGTGGTGCGCGAGTACGGCGGACACGGCATAGGCAAGGAGTTCCACGAGGACCCGTTTGTGGGCTTTACCACCGAGGCACCCGATGTGGACACCATCATGGCTCCGGGCATGGTCTTTACCATCGAGCCCATGGTCAACGCCGGAGCGCCCGACATCAAGATTAGCAAGGGTGACGGTTGGTGCGTGCGCACCAAGGACGGCAGCGATTCGGCCCAGTGCGAGGTGCAGCTCGTGGTGACCGAGGACGGCTACGAGCTGCTGAGCTGGTAGCCGTGGATGCGCCGGATGCTGACGGGCACGCTCGTCTTGCATCCGGCGTTTTTATTTGAACGTTTTGCCTGATAAAACCTGCCAAAATTAACCTGTCCCTTTTTGGCAGGTCGAGCGGAGAGGACTGCTTGTGAATATCCTGGTTTTGCTGCCCGTCAACGACCGCCATCGCGCAATTCTTGAGTCGAGCGCTCCGGGCGAGGACTTTATCTACACGAGCTCCGACGCCGCCACGCGCGAGCAGGTCGCCGATGCCGACGTGATCTTGGGCAACATCGGCCCCGACATGCTCACGGCATGCGAGCATCTCCAGCTGTTGCAATTGCAGACCGCCGGCTATGACGATTACTTGGCCGCCGGCACCGTGCCGGCTGAAGCCAAGCTGTCTTGCTCGATCGGCGCCTACGGCCAGGCCGTGAGCGAGCACATGTTTGCCATGGTCCTTTCCATGATGAAGCGCCTGCCCGGCTATCACGACTTGCAGCGCGAGCATCGCTGGGAGGATTTGGGGCCGGTTACCTCGCTCAAAAATGCCAACGTGCTGGTGCTGGGCGCGGGCGACATTGGCGGCCACTTTGCCACGCTCTGCCGCAACATGGGCGCGCACGTCCGCGGCATCAAGCGCCATCCACTCGTCTACCCCATTGTGTTTGAGGACATGGACGGCATGGACGCCCTACCTGAGCGCTTGGCGGAGGCCGACATCGTCGCATCCTTTATGCCGAGCACACCCGAGACCCGCGGCCTGGCGAACGCCGAGTTCTTCGCCGCGATGAAGCCGGGCGCCTTCTTTGCCAACGGCGGCCGCGGCGATCTTGTGGTTGCCGACGATTTGGTTGCCGCTCTGGAGTCGGGACGCCTCGCCGGCGCCGCGGTCGACGTCACCGACCCCGAGCCGCTGCCTGCGACAAGCCCCCTGTGGGATGTGCCCAACATGCTCATCACACCGCACGTCTCCGGCTGGTTTCACCTGGCCGCCACGCTCAACAACGTAGTCGACATCGCCGCGGAGAATCTGCGTCACCTGCAGGCCGGCGAGACTTTACGTTGTTGGATCGAGCACTAATCTTGTTCCGCCGTTCTAACGAACGGCGGACCGGTCGACGCTGCGAGCCCGCCGTTTGGCCAATCTGCCGTTCAATTTCAAAGGCGCGACCAGAAGGTCAGCGCCTTTTCATTTCACGGCACCTTGGCTCAAACGGCAGGCTCTCGCTGACTTTTGCTCAACCTGTGGGGTCTTCAAATTGTTAGAGCGTTGCTAAGTAATTCTTTGCGTCTTCTACGCTCATTGCTGCGACAGGCGCGTGTGAACAGAGTTTGACATCGTTGGTGACCAGTAAATCTGCTTGGGAGCGCATCGCTGCCGCAATGATTAAATCGTCTTCGTAATCGCTATGGAGATTACGCTGCTTGCTCGCCATCCATATGTCACTCAGGTCGCAGGGTACCGGCGTGGCAAGTTGCGACAACACGTCGAGGCAATCCCATGCAAGTGATGTCGCCGCCACGGCGGCATCTTGGGATAGTGAGCCATGCTCGCGCCGATACCATGCCTTATGTTCGCTTGAAATCAAATAGAACAGATCTTTGGACGATGTCGCCGCATACAGCAAATCCACCTGCGCCGTGCATGCATCGCGTAAAAACTCAATCGCCACCGAACGACCACGCCGTGAGGGAATGAAGTAATCGAGCCACACGTTGGTGTCAACCAAGATACGCCTTGGAGCCTCACTCATAGAGCCAGCTCATCTCCTCGCCATAGCGATCCGCATAGGCATTCCGTTTGAGCTCTTCGTCGTCCGATGGCTGAGCCCTGACCATATCGATTCCCGACTCACGGCAAGCGGCAGCGAACAGCTTCGACCCCTGATCCATGAGCTCGAGCTTACGTTTGGCGGCCTTTTCGCGCTCGCGCTGTTCCGCCCGGGCACGACTGGGCAGCAGGATATCCTCGAGCGCGCCGGGCCGATCAGCCAGAGATGCCGCAAGTTGCCAGAGCGCACGCACCGCTTGGCTCGGCGTCATACCGGCCCTGGAGAGAGCGGCGTCCCCACTCCTTTTAAGATCGGCATCGAGACGCACGTTGATCTGAGCGGCTGTTGTGGTCATGACCCCTCCTTAATACTTCAAAACTATCATAAAACTCTATGGTAGATACGTAAAGCATGTATAGCATTTATAAGCATTAGCCGTACTCTGTACACAAAAAGCCGCCGAGGCACACTGCACCTCGGCGGCCACATATCACAGATCTAGCTCGGTTTCACCCTTTGCATTCGCCCAGATAAAACCTGCCGAAATCAACATCCCTCTTTGGCAGGTTTTAGAGCTCCGCGCTTTCGGCTCCGTTGATATGGAGGTCGCGCTCGTAGAAGGCGGTGAGGGCGCGGATGGCGTACATCACGTCGCGTACGCCGCCGGTCTCGTAGCTTGAGTGCATGGCCAGCTGCGGCAGGCCCACGTCCACGGCATGCATGCTCGCCTGCATATTGGACAGGTTGCCGAGTGTGAAGCCTCCGGCCATATCGCTCTTGTTGGCGAAGGCCTGTGTGGGTACGTCGGCGTCATCACAGATGGCCTGGAACACCGCGCGGCTAAAGGCATCGGTGCAGTAGTGCTGGTTGGCGGCTTCCTTAATGACAATGCCGCCGTTGAGCACAACCTGATTGCGAGCATCGCACTTCTCGGCGTGGTTGGGGTGCACGGCATGCGCATTGTCGCAGCTCACAAGCATCGAGGCGGCAAGTGCGCGATGGTACGACTCGTCGTCAAAGCCCAGCGATCCGTTGATGCGGCGCAGCGCGTCGGCCAAGAACGTCGACATGGCGCCCTGCTTGGTCTCGGAGCCAACCTCCTCGTTATCAAAGCAGCAAAAGACCGAGATGTCATGCGCATTCTCGGCACCCAAAAATGCCTGCAGCGAGGTGTAAGCGCAGGCCAGGTCGTCGAGCTTGGGCGTCGAGATAAACTCGTCGGCCCAGCCCCAAATGCGCGCATCCTGACGATTGACCAGGAACAGATCGCGACCTAGGATCTGCTCGGGCTCAACGTCCAGTTCGTCAGCGATCAGTGCGTCAAAATCTCCCTGTTTAAGCTCGCCGGCGCTGATGAGCGGGCACAGGTCGACGGCTCGGTTGGGAGCAAAGCCCTCGTTAACGCCGCGGTTCATGTGGATGGCAAGGCTCGGAATGATAGCGACCTCGCGCTCGGTAGCAAGCAGGCGGCTCTCGATACGGTCGCCCTCGCGCACCAGTACGCGGCCCGCGAGCGCCAGCGGGCGATCGAACCAAGTGTAGTCGATCATGCCGCCGTAGGCCTCGATGTTCAGACGCAGCGTCTCGCCCGCACCGTCAAGTTCGGGCACGGCCTTGACCTTAAACGTCGGAGAATCGCTGTGCGACGCCGTGAGCTGAAAATGATAGTCACCGGCAACACCGTCCTCGCCCCACGTCGCGGCCAGGTCCTCGCCCACCTTAAAGGCAACAACGCTCGAGGTGTTGCGCTGCGTGTAATAACGCCCGCCCGGCTCGATGTCCCACGCCGCATTCTCGGGCAGGTAGGTAAAGCCCGCCTCGTCGAGCTCGGCCATAATGGTCGCCGCCGTATGGAACATGCTGGGGCATGCCTCGATAAAGTCGATAAGGTCGTTGGCGGCCTCGATATCATCGGCCGTCACATGCGCGCGCTCGGGCGTTTCCTGATCCGTCATGCTCTCCCCTTTCGCTGGGTTGATGGTCCCCTCCAGCATACCCCGCCACGCCAGCGCCGCACTCTTCATTCCGTGCTTAATTCCGCGCCACTCACCAAGTTGAGCCATCATGCCCGCGCTCCTTTTGCGACAATTGCGCTAACAGGACGAGAGGAGCCGTCATGAAGCCACGTAACATTGCCATCACCTGCGGTGTCGCGGGAGTCGCCGTCGGCCTTGCCGCTGCCACCGGTATCGTTTATCACAAGCAAATCAAGTCCGCCGCGTCGCTCAAACGCTTGACCGGCTACGCGGATGGCTATGACCTGTACGCAATCGACATCGCCTACGACTACGATCTCGATCGCATCATCGCCGCTGGCGTGCGCGACGACCAGGCCTACATCGATGCCGTGGTGGCGCAGGTGCTGCCCGGTGTGCCGGCACATGTCCAGGCGCCCCAGTTTGCCTGCAGCGCTTTTGTCGCCGTAGATGCCGAAGGCCGCGTGCGCACCGGTCGCAATTACGACTTTAAGGACGACACCTCGGCGCTGCTGGTGCGCAATCACCCACGCGGCGGCTATGCTTCCATCGGGCTTGCCGCCCTTAACAACCTGGGCGATAACACTCCACTTGACTCCGTCGCCGGACGCGCCGCGGCACTCATGGGCCCGTTTGCCCAGCTCGACGGTGTTAACGAATGCGGCGTGTCCATTGCCGTACTCACCCTGGATTCCAAGCCCTGTGACCAGGACACGCAACGGCCCGTCATCAACACCTCGCTCGCCATCCGTCTGGTGCTCGACCGTGCCGCCACCACGCAAGAAGCTGTCGACCTGCTTTTCGCCTACGACATGCACGCCATGGCAGGACGCGATTACCACTTCTTTATCAACGACGCCGCCGGTGACGCGCGCGTAGTAGAATGGGACCCGCGCGATCCGGACCGCGCTTTCAAAGCGACTCCTGTACGCCAGGTTACGAACTTCTACGCCTGCTATGACGACGAAGTGCTGCCCAACCAAAAGAATGGCGAGCTGGGCCATGGTAAAGAGCGCGCCGTCGCAATCGCCGATGTTCTTGACGCCCATGTCGGTGCCCAGGACGAAACGATTGTCTGGGAAGCCCTGCGCGCCGCAGCGCAAGAACCCAATCCGGAAGACATCACCAGCAATACGCAATGGTCGGTCGTCTTTGACAATACCGAACCCGCCGCCGCTATTACGCTGCGCCGCCACTGGGGCGACGTCGACGCCTTCGCACTGTAAGGAGCCAGGCCTGTCGGCCTTACGCTCGCCTGACGTTGTTTACATTTCCATACGCTTGAGCTAACACGTTTTACCCCCGCGTCAACAGTGTGCGGGGGTAAACTTATGCGCATGTTATAACTTGCCCGGAAGGATTCATCATGCTTAGGATCGGTCTTCTTACCAGTGGCGGCGACTGCCAGGCACTCAACGCCACCATGCGCGGCATTGTCAAAACACTTATGACCAACAGCGAAGAGCCTATCGAGATCTATGGTTTTGAGGACGGCTACCAGGGCCTTATCTACAGCAGATTCCGTGTCATGACTCCCGCCGATTTTAGCGGCATCCTCACCCGCGGCGGCACCATCCTGGGCACGAGCCGTACGCCGTTCAAGCGCCTGGACACTCCCGAGGCCGACGGCGTCGAGAAGGTGCCCGCAATGGTCCACACCTATCATAAGCTGCAGCTTGACTGCCTGTTTATGCTGGGTGGCAACGGATCCACCAAGACCGCCAACCGCCTGCGCGAAGAGGGCCTCAACGTTATCGCGCTGCCCAAGACCATCGATAACGACACCTGGGGCACCGAGTTGACGTTTGGCTTTACGAGCGCCATCGACGTCGCTACCAAGTGCATCGACGACATCCACACCACCGCGTCGAGTCACGGGCGCGTGTTCGTTATCGAGATCATGGGCCACAAGGTTGGCTGGATCCCGCTGTATGCCGGCGTCGCGGGCGGCGCAGATGTCATCTTGATTCCCGAGATTCCCTACGACATGGATAACGTCATCAAGACCATTGAGCATCGCATGGAGACCGGCAGCCGCTTTACCATCGTGGCCGTCGCCGAGGGCGCCATCTCCAAAGAGGACGCGGCACTGTCCAAGAAGGAGTACAAGAAGAAGCTCGCCGAGCGCACGAGCCCGTCAATCGTGTACGACATCGCCAAGGAGATCGAAGCCAAGACCGGTCGCGAGACCCGCGTCGCCATCCCCGGTCACACGCAGCGCGGTGGCCAGCCCGACGCTCAGGACCGCATCTTTGCGACCCAGTGCGGCGTCGAGGCCGCGCTTGGCTGCCTGCGTGGCGAGTTTGGCTACATGATTGCCCTGCGCGACGGCAAAATGTGCCACATGCCGCTCGAGGATGTCGCCGGCAAGCTCAAGTTTGTCGACCCCCAGAGTGATCTGGTGCGCGAGGCCAAGGCGCTGGGCATCAGCTTCGGCGACGAATAGCCTCGGCTGGAACCGCCCCCATCGGAGCCCCCAGGGCTTACCTCCCAAATCGTCCTCGGACATGTCAGGACCCCGCCGTGCGCTTCGCGCGGCGGGGTCCTTCCGTCCTGCGGAAAGATTTGGGAGGTAAGCCCTGGGGCCTCCTGCGGTAACTAGGGAGGCCGAGGCTATTCGTCCTCTTGCTGCGGGTGCCTAGGGTGGGGTGCAGCGTGCATTTTTGGGAGTTTTCAGCAGCCGTGGGTGCCTGCATACTGGATTTTGGGCGAAAAGCAGGCGCCATGAGCCGCATACTGTAAAAATGAGCGATCCTTGAGGTGCCGAGGGCTCATAATCAAGGCTTTCAACGCGGTTTTGTGCACCCATTCCCGCGCCCGCGGACTCCGGGATGCTGAATACTCCGGGATTTGCACGCCGCCCCCTGGGGTACCCGTGGGCAAAAAGCAACCACCCAGCCGAAATATGCATCCGGCGGGGCGGTTTATGCAGTACAGCGGCTGTGGATGCGCATGCCGCTCAGCGTTCTTGCCGACCGATGCAACGTCGTGCGTAGCCATTAATGTCTTCGGTGAAACCGTCAAGGTCGTCGAGCGTGATAACGTTATCGGAAAGCAAGTTGGCTATCTCATAACGCATGGTGCTGCGGCGAATATCGTTCACAAGCACTCCTGAGGACAGCTTGTCCCTATTGATACGCTCTTCTAACGCCCAAAATCTACTGGACGCTTCACTGCCACCGTTCAGTATCTCGATGTACTGGCCGATGAGCATTTCCATATAGCTTTCTTGCCATTTTGGGAGCAGCTCTTTAAACAGCTTCCAGTCGCTTTCAGTTACCTCGCCCATATTGCCTCCGTTCACCAAACAGACTTAGCCATTCGATTTTTATTCTATTTGGTATTTTCGCTCACAGCCGTGGATGAGGGGACCATCGGTCTTCGAGTTCGAGCTTGAATGAATCGTTTGCTACAAAATGCGCCTAATTACTACGATGATTCGAATGCCTTCGACCATGCCGAAAAGGGTGAAAGTAAAACCGCAGGTAGAAAGCTTGCCGATTTTTTAAAAAGATGGGTGTGGTCGACCTCATCGAGTTCATCGTAGTAAATCGGCCTTTTTCTTGGCATGCGGTGAGTTAAATGCCAGCTCCCGTTCTGGAATTGCCCGCCCCATTCGTGAGTTGCGGTGAAATAGGGACTGTTAGACGCTCCAAGGTCCTCAACAGTCCGTATTTCACCGCAACTTGGAAGGGGCGAGCGGCGTTGGCCAAGCATTGCTGACGGGTTGGAGCGGCTTAGGCTTGTTTGCGGCGCTTCCATTGCTTTCGGCACCAGCACATGAGTGCTTTTACAACTGGGATGGTGATGAGGATGGCCCATGCGGGATGGGGCTGCGCCAAGCAAAGCCACATATAGAGGAACCAGGCAATGGCGGCTGTTGGATAGACGCTGCCGATTAGCTTAGATAGATGACGTCGGTCGATGAAGTCGCCCATCGCATAGTAGACGGGAATCAGAAAGACCAGAAAGAGCCCCATGCCCCACGTGCCGCAGATGATGCCGAGCGCGAGATAGGCGAGGACGACAAGTGCAGGAAAGGGAAACTTGTTCCATGCGCGACCGAGCTTGGTATGGAAATGCTTGCCATGATGGTCGAGCTTGTCGTGTGCCTCTTTCCAGCTCGAAAAGGTCTCGCCGTCGATGGTAACGGTGCCGTCGGCATTGGTATGTACGCTGTGTCCATCGTCCTCTAGCGTATCGATATGCAATCCGCCCGGCCCGACATGGACCTCTTCACCCTTGCGCTCGTTAGCCACATGGATACCATTCCAGCCAACATGGACCTCCTCGCCTTTGTTGGGATCAATAACATGGATACCGCGTGCGAGAGAAATGTCGACAAGTGGCTTGCCGTCAGGATCCACGTGCTCGGTAGAAGACTCGGCGCCTTCAGACTCGTCCAAATTGTCTGCGCCAGAGTCACTGTCTGCCGAGTCATCGGTATCACAAACCGCTTCTCCATACAGCAACTCATCCAGTGACACGCCATACAGCGCGGCGAGTGCAATAAGGTTATCGGTATCGGGCGAGGATTCGCTGCGTTCCCATTTGCTGACAGCTTGGCGGCTTACGCCCAACTGGGCAGCAAGAGCCTCCTGGGAAAGACCGGCAGCTCTGCGGCGATCGACGAGGCGCTGTGCCATCGCAAGATCCATAGTGGTTCCTTTCATGTGGCGACCGTAATCGAATGAGCCGAGTATGCCGAGAATAACCGGTAGCGATCACCATTTCTAGTTAGAATCTGCCCCAACCCTACCGCAACTACGAGTAGCAACCCCCTAATGGCCTGCCATTTCATGACAAATGTTAGTACGCATAACAGCCAAGAGCCCTCTCAATACGTTGCGGTGGAATAGTTCCTGTTTCATGGCTCTGCTATGCCAAACAGGAACTATTCCACCGCAACTTACTATCAGGCCACGCACCCGCAGAGTAGCTACGGGTGCCTAGGGTAGGATGCGGCGTGCATTTTTGGGAGTATTCAGCAGCCGAGGGTGCCTGCATACTGGATTTTGGGCGAAAGGCAGGCACCATGGGCCGCATCCTGTAAAAAAACGAGCGGCTCTAGAGGCGTTGGGGCTCAGAATCGGGGCTTTCAGCGCAGTTTTGCACCCCCGCCCCCGCGCCCGCGGACCCCGGGATGCTGAATACTCCGGAATTTGCACGACGCCCCCTGGGGTACCTGTGGGCAAAAAGCAACCGCCCCGTCAAAGTATGCATTTGGCGGGGCGGTTTATGCAAAAATGCTGCTGCGGGCGCGTCGGCAGCTCGCTAGAACTTGAATCCCAGGACAGGCTACTCGGCGCTTTTGAGGGCGCCGGCCATGTCGATCTTGTTGAGGGTACGATTGGTGGCGAGGTTGACGATAAACGTAAAGCCAAAGGAAAGCACCACGGCGAGCACGTAGCTTAGCGGCTCGACCTCGACATCAAAGTACAGCGACGGCATCTGCAAAATGTACGTAAAACTCTCGGCCAGCAAGCCGCCCAGCGGCACGCCCAGCGCAGCGCCAATCGCCGTGAGGATCAACGTCTCCTTGTTGACGTAATGGTGCACCTCACCGCGACGGAAGCCCAACACCTTAATGGTCGCCAGCTCGCGCTCGCGCTCGGAGATATTCGTGTTGGACAGCGTAAACACCACCACAAACGACAGGCACGCCGCCATAAAGGTCACGAGCACCACGACCGAATTGATAATCGTAAAGTTCGCTTCATAGTTCTCCCAATGCTCGGCCGTACTCGAAATCGTAAGCCAACCGTCACTCTTAAGATTCTTGCTAAACGCAATCTGGTCGGCCGACGAACCCTTAAGCAGCACAAAGACGCCGTTAAGACGTGCGCTTCGACCGAACGCGCGCTCATAGGTGCCCTGCGTCATGTAAAGCGTGTTGCCCAGATAGTTAAGCGAAATGTCGCTGACTTTGACCTTGGCAACATTGAGCGACGAATCCTGGACGTGAGCCGTATCGCCCGGCTGAATCCCCAGCACCAGCTGTGAACTTTTGCTCAGATACACGTCTCCGTCACGCAAAGGCAGCGGTTCTTTGGACTCATCCTCCAGGCGCACGTAATCGCCCAAGTCACTCGTGCGGTCATCGGGCACCACGATCAGCTGCACGGTCTCGCTCTTGCCGCCAAACGTAAAGGTGACGTTGTCGGTCATAATCGGCAGGGTCGAGGTCACGGTCACGTTGAAATCATTGGCCGCGCTGCGCTCATCCAATGCCGCGCACGTCTGCGAAAAATCGTCGGGATTGGCGACCGCCAGCAGGTCGTAGCGCGTGATATGTCCGTACTGTTTGGGCGAAAGCGCCACCGACGTGTCGCGAATGCCCATTCCGCAGATCACGAGCGCCGTGCAGCCGGCGATACCGAAGATGGTCATAAAGGCGCGCTTTTTGTAGCGGAACAGGTTACGCGCCGCCACCTTGTTTAAGAAGCCCATGCGGCGCCAGATAAAGCCGATGCGCTCAAGCAAGATGCGAGAGCCGGCGCGTGGGGCCTTGGGACGCATAAGCGAGGCTGGGGTCTCGGACATCTCGTGGCGGCAGGCGATAATCGTAGCGCCCACCACGCCCACGGCAAACAGCGCCACCGACACGAGCGACGACACGATGTCGTACGAAAGCAGCATCTGGGGCAGCGAGTACATGTCGTCGAACACCGTAAACAGGAACAGCGGAAGGCCCACAAATCCGATGATGTTGCCGAGCACGCCGCCGATCAGACATGCCCACAACGCATAGTCCACGTATTTGGACAGGATGCGCCCACGTGAATAGCCAAGCGCCTTGTACAGGCCAATAAGCGTGCGCTCCTCCTCGACCATGCGCGTGGCGGTGGTGAGGCTGATGAGCACGGCGACGATAAAGAAGATAAACGGGAAAACCGTGGCGATGGCCTCGATCGAAGAACTGTCGCTCTCGACGCTCGAGTAGCTTGCGATGTTACCGCGGTCCTGAATGTACCAAGTGCATTCGCCCAGATTGGAAAGCTCGGCGCGGGCATCGGCGAACTGCTGGTCGGCAGCGGCGCGACGCTGGTCCAACTCGGTCTGAGCCTGGACGCGCTCCTCGCTGCCCTCGGCCATACGGTTGATGTTTCTCTGCTCAACCCCAAAGAGCATCTCCGCCTGGCGCTCGGCCGCGTCAAGGCTTGCCGGCGTGTCAACCGTCAACTCCTGGACGCGCGCCTTTTCACGCTCCTCGCGGATCTTCTCGATATTGCCCTTGACCTCATTGATCTTTGTCGTGTAGGCATCCGAATAGGAGTTAAGACTCTTGGCTCCCTCGACGATCACGTGGACTGCGGAGTAGGAAGAAGATGTCGCGGCATCCTCGCTCACATAGAACTTATAGTCCGCAGCCGAAGCAGCGCGAAAGGCGTTGACTGTCGAGTCGGAGCTCACGTCGGTAGGATCGAGGACCTCGGCCGTAATGGTGTAATCGCCCGCGGCAAACTGATCCTTGGCACTTTGGTTGGACGAGCTCGCGTCATTGGCGGCAAAACTCACCGTATCGCCGAGCTTTTTGCCCGAAGCCTTCAGGAACTTCGAAGTCACCGCGACTTCATCGGCGCTCTCGGGCAAATCGCCGCTCACCAGCACCGGCTGATCGATGTTCTCCTTGGAGAGACTTTGCACGACCACGCGCTCGCGCGTTGTGCCCACGGCGGTGTAGGCGGTCTCGGTGTAGATGCCCTCGACCGTCTCGACGCCGTCGACCTCTTGGATAGCCGCGAGATCGTCGCGCGTAAGGCCATAGGTCGACTGCACGTTAATGTCATAGACATTCTGCTGGTCAAAATAGGCGTCGACCGAATCGCACAAATCCTCGCAGCCCGCCTTAAGGCCGCACATCACGCTCACGCCAAGCGCAGTGATGACCACGATAGATAGGAAGCGCTTAAGACTGCCCCGAATCGTGCGGTAGATGCCACGGCGAAAAACCGTCGGCACCATATCGTTTGAGCTTTGAGCGGTACGGTAGGTCGCGAACTCCCGGTCGCGGCCCGCGTGCTCCGTATCGTGGTTTTGGCTGTTTTGGCAATCTTGGTCCATGGGCGCTACCACTCGATCGTCTCGATAGGCACGGGATTTTGCTGAACCGTCTCGCTCTCCACGCGGCCGCTCTTAAAGCGGATCAGGCGATCGGCCATGGGCGCCAGCGCGGAGTTGTGGGTGATGATAATGACCGTGATGTCCTGCTTGCGGCAGGTGTCCTGTAGCAACTGCAAGATCTGCTTGCCGGTTTTGTAGTCGAGTGCACCCGTGGGCTCGTCGCACAAAAGCAGCTTGGGATTCTTGGCCAGTGCGCGGGCAATGGACACGCGCTGCTGCTCGCCGCCCGAAAGCTGTGCCGGAAAGTTGCCCAGGCGCTCGCCCAGGCCAACCTGACGAAGCGTCTGTTCGGCATCAAGCGAATCGGGGCAGATCTGAGCCGCGAGCTCAACGTTTTCGAGCGCCGTCAAGTTGGGGACCAAATTGTAGAACTGGAAGACAAAGCCGACGTCGGCGCGGCGGTATTCCACGAGCTGCGCCTCGTTGGCAGAGCTCACGTCGCGCCCGTCCACCGTCACGGTGCCGGAAGTCGCCGTATCCATGCCGCCCAGGATGTTGAGCGCCGTGGTCTTGCCGGCGCCCGAGGCGCCCAGGATAATGGCGAGCTCACCGCGCTCGACCGTAAAACTTGCGCCGTCGAGCGCGTGAATGCGGGCGTCGCCCTCGCCGTATGCCTTGATGACGTCTTTGAATTCGATATAAGCCATCGAGTAATTCCCATCTGGTCGGATAACTCTTTAGTATTACCCATTTCGCACCGACCAAAAAGGGACAGGTTTATTTTGACAGGGTTTATATGGGAAAACGGCAGCCATAGATGAGGCTACGGGGAGGCAGAGAAATCATCGACGGGATCAGGCCGACCGCCAAACACAACGCACGCATCTCTATCTGTCAGCCAAATCATTCGAGCAGCTGTTCGTTTCTATAATATGATTCCGCTATCTAAGCAGGCCGATACGCAGAAAGGCGGCCAACATGGCGTTCGACTTTAAGAAGGAATGCAAGGAGCTCTACAAACCTGCAAGCAAGCCGAGCATCGTAACTGTCCCGGCATTCAATCTCAGGGCAGGATTCAGTCGGGATTCAATTTCAACAAACGGCATCATCCGGCAACCGATATGTAAGGCTGTATAAATCATTTCCGTTTGCCTAACAAAAAGACCGCTCGGCTAACGAGCTCGGCTCATGTCCTCACGCGATGGTACTGTTCTCTAGAGTTCTTATTAGAGAAGGGTGCTCCATGGAGATCACCATCAATCGCGAAATTGGGAAGCTCGGACTTCCCAGGCATCTTGCGCTTGGCATGGATCCAGGAATTGCAAGCTGCGGATTCGCACTTATCGACACAGCCAATCATGAAATCCTGGATTTGGGCGTCAGATTATTTGACTCTCCAACTCATCCTAAAACGGGCCAAAGTCTTGCGGTTATTCGCAGGGGCTTCCGCTCTACCCGTCGAAACATTGACCGTACCCAGGCGCGCCTGAAGCACTGTCTCCAAGTCCTCAAGGCTTATGGCCTCATCCCCCAAGACGCCACCAAAGAGTACTTCCACACCACAAAAGGCGACAAGCAGCCGCTCAAGCTTCGCGTTGATGGACTTGACCGCCTGCTCAACGATCGCGAGTGGGCGCTAGTCCTATATTCCCTCTGCAAGCGCCGTGGATACATCCCCCACGGAGAAGGCAATCAGGATAAATCAAGCGAAGGCGGCAAGGTTCTATCCGCCCTTGCGGCCAACAAGGAAGCAATTGCGGAGACCTCGTGCCGCACCGTTGGCGAATGGCTCGCTCAGCAGCCTCAAAGTCGCAATCGTGGCGGCAATTACGACAAGTGTGTAACGCACGCCCAGCTTATCGAAGAAACTCATATCCTATTTGATGCTCAACGCTCCTTTGGCTCCAAATACGCTTCGCCGGAATTTGAGGCCGCGTATATCGAGGTTTGCGATTGGGAGCGTTCGCGCAAAGACTTCGACCGCCGCACGTACGACCTCGTTGGCCACTGCTCATACTTTCCAACAGAAAAACGAGCCGCACGCTGCACGCTTACGAGCGAACTCGTTTCAGCCTATGGCGCACTCGGCAACATCACCATCATCCACGAAAACGGGACCTCTCGCGCCTTGACCGCAACGGAGCGCGATGAATGCATTGCAATCCTGTTCTCGTGCGAGCCAATTCGAGGCAACAAAGATTGTGCTGTTAAATTCGGCGCCCTCAGAAAAGCGCTCGACCTTAGTTCCGGCGATTACTTTAAGGGAGTTCCAGCCGCCGACGAAAAAACGCGCGAGGTGTACAAGCCCAAGGGATGGCGCGTGCTCCGCAATACCCTCAATGCGGCCAACCCCATTCTCCTACAGCGTTTGCGCGATGACCGCGATCTCGCCGATGCCGTTATGGAGGCGGTGGCATATTCCTCGGCCCTCCCCGTACTCCAAGAGCAGCTTCAGGGGCTACCGCTTTCGGAAGCGGAGATCGAGGCGCTTTGTAGGCTTCCCTATTCATCCAAAGCTCTTAACGGCTATGGCAACCGTTCCAAAAAAGCACTCGACATGCTGCTCGATTGCCTCGAGGAGCCCGAGGTTCTCAACCTTACGCAGGCCGAAAATGACTGTGGCCTGCTGGGACTTCGCATCGCTGGCGCCCAGCTCGAGCGCTCCGATCGCCTGATGCCCTATGAGACCTGGATCGAACGTACCGGTCGGACAAATAACAATCCCGTCGTCATTCGCGCCATGTCGCAAATGCGAAAAGTGGTCAACGCCATCTGCCGCAAGTGGGGCGTGCCAAACGAAATCCACGTTGAGCTTGATCGAGAGCTCAGGTTGCCTCAGCGCGCAAAAGACGAGATTGCCAAGGCCAATAAGAAGAACGAGAAAAATCGCGAGCGCATTGCCGGGCAAATCGCTGAACTGCGTGGCTGCACGGCAGATGAGGTCACGGGCAAACAGATAGAGAAGTACCGCCTGTGGGAAGAGCAGGAATGCTTCGACCTTTACACGGGCGCTAAAATCGAAGTCGATCGCCTAATTAGCGACGACACCTACGCGCAGATTGACCACATCCTGCCGTTCTCTCGCACGGGAGAAAACTCACGCAACAACAAAGTCCTGGTCCTCGCCAAAAGCAATCAGGACAAACGCGAACAGACACCTTACGAATGGATGTCCCACGACGGCGCGCCTTCATGGGATGCCTTTGAGCGTCGCGTTCAGGAAAACCAGAAACTCAGCCGTCGCAAAAAGAACTTCCTGCTGGAAAAAGACCTTGATACCAAGGAAGGCGAATTCTTAGCACGCAGCTTCACCGACACCGCCTATATGTCGCGAGAAGTATGCGCTTACCTCGCCGACTGCCTGCTGTTCCCCGATGATGGCGCAAAAGCACATGTTGTTCCCACCACTGGCAGAGCGACCGCATGGCTGCGTCGCAGGTGGGGGCTTAACTTTGGTTCGAATGGCGAAAAAGACCGCTCGGACGATCGTCACCATGCCACCGATGCTTGTGTGATTGCAGCATGTAGTCGAAGCCTCGTGATTAAAACCGCTCGAATCAACCAAGAGACACACTGGAGCATAACCAGAGGTATGAAAGAGACCCAGCGCCGCGATGCCATCATGAAGGCTCTCGAAAGTGTTATGCCCTGGGAAACCTTTGCGAACGAAGTACGCGCGGCGCACGATTTCGTCGTACCCACCCGCTTTGTTCCGCGTAAGGGAAAGGGCGAGTTGTTCGAGCAGACGGTCTATCGTTATGCCGGCGTCAACGCACAGGGTAAAGACCTCGCTCGCAAGGCGAGCTCCGATAAGAACATCGTCATGGGCAACGCCGTTGTGTCGGCAGACGAGAAGTCGGTCATCAAGGTGAGCGAAATGCTGTGTCTGAGGCTCTGGCATGACCCAGAGGCCAAGAAGGGGCAGGGCGCTTGGTACGCAGACCCCGTCTATAAGGCGGATATTCCTGCACTTAAGGATGGGACGTATGTGCCCAGGATTGCGAAGGCGCATACTGGCCGAAAAGCCTGGAAACCCGTGCCCGAAAGTGCCATGAAGAAACCGCCGCTGGAGATATATCTGGGCGATCTAGTACAGATAGGCGATTTTGTTGGGCGGTTTAGCGGCTACAACATCGCAAATGCAAACTGGTCGTTTGTCGACAGGCTCACTAAAGAAGCCCTAGGCTGTCCCACCGTTGTCAAGTTGGACAACAAACTGGCTCCCGCCATAATTCGCGAGTCCATAATCATGCACCAATAAATAGCTCCGCGCCCTATTCGGTATCCGATCCGAATAGGGCGCATTCTCAACTAGAAAAGACATCCGATTAGCCTAAGCGTATCCCTTATTAATTCTGAGCTGAAAGCGGATTAGTTCACGCTATTGAAGCAGTACCTCGACTCAAACAGGCGCCCCAGTCATACCACTCTCGACATGCGACATATCAACCGACCCCATATCGTCAATGAATGTTGAAAAAAGCAAAGGTCTTTGTCGTGGCCCTTCCCGAAGCGATGCGCTCGAGAAGGGCTACGACAAGTTCGTGAAGATGTCCTGAGCACGCGCCCCTCCCCAAGGTGATACGCTGCTTGCCAAAGCCGTGAGCGCGCCGCACAGGTCTTGAGCACGCGCCCTTCCCCAAGGTGATACGCTCGCAGACCCCGCGAAGCTCAACCACAAAGCGTCTTGAGCACGCGCCCTTCCCCAAGGTGATACGCTCGACACCTTGGAGGAGTAATGCTCGACTATGTCTTGAGCACGCGCCCTTCCCCAAGGTGATACGCTGAACTCGTCGGCGTTAAGGTTGTCCAGCTTGTCTTGAGCACGCGCCCTTCCCCAAGGTGATACGCTCGAATGATTGAGCTACCGAGAGACGCCAGAGTCTTGAGCACGCGCCCTTCCCCAAGGTGATACGCTGTACTTCCTCCAGACTTTAACTAGCTTGGCGTCTTGAGCACGCGCCCTTCCCCAAGGTGATACGCTGGGCGTGACGATCGGCTACCCAGGCTACCTGTCTTGAGCACGCGCCCTTCCCCAAGGTGATACGCTCATCGCCGACGTGGTGAACCGCTTCGCGCGGTCTTGAGCACGCGCCCTTCCCCAAGGTGATACGCTTAATCATAGTTCTATCTCCTATCTAGATAAGTCTTGAGCACGCGCCCTTCCCCAAGGTGATACGCTCACCCGTGGCGAGATGGCCGCCGCTGGTTTGTCTTGAGCACGCGCCCTTCCCCAAGGTGATACGCTCTGTCTCAAGACGTGCGCAGCCCTCACCAAGTCTTGAGCACGCGCCCTTCCCCAAGGTGATACGCTCGACGGTCCGCGGCACAAGACCAAGGGTAAGTCTTGAGCACGCGCCCTTCCCCAAGGTGATACGCTAGCTACTATCATATGCCATACAACCAAACAGTCTTGAGCACGCGCCCTTCCCCAAGGTGATACGCTTTTGCACGGCGCGATTGCACAGTACGCCGGTGTCTTGAGCACGCGCCCTTCCCCAAGGTGATACGCTATCTGTCCGAGTCGTCTACAGGTTGAGCGTGTCTTGAGCACGCGCCCTTTCCCAAGGTGATACGCTCAGACCTCGACGGTTCGAATCGAGGATTTGGTCTTGAGCACGCGCCCTTCCCCAAGGTGATACGCTGCTCCCAGGTCATGGCCTGCATGACGTCCTGTCTTGAGCACGCGCCCTTCCCCAAGGTGATACGCTATGGTCGGCGACGATGTGATAATCGATTCAGGTCTTGAGCACGCGCCCTTCCCCAAGGTGATACGCTCACGGCATCTTTGAGGTTCCACTTGGCGTAGTCTTGAGCACGCGCCCTTCCCCAAGGTGATACGCTTAACGACCTTGAGACGTTCGACCGTGACGCGTCTTGAGCACGCGCCCTTCCCCAAGGTGATACGCTTTTGTCATCGGTGAATGAATAATCCTTTCCGTCTTGAGCACGCGCCCTTCCCCAAGGTGATACGCTGAAATCAATGCCCATCAAATAGGGACGGGAGTCTTGAGCACGCGCCCTTCCCCAAGGTGATACGCTAGCAAGGTTCGCAATCATCGCTCAATGAAAGTCTTGAGCACGCGCCCTTCCCCAAGGTGATACGCTTCTGGATATCGCCCGCCGACTTGTCATACGAGTCTTGAGCACGCGCCCTTCCCCAAGGTGATACGCTAATGAGGACGAGGACGAGGAAAGCGTCTTGAGCACGCGCCCTTCCCCAAGGTGATACGCTGCTTGTCGAACAGGTCAACGAGATAGGTCAGTCTTGAGCACGCGCCCTTCCCCAAGGTGATACGCTGTCAAGGGGAACGTGGAATAGCGGACTGAGGTCTTGAGCACGCGCCCTTCCCCAAGGTGATACGCTATGTGCGCACAGAAAAGCCCCTTTAACAGGGGCTTTTCTGTTTCAAGCCTCAAAAAAAGAAGACTGATTCGACCTCAGATCTACATCTGCGATTCATTTTTTTGAGACAAAATGCGTCGGCACGTCGCGCTTCACGCAAGAAAAGAGCCGTATTCGGCACAGCGATTTATATACTTTTCTTCACAATCGAATCAATCCTTAGGCGAAAAAACGTTCAAAAGAACCCGCCTAAATGCTATTCATAGCTACCGTTTACGGAATACTGGCTAACACTCGCCCAAAAAAGTTCGCCCCGCCCAATCCGAGGATTGAACGGGGGTTACTTTACGGGTAAGCCAATTAAGTGGCTCCCCTTGTCTGGAGCCGCGCCCTTCCCCAAGGTGAGCTGCTTTCGACTTAGCTGTATTGTAGCGCTAATGCGGGGAAGGTCGTCGACAAAATGGCCCAACGGACAATACTTATCCAGAGCAAGGCCCACCTCTGCATCAAGAACGGCCTATTGATGATCACCGTGGACGACCGCAGCTCCACCATTCCCCTCGAGGACATTTGGGTCGTCATCGTCGAATCCCACCAAACCACGATGACGGTCGCCTGCATGTCGCAGCTTAACGACGCGGGAATAGGCGTCATGATCTGCGGGCGTGATCATATGCCCAATGGTCTCATGCTCCCCATGGGCGCCCATTCGCGCCATGCGCGCATCGTCGAGGATCAGCTTGCCATGAGCCTTCCGTTTAAAAAGCAGCTTTGGAAACGAATCGTTCAGGCAAAGATACTCAACCAAGCGGCGGTTCTCACAGAAATGGGGTTGTCTACAGGCCTTCTCCCCTCTTATGCCAAAACCGTTCTTTCGGGCGACACGGACAATCGAGAAGGCGCAGCTGCCTCCGCGTACTTTAAAACCCTCATTACCGATGGAACAAGACGCAACAGTATGCAAAGCTCCGCTCTCGACTACGGGTACAGCGTCTTGCGCGCGGGCATCGGAAGAGCAGCCGTTGGCGGTGGATGGCTCGTATCCCAGGGGCTTCACCATCACAGCGTTTACAACGCGTTTAATCTTGTCGACGATCTTATTGAACCGTTCCGCCCTCTCGTCGATCTAATTGTTATGAGCTACGGCGTTGCAGAGCCTTTGGGCCAGCGCGACAAAGCGTTGCTCGCCCGCGTGTTTGAGCACGTCATGACTATCGACGGAAAACGTTGCGGCTGTCAGCAGTGCATAGAGACAACGCTCTCTTCACTCAGAACTGCCGTTCTCGAAAAGGATCCTAAGAGGCTGTTGTTGCCCGAGCTAAAAGGGCTCGAGATGGTAACTGTTGAATAGGGAGGAGCCATGAGGGTTATGAGGTTATTGGTTCTGTTCGATCTTCCAACGGGAAGCAAAGCCGAGCGTCGACAGTATAGCGACTTTCGAAAGTTTCTGATTAACGACGGATACCATATGGAGCAGTTTTCGGTGTATTCGCGCCTGTTGGTGACTCGCGAATCCGCAGCGGCGCATATCGCTCGCCTCAAGCTGAATCTTCCAAGCGCTGGAGAGGTCACCGTTATCGAAATGACCGAAAAGCAATACGAAGACCGAATGGTCCTTCTGAGCGAGCACAAGGAGCAGCCCGTTGAGCAGGGCGCGCAGTTAACGCTTGTGTTTTGACGTAGCCGCCTCGCACGCGCTTGACCTCCCCGGTCTTGGACGGCTTGCGATGTTGGGCAGCGTGTTTGGCATGGTAGGTGGAGCTTTTGCCTGGTGTCTTGCCCACGCCAAGACCCTTGCGGCGCGACTGCTCCCCAACCCCTATGTGCACATCGCCGTTATGGGGCTTATGCTGTCAGCGATTCTGCTCGCACCCATCCTTATTGGCTGCGAAGTCTTCGGCTTTGGCAACTTGCCGATGTTCTTTATTGCCTGCGTCGTGGCTTATCTGTTCAACATGGACAAATCTATCTACGCCCTGTAGGAGCGGGCGTAGATAGATATCCAAGCAAGTGGTCTCAACCGGAAACAGCGTCCCACTCTGAGGCTGTATTCCGGGACACGGTTTCCGCTTGGAACGCCATTCGGAAAGCGCGTCCCGTTCTTTCACGGCGTCTTGGCCATGCAAAGTGCCCTGGCGTTACTCCTCGTACGCGCCCTCAAGCCGGAGCAGCCATTCCTTGCGGTCAAGCCCGCCGGCATATCCGTTGAGCGATCCGTCGGCCGCCACCACGCGATGGCACGGCACGATAATCGAAATGGGATTACGCGCGACCGCAGCCCCCACAGCACGGGGAGATACAACGGGCGCCTCGTTTCCCGGTACACGATGTCGAGCCGCAACACGCCGGGCGATCTCGCCATACGTGGCAACCTCGCCACGCGGAATGGAAAGCAGCTCAAACCAAACCTCGCGCTGAAACGCCGTGCCGATCATATGTAACGGCGGCGTAAACCGAGGTTCCTGCCCTGCAAAATAAGCATTCAGCCAAGCCCAGGAACGTTCAAGCACCGAAGAGGCTACACCATTTGCGGGACTCACCGACGACATGCCGCCAGCACCAGAAACCGCATCGGCACCTTCAACGTACTCCGCATCTTCTTTGAGAAGCGTGGAGCCAAAGTGCTCCTGCCCCTCAAACCAAAGCCCCGTCAGACCGCGGCCATCAGCGGCAAGCAGAATCTCGCCCAAAGGCGAAGCAAACGTCGTCGTGACCACCAGCGGCTCCTTTCAAAACTCCGCACCATAATACCGCGAATTGTGCAGACAACCCCAATCGACCCCAAAGTCACCCAAGGCAGCAGGCGCAACAGCGCCGCAGCTGCCGGCGGCGCTCCACAGTCCCAAAAGGCGGCAGGCGCGAAGCGCCGGGGTCGCCGCCGGGACTAGGGCCCGCAACAGCCACGTGCCCCCACATCAGCCCAGCGGCCCCAACCGACAACGACCCCATCGCAGATCGCTTGCAGCAGCGTCGCCGCAGGCGGGGGCGCGCCTTGTCCGCAGCTCCGAAGGAGCAGGACAAGGCGCCACACATGGTCGAGGACGTTCTGAAAACTAAGCCCGGCCCCCGCCGGACAGGTCACACTACTCGCAGAGCAGCTTAGCGATCTGGACGGCGTTGGTTGCCGCGCCCTTACGGATTTGGTCGCCGCAGCACCAGAAGGTGATGCCACGCGCGGCCTCGGGGTTCGAGATGTCGCGGCGCACGCGACCGACCCAAATCAAATCCTGGTCGGACGTATCCATCGGCATGGGGAAGCGATCGTGCGCATCCTCGGCGCTCATGTCGTCAACCAGCTTCACGCCCGGAGCGGCAGCCAGCGCAGCACGGACCTCGTCAACCGTAATGTCGCGCTCAAACTCAAGCGTAATGCTCTCGGAGTGCGAGCGCAGCACGGGCACGCGCACGCAGGTGCAGTTCACGCGCAGCTCGGGCAGG
The DNA here is from genome assembly GCA_018382775.1 of Collinsella sp. Classification (GTDB taxonomy): domain Bacteria; phylum Actinomycetota; class Coriobacteriia; order Coriobacteriales; family Coriobacteriaceae; genus Collinsella. The sequence goes on along the minus strand of JAGZPG010000001.1, from coordinate 185,729 downwards.
TGCATGATCTTGCGGCCCTCGTTTTGCAGCTTCATCTCCTCGGAGGTAAAGCCCTCCTCCTTGACGCCGCCAATCTGCGGAATCAGGTTGCTCGCCAGCTGGGCGGCAAATGCGCGCGGCTCGGGAATCTCCTCGCCGCGGCCCAGGGCGGCCAGCTGAGCCTCGAGCTCGGCCATACCGGGAGCGCCGGCACCCGAAGCCGCCTGATACGTGGAGACGATCATGCGCTTCACGCCGGCGAGCTGATGCAGCGGCCAGGTGGGAACCAGGCCGATAATGGTCGCGCAGTTGGGATTGGCGATAAGGCCGTGATGCCACTTGATGTCGTCGGCATTGATCTCGGGCACGACCAGCGGCACCTCGGGGTCCATGCGGAAGGCGTGGCTGTTGTCGACCACGACGGCGCCGCACTTGACGGCCTCGGGCAGCAGCTCCTTCGCGATGTCGTCGCCGGCGGCGCCAAGTACGATGTCACAGCCCTCAAAGGCCTCGGGGCAAGCCTCCTCAATCACGATCTGCTCGCCGCGGAACTCGACGGTCTTGCCCGCAGAGCGCGCGCTCGCCAGCAGCTTGAGCTTGCCAACCGGGAACTCCTGCTCGTTGAGGCACTCGAGCATTTGGGTGCCCACGGCTCCCGTCGCGCCCAAAATAGCAACCGTGTACTGTTTCATGCTTCCCCCTTTAAAGGTTATGGCTTTTGCCTGCACGCCGAGCAGGCCGATTGTTGTTGCCAGTGTATACAAGAACGGGGCGGACACGAAACCCGCCCCGTCGAAACGAAACCGAAACGAAACGCCCCGCCGTAGATTTTTGAGACATGACCAAAAAATCTACCGAGCAGTCGCTACTTTTCGAGCGCAGCCAGGGTGGGGTCGACCGGCGTGGGAGCCTCCAAGTCGGAGACCTTCACAATGCCGTTCTCGTCGGAGAAGGCACGGTAAATGGTCTGAATCGCCAGGTCGAAGTCTTTCTCCTCAACACCGATAATGATGTTGATCTCGTCGCAGCTCTGCGAAATCATGCGCACGCTCACGCCGGCCTGGCCAAGCATGCCAAACAGGTGGCCCGAGATACCCGCGCGGCCGCGCAGGTTACGACCGACGGTAGCGATGAGCGCCAAGCCCTCGACAACCTCGATCTCGAGCGGCTCGACCTCCTGCTGAATGTCGCTCACAAGCGAGTACAGCGAATCGTGAACGTCCTGCTCCTGCACCACGGCGCCAAAGCGGTCGACACCGGTGGGCATGTGCTCAACGGAAACGTCATAGCGCTCGAAGACCGAAAGCGCGCGGCGCATAAAGCCGACACGGGGCTTGGTGCGGTCGCGGGCCACATTGATGGCGACAAAGCCGCGTTTGCCGGTCACGCCGGTAACGATGGGCTCCGCCTCGCCCTCGTCAGCCGTCTCGCTAATGATGGTGCCGGGGTCCTGCGGCGCATTGGTGTTCTTGATGACCAGCGGAATGCCTGCCTCGCGCACGGGGAACACGGCCTCCTCGTGCAGGACGCTTGCGCCCATGTACGAAAGCTCGCGCAGCTCCTCGTAGGTAACGCGCGCAATGGGCTGAGCCTCGGGAACAATACGCGGATCGGCAGAATAGAAGCCCGAAACGTCGGTCCAGTTCTCGTACAGATCGGCGCCAAGGCACTTGGCCAGAATCGAGCCCGAAATATCGCCACCGCCTCGATCGAGCAGCTTGATCTGGCCCTCACGCGTCGCGCCGTAGAAACCGGGCATAACAAAGCCACCCTGCTGGCCGTACTCCTGCACCAGCTCGGAGGTGCGGTTCATGCTGAGCGTACCATCGTGATGGAACGCCACAACCGTCGCGGCGTCCAGGAACGGCAGGCCCAGGTACTCGGACATCAGGCGAGCGGTGAAGTACTCGCCGCGGCTCACAAGCTCCTCGGTGGAGTAGCCGCCCGAGCGGGCGCGCTCGGCAAAGGCTGCGAACTCCTCGCGGATGGGATAGGTGAGCTCCAGCTCGTCAGCGATATCAAAATAGCGCTGACCGATGTCCTCGAGCAGCTCCTCGCACGACACGTGATACTTAACGTGCGCGTTAACCAGGTAGAGCAGGTCGGTCACCTTGGTGTCGCCCTTAAAGCGGCGACCGCAGGCGGAAACCACCACAAAACGGCGGGCAGGGTCGGCATCGACGATGGCCTTGATCTTCTTGAAGTGTTCGGCGTCGGCGACCGACGAGCCGCCAAACTTGGCAATCTTAATCATGGCGTGGAGGTGACCTTTCTAAAAGCCTCTGCAAACCTGTTTTGCGCGCTCTGATACCATGGTTTCACCGATTGGGACCAAGGTATCCGAGGAGCACTGTTATATGGGAACTTATCATAGTACACGAGGAAGCACTTTATCATGCTCAAGTAAGGTGGCAATCCGTACCGGCATCGCTCCCGACGGGGGTTTGTTTGTCTCGGACGAGCTTGGCACCCAGCAGGTCGATATCAGCTCGCTTGCTGATAAATCGTACTTTGAAATCGCTCAAAATGTGTTGGGAATGTTACTGAACGATTACACGGACGAAGAAATTTCGGCGTGTGTCGACGAGGCATACCGCGGCACGTTCGCGAGTGAAGAGGTCACGCCTCTCGTCAAGCTCGACGCAGCACCGGGCACCGACGCCCCTCAGACCTATGTGATGGAGCTCTTTGGCGGCCCCACGAGCGCCTTCAAGGACGTCGCCCTGCAGATGCTCCCCCGCCTCATGGCCCGCACCTCCGCCCAGGACGGCGGCGCCGAGCGCATCATGATCGTCACCGCCACGTCGGGCGACACGGGCAAGGCAGCACTCGCCGGCTTTGCCGACGCCCCGGGCACGGGCATCACCGTCTTTTATCCCGAGGGCAAAGTCAGCCGCGTACAGAATCTGCAGATGTCCACTCAGGAGGGCGATAACGTCGCTGTCTGCGGCATCCGCGGCAACTTTGACGACGCCCAGAGCGCCGTCAAGCGCATCTTTGCCGATAAGGAGCTTGCCGAGCGTCTGGAGGCCGCAGGCACGGTGCTTTCGAGCGCCAACTCCATCAACGTCGGCCGTCTGGTACCGCAGGTCGTCTACTACTTTGCCGCCTATGCGCAGCTGTTGCGCGCCGGCGCCATCAAGGCTGGCGATGCCGTGGAGTTCTGCGTACCGACCGGCAACTTTGGCGATATCCTGGCCGGTTACTATGCCAAGCGCATGGGTCTGCCCGTCGCCAAGCTCATCGTCGCGAGCGACAAGAACAACGTGCTGGCTGACTTCCTGAGCACCGGCGTCTACGACCGCAACCGCCCGTTCTTCACGACCATCTCGCCTTCGATGGACATCCTCATCAGCTCTAACCTGGAGCGCATGCTCTACTTCCTGTCCGATGGCGACTGTGAGCTCGTTGCCGGCCTTATGGAGCAGCTGGCGCGGACTGGTCGCTACGAAGTTCCCGCCGACCTGCTGGCAAAGATTCAGAGCGTCTTTGGCTGCGGTTGGGCCAGCGAGGACGAGGTACGCACTGCCATCAAGAGCTGCTGGGACGCGAACGGCTACGTGATCGACCCGCACACCGCCTGCGGCTATCACGTCTTTGAGCAGGTCGCTCCCGCCGAGGGCGCCAAGGCCCGCGTGCTGCTTTCGACCGCCAGCCCCTACAAGTTCCCGCGCGCCTGCTGCGGCGCCCTGGGCCTCGACGTTCCCGAGGACGACTTTGAGGCCATGCGCGTGCTCGAGCAGGCAACCAACACGGTTGCCCCGGTCCAGCTCGCCGAGCTCGAGTCCAAGCCCGTCCGCTTCGAAGACGTCTGCGACGTAGCCGACATGGCCAACTACGTAGAGCAGGCTGCAAAAAAGATGGCTACCAACTAAACCCCTTATTAAGCGCCGGCGAAAGCCGGCGCACCTTCTTCCATCAGATAATCCCCGGGATGATGACGAACGTGCACAGCGTGCCTGGCTGTTTAGTTCGTCGCGAGTTCCGCACGCAAAGGAAAGCACTTAATGTGCTTTCCGTCTTGCGCAGGACTGTCCGAGCAGCGAACTAAACAGCCAGGCACGCCAGGAGGACTCACATGATCAAAATCACCGTCCCAGCAACGAGCGCCAACTTGGGCATTGGCTACGACACACTCGGCATGGCCGTCAGCCTCTACTCGCACTTCACCTTCGAGCGCGCCGACAAGCTCACCATCACGGGCTGCCCCGAGGAATTCCAAAACGAGAACAACCTGGTCTACGTTAGCTTTGTCGATGCACTGGCCGCATGGGGCGAGCCGGCCTTCCCCGTCGCCATCGACATTCAGACTGACGTTCCCGTCGCCCGCGGCCTGGGCTCCAGCTCCACCTGTGTCGTCGCCGGCATTATGGCCGCCGCCGCGCTGACAGGCCACACCGTCGACCGTGCCGAGCTCGTCCGCATTGCCACCGAGGTCGAGGGCCATCCCGATAACGTCGCCCCCGCTATCCTGGGCGGCGCCGTCTGCTCCTTTACGCCGACCGATTCGCTCCCCCAGTGCCTGCGCTACGAGGTGAGCGATCGCCTGCGTTTTATTACCGTGATTCCTCCCTACGAGGTGCATACGAGCGAGGCGCGCAAGGTCGTGCCGCAGGAGGTTCCGCTCTCCACCGCCGTATGGCAGATGGGCCGCATCGCCGGCATGACGCGCGGCTTGGAGACTGGTGACCTGGACCTGATTGCCGCCGCTAATGACGACCGCATTCAAGAGCCCTATCGTCGCCGTCTGATTCCCGACTACAACGCCGTGCGCGACACCTGCCTTAACGGAGGCGCCAAGACCATCTGGATCAGCGGCTCGGGCTCGACCCTCATGGCCGTGACTGACGACACCATCGTGGCAAAGTTCCTGCAGGTCAAGCTGCGCGAGCAGTTCCCTAAGTGTGATACGCATATTCTGACATGCGACACGGAAGGCGCCCAGATCGAATACCTGTAGTCGCCGTCCCGTATACCCGCCGGGGAGGCCAGGGGCTTTGCCCCCAAATCGTCCTCGGACATGGCAGGACCCCCGCTGCGCACTTCGTGCGGCGGGGGTCCTGCCGTCCTGCGGAAAGATTTGGGGGCAAAGCCCCTGGCCTCCCCTATGTTAACTTCGCCGGCGGCGGCTACAGGGACCTACGCTCTGGAAAGTCGCCGGGCTGATGTTCTGCATTTTATTGATAGGGGCACTTACTAGAGGCAAGCCTCGGCGATGCGGCGCTTGAGTTCGTCGATGCCGGTGCCGGTCTGGGAGCTTGTGATGATTACGTTCTCGGCCGGGACGTTGAGTTGCTTTTTGATGGCAGCTGCCTGGCGGGCCTGCTGGGTGCGGCTGAGCTTGTCGGCCTTGGTGAGGCAGACGATAAAGTTGAACTCGTTGCCCTGCAGGTAGTCGATCATGTCATGGTCGAGCTTACTGGGGTCATGGCGAATGTCCACTAGCGACACAACCAGGTTAAAGCTGCGCTCGGAGTCGAAGAAGTCGCCGATGAGCTCGGCCCAGCGGTCGCGCTCGGCCTTGGAACGACGGGCGAAACCGTAGCCCGGCAGGTCCACAAAGTGCACGTCGTCGGCCTCGAAGAAATTGATGTTGCTCGTCTTGCCCGGCGTGCTCGAAACCTTGACCAGGTTCTTGCGGCCGAAGAGCTTGTTCATGATGGACGACTTGCCCACATTTGAGCGGCCAACGAAGCTCACCTCGGGACAGGTGGACTCGGGGATCTGCGAAACCTTGCCGTAGCTGGCGACGAACTTGGCAAGCTGGTAGTTAATGGAATCGGCCATGGACACTCCTTGGTCGTAGGATCTTGCAAAAAACGCGCTATTGCGCAGCGGCAATGCGTCGAACGATATCGAGCGTGATATCGCTTGCGGCACGCGCATACTCGAACAAATCGAACTCGCGGTCGCAAATCGCATCATACGCCTCGTCACAATTATCGCTGATAGCACGCAGCACCAGGCAATCGACACCATTTTTGGTTGCGACATGGGCAATTGCCGCGCCCTCCATGCCGACACAATCGGCATGCGTCGCCTCGATGGCATCATTGCGCATAGCGGCGCCCGTCACAAAGCGGTTACCCGTGGCAATCGTGCCGACCAGGAACTGCTTTGCGCCCTCGTTCGAAGCGGTCGCATTTGTCGAAGCATCAACAAAGCCACGCTCAGAAAGCACATCGGCGGCAATATCGACCAGCGCAGGCGTCGAGACAAACTCCTCGAGCCCCGGTGCAGACTCGGCGATAAGCGCGGTATCGGTATCTAGATAGCGCAGGCATTTGCCAATGACGACATCGTCGATATGGAGCTTGGGATTCAGGCCACCTGCGATACCAGAAAACACAACTGCCTGTGGAGCATACTTGCTAATGAGGTGCTGTGTTGCGGCGGCAGCGTTTACCGTGCCCATACCCGCCGTCGTGGCGACAATCGACAGGCCGTCGAGCCCGCCGGTCACAACGTTCAAGCCCGCCTCCTGTACCATGCAAACGTTGCTCAACTCTTCCTTAATCTGCATGATCTCTTTTTCGAGCGCACCGATAATCGCGATGGTAGCCATGCCATTCCCCAAACCTATACGAAATTCTCAACCACGGTATGGTACCAGCATTTTGTTTGACCTCGTCAAACGAACACGTTAGGCCAGCGCAGCTCGGGTATCAAAGAATGTCTTAGCAATCGCAGCCACCAGCTCGCTCGAGCGATCGCTCCATGGCATCGATGTCATGATACTCATAATGTAGGTGTCGCCATCGACATCGATGAGGCCCGCATCGCATGTCGAATAGCAACCATCCTCGCTAATCCAGCCGGCCTTGTTGCGCACCAAGGCATGGTCGTCCGCAATGCCGTCGCGGATAAAGGACCGGGTCGTAGAGGCCAGAAGGCCCGACAGCCATTGCGACGTCTCGCTATCACGGCTCAAATACTCGCTCATCTCGCGCCACAACTTGGCCGAGGTGCGCGGGCAATAGGTGGGAAAATCACTCATCGGATCGAGTGCGGTATCGTAATCGATGCCAAGACTGGCAATCCAATCGTCGTAACCGACACGGTCAAACGCCGCGCGTAACGCAATAAACGAATCGTTGTCCGAATTAACGACCGCGGCATCGATCAGGTCGCGCACCGTCTGCCAACCCATGTTGTAGCCACCATAGGTGCCAAGGGAATCATCGAGTGAAACCTGACCCGTCTCGACCAGAGATTCGCAGATGTACAACGCATAGAGCGCCTTATAGCTACTCGCACCGTAAACCTCGACATCGGGGTTATACGTCACGCCCTTGCCGCTTGACAGGTCGTAGAACACCACACCCACATCGCCTAGCTCCTGCGCCCGACTCAGGGCATCCTGGAGCAAGGCAAGGCTCTCATCCTCCAAGGTAGGAGTCTTGTTATCTACCAACGAGAAGGTCTGAACGGTATCACCCGAAGGGATATCGTTGAAGTCCGCCTTCGAAAGTCTCGTCTTGAGATCTGCCGACGCTTTGGACTTGAAACCTTCTCGTTTTGCGTCTGTACCGTTGACGCATCTGAGTGTGCCATTCGCTCCGACGCGTAGGTTTTGGCGGTAATTCCGAGGATAATAATCGCCAACGTTAGCATCCCAATGGCGGCAATCTTCGTCACGCGGACGCGAGCGTCGGCAAGGCCACGCGAAGACGTGCCCTTCGTCTCATATCTGCTGCTATGCTGCGGCATATACTCGTCCCGCGATGCGTTGTTTCGCACGTGGTCTCCTGACTGCTACCGTTCATATACGAGCAGCATAATACCGAGCAGGCATTTCTTTCCAAAGATATTCAGCGGCGTTTAAGGCGTCTTTAAAGAAACCACAAGCGTATTTATCCAAATGGCGCGATTCTGTTGCGCATCTCCGCCCAAAACGCAGTTGCGGTGGAATAGTTCCTATTTGGTCGGCATAAGCCGAAAAACAAGAACTATTCCACCGCAACTTGACGGGGCTCTTTGGCAATCAACTTGGTGCCCAGGGGCACTCATTTAAGTCTGTCCCCAATGAGTGCCCTTGGGGGCGAAAATGGATCGCTAGCCGATGGCGTTTTTGAGTTCCGCGCGGCGCTTTTTCATGCCCGTCATGACAGCGTTGCGCAGCTCGGGCATGCGCGCGGTATCCATCTGTGGAACGCCCTCGAGCTTATAGGGAATGCCCAGCTGCTCATACTTGACAACGCCCATCGTGTGATACGGCAGCATTTCCAGACCGACCACGTTATGCCACGGGGCGATCAGGCGACCGAGCTTCTCGCATTCCTCCACCGTATCGGTGATACCCGGCACTACCACGTGGCGAATAACAACCTTAATCTTGCGACGGGCAAGCTCATCGCCAAACGCTAGAATGCGTGCGGGATCGCAACCGGTCAGCTTTTTATGCTCGACGGGATCGGCGTGTTTAATGTCGAGCAGCACCATATCGGTCTCGTTGAGTACGGCATCGAACTTCTCGGGATGGTTGGGGTCAAACGCATAGCCGCAGCTGTCGAGGCAGGTATGCACGCGGCCATCGGGGTTGTTGTGCATTGCACGGAACAGATCGGCCAAAAACTCGGGCTGCAGGAGCGGCTCGCCACCCGAAACCGTAATGCCGCCGCTGCGGTAAAACTCATGGTTACTCTGGAACTCGTCCATCAGGTGCTCGACAGTCACCATGGTGCCGCCGTTAACCGACCAAGTATCGGGATTGTGGCAATACGCGCAGCGCATGGGACAGCCTTGGACAAACACTACGAAGCGGATGCCGGGACCGTCGACCGTTCCCATCGTCTCGATCGAATGCACGCGACCCAGGGCAAACGCAGAGTCCTCGGGACGAGCGTCCACACCCTCGAGCGTCATCTCAGCCATTCCCGCTACCTTGCCTCTCTTTGGTTTTAGTTACATAAATACCAGAGCCATTCTAGCCCATACGCATGATGGCGAAACGGTTTAGCGGTCAATTGGGTTGTTCTATTTGACCCCACGCAAGAGCGGCGGGTAGGTTGTCGCAACCCGCCCGCCGCCGAGGCAATAGAAATCGATAGACGCCAGGCCTTACGCCTTGAGCGTGAGCACCGCGCCGAAGGCGGTCGGGCCGCAATGGCTCGAGATGACGCCGCCGACCTGAGTCCAGGTAATGTCCTTAAAGCCCAGGTCGTGCGCATAGACTTCCATGTCGTCGCGCAGCTCCTGGGAAAGGCCTACCGAATACGCCAGGCCAATGTGCGAGTAGTCAATCTCGCCCTTCGCAACCATGTGGTCAATAAAGGCGCGGGCGCACTTGAGCATAGAGCCGCGGAACTTCTTGGTTGCCACGAACTTGCCGCCCGTCACCTCAATGCAGGGCTTAATCTTGAGCAGGTGGGCGCCAAGGAATGCCACGTTGGACAGACGACCGCCCGCCTTAAGGAAGGCTAGGTCGGTAGGAACAAAGCCCAGCAGCACACGGTCCATGACGGAATTCGTATATGCAAAGATCTCGTCGACGGTGGCATCGGGGTGAGCCTCGATGTATTTAGCGGTCTCGACGACAACGAGCGACTGGCCCACCGAGACAAAACGCGTGTCCATGGAGAACACGTAGTCGCGCCCCTGGGCCGCAATCTTGGAGGATTGATGCGAGCAGGTCGTGGCCTCGGAGTACGCAAGATGCAGAATGGTCGCATCGGGCTGCTCGGCATGGATACGGTCATACACGTGAGCAAAATCCGCAGGCGCGCAGCCACTGGTCTTGGGCATTACGCCAAACTCGTTGCAGCGCGAGTAAATCTCGAGCGGATCGATGGAGCCGTCCTCGACGGTCTCGTCACCAATCGTGACATGCATAGGCACGCGCACGATGCCGTAGCGTTCGCAGAGCTCTGGCGTCACATCCGAACCAGATTCAACCACGATTACGTACTTGCCCATTATTATCACGACCCATCTCGACATTGGCTTTTCAATACATGGCACGCGCCGCCGCACTGTTGCACAACGGCGGCAGAGCGCCAAAGAGACGCCGCCCCTTGCACACAACAAAGGACAGCGTCTCCCTGGAAAACTCCGTGCTTATCTGAGATTCTACACGGTTTATTAATAGGTGTTACTTACTCCGCAAACGGTAGCTATACGCGATAAACGGTAGTTCGCTGCGGCAACTGCAACACATTCCGCCCAGCAAGTCCAATCGTGCTCCACGCACGGTTAATGCGCGAGGCGGTAGAACTCCATCGACGCCGCACCTTCGGCATGCAACCCCATCGCCGGAACCGCCGGCGAATAGGTACGGCTCGTAAGTGCCGCCTCGCCGCCATTTGCAAAAATCTCGACCATCGTAGTGTCCGAAAGCACGCGCAGGTCGCGAAGCTCGCTGAGCTCAATCGACCTCTGGTCGCGCCCATAGCCTTCGTCACCCATGTCGAGGGTAAGCATCCCGTCTGCATAGCGCACAAAGACACCCTTGCGGATTTCGAGCTCGACCATCTTGGCGCCCTCGCAGGAAACCACAAGATCAAACAGGCGGCCCGGCTCCTCAACGGTTTCACCGCCTATCGCGCGAACGCAGTCACCGCGCATCCTCTCAATCTCGTGCGCCGGCCGCTGGCAGAGCTTACCATCGCGTATGCTCAGCTCTCGCGGCACCGTCAACGCGCACTGCCACCCGCGCGCCACCGTCGGGTTTTCTGCCGTCGCGTCGGGGCAACCCGACCATCCGATCATCAAACGCCGGCCTGCAGTATCCTCAAAGGACTGCGGAGCATAGAAATCAAAACCGGCATCGACCATCGGGGGCATGCCCTGCCCGACGATTTTAAAGCTCGGCGCCTCCCAATCGGCCTCGATGGAGAACCACACGCACTGATGCGGATTGCGGTAATGCCAACCATCGGCAGGCACACCCTGCGGACAGCAAACGAGAATAAGCTCGCCATCGAGCTCAAACAGATCGGGGCACTCCCACATAAAGCCAAACTTCTCGTCCAACTCAATGCGCGTCGCATAGCTCCAGTCCTCAAGATTGCGCGAGGTATAGACAAGCACGCACCCGCGATCGTCTTTCGTACGAGCGCCGAGAACCATGTAGTAGATACCGTCGTGTTCAAGGATCTTGGGGTCGCGCACGTGCGTACCGATATCGTCGGGGTAATCGACCGGCCCAACAGCTATGCGCTTCTCGCCCAATTCGTCGGGATTCTCGGCAACCATATGAATCTGGTTTTGCTCACGGCCCGTCAACACGTAGTCGTAATCATCGCGGTCAAAATGCTTAACGTTGCCGGTATAGAAGTAGTGAATCTTGCCATCACGTACAAAGGCAGAACCAGAATACGCTCCACTCGAATCCAAATCGGAATCGGGGAACAACACGGGGCCGCGATTCTCGTACGTCACAAAATCCTTTGTCGTCAGATGGTTCCAAAGCACTGGACCGCCATGCGCAGCATCGAACGGATCGTATTGATGATAGATGTGATACGTATCACCAATCTGAACCAAACCGTTGGGGTCGTTGAGCCAGCCAAGCTCAGGCTCCACATGGAACAAAAGCCTATCGGGGTCGGACGCGATGCGAGCCGCCGTCTCATCCTGTCCAGCTCGCCACTGCTCATAGTCCGCACGCATCACCTTGTTTTTTTGATTAAACATCGCCATTGACCTTCTCGTCTATGGGAAAGGACGCTCGACTCACACGAGCCGAACGCCCTTCCTCAAATGGACTTATCCTCAGATTACGCTGAACGGCTCAACTAGAAGCTGACATCGAAGCCAGCGCCAGCGCCCTCTTCATCAGTGGTCGGCACGCCCTTTGCCTTGTTGTAGGCAAAGATCAAGACGATCGGCACGATAAAGGCGATGAGATTGCCAGCCACATACCACATGAGCGTCTCGGGCGTGACGATGAGCAGGCCAAGCACGCCGGTCAGACCCTGACCGATGGCGCGCACCTCAAAGAGCTTCACGAAGGCACCGCCGCAGCCTGCACCGATGCAAGCGCAGATGAACGGGATGATCGAGTAGCGCATGTTTGCAGCGAAGATAGCGGGCTCGGAGATTCCGACCAGCGTCGGGATAAAGGACGACATGCAGATGTTGCGCTCTTTGGAATGCTTCTTATGAATGAGGTACATGCCGATGGCGCCGCCACCCTGGGCGATAATGGAAACCGACCAGATGGCCTGGATGTAGTTGAAGCCAGTCGTGGCGACGAGGTTTGCCTCGATACCCTGGATGAACTGATGCGTACCGGTAACGACAAGCGGCTGCAGGAACGCGGCGAAGACAAAGGCACCAAAGACGCCCATCCTGTTGTACAGGATATCGATTACGCCGCCGAGGACGTCGCCGATCAGGTTGCCGAGCGGGCCGAACACGGTGAACAGGGCGACGTTAGCAAGAATCAGGGTAACGGTCGGGACAAAGACGAACGAAACGACCTCGGGGATGTACTTCTGGGCAATCTTTTCGACCTTGGCCATAAACCAGGCAGTCAGGATTGCAGGGAACACGCCGCCCTGGAAAGCAACCATGGGAATGGATAGCGGACCAAAGTTCCAGTACTCAGCACCCGTCGGGTCCATAACGAACGTGTTGCGGTTCATAAGGCTCGGGTGAACCATGACGATACCGACGAGGATGCCCAGGATCGGGTTACCGCCAAAACGCTTGACCGCGCTGTACATAACCAGGACAGGCAGGTAGTCGAACGTGGTGGCGATAATGGCAAAGAAGCTTGCGAGGTTCTTGAGGAACTCGCTGTGATCGGCGAGGCTGCCTTCCATGCCAAAGAGGCCGTTGGCAACGATCAGCGACTTAAGGCCGATGATGATTGCAGCGCCGACGAAGGCAGGAATGATGGGGATAAAGATATCCGAGAATACCTTGAGGACCGAGAAGAACTTGCCCTTCTTGTCCGCCTCGGCGCCCTTGACCTCGGAAGCACTGATCTCCTTAACGCCCGTCAGAGCCATAAACTCATCGTAAACCTTGTTGACGGTACCGGTACCGAAGATGATCATGAGCTGGCCGCTGTTGTACAGCACGCCCTTGACGCCATCGATGTTCTCGAGCTCGGCCTTGTTGTATTTGCTCGTATCCTTGAGCACCAGACGCAGACGGGTCACGCAATGCGTGGCGCCCTCGATGTTCTCCAGTCCGCCGACGTTGTCGACGACTTGCTGGGACACTGCCTTGTAGTCCATGTTCCTCTCCATTCCTTTTCTAAATCATAAAACGGTTCGTTGCCGCTACAGAGACGCAATCGTTGCGTTTGCGCACTTGAGCGCACCGTCGGTGACGGTAAGCGCCACACCCTGGCCCTGCTTGTTGCAGAAGCGAGCGTTGAGCGCAACATCATCGACAAAGATGGTCGCGATGTCGTCGTCGACGACCAGACGCACATGGTGAGTGCCCTCGCCCTTAAAGAACAACGGACGCTCGAGGCCCATGTTGTTGACCTGGAACCACGGATACTGGGGGGCCGCCGTAAACTCGAGTTTGCCCTCACGCAGGTTGGCGCGGAACTCATAGGCAAGACCGGACTCGGCGTCCTCGGCAAGCTTCACCGAGAAGCCGGCAGCGTCACCGGCGAGCTCGATGTCGGCGTCGAGCATATAGGTAGAACCGGCATCCGCGGCGAGCACCTGCTCGACCTTGCCCGACTCGCACGAAAGCTCAAAGGCCTCGACTGCCTTAGCCTCGCCAAAGGCGCCAAGCATGCTGTCGGGAAGCTTGGTGCCGAGCGTTCCGTCGGCACGCTGAACGATCTCGAGAGGCATAAAAGTGCCACCCCACAGGTAAGAGCTGGGGTCGCCGCCCTCGTCGCGCGTAGGAACCCAACCAAAGAGAACGCGGCGCTCGCCGTCAAATGCGGTACGTGCAGCATAGTACGCGCGGCCATCGAAGGAATCGTCCGCAGGAGTGATCCAAGGACCGTTGATAGAGCGAGACATGCGGTAACGGGTCTTGTTGCCATCACTGTACTCAGAGAACACCAGATACCACCAGTCGCCCATCTTAAAGAGATCAGGCATCTCGAACATGGTGTACAGGCCCGGATTCCACCAGTCGCCCTGGAACTCCCAGGTATCCAGGTCCTTGGAGGTGAACTTGACCAGACGACCGGTCATCAGACGCTTGTCCTCGCCCACACGCGTGCCGAGGATGAGCATGTACTCTTCGTTCTCCTCATCCCAAAGAACAAAGGGATCGCGCCAGTTGCGGTCATCGTAACCCTCCTGGGGCGGAAGCAGCGTCTCGGCGATGTTCTTCTCCCACTTGACGGCGTCGTCACTCGTTGCGTGAAGAAGAACCTGCTTCATCAAGCGCGCGCGGACCTTATCGCGATTGCAACCAGTGTAGAGCGCATGGTACTTGTCGCCCACCTTAAACACTGTGCCGGCATAAACATACTGGTCGACTTCCTCGTCGCCGCCACGCTCAAGGCTCTCGCCAAAGTCCTTGTAGTTGACGAAATCCTTGGTCGTCGCGAGTGCCCAGCCAAACGGCTCTCCGAAAGGTCCGGGGTTACGCGTGTCACGCTGATGATAGAGATAGAACGTGCCGTCCTCGCCGTACGGCATGATGTCGCCTACCCAAATTCCCTCAGGCTGGTAATACACCTTGTGCATCCGAGACTTCCTTTCCCACAAGATACTAACTCGGTACAACTGCAAGATATGTCAATCGTTTTCATATGTCAAACGTTTTCACATCAATACGTCTTTTCGCAGTTCCAGTCGTCGGCAAACGGTTGACATATGCCGGCGAACGGTCATCAGAGGCGTTTGAGGAATTCTTTTGGCATGGGATGAACTACGCGGTTTTGCCCTCAATGAGTTCAACGGGGAGCTTGATATTCGATTCAGGATTATCGCCGTTAACAAGAGCGATGATGGATTGCGCCGCGAGCTCTCCGATGCGATCGATATCTTGGCGTACGGTTGTTAAGTCAGGCATAAACGTCATAGTGCGGCGGGCACCATCCGCGCCCACGACCTTAATATCGTCCGGAGCGCTCAAGCCGCGCTGCTTCATAATGTTGAGACAGATGGCCGCCATCGTGTCGTCTCCCGCAAAGATGCCGTCAATATCGGGGTTCTCATCGAGGATCTTCGCAACGACCGCGCTCTTTTCGTCATCGGGCTTAACGAACTCGACCTCACGGACAAGCGCGGGCAAACCGGCCTGCTCAACAACATCGAGGTAGGCATCGGTACGCTTATTGGCAGGCATGCGCATGCGGCTATTGCTGCGCAGGCACAGGATGCGTGAACACCCGTCATCGATCAGGCGACGCGTGGCAAGTTCGCCGATGCTATAGCTGTCGCTCGCAATCTGAACAGAGGCCTCGCCAAGGTCGCAGTCGATACCAACCAGGCTCAAGCCCATCTCGGCATATGCCTCAGCACCGATATTGAGGGAGTTGACGATGACGCCGTCGACCATATTGCGGCGGAGCATGTCAATATAGGAACGCTCAAGATCGGGTCGATTGGCGCTGTTGCACAGCAACATCTTAAAGCCGTTTTCCGCCAACGTGCGCTCGACCGCCTGCACAACCTGAGCATGGAACGGGCTGCTCACAAAGGGAACGATCATGCCGATAAGGTTCAGGCGACCGTTGAGCATGGCACGGGCGATATCGTTGGGCGTATAGTTGATGCGCTCCATCGCGGCATGGACCTTATCGCGGGTTTCTTGGCTAATATAGCCGCGATTATTAAGCACGCGAGATACCGTAGTGGGCGAAACCCCCGCCACCGCTGCAACTTCCTTGATGCCAGGCTTAGCAGAATCCTTAGAACGAGCGCCCTCGCGAGCCATAGCACCCTCCCCCATCAACATGTCATACGTTTACATACGAACAAAGCATACCCCAACAACAGCGGGAAGACGGTAACAGTACAAGTAAGTAAACGACTCATCCAAATAATTAGGAGAGTTTCGCCTAAAGGGTGACTACACAGGACCCCGCCGGGGCTGCTTGGGCTATCTCCCAAAATATTCCGCAGGACGCAAGAAGCCCTCGCCGCACGAAGTGCGCAGCGAGGGTTTCTTGCATGTCCGAGGACGTTTTGGGAGGTAACCCAAACAGCCCCGGCGATCCTGCGGGAGTTAAATCCCTTTAGAACTTGTCGTGGAAGGTACGCGAAATGACCTCGTCCTGCTGCTCCTTGGTGAGCGTGTGGAAGTTCACGGCATAGCCGGAAACGCGGATGGTCAGCTGCGGGTACTTCTCGGGGTGAGCCTGAGCGTCGAGCAGCGTCTCACGGTTGAAGACGTTGATGTTCAGGTGGTGGCCACCCTTCTCGGCGTAAGCGTCGAGCATGTGGACCAGGTTATCGGCCTGAGTCTCGGAAACTTCAGAAACCTTCATAATGTGTCTCCTTCGATTGATAGGCGCCGGCCGAAACCGGCGCACTAATCAGTAATCGTTATTGTTAGTATAGCACTAACAATAGTTACTCGCCCAGCTGATCAAGGTCGATATCGCCAAAGAACACCTGATCCTCCTTGCCGAGCGCACTCGGAATGATGGAGAAGGTGTTGGAGATGCCGTCCTGAGCATCGCGGAACGGGAGCTTGGAAACCGAAGACAGCGAAGCGATGGCGCCGTGGCTATCGCGCTTGTGCATGGGGTTAGCACCCGGGGCGAACGGCTGGCCAGCCTTGCGGCCGTCGGGCGTGGAGCCGGTCTTCTTACCGTACACGACGTTGGAGGTAATGGTCAGAACCGAGGTCGTGGGCACGGAGTTGCGGTAGGTGTCGTTCATGCGGATGTACTCCATGAACTGGTGCACAACGTCGTGAGCGATCTGGTCGACGCGGTCGTCGTCGTTACCGTACTTGGGGAAATCGCCCTCGGTCTCGAAGTCGACGATAATGCCGTTCTCGTCACGGACGGGGTGGACCTTGGCGTACTTGATGGCAGACAGGGAGTCAGCCACGACGGAAAGGCCAGCGATACCCGTAGCGAACCAGCGGTGCACGTGCTTGTCGTGCAGAGCCATCTGGATGCGCTCGTAGCAATACTTGTCGTGCATGTAGTGAATGATGTTCAGCGAGTTAACGTACACGCCAGCGAGCCACTTCATCATGTCGTTGTACTTGGCCACAACGTCGTCGTAATCGAGCGTATCGCCCTCGACGGCGCGATACTTGGGGCCGACCTGCTTCTTGGAGACCTCGTCAACACCGCCGTTGAGTGCATACAGCAGGCACTTGGCCAGGTTGGCACGGGCGCCGAAGAACTGCATCTCCTTGCCAATGCGCATGGAGGACACGCAGCAGGCAATGCCGTAGTCGTCGCCGTGATAGACGCGCATGAGATCGTCGTTCTCGTACTGGATCGAGGAGCTGGCGACAGAAGTCTTGGCGCAGAACTTCTTGAAGTTCTCGGGCAGACGGGTCGACCACAGAACGGTCATGTTGGGCTCGGGGCTGGTGCCCATGTTCTCGAGCGTGTGCAGGTAGCGGTAGCTCATCTTGGTAACGAGCGTACGGCCGTCAACACCCATGCCGCCGATGGACTCGGTGACCCACTGCGGATCGCCGGTAAACAGGGCCTGGTACTCGGGGGTACGGGCAAACTTGACCATGCGGAGCTTCATGATGAAGTGATCCACGAACTCCTGGATCTGCTCCTCAGTGAAGGTACCGTTGGCAAGGTCGCGCTCAGCGTAGATGTCGATGAACGTGGAGGTACGGCCGATGGACATAGCGGCGCCGTTCTGCTCCTTGACGGCAGCGAGGTAGGCGAAGTACATCCACTGGATGGCCTCCTGCGTGTTGGTAGCAGGGTTGGAAATATCGAAACCATAGGTCTCGGCCATCATCTTGAGCTCGCCGAGGGCACGAATCTGCTCCTGCAGCTCCTCACGATCGCGGATGTTGTCGG
Source organism: Collinsella sp. (assembly GCA_018382775.1). GTDB lineage: Bacteria > Actinomycetota > Coriobacteriia > Coriobacteriales > Coriobacteriaceae > Collinsella. The sequence goes on along the minus strand of JAGZPG010000001.1, from coordinate 167,866 downwards.
CGGTCATGACCGTCGGGGTGGAAGCCTTCTGGGCCTCCTTGTCCTTGATCAGGTAGTCGACGCCGTACAGGGCAACACGACGGTAGTCGCCGATGATGCGGCCGCGGCCATAGCCATCGGGCAGACCGGTGATGATGTGAGCCGAGCGGCAAGCACGCATTTCGGGGGTGTAGACATCGAAGACGCCAGCGTTGTGGGTCTTGCGCTCGAAGGTGTAGCGCTCGACAACGCTCTCGTCGACCTTGTAGCCGTGCTGGCTGGCAGCCTGGCAAGCGATGCGGATACCACCGTTGACGTGCAGCGCGCGCTTGAGCGGCTTGTCGGTCTGGAGGCCGACGATGGTCTCCTTCTCGCGGTGGGCGTTATCGATGTAGCCAGCGGGGTGGCTCACGATACCCGTGACAGTCTTGGTGTCCATATCGAGGACACCGCCCTGCTCGCGCTCCTTGAGCAGCAGGTCGAGAACCTCGCCCCACAGCTCCTTGGTACGCTCGGTCGGACCGGCGAGGAACGACTCGTCGCCCTCATAGGGGGTGTAGTTCTTCTGGATGAAGTCTCGGACGTCAACTTCTCCCGTCCAGATGCCTTCCTTGAAGCCTTCCCATGCCTCTTGCATTGTGTAACCACGCTCCTAGTTACGTGTAATGCGGCGCTCTCTCACACCGCTGCTTATTGAATTCTTGAATTATCGGCTTGCACTACCGGCTTCTTCCGTTCTTCACCACACGTTGGTACAGGGAAAAACGTTTGTCCACCTTGGAACTGCAACCCAAAACCCAAGATTTCACCCGTTTGAGAAGGATAACATAGCCACCCCCTTCATCAGGGCTGTTATATGTTTCTTTTTTTATACCATTAGGGCGTTTTTAACAAATCCGCAGGAAATGCGAGCGCGAGCAACTACCGTTCACCGATTTGTTTGGTATTTTTCCTTGCCTTTGTACGACGTTCGCTCTAGCTGTTATGCCAGCTTTAGCAGAGTAAAGTGCCTCTGAGTGGGCTTTAGGACGTGCTCAGAGATCTACCCCTAACTTTGCTGATACCGACGGTGTACGGAGGTCGCCTAAAAGTTGTTTTCTAGGCATGTCCCAAAATCTACCGTATAGGGTGCGCGTGCGGGGGTATCATCTTTCACCGAAAATAGTTTCTAGTGTTAGGGGCTTTCGGTGGAAGATACCGATTTCCGTGAACTTGGGCGTCAGCTCCTTACCGAGTTCGGCAGCATGCATCAGCGCATTTCGCGCTTTGCGGACAAAGCCCTCGGCGGCGAGATGGCCGTCATGCGCGCCCTCATGCTCGCTGGCGGTTCGCTCACGCCGAGCGAACTCGCCGATCGCGCCTGGGTCTCGAGCGCCCGCATCGCCAATATCCTACGCGCTCTCGAAGCCAAGGGCTGGGTCGAGCGCGAGCACTCAAAGACCGACCGTCGTCGCGTACACGTCACGGTGACCGACAAGGGATTCCAGGATCTCGAAATCAAACGACGGGAATTCGAGGAGCGCACCGCGGCCTTCCTCGAGCAGCTCGGCGAAACAGATACCCAAGAGATGGTGCGCCTTCTAAGACGTGCCAACGAAATTATCGACCGCAATCAAGAAAGGAGAGATGCCGAGTGAGGATTCTCAAGCTCTTTAAAAAGCACGTCCTGGCACTGTTCACAGCTATCGTACTTATCGTAATCAGCTGCAACGCCGATCTGGCGCTGCCTACCTATATGAGCGACATCGTCGACGTGGGCGTGCAGCAAGGCGGCATCGCCTCGCCCGTGCCCGACACCATTCGCGCCGAATCGCTCGACGACCTCGAACTCTTCATGAGCGCCAAGGACGCCAAGGCTGTGGAGGCCGTGTTTAGCAAGGCTGACAAAAACGGCATTCGAACGTACAAGGGCACCGAGGAAGAGCGTGCCGATGGAGGCAAAATTACCGACATTATGAGCCTGCCCGAGACCGTCGTCCTTTCGCTCAACCAGGGCATCGACGCCGACTCCATGGGAGACATGACCGGCACGTCCAGCGAGAAAGACAGCGACGCCGCTCAGGCCATGCCCACGCCCGAGCAAATGGCAGCGATGACGCCCGAGCAGCTCGCCGAGATGCAGCAGAAGGCCGCAGCGGCGCAGAATATGCAAAAGCAGATCGACGCCGACGGCGGCAAGATCACCATGAAGAGCCTGCGCCTGGGTGTCGAGGGCGGTCTGGTAGGCCAAAGCAAGCTCGTCGAGGGCGCCAACGAAATGGCGGACAAAATGGGCTCCATGTCAGGCTCCATCGTCACCCAGCGCGCCGTGAGCTATGTACAGGACGAGTACAAGGCGCAGGGCATCGACCCCGCCGACGTGCAGAACGCCTACCTGGGCCGCATGGCGACCACGATGTTTGGTCTGTGTCTGGTGTCGCTGGTCGCCACCATCCTGACCGGTGCCGTGGCTTCGCGCACCGCCTGCTCCATCGCACGCGACCTGCGCCGCGAGACCTTCAACAAGGTTATGCACTTCTCGCCGGCCGAGGTGGGCAAGTTTAGCCAGGCCTCGCTCATCACCCGCTGCACCAACGACATTCAGCAGATTCAGATGGCCGCAACCCTGTTTATCCGCATGTGTCTGATGGCGCCCGTCATGGGCATCGTCGCCGTCATGCGCGTCCTGGCCAACCACACCGGCCTGGAGTGGACCATCGCCGTGGCCATCATCGCGGTCTCGGCCGTCGTCGGCGTGCTTATGGGCCTCACTATGCCCAAATTCAAAAAGATGCAGAGCTTTGTGGACCGCGTGAACCTTACCGCCCGCGAGCTGCTCGACGGCCTTATGCCTATCCGCTCGTTCAACCGCGAGGAGCATGAGCTCGAGCGTTTTGACAAGGCTTCGCTCGACCTGATGACCACGCAGCTCTACACCAACCGCGCCATGAGCTTTATGATGCCGCTCATGATGCTGGTCATGAATTGCATCACCGTGCTTATCGTCTGGTTTGGCGCGCAGGGCGTGTCCGACGGCGTGATGCAGGTCGGCAACATGATGGCGTTTATCTCCTACACCATGCAGATCGTCATGGCGTTTATGATCCTCACCATGGTTTCGGTCATCCTGCCCCGCGCCGAGGTCGCAGCCGAGCGCGTGGAAGAGGTCATCACCTGCCCCACGAGCATCAACGACCCCTCCTCGCCCAAACTGCCCGCGACCAGCGCGTCACGCGGTGAGCTCACCTTCCGCGACGTGAGCTTCCAGTATCCCGATGCCCGCGCCGATGTCATCAGCGGCGTGAACTTCACCACGCATGCCGGTCAGATGCTCGGCATCATTGGCTCCACGGGCTCGGGCAAGTCCACGCTCGTGCAGCTGATTCCGCGCCTGTACGACGTCACAGGCGGCAGCATTTCGCTCGACGGCATCGACGTGCGTGACATGACCCTTTCCGAGCTACGCCGCCGTATTGGTTATATCCCGCAGCAGGGTCGCCTGTTCTCGGGCACCGTCGAGAGCAACCTCAAGTTTGCCGGCGATATGGTGAGTGACGAGGATATGCGCCAGGCGGCACGCGTCGCCCAGGCGGAGGACTTTATCGCCGAGCGCGAGGGCGGCTACGACTCCCCCATCAGCCAGGGCGGATCCAATGTCTCGGGCGGCCAGCGCCAGCGCCTGGCCATCGCCCGCGCGTTGGCCAAAAAGCCCGAGGTCGTGGTGTTCGATGACTCGTTTAGTGCCCTCGACTACAAGACCGACGCGCGCCTGCGCGAGGAGCTGGCCAAAAACGTTACCGACGCCGCACTCGTGGTCGTGGCCCAGCGCATCGCGACCATCATGCACGCCGACCAGATTATCGTGCTCGACGACGGCCACGTGGTGGGCACTGGCACACACGAGGAGCTGCTGCACAGCTGCCCGGCGTACCTGGAGATCGCACAGTCGCAGCTTTCCGCCGAGGAGCTGGGGCTTACCCAAGAAGAAATTGCAGCCGTCACGGAAGGAGGCGAGCGCTAATGGCAGACGAGACCAAGACTCAGATTCCCAAGCCCACCCGCCGGCGCGGTCCTATGGGCCGTATGGGTGGCATGGGCCGCGGCGAAAAGGCCAAGGACTTTAAAGGCACCATGAGGCAGCTGCTCGGCTATATCGGCCAGCACAAGATTGCCGTGTTTGCTGCCGTCGCCTTTGCCGTGTGCTCGGTCATCTTTAACATTGTGGGGCCCAAGGTGCTCGGCCAGGTTACCACCAAACTGTTCGAAGGCCTGGTTGCCAAGGTCAACGGCACCGGCGACGTCGACTTTGACTGGATCGCCAAGACGCTCGGCTTTTTGCTCTGCCTGTATCTGGCAAGCTCTGTTTGCAGCCTCATCCAGGGCTGGCTCATGACCGGCGTCACGCAAAAGATCTGCTATCGCATGCGCAAGGAGATCGCCGCCAAGATCGCTGTCGTTCCAATGAGCTACTTCAACGGCCACAGCAAGGGCGACGTGGTCAGCCGCATCACCAACGACGTCGATACGCTGGGCCAGTCGCTCAACCAGAGCGTGACCCAGCTCATCACGTCGGTGACGCAGATTATCGGCGTGCTCGTCATGATGCTGTCGATCAGCCTGCCGCTTACCGGTGTCACCGTGCTCACGCTGCCGGCCGCCGCGATTATCCTGACCGTAATGATTCACTTCTCGCAGCCATACTTCCGAGAGCAGCAGCAGGTTCTGGGTGCCGTCAACGGCATTATCGAGGAGGATTTTGCCGGCCAAAACGTCATTCAGGTGTTCGACCGCGCCGAGGCCTCAATCGAGGAGTTCGACCGTCAAAACGACCGCCTCTTTATTAGTGGCTGGCGCTCGCAGTTCCTGTCGGGCCTGATGATGCCGCTTATGAGCTTGGTGGGCAACATGGGCTACGTGGGCGTCGTCGTGGTGGGCGCGCAGCTCGCACTGACCGGCAATGCCACGCCCGGCGACATCCAGAGCTTTATCCAGTACGTTCGCAACTTTACGCAACCCGTACAGCAACTGGGCAACGTGAGCAATACGATGCAGTCGATGGCCGCTGCCACCGAGCGCGTCTTTGAGTTCCTGGCCGCGCCCGAGGAGGAGCAAAAGGCCGACGCGCAGATTCCCGAAAAGCGCCCCGGTCACGTTGAGTTCGACCATGTCAAGTTTGGCTATACGCCCGACAAGACCATCATCCACGACTTTAGCTGCGAGGCGCAGCCCGGCCAGACCATCGCCATCGTCGGCCCCACCGGCGCCGGCAAGACCACGCTCATCAAGCTGCTGCAGCGCTTTTACGACGTGGACGGCGGCTCGCTGCGCGTCGAGGGCATCGACGTGCGCGACTGGGACCGAGCGGCACTGCGCGGCGAGTTTGCCATGGTGTTGCAGGATACCTGGCTGTTTAACGGCACCATCCGCGAGAACATCCGCTACGGACGCCCCGATGCGAGCGATGCCGAAGTCGAGGCCGCCGCACGCGCCGCACGCTGCGACCACTTTATCCATACGCTCGCCGGCGGTTACGACTTTATGATCAACGAGGAGGGCACCAACCTGTCGCAGGGCCAGCGCCAGCTCGTGACCATCGCCCGTGCCATTTTGGCCGACCGTCCGGCGCTGATTTTGGACGAGGCGACCTCCAACGTTGACACTCGTACCGAGGAGCTTATTCAGCGTGCCATGGATGCGCTAATGCAGGGCCGCACGAGCTTTGTCATCGCGCACCGCCTGTCCACGATCCGCAACGCCGATGTGATCCTGGTGATTCGCGACGGCGACATCGTCGAGAAGGGCACGCACGACGAGCTGCTCGCCCTGGGCGGCTTCTACGCCGATCTGTACAATTCGCAGTTCGACGAAGCGGCGTAGATTCGGCCGCAGGGAACGAATGATGCCCGAGAACGGGGGCGCAGGACAACCTGCGTCCCCGTTTTTGTTCTGCGGCCCTCGAACTGCCTCCCCTGAAACTCGATCGACGACCTCTTCCAAGCCACGTGGCATCATTCCATTCCAGGACCAGCTGACGTTTACCCAGATAAAACCTGCCAAAATAAACCTGTCCCTTTTTGGCAGGTTTCGGGGTGACAAGGGCTTGCACTTTAGCGTGCGACAGCGGATAATGCCGTGCATTCGACAATTCACGCTTTGACTTATTTAATTGAGGAGGCCCCGCATGGCCATGGATTTCAAACGCAGGCTGCCGATCCCCATGGAGATCCGCGAGGAAATGCCGCTTTCCGCCGAGCTTACCGCCAAAAAGCAGGCATTCGACGCCGAGGTCGCCAAGATCTTTACCGGGGAGGACGCGCGCAAGGTGCTCATCATCGGCCCGTGCTCTGCCGACCGCGAGGACTCGGTGCTTGAGTACATGAACCGACTGGCCAAGGTCGCCGAAGAGGTCAAGGACAAGCTCATCATCATTCCGCGCGTCTACACCAACAAGCCGCGCACCAAGGGCACCGGCTACAAGGGTCTGCTGCACAACCCCGACCCCGAGGCGCCCGATGACCTGCTCGAAGGCGTTAAGGCCATCCGCCACATGCACCTGCGCGTTATTGAGGAAACGGGCTTCTTCACCGCCGACGAGATGCTCTATCCGTCCAACTACCAGTACCTCGTTGACCTGCTGAGCTATGTTGCCGTGGGCGCGCGCTCGGTCGAAAACCAGGAGCATCGCCTGGTATCGAGCGGCATTTCGGTGCCCGTGGGCATGAAGAACCCCACCGCCGGTTCCACCACCGTCATGCTCAACTCCATTTACGCCGCTCAGGCGCACCAGAGCTTCATCTTCCGCAACTGGGAGGTCGAATGCGACGGCAATCCGCTCGCGCACGCCGTTATGCGTGGTTACATCGGTCTCGATGGGCGCACCTACCCCAACTACCACTACGAGCACCTGGAGCGCCTGGCCGAGCGCTATACCGAGCATGCCGGTTACGCCAACCCGGCGGCGGTCATCGACTGCAACCACGACAACTCGGGCAAGCGTCCGCTGGAGCAGTACCGCATTTGCAAAGAGGTGCTCGACAGCTGCCGCCGCAACGAGTCCATCTCCAAGCTGGTCAAGGGCTTTATGATCGAGTCCTACCTGGAGGACGGCAACCAGCCGGTCGATGGCGGCGTCTTTGGCAAGTCGATCACCGACCCGTGCCTGGGCTGGGAAAAGACCGACTATCTCATCCATGAGATCGCAGAACGTATTTAGAGTTACGGCGTTTTACCAAACCGCGTAACGGCTCGACGCTGCAAGCGCCCCTAAACGGCAATCTGACGTTCAATCGTCGGTCGCGTACCCAAAGTACGCTTCCCTCCTCTTTCACGTCACCTTGCTCGCTTAGGGGCGCTTTCGCTGACTTATGCTCAACCTGCGATTGTTTTGCTTTAGGTCGCCTATTCGCTGTAACGGGTGGTGATGGCAGCTTGTACCATGCCGGTGCTCATGAGATAGGTCACCAGGAAGTAGCCACCGTATGCTGCCAGGAAGATTGCACAGGTGAGGCCCACGGTGCCGCCGATGCTCATATTTCCGAAAATGCTCACCAGCTCGATGATCACCTTAAGTGCCACAAAGGAGTGCGCCAGGCCCACTGCCAGCGGGAACAGGAAGAATACCGCTTGCTGCGCCATCACCGAATGGCAAATCTTGCGGTCCTCACAGCCGATCTGTGCCAGCACACGATAGCTGCGGCTGCCGTCGGCCACGTTGGAGAGTTGCTGGATCGACAGAATCGCCGCGCATGCAACGACCAAAACAAAGCCGATGTAGATGGCTAGGTAGCTAATAAGACCGTTCATTTTCGCTGCTTGCGTGTACATCTCGGAGCGTGTGATGAAGGTTCCCCACGACCCCGACTCCTTGCCGTCAACGAGCAGATTGTCGAGCACAGTGTATTTAATGCTCTCGTCTGCCTCGGTTGTATCCATCCCCTGTTTGTAGTTAACGAGCAGGCTACTGGAATACGGCTGCAGATTAAGCCGGGACAGCAGCTCATCGGCTACGACCACGGTACCCGGATTACTGCCCATCGCCGAGTTGGCGATGGCCGCCGTATCTTCGTCCGACTTATCGGTTGCGGGCTTGAGCGTATGCCCGCCCAAGGTAAGGGCATGGCCGCCAGCCATATACTTGGTGTACATGTCGACCAGCTCGCCGCCCATATCACACGTGAGCAGATACTGGTCGTGACCGATGTGCACCGGCTCCTCGCCCATCATCTGACGCAGTTTGTTGTACTGGCTCGCCGGCGTCACAAACAGACCCATCGCATCGGCATTGCTACCCCCGAACGCCTTGGGAAGCTTTTCGCCCATGATCTTGCACATCTCACTTGGGGTCACCGAAGGATCCGAACCACCAAACGGGTAACTCAGATACGAATCGATCTGCACATGCTCACCGGCAACATCGGCGATATTGACCTTCTTGCCGGTCTCGTCGTTGTTGTCCGCCGACTTGCCCTTAATACCGTCTGCAACGTTATCGGAATCGATACGATCGCCGTGCCATGGATCGCCGTGCCATGCGGGGTACAAATCGACCGTTGTATCGGCCAGCACCATGCGATCGGCTTCAGACGGATTGACGTACTCTTTGTAGTAGTCGAGCGTATCGGGCGTGTAATAGACATACGTCTGAGACACGTCAACAGGGTTATAGCGCTCCAGGTTTTCGTTCATCACATTGGCAATCGACATACCGCACGTCACCGAGGTGATGGCCAAAAACAGGAGCATCGCGATGACGCCCATCGAAAAGCACACCGTGTTGACCTTGGCCGCAAGCTGGCGCACGGTAAACATGTTGAGGCCGCGCCAATACACGCCGCGCAGGCTCTGCAGCAGCTTGATGAGCATGCCCGAGAGTCCCCAGAACAGGGCAAAGGTGCCCACTGTAACCATAGCGGTCGTAATGCCAAACTGGTTCATGGCCTCTTGCAGCTTGCTGTCCGTCGCGGTTAGCGGGAACCCATCACGTTGCAGACGGTAATAGGCCACGCCCACAAGCACCACGCCCACGGCAAAGATGGCAATCGCAATCCAGGGGTTGCGCGTCTTGATGCTCTCGTTGCGACGCTCGGCACCCATAAGCTCGATGAGTTTGGTACGACGCACGGCGCGAAGGTTCAGCAGTAGCGTGAGCACAAACATTACGAGCATGCAGGCAAGGGTCAGATTGAACGCATGCACCGAGAAAAAGAAGTGGAAATTGGCAATCTGTGTCTTAAAAAGCGAGGCCGTAAAGAACGTCATGAGCTGGGAGAGTCCCACACCCAGCACAATGCCGGCGACAAAGGCCACGACCGAGACAATCACCGTCTCGAGCGCCATGATCGTGGCGACGCGTCCGCGCCCCATGCCGAGCACCTGATACAGGCCAAACTCCTTCTTGCGGCGTTTCATGATGGAGTTATTGGCATACACCATCAAAAAGGCCATGACACCGGCCAAAAAGTACGTCAGGTCGCCGAGCATGCTGCCCATAACCTGCGCCAAGCCCTTTTCATCGATGCCGGCGATGTCGACCTGCATCGAGATGGTGTTAAAAGCATAGAAGACCGTGACGCCCAGGGTGAGCGTCAAAAGGTAGACGAGGTAGTCGCGGCCGGCGCGGCGGACGTTGCCCCAAGCGAGTTTACAGAGCATCGGAGCCCTCACCGCCCATCATGGCAACGACCTCCATAATGCGGTCGAAGAACTCTCGGCGGTCGGTGTCGCCGCGGCGCAGCTCGGTGAAGATCTTGCCGTCGCGAATGAACAGCACACGGCTCGTGTAGCTGGCGGCAAAGCTGTCGTGCGTGACCATGAGCACGGTGGCGCGTAGGCGGCGGTTAAGGGCCTCCAGGCTCTCGAGCAGCAGGCGAGCGCTCTTGGAATCGAGGGCGCCGGTGGGCTCGTCGGCCATGATCATGGTGGGGTCGGTGACGAGCGCGCGAGCCGCGGCAACGCGCTGCTGCTGGCCGCCGGACATCTGGTAGGGATACTTGTCGAGCACCTGACTGATGGACAGGCGCGCTGCCACATCCTGCACGCGGGTTGAGATCTCTGCCGAGTTTGTGCGGGCGATGGTGAGCGGCAGGGCGATGTTCTCGCGTGCCGTGAGCGTATCGAGCAGGTTGGAGTCCTGGAAGATAAAGCCGAGCTCCTCGCGGCGGAACTGCGAAAGCTTAGCCTGCTTCATGCGCGTCACGTCCTGCCCGTTGATGCGGATCGTGCCACTTGTGGCGCTATCGATGGTCGACACGCAGTTGAGCAGGGTCGACTTGCCCGAGCCCGAAGCGCCCATGATGCCAACAAATTCGCCGCGGTTGACGGTAAAGCTGACGTCGTTGAGCGCGCGGGTCACGTTGCCCAGCGCTCCGTATACCTTTTCGAGATGCGCGACCTCCAGTACCGGGGTCGCCATGTGCGTGGTTTGCATACCGAGTCCTTTCTTGCAATTAGTCTACGGCATCTATAGTCGCAAGAAGACGAGTCAGCTACCATCGATATGGCTTACGCTTGCCTTACCGTTGTGTAAGGTACGCGTAGCTACCCTGCCACGTGTTGATGTTGAGAGAGGACTCCTGTTGAAGACTGTTCATGTTGCCGCTGGGATCATTCGCAAGGAAGGATCAGACGAGCTACTGGCCGTGCAGCGCGGCTATGGCGACATGCAGGGACTTTGGGAGTTTCCCGGTGGCAAGCTCATGCGCGGCGAGACGCCCGAGGACGCCGTACGCCGCGAGCTCATGGAAGAGCTGCAGGTCAAAGTCACCAACCTGCGTGACTTCTACACCGTTGAGTATGACTACCCCGATTTTCATCTCTCCATGGAGTGCTACTACTGCTCGCTGACCAAAGGGTCTGGCGAGCCCCAGAAGCATGACCGTCAGCTTGATATCCGCTGGATTCCGCGCACCTCGCTTGCCACGGTGGAATGGATGCCCGCAGACAAGGGGCTCATCGATGCCCTGATTGAGCTGAAGGAAGACCGGCTCGAGGCCAACGGCACTGTCAACGACGCCGAGGCCGCCACGACCGAACACCCCGCTACCAAGCCCAAGCGCGCACCTAAGCGCCGCAGCAAGAAGCGTCCCAAGCCCGGCTTGCTCGACGGCATCGATACTTCGGACCTTTCCGCCGACGAGCGCGAACTGGTGCGCCGTCGCGCCGCCATCAAAAAGTCCATGAAGGGCAACAAACGCGCCAACACCAAGCCCGAGCTGCTCGTACGACAGCGCCTGCGCGCAGCGGGCCTTACGGGTTATCGCTTGGAATGGAAGGTGCCCGGAAAACCCGACATCGCCTTTCCCGGGCGCAAGATCGCCATCTTCGTCAACGGCTGCTTTTGGCACCGCTGCCCTAAGTGCAATCCGAGCCAGCCCAAGCGCAATGTTGAGTTTTGGGAGGCAAAGTTCCGTCGCAACGTCGAGCGCGACCGCGCTGCCGTGGCAGCACTCACTCAAATGGGCTGGACACCCATAACCATCTGGGAATGCGAACTCAAAAAGGACCGCATCGACGCTACTATGGAAAAGGTCATCGAGCAGGTGCGCGCCGCAGAGCCGCAGCGCTAGGAACGAGCCGTCCACACGCCTCACACAGGCGAGCCACATCCGCGCCACAAACCTTAGAAAGCCCTTAAGCTCAAACCTTTCAAGAATGTTACTCGATAGCTTTGACCTGCGATTTCATGGTTACATCAAACCCGATTAAGCCTTTCTTTAGCGCTTCTTTGCAGCAGTCGCGGCATAATACTGCCAACGCACGGGACCTAGCAGCATACCCCGTGCGCAACCTTTTGGTGGACATCGAGGAGGCCGCATAAGCATGCATTCTTCCAATGACGCAACACAGCAGCCATCCCTAAATCATGCAAACCTTTTCTCCTTCCCCCCGACACAGAGAAACGGCCTCCTCGACTCCCCCACCACAAAAGCCAAACGCTCAACCGACCAGAGCCACAACTTGCGAGCATCGTTCGAAAAGCTCCAAGCATCCCTAAACAAATCATTCCCCAACCAAGCCCGGGCATACTAACTCCTCATCAACAAAGCGCCCCTCGCGCACCACAATTCCGCCCCAACGCCACAAGGGCGATCGAGCAGGACGGCTTGGGCAGGTCCCCGTACTTAGTTTCCAAAATCATTCCGCAGCGCGAAGGCCCCCGTTGCCAACGCTTCGTAGAAGCGAGGCAACGGGGGCCTTCATGCGCGAGGACGTTTTGGAAACTAAGTACGGGGACCTGCCCAAGCCGTCCGATGGGATCAGAGTACCCTTGCTGTTACTCTGCTTTGCCCACAGAGTTGAGGTTGGTCATGCGGATCTTAACCAGCTCGGTGATCTCACGCATGCCCTCCTTGGCCGGCTTCTTGGGATCGAAGCAGGCAGGGTTCTCAGCCATGTAGGCCATGAAGCCCTTGGTGTAGGCCTGACGCAGCTCGGTAGCGTAGTTAACCTTGCAGATGCCGTTCTTCACGGCCTCGGCGACCTGCTCATCGGGCACACCGGAGGTGCCGTGCAGAACCAGCGGCACGTCGACGGCGTCACGGATGGCCTTGACCACGGACTGCTCGATGTGCGGATCGCTCGTGTACACGCCGTGGCTGGTGCCAACGCCAATAGCGAGGGAGGTGCAGCCGGTGCGCTCGACGAACTCCTTGGCCTCGGCAGGGTCGGTGTAGGGGCTCTCGCCCTCAACCGCGGGACCGTCGTCCTCCTTGCCGCCAACCTTGCCGAGCTCGGCCTCGACGGGCACGCCCATGGCGCGGCCAGCGTCGGCGACGGACTTGGTCAGGGCGATGTTGTCCTCGAAGGACTCGTGCGAACCGTCGATCATGACAGAGGTGTAGCCAGTGCGGAAAGCCTGCATGCAGCGGTCATAGCCATCGCCGTGATCGAGGTGCAGGGCGACGGGCACGGAAGCGCGCTCGGCGGCAGCCTTGACCATGCCGTAGAAGTAGTCCAGACCAGCGGTCTTGATGGTGCCCGGGGTGGTCTGCATGATGACGGGAGACTTGGTCTCCTCGGCAGCGGCCAGAACGGCCATAACAAACTCGAGGTTCTCGACGTTGAACGCGCCGACGGCGTAGTGACCGGCCTGAGCGTCCTTGAGCATCTTTTCGGTGGTAACAAGTGCCATGAGCGTTTGCTCCTCTCCCTCGCCCGCATCTGGACATCGGGCGTAGTTGTTCACAAGGCGTTTTACCTTGCGTTTTACTGCGTTCATTGTATGAAATTCAGCGGCTTTGCACGTGCGAGATATTGAGCCCACGCAGGTCAATACAGTCGTTTTTGAAAAGTAAACGGAAGGAATTGGAGCCGAGTGGGCGTGTTCGATATTGAATTTTGGGCGTTGAGCGTCTTTCTTTTATAGAAAAGATAAGTAATCGAAAGGTGTTTTCTTTCTCAAAAAGAAAATGAACGAAAATGGACTCATCACAATTCCTGCAAATTTCAGTTAAGGATGGAGTAGCTATGGCCCATGTAACAACCCGAGCCTTCGCCGATGAGCGTCGTGCCGCCATCATGGAGATGCTTGAGCATAACGCCTCGGTGCAGGTAGCAGAAATCGCCCAGATCTTTGGCGTGTCCTCCGTTACCGCCCGTGCTGACCTAGACGCGCTCGCCGAAGCAGGCAAGCTGCGCCGTACGCATGGCGGCGCTGTGTCGCTCCACAAACGCCTAACCGTCTCCACGCAGGATCGCCGCATCAACGTCAATGTCGCCGCCAAGCAGGCCATCGCGCAAAGCGCCATCGAGCTCGTCAATGACGGCGACACGCTGCTCGTCGACTCGGGCACCACCGCTCTCGAGTTTGTGCGCACGCTCGACCTGCGCTCCGGCATCACGGTCATCACTGCCGACATCACCATCGCCGACTTCATCGACGAGAGCCTACCCTCGGTCGATGTCATCATGCTCGGCGGGGAGCTCCGCAAGGGTCACCGCTACCTCTACGGCCCCCTCACGATGGCCGCACTCGACGCGCTCCATGCCGATCTCGCGATCATATGCCCCGGCTCCTTCGTCTCGAACCGGGGCTTCATGACCGACTATCCCCAAATGGCGGAGATCAAGATGGCCGCCCTCAGATGCGCCGCTCGTTCGGTCGCCCTCATGGACGCCAGCAAGCTCGAGGCGCGCGGAACCTATTGCTTTGCACCGCTCCATTCAGTGAATCACATCGTCATCGATCGAGACGAGAAGGGCATCCTCGCGGACGCCCTCAATGCCTTGCCGGAAGGGGTGAAACACCCCCGGCTCATGATCGCGTGCGAGTAACCCGTGCTGCGGAGGCCATCGCCTCAACGAAACCGTCGCACCACTGGAAAAACTTACATAAAATGTAAAGTTTTCCAGTTGTGCGACCGAATCTGACAGGGAGCAACGCCGAGGACGGAGGCGGACCGTGGACGGCGTTGAACTAAGCGGATTATTCCATGCAGCGCGGATTTAATGTGTCGCCAACTCGCATATCAAAAAACGCCCGAGGGCGAAGGCACGGTGCACAGAGGTACAGAAGCGCTCGCACTCGGGCGAAGATGCCGATGTCGTGGAAAGCCGCTACAGCTCGGTGACCTTGACGGCTTTGTAGACCTCATCCCAACAGTCCATGACCAAATAGCCGGTCATCGGATCCAAGGCGTTGAGCTTACCGCAGGTGTTAGCGGTCTTGAGGACCGTGACGTTGTCGGCACCGGCGGCAATTGCATGGGCGAAGCCCGCGATGGCGGAATCGCCGGAACCGGTGGCGTTCACCGCCGGGATGTCAAGAGTCTTGGCGCGGAACGCGCGGCCATTGCGGAAGCCGACGGAACCGGCAGCGCCCATGGAGACGACGACCCATGGGATGTTGACGAAACGCTCGTTCTCAGCGAGAGCGGAGCGCAGGGCATCGACGTCGTCGTGTGGTGAAGCTGGTGCCGAGAAGGCCGTTGATCTCTGTAAGGTTGGGCTTGACGAGCTCGGCCCTCATATCGGAGGCGAGGGCGACATCAAGCGAGGCGCTCTCGAGCTCGAGGGCAAGCGTACCCTCGCCCTCCCCGACGAGTTTCCATTCCTGCTTGCGCGCGAAGCCATGGCGCCCGAGCTTGACCTGCTTACCAGGGCGCGTCACTGCCGGCAGATTCGAGCCGTAAAAAAGAAAAAGGAAATGAAAGGGAAGAGAGGTCGGCCAAATACCAAGGGGCGGGGCACAAGACCCCGCCCCCTGAGGACGTCAATAACGTGTGCGCGTCACAACACCTAACCGATCAGCGCAAGCACCGCGTCGACAATCCCCTTCGAGTTCATCATCCCAAAGTCCTGAGGGGGAATGACGTACACCGGAATGGAGCCGGCAACCCTCTCAATCTGGTCTTTCATGAATCGGACGTGGGGACCGAGAATGATCGCCGAAATCTCGTCGCTTACCAAGGACTCAGCTTCGGCGATCGGCACCGCGTCGACCTTAAGGTCAATCCCACGAGACGCGCCCTCCTCCTCAAGCTTCTGAGCGAGAATGCTCGTTGTCATCCCCGCATAGCAGCACAACATCCACTTCACTTTTACTACCTCCCGGTTTCTAGCCTAACAATCTGAGATCGTTAAGCCACCGCTTCCTGCTCGGTTTCTTCCTGCAACTTCTGCTTCTCGTATGCCCTAAAGAACGGATAGTAAACAAGGAGATTCAAGATCACGAGGGCAACGATCAGCAGGAGGGCGCGTATATCCATGGTCGCAAGGAATGCGCCGATAGGAGACGGATCATTCCACCCGGGATACGCGAAGGCGCGATTCACCAAGCCGAAATCCATGCAGAACCAAGTAATCGCTCCGTTGAGCATCATATTCAGGATGGAGGGAATGAACATCATTGGGTTATACATAACCGGGAGTCCGAAAATGATGGGCTCGTTCACGCCGAACAGGACCGGAATGATACCGAGCTTTCCAATCGCGCCGATTTGCTTCGAGCGGCTTCTCAGGGCAAGCAGGGCGAGGGCGAGCGTGGCACCATTGCCGCCAATCGTCATGAAATACCACACGAACGGAGGCGTGACGACAAAGGGCAGCGCGGTTGCCGCGGTGCCGGCAGCGAACGCATCCATGTTGGCATAAAGGTTGTTATACAGGAACGGATCGAGCGGGCTCGTGAGGACGGAATCGTGAATGCCGAACCAGAACATAAAAGGCATGAGGAAACCGACCAGCAACACACCGCCCAGGCTATTGACCGCGCCGACCAACGGAGAAAAGACGGTCGCAATCAAGTTCGCCAAGGGAGCGCCCGTCACCATAATAGACGCCGTGGCAGCAAGCGCCATGGCAAAGAACACGATAGTGGCAGGGACGAGATTGGTCATCGAGTCGCCCAGCGCAGGGGGAACGGAGCTGGGGAGGGAAATGCGGCCGACTTCATTTTCCGACAGGAAACGGAACAACTCGACAGAAGCGATGCTCACCACGATACCACAGAACAGTCCGGTTCCGCCCAGATTGTCAACCATCAGGGAGGCCTCGGCATTTATGCAGGCAGTGGCTACGAAAGAGGCGGTCGCGGTGGCAACGGGCAAATAGGAGTTCATCTTGTAATGACGACTCAGGAAAAACGCCAAACCAATGGTCACCCATAAGGCAAGGCATCCCGTCGTGATAGTGTTGACCGTAATGAAGGGATAGAACAGGAAGTCGGCAAGAGACTGCCATCCTTGCATGAACGATCTGCCGATTCCCTCCTCCATCGCCGTGTAATCCATCGGAGGGCTAATGATGACGAGTGCAAGACTTCCGATAGTCATAAAGGGCACAAGCGTCAGGAACGTGTTCTGGATCGACTGAATGTAACGATTCGCGCCGAGCTTGCCAGCCAGGGGCGCCACATGCTTCTCAACCCATGAGGTGAAGGCTTCCATTATTTCTCCTCCTGTCGTGCAATCATTTCCTTGTACCAGTAATAGCTGTCCTTACAGATACGGCGGCAATCATCGTTGTAATCGACGTAAACCAGTCCGT
The DNA here is from genome assembly GCA_018382775.1 of Collinsella sp. Taxonomy (GTDB): domain Bacteria; phylum Actinomycetota; class Coriobacteriia; order Coriobacteriales; family Coriobacteriaceae; genus Collinsella. Next base: position 150,925 of record JAGZPG010000001.1, on the reverse strand, counting down.
ATCGCTTGTCGTAGCCATTGATCCAGCTATAGACGTCCATGGTCGACCAGACAAAATAGCCGCGGACATCGCAACCCTCTTCTTTTGCCCTGAGCATCCAGTCGACGAAGCCCTGCAAAAACTCGATACGATAGCCGTCGTGAATCCGCCCATCCTCTACAACGTCCTTATAGCCGAGACCGTTCTCGGTAATGATGAATGGGACCGCCGGATACAACGCGTGGAGACGTTTGAGCAAGTTGTACAGGCTCTTGGGATAGATCTCCATATCCCAACTGTTGTGCGGAACGGAATCATCGCGATCGATCTCGAACCAACCCTTGACCAAGGACTGCTTCTTGTCGCCCTTTTTGCCCGTATTGCTTGCCTTAAAGCACGTCTCACCTTGCGTATAGGGCTTCACCAGATAACGGTCATAGGCGTTCACGCCCAGATAATCCACCGTACCAGCAGCAAAAACCTCTGCATCCTCCGGCATGATATAGGAGAGGTCATAACCCTCCTGGGTGAGCACCTCAACCAGGTCCGGACAAAATTCACCCAATATGCAGGTGTCATTCACGCAGCGATCGAAGAACAGTTCTGCACGCTCCCGTGCGAAACGGTATGCTTCGTCATCAACCAGAGTCTCGATGGAGTACGAATCGCTCACGACTCCGATTTGCCCCTCATATCCGCCATTCCTGAAACGACTGATCGCACGCGCACTCGCAAGCATGAGATTGTACATCGCATGCCAGCGTCTTCCCAAGTCCTGAACATTCGGAGGGTAGTTCCCCGCCGTATAACAACATTGAGTCTCGTAGTTCGGCTCGTTGATGCTCGCCCACAACTTGATGCGGTCCCCAAACCGATCAAAGCAGACCTGGGCATAACGCTCATACGCATCAACGGTCTCCCTCGACTCCCAGCCGCCCTTTTCGAATAGCGTTGCGGGAAGATCGTAGTGGTATAGCGTTGCCAGGGGCGTCAGCCCGTGCGTCAGACAGCAATCGATCAGGCGGTCGTAAAACGCGACTCCCTCCTCACATACTTCGCCCGTGCCGTCGGGGATGATACGTGTCCATGAAATCGAGAAGCGATAAGCGTTCTGGCCGCCCTCCGCCATCAACCGTATGTCCTCTTCATACCGATGGTAGTGATCGCATGAAACATCAGCGTTAACGGGATTTACAACATTCTTCTCGCTGTGGCAGAAAACATCCCAGTTGGACAGACCTTTTCCGCCTTCTCGCCAAGCACCTTCGCACTGATATGCCGCGGTAGCTGATCCCCACAGAAAATCGTCAGCCACGATGTACCTCCCTGTAAAGCCTTACAAACTCCTCAGCGAGACGCCCGAACGTAATGGTCGTCATCAAGTGATCCTGAGCGTGCACGAGAAGAAGGCTGAACTCAATCTCCTCTCCAGAGACCTCCGCGCGGAGCAAGTCCGTTTGAGACTCATGTGCACGGACGATGCATTCATTTGCCGAGGTTATTTCCGATTCGGCTTCGTCGAATTCTCCATCTCGCGCATGGTTAATTGCGTTTGAGAAATGCGCGGATGCCTCGCCGACATTCGCAACCAGTTGAAATGAAATCGACTGCAATTCTTGTCTATCCACATCTCCTCCTTTCGTTTGCCAATCCAGTCCGAAAGCATCCAGAAGCCCCGGGGCTCAACTTCTTCAGCCCTCGATTTTTTTCTTTATCCTACTTATTGCACGGGCGGTTATCCAAGCACCCTTTGCGCAGAGCCCCGCAATACCTGACATTGCTCTACAATTCCTTATCTAGCATGATTGCTACTACGGGCCCTGGAAAAAGGATCGAATATGAAGCAACTCAGCAAAAGGCAACGAGATATCGTCAGGCTGATCGGAACGGCAAACTCGCCAACAACCGGTATTGAACTTGCCAATGCGCTTAACGTGTCGCTCCGGACGATTCAGAATGAAATAAAAAGAATCAATTTCGAATCCCCTGTTATTACGAGTTCAAACGAGGGCTATCGTCTTTCCCGTGATTTTGATCCAAGTGACGCTTTCGAACAGCGCCCATCATTCGAGAGGCAAACTGACGAGCATGTTCTGCTTCGACTGATCACCAATCGAAGCGGTCAAATCACTGTTGACGACCTCTCGGAATACCTCTTTATGAGCACCTCAACTGTTGAAAGAAAGCTTCGTCAAGCCCGAAGTCGCATTGAGACTTTTGACCTCGCGATAATCAAGCGCCAAGGTAAGATTTACCTAGAAGGAACCGAAGTTAATAAGCGCAAGCTCATCTCGGCCCTAGTCGCCGATGAGGTCAACACTTCATTCTCGAATCTCGAGAGCATTGAAGCCTGGATTGGAGATCTCGATCTAGGCAGAATAAGAATCGCCGTCGAACGAGCACTCGGCGAGTGCGAGATGCGCATCAAGCGCGGTTACGAGCAAACGGTTCTCACCAACGTCGGAATCGCCGTGTATCGGATGCGCGGCGGATCGTATATCCGCGACTACCCCGCCGTCGTAAGCAAGTCGATGATTGAAACGACCATAGCCGAACGATTCTTCGAGTTATATAAAGAGCATTACAAAATTACTCCAGGTCCGCCAGACATCTCCTATCTTGGCTCCCTGCTCCTTGGCCAAATAGAAGCCCTTGACCAAACAAACAACGGAACCAAAGTCTCCCAATGGTCGAGCCCCAATGAATTTGTGAGCCATGTGCAAAACATTGTGAATGACGTTTTCGAATCGTTTCTCCTTCACCCAGAATCATCTCAGGCCCTCTTCACTTTTGCCATGCATGTGAATGCCTTAATAGACAGATGCCATGGATTCCAGTATGAACAGGCGGAAGCACTTGAAAACATCAAGATGGGCTGTCCCTTCATCTACGAACTGTCCGTCCTGATATCTAGGAAACTTGAAGACGAGTTCCAGATTCAGATATCGAACGGAGAGCTAAGCTTCATCTGCCTTCATGTCGGCATGCTCATCGAAAGTCTCCTCACCGAGGACAAAGCGAAAATCAGGCTTGATTGCAGCGACTACAAAGGGCTGTCCAATCAGCTTCGAGAGCAACTCGAGAGAAGGTTTTTCGACGTCGCAGTCATTCTCGATTCCGGCAGCGCGACAGACAACGCAATAGAGGGGCGCGATGCCGATCTCATCATCACCACTAAGCGAGTCGACAGCCGCGACCCGCGCATCGTCTCCATCTCGCCCTTCTGCACTTCATCTGATTTCCTGAAAATCGAAAGCGCTCTTGGTCAGTGGCATAGCAATTATCACGCAAGAAAAACAGAGAGATTGCTCAAACCATTTTTTGATGAGCAGCTCTTCTTCCTTTCTGACAGTCATCCTGAACTTGTTAACCGAAAGGACGTTATCGAGTTCCTCTCCGAGCAGATGCGGCAAATCGGTTATGTGCGAGGCGATTTTTGTGACTCCGTCTTGCAGCGCGAAAGCCTGTCTTCCACTTGCTTTTTTAACCAGTTCGCCGTTTCCCATTCCATCGAGATGAACTCCAACAAGACGGTCGCTTCGATCTTCGTCAGCCCAAACGGCATCTCGTGGGGTGAGGGACAGGCAAAAATCGTTATCTTGATTGCGGTGTGTAGGGAAGATCGGCAGCGATTCATGGAAATATACAATGCGCTCGTCAAATCCCTCTGCGACGAAATCAAAGCATCAAAAATGGCAAAGGCGCAATCCCTCGAAGAGTTCTTGGAGTTCATCACACTGAGATGATGGGGGCACCGATTTCATCGATGCCCCCATCAAGTTAATCAGCCTTTTTGGCAAATCGCGTCACACGTACTTTCGACGATTGTTCGACACGGCCGCCGAAATGCACTGCAATCTAATCGTGATACTCGCCGCGATCCCACTTCTCGATGAACTCGTCAAAGAAGCGCTGGTCAGCCTGAGCCTCAGCGTCGGCCTTATTGCAGGCATCGATCTTGGCAATCAGGGCATCGCACTCGGGCGTGGACTCATACTCGGCCTCAAGGAACGCGAGCATGATGTCGGTCATCAGGAACTCGCTGGTGATCTTCCCGCCGAAGCCGATGACGTTGGCGTTGAGCTCGCGACGGGCATACAGGGCGCTCGTCATGTCGCGGACCAAGGCGCAACGGGCACCGAGAACCTTGTTCACGAGTTGGTGATACCAATGCTGGCGCCGCACAGGGCCACGCCAAAGTCGGCCTTGCCGCTGGCAACAGCCTCGCCCACAGCCCTACCGTAGATGGGATAGTGCGTATGGGTGTGGCCGTAAGGACCGCTCCACAAACGCCTGACTGTTTCCACGCAGGATCGCCGCATCAACGTCAATGTCGCCGCCAAGCAGGCCATCGCGCAAAGCGCCATCGTGTTCGTCAATGACGGCGACACGCTGCTCGTCGACTCGGGCACCACGGCGCTCGAGTTCGTCCGGCTCCTCGATCAGCGCGACGGTATCACCGTCATCACGGCAGACATTACCATTGCCGATTACATCGACGAGAGCATGCTCTCGGTCGATGTCGTCATGCTGGGCGGGGCGCTGCGCAAAGGCCATCGTTATTTGTACGGACCGCTCACTATGCAGGCGCTCCAAATGGTCCATGCCGATCTGGCCGTCATGTGCCCCGGCGCCTTTGTCCCCCGCTGCGGCTTTACGACCGACTTTCCGCAGATGGCCGAGACCAAAGCGGCTATGGTCGGCGCCGCCCGTCAAAGCGTCGCCCTCATGGACGCCAGCAAGGTTAACGGACGTGGCATGTACCGTTTTGCCGAGCTGGCAGATGTCGACACCATCGTGATGGACCGTGACCCCGATCATGCCGTTGCCACCTCAATCGCCGAGATCGTCGACGACGCCCGCCCAAATCTCCTCATCGCTGACGCTTAAACAAAAACCACCACAAAGGTCTCCTTTGTGGTGGTTGAGCATCAGAAGTGAATGTGTCGCTACTTGGAAAGCTCGTCGGCGAGGGCCTCGATCTGGGCGCGCGAGGCGTCGTTGAGCGAGCCCAGCACGGTCACTTTGTTCTGCGTCAGGGTGATGTCCTTCATGCCCTCGAGCTCCTTGGTCATAACCTTGGCAGCGGCAGGCGCCCAGGAACCGGCCTCGACGAGCGCAACTGTACGGTTCTGATAGGCGTGCTCGGCAAGCGTATGGATAAAGGTGCTCATGAACGGGAAGATCTCGCCCTGATAGGTGATGGAGGCGAGCACCAGGCGGTCGTAGCGGAACGCGTCCTCAACGGCCTCAGCCATATCATCGCGAGCCAAGTCAAAGACGGAGACCTTCTGGCCGCGGGCCTCGAGCGCAGATGCGAGCTCCTCAACGGCAGCCTTCAGATGCCCATACACACTCGCATAGGCAATCGTGATGCCCTCGTCCTCGGGCTGATAGCTCGACCAGGTGTTGTAGGTGTCGAGGTAATAGCCCAGGTTCTCGGTCAGCACGGGGCCGTGAAGCGGGCAAATGATCTGGATGTCCAGATTGGCGGCCTTCTTGAGCACGGCCTGCACAAACTTGCCGAACTTGCCCACGATGCCAAAGTAGTAACGGCGCGCTTCGCAAGCCCAGCCCTCGGGATCCTCGATGTCGTTGGCACCAAACTTGCCAAAGCCGTCGGCACTAAAGAGCACCTTGTCGGTGGCCTCGTAGGAGAAGAGCACCTCGGGCCAGTGAACATTGGGGGCACCGACAAAGGTTAGGCTGTGGCCGCCCAGGTCGAGCACGTCACCATCTTTGACGACCATCTTGCGCTCGGGGTAGTCGGTGCCAAAGTAGTTGACCATCATGCGGAAAGCGCCCATGCTGGCCACAATCTGCGCCTGGGGATAGCGCTCCATAAAGGCGGCGATACCGGCAGAGTGATCGGGCTCCATGTGATGGACAACCAGGTAGTCGGGCGTACGACCATCGAGCACGGTCTCGAGGTTGCCGAGCCACTCGTCGACAAAGCCAGCGTCGACCGAATCGGCGACAGCGATTTTATCGCCCAAGATAACATAGCTGTTGTATGCCATGCCGTTCTCGGACACGTCGTACTGGCCCTCGAACAGATCGATGTCGTGATCGTCGACGCCAATGTAGCGGATATCCTTGGTGATCTCCATCAGGCAAAGCCTCCTAGATAGACAAAAGAACCCGTCTATCATAGCACTCGCCTTTAGAGCCACAGCTATCTGCCGGCATCCTTACCGATTGTTATTGATGCGGAATATACCGCTTTTGACCTGCACAAACTATGCGCGCGGTATTGCCGTGCTCTGTCGAATGATGAGCTGGCCGGGGATGCGAATGGCGACGGTTTTGTCCGTTGCCCCCGCCTTGGGAACCGCGTGCTCGAATACCTCGCGCCCACGCTGATGCAAATCGAATCGAACGGTCGTGAGCTCGTTATGCGCGACAAAGTCGTCGAGCGAGTCATCGACGCCCACCACGCTCACGTCCTCGGGCACGCACAAGCCGCTATCGCGCAGCGCTGCAATGACGCCATTTGCCATCTGATCGTTTGCCGCATAGATCGCCGTCATGGTGCGATCGTGTTCGGCCAGGTACCTACCGGCCTCGTAACCGCTGTTGGCAGACCAGTCGCCCTCAAGCGGCTCTACCGGCTCGATGTGCTTACGCTCGAGCGCATCCTGCCAACCGGCGCGACGGAACTGCTCGTCGACCGAAAAGGACGGGCCGCCGACATAACGAATCTGCTCGTGTCCCAGCTCAAACAGATGATCCATGAGCAACAGCGAGCAGCCGTAATGATCGGAGTCAACCGTAGTCACCCGCGGGTGCGCATACATGGTAACGATGACCGTGCCAATACCCGGCAACGGATCGAACGTCTCAAAATCGGGAGCCATACGGCTCATGCCGATAATGATGCCGTCCACGGGCAGCGCGGCCATACGACGTGTTGCCTCGGCAAGAGAGAATTCCTCGGTCTTGGACATCTCGACCAGTGTGATGGCGCAATTATGCTCGCGAGCAGCGCTGGCGATGCCGTCGATCATTGAGAGGTTGCCAAACTTGGTGACATCGTTGACGCACAGGCCGACCGAATGGTAACGGCCGTCACGCAACGAACGGCCGGCATAGCTCGGACGGAAGCCGAGCTCTTGCATAGCGGCTTGCACGCGCTGGCGCGTCTGTTCGTTAACGTTGGGCAATCCGTTGGCAACGCGCGAAACCGTCTGTTGCGAAACACCGGCAGCGCGGGCAACGTCGGCCATGGATACCGGACGCGTACCCGTATCGTTGGAAGGGCGCCTTGCCACAAAATCACCTTCGCTCTCGCAGGATCTGAATAGTGCGAATGTCGGCCCGGGCAGAAACACACCCCGCGCCGAAGCCCGCTATCGTCGGACGCATGTTAACGTACTCTACTTTTTCTATCAGCGGTTCTTTTGCTCCATATGTCCATACGGCCACACCGTTCACGGCCGAAAATCTACCGATTACCAGATTCTCAAAAAAGGAGATACATTGTGTTATGAGTACGTTAACATACCCTTTAACGTGCGGCGCCGCGAACGTCTGGTTTGTGGTGCTCAATATTGTTAACGTACTCATAATGACACGGACCAGTCTCTCCGGCGTCAAGGAAAGGACCCGTATGACCGCCCCCGACGAAAAGATACTCGCCACCCTCACCAAGCTGTTTGAGGAGGAGTTTGGCCCCATCGACGAGCGCCAGGTGCTCTACGTGCACGCGCCCGGCCGTTCCGAGATCAGCGGCAACCACACCGACCACGAGGGTGGCCACGTTATCGCCGGCTCGCTCGATGTCGCTGTCGACGGCATCGCCGTGGCAACCGACTCCAACAAGGTCCGCGTTGCCGATGAGGGCTACCCCACCTTTGAGATCACGCTCGACACGCTGGATGTTCAGGAGTCCGAGAAGGGCACGTCCGCAAGCCTCGTGCGCGGTATGGCCCACGAGATTGCAGCCCTTGGCGTTGAGCCCAAGGGTTTCGACTTCGCCTTTACCTGCTCCGTCCCCTCGGGTGGCGGTCTTTCGAGCTCCGCTGCTGTCGAGGCGGCATACGGCCGCGCTATGGAGACGCTTTGGGGCGCGCCCGCGATTAAGCCCGTCGCACTCGCCCAGATGAGCCAGCGCACCGAGAACAACTATTACGGCAAGCCCTGCGGTCTGATGGACCAGGCCGCTGTGTGCCTGGGCGGCCTTGCCTACATGGACTTTGAGGATCAAGCCCAGCCTAAGACCCAGAAGCTCGAGCTCAACTTTGAGGATCACGGCTACGCGCTCGTGCTCGTTAAGGTCGGTGCCGACCACGTGGCCGCCACCGACGACTACGCCGCCGTTCCGCGCGAGATGCAAGACATCGCCGCCGAGTTTGGCAAGACACGCCTGTGCGAGGTCGACGTTGCCGACTTTGACGCCAAGCTCCCCGAGCTGCGCGCCAAGCTGGGCGACCGCGCCTGCCTGCGCGCCGTTCACTACTGGTACGAGAACGGCCTGGTCGATAAGCGCTGGGCAGCCCTGAACGCCGGCGACATCGATCAGTTCCTGGTCCTGACGCGCGAGTCGGGCGCCAGCTCTGCCATGTACCTGCAAAACGTCGTTGCCAAGCTGGGCTCCGAACAGCCCTCGATGTATGCCCTGGCACTGGCCGAGCATGTACTCGACGGCCGCGGCGCCGTCCGCATCCACGGCGGCGGCTTTGGCGGCACCATTCAGGCCTTCGTGCCGCTCGACCTGGTCGACGCCTTTATCACCAAGATGAACAGCTGGCTGGGCGAGGGCTCTGCCCGCCACTACGCGATTTCTGACAAGGGGGCTTACGCGGCATGGCTGTAATGACTGATGTGCGCGAGGCTGCGCAGGGCCTGATTGAGTATGCTATCCACCGATCGATGGTCGGACAGGACGACCGCATCTGGGCATACAACACCATTCTGGAGTGCATCGGCGCCACGGGGCCGGCACTCGACATGGCCTGGGCGCTCCAGGTCGAGAAACTCTCGCTCTTGCACCCCGATACCCTGCCCAACTTTGACCTTGAAGGCACGCTTGCCGCACTTGCCGAGGTCGCCGTTGCCAACGGTGCCGCCGAGGATACGACATCGGGACGCGACCGCATCGCCATGCGCATCATGGGCACGCTCATGCCGAGGCCTTCGGTTGTAAACGAGGAGTTCAACGGACGTATGGGCGTCAACGAGCCCCGCGCCGCGACCGACTGGTTCTACGGCCTGTGCTGTGACGCCGGTTACGTGCGCCGCGCCGCCATCGCGCGCAATATCAAATGGAGCACCCCCACCAACTGGGGCGACCTCGAGATCACCATCAACCTGTCCAAGCCTGAGAAGGACCCGCGCGATATCGCCGCGGCCGGTGCGGCCAAGAACACGGGCGAGAAGTATCCCGCCTGCCAGCTGTGCATCGAAAACGAAGGCTACCCTGGACGCTCCGCCGCAACCGACGGCGGCGCCCACCCCGCCCGTCAGAACCTGCGCGTTATCCCCATCCAGCTCGACGGCGAGCGCTGGGGCTTCCAGTACAGCCCGTATGCGTACTTTAACGAGCACTGCATTGCCATGAGCTCCAAGCATCGCCCGATGCACGTGGATCGCAAGAGCCTGACCTGCCTGCTCGACTTTGTCGACCTGTTCCCGCACTACTTTATCGGCTCCAACGCCGACCTGCCCATCGTGGGCGGCTCGATTCTGTCGCACGACCACTTCCAGGGCGGCGCGCACGAGTTCCCCATGATGCATGCCACCGAAGTCTCGCAGTTTAGCGTGCCCGGCTTTGACCAGGTCAGCGGTACCGTGTTGCAGTGGCCGCTTTCGGTGCTGCGACTGCGCTCGCACGACCGCGCCCAGTTGCTCGACGCTGCCGAGAAGATTATCCTCGCCTGGCGCGAGTGGACCGATGAGTCTGTGGGCGTTATCGCGCACACGGCCGACGGCGTAGCGCACAACACCGTGACGCCCGTCATCCGCCGCGTCGACTTCCGCGGCAATGCCGGTGGCGAGATTTACGAGGCCTACCTGGCACTTCGCTGCAACATCACGACCGACGAGCATCCGCTGGGCGTTTTCCACCCGCATGCCGAGTATCACCATATTAAAAAGGAGAACATCGGCCTGATCGAGGTCATGGGCTTGGCCATTTTGCCGCCGCGCCTGGTTCCCGAGCTCGGCGCTGTCCGTGAGCACCTGTTGGCGGCCAAGACCGATGCCAGCTACGACCTTGCCGGTGCGCTCGAGGGCGACGACCTTTGCCGCAGCCACGCCGCATGGGCCGAGGACGTCTTTGCCCGCCGCGCCGACGAGCTTACGGCGGACAACGCCATCGACATCCTGCACGAGGAGGTCGGCGTGGTGTTTGGCCACGTGCTCGACAACGCCGGCGTTTTTAAGTGGGACGAAGCCGGCCGCGCCGCCCAACAGCGCTTTATCGACTCACTGTAATGATCCCTTGGGGACGGAGGAAAACGGATCACTTCGTCTTCAAGACAACGGCGCCCGCCGGCAACATCGCCGACGGGCGCCGCTTTTTGAGTGTAGTCATTGGGGATGTTCTTAAACGACTGGTCATTAAAGAACGTCCCCGATGACTACTTGCGACAAGGCAACGCCGGTATTTTGGCAACGACAGCGAAAACCCGCCAGAGCGAGCAAGGTGCCTTGAAACAAGGCGGCATTGACCTTTTGGTCATGCCACCGAAGTTGAAAGGCAGATTGCCGCTCTGGCGGGTTTGCAGCGTCGAGCCGTTACGGCGTTTGGTAAAACGCCGTAACCCTAAAGTTCAGTCACGACAACGCTGTTGTAGATCTCGTCCCAGCGGTCCATGACCAGGTGGCCAGTCTTGGGATCCATGGCGTTGAGCTTGCCGCAGGTATTGGCGGTCTTGAGCACCGTGATGTCGTCGGCACCAGCAGCAATGGCATGCGCAAAGCCGGCGATGGTCGAGTCGCCGGAACCCGTCGCGTTCACAGCCGCAATCGCGGGCGTCTTGGCGCGGAACGCGCGACCCTCATGGAAGCCCACCGAGCCGGCAGCGCCCATCGAAACGACAACCCAAGGGATACCGGCAAAGCGGCCATCGGCGGCAAGCGCCTCACGCAGGGCATCGATATCATCGGTCGTAAAGGACGTACCTAGCAGGCCGTTAATCTCGGTCAGGTTGGGCTTTACGAGCTCAGGCTTAGCGTCGGACTCCAGCGCGGCCTCCAGCGATGCACCCGAGGTGTCGAGCAGCACCTTAGCGCCCGCCTCTTCGGCGATCTTGACGAGCTCGGCATAGTAGCCGGCGTTGACGCCACGCGGCAGCGAGCCCGAAAGCGTCACAACGTCCGCCTTCGCTGCAAGCTCAGCGAACTTGGCTGTAAAGGCCTCGAGCTCGGCTGGGACGATCTGTGGGCCGCTCTCCAGCAGCTCGGTCTGATTACCCTCGTGCAGAATATTCAGGCAAATGCGCGTCTCACCGGCGATGGGCACAAAGTCATTCTTGACGCCATCGGCATCCATGAGCTCGGCCATATAGGCACCCATGTGGCCGCCAAGCAGGCCGGTCGCGAGCACGTCGTCACCCAGCTGCAGCAGCACACGGCTCACGTTGAGGCCCTTGCCACCAGCGGTCTTTTCGGGCATCACGCGGTTAACATCGTCGATGATCAGCTTGTCGAGCTGATAGCGCGTATCAATCGACGGGTTCATGGTAACGGTCAGAATCATGTTGGACTCCTGTTTAGAAAACCGGCCCGCGCCCCATCACAGAAACGCGAGCCGTCAATTAAAAAGCTGCAGAATGCCAGGTACCGCCAAAACGAAGCACACAAGCTCAGCAAGCAAAAGTGTTATCGGAGCAGCTCGCCCGCCAGATGGCTTCGCAGCGTCGACTGGTCTGGCGTTCGGTAGAACGCCAGAACCTCCTTAGTCGTGGTATTCGCCGCGGTCCCACTTCTCCAGGAACTCGTCGAAGAAGTGCGGGTCAGCCTGAGCCTCGGCGTCGGCCTTATTGCAGGCATCGATCTTGGCGATCAGGGCATCGTGCTCGGGGGTCTTGTCGTAGGGCTCCTCCAGGAAGGCAAGCATGATATCGGCCATCAGGAACTCGCCGGTAATCTTGCCGCCAAAGCCCACGATGTTGGCGTTGAGCTCGCGACGAGCGTACAGGGCAGAGGTCATGTCGCGGACCAGGGCGCAGCGGGCGCCGGGAACCTTGTTGACGGCGTTGGTGATGCCGATGCCGGTGCCGCACAGGGCCACGCCAAAGTCGGCCTTGCCGCTGGCAACAGCCTCGCCCACGGCCTTACCGTAGATGGGATAGTGCGTACGGGTGTGGCTGTAGGTGCCGCAGTCGAGCACCTTGTAGCCAGCCTGCTCCAGGCGGTCGGCCAGATAGATCTTCTCGTCCGTAACGATATGGTCGCAACCGATTGCGATGGTCTTCTTCATCAGAACGTCCTTTCGTCTGAATTCACAAGTTGAGGTAGAAGTTCGAGTTCTCGGTGGCTCTCGTTAGGCCATCTTGTTGAGCATGTCGACACGGATCTGGTGACGGCCGCCGGCGTACTGGGCGCGCAGGAACTCGCGGGCGATCTTCTTGGCGACCTCGGTGCCCACAACGCCCGGACCCATGGTGACCATGCGCGAGCCGTTGTGCTCGCGGGTCATGTAAGCGGAACGCTCATCGGAAATGTTGGCGACGACCATGCCCTTGATCTTGACGGCGGCCATATAGGAGCCGACGCCGTACTTATCGAATGCGAAGCCCTGAGAATCCTTGTGCTCCAGCAGGTCCTTGGCAACGGCGGTGGCGGAATCGACAAAGTCCGCGGCAGGGGTCTCGGAATAGTCGACGACCTCGTGACCGTCGGCGATGAGCATCTCCTTGATGGACTCCTTCATCGACATACCGTCGGCATCGGAAGCGATTACAACCCTCATGACATCCTCCTTGAGAGATACGCAGGTGCGCAGTTTCTGTTTGGAAGTGTTGAACCGCGTTCAGGTCCGGGCATCTGAATGTGCGGTTCTTCACTGTTCATGTTTATTTGAACACATTCGAACAGAGACTGCAACAATAATTTGTTTGTCTTTGTTCTTTTTTGAACAAATACCGTTCGCGGATGATTGGCGACCGTTTGGGCCCGGCGCGAACGTAGCGACCATGTGCTCAACAAACAAAAGGGCGGCCGAGAACGTGTCTCGGCCGCCCTTCGGCGGTATTCCCCGGTATATACAGCTGTTTTAGCTACTCGGACTGCCCGCCCTTTTTGGCGTGCTTGGACGGAGCACTCAGAAAGCGGCCCGTCAAATAGTTCGCCGGGCCGGAAATATCGATCCCCAGCAGTACGTGTCCCAGCCACAGGAACGCCGCGAGCACCAGCAATGGAATCACGCACGAGGTCACGATCATCACGATGACGCCTTCGATCAGATCGGTCACCTGCCGCACAATTTCATCGGTCATCTGCTTGGCGCCGCTGGTCACCGACGTGACGAGACCCGAGGCACCGTCGGCAAGCTGCTCAAGCACGTTCTTGGACTCTGTGGACTCGGTCTTTTTCTTGCTTGTTTTGGAGCTATCGCTATCTGCCGCGCTCGCAGCGTCGGCCGCCTTTTGCTCGGCCGCCTCGATGCTAACGCGATACGTTTCATCGACCTTTTGCGACACCCATACGCTCGCGGGCACGAGCGCCATGCCGATCACGGCAACCACCAGTACGCGTGTCGCCACACGGCGAATGACCGTGCTCGTGCTCCAGCGCCCGTGAATGCCGAGCGACACCGCAAAGAGCACCAACGCAAACGGGATTAAGATGCCCAAGCCAACCGACCACAAAATAGTTAGCAGGTATTTCTCGAGGTAGAGCACGGCAAGCACGATACCAAGGTTGCCTGAAAGCTGCGCGAGCTGCTCGGCAACTGGCGTTCCCGTATCGCCCGGCAGCGCAGTGATACCCGCAGATAGGGCGACGCACGAGGTCGTGAGCGCCAAAACATTGCCCTTCTTTTGATCGATGACCTCGATGGTGGAGTCCCAGGTCTTGGTATCGGCAAAATGCGGACGAACTACAAAGCCCGACAACAGCGCCAGTACCACGAGCGCAACGATAAAGCCAATCTGCAGCTTTTTGTTTGCGCACACGACATCGGACAGGCTGGGCTGCAGCTCGGTTACCGTCGTGTGCTCGGTTATCTGGACAGGACGCCCATGAGCCATCTCGTGCGCGTCTCCCTTTTGAATCAATCCGTTGCCCGGCATTTGGATACCTCCTTATTCCGGCCTGTATTGCGGATGGAAGTATACCCACCCAGCGAAAAACCGAACGGGAGGGCGTGCAGAAGCTCCATAACGCTGCTAGTCGAACAGTGCCATTTCAAAACTATGCCGGTTTACTACCGTAAAACCGATAGGACCGACCACATTTGCTATTAGCAGAAAATGGCAAGCTTTCTACCTGCGGCTTTGATAACGCTGTTCTTTCCATAGTTGAAAGAATACGATTCATCGTAGTAAACCGGCATAGTTTTGTAACCGACGGGTCGAGTCGGCACCGCAACAAACCTAATAACCCGTTTTCTTCCATCCTCAAAGGATCAAATGCATGGCAGGAGTGTCCCTAACTGCCGGCAGATAAGGAACGTCCCCAAGTGCCGGGTAAAAAGAAAAAGCCCTGTCGCGAGTTTGCGGCAGAGCTTTTGGAAGGGGACTTGGTTGTGCGGGCTCGTTAGGCGAGCTTGGCCTCGAGCTCGGCGATGCGCTTGTAGGCATCGATGGTAAAGCGGGTCTGCTTCTCCAGGATCATAGTGGTCATGAGAGTGTCCTGAGCGTGAGCCATGATGAAGGTCATCTCCATCTCGCCACCGCCGGCCTCCTGCGAAAGCAGCTTGGTCTGCGTGTCGTGGGCACCGATGAGCGCATCGCTGGCATCCTTGTGCAGCTGCTCGGCCTTCTCAAAATCACCCTCGCGAGCAGCATCGAGCGCTGCAAGCAGATCGGTCTGGGCGTCACCTGCGTATGCGACGATCTCGAATCCAACCATCGAGATTTCTTCTTTGGTTGCCATATTGCGTTCCTTTCACATATGAACCAATGGAGAGCATCGCGTCCGGGCATACGCGCTGCGTTCTGTATGGCAGAAACATTAACATTCAAACAAAAAAGAACAACGCAAAACATAATTTCAAGCTATGAACGGTCAATTTTCACCCGTGAACGGTTTCCAAACCATTTCGAACAATATCAAACATGATTAACGGAAACCCAAACAGGACCGCGCCCTAGCGCAAATCGCGCACCGTATCGCCCTCTACGAGCACGCCGGGGATCAGCATGTGCTCCACGCCAGACGCACCCCCCTCGGCACCGGCGATCTTATCGACTGCCCACATGCCGACACGCCTGTTGTCAAAGCGCACGGTGCTCAGGCGACGGTCGGGCACGATATCGCCCAGGCTGTCATCAACACCCACCACGCTCACGTCCTCGGGCACACGCCTTCCGCGCGACTCGAGCCCGCGAATGCAGCCGTAGGCCATGGCGTCGTTGGAGGCATAGATGGCAGTACAGGTCGGATCGTCCGCCAGAGCCTGGCCTGCGGCATATCCGCTCTGCGCCGTCCAATCGCCACGGATGAGTCGCGGCAGCTCAATACCATGTGCGCGCAATGTCTCGCGCCAGCCTTCCTCGCGCTGCATGCCCGAAAGCGAGCGCTCGGGGCACGAGATAAAGCGCACGGTCTTGTGCCCCTGCTCCAGCAAATACTCGACCACCTGGCGCGAGCAATCGAACTGGTCGTTATCGACCGTTGAACAAAGCGGGTGCTCCAACATCGTAACGAGCACTGTCTGCATGCCGGGCAGTGGCTCGAAGGTGCCAAAGTCCGCCGGCATGCGATTCATGATCACGACCATGCCATCCACCGGCAGTGCGCTCATGCGCGACGATGCGCTCTCGAGGGTATACGGATGCCCATCTACTTTCGTGAGGGTAATGGCGTAGCCGTGCTTATCGGCGGCGACAGCAAAGCCCTCCATACGGTCGAGGTTGCCGGTACCGGTAATGTTGAACATGGCGACGCCGACGGTCTTAAACTTGCCGCGGCGCAGCGATCGACCGGCAAAATTGGGGCGATACCCCAGCTCGCGCATGGCGGCACGCACGCGCTCCTTGGTCTCGGGGCGCACGCTGGGCGAATCGTGCACCGTACGCGAGACTGTCTGCTCCGAGACGCCCGCGAGACGCGCCACGTCCTTAACGGAAACCGATTTTTTAACAGCGGCCATAGGTCGATCTTTCTATGTCAACGATGCCATTAGTGGCATCCTGCGCAGTCAAATGAAACGTCTTCAAGTATATCCAACGCCTCCCCCACCATACGCTCACCACCCAAAACCTACCGTTCACCGACATTTTTGCTTCCCCGAACGGCTTTTGTCGCCCAAATGTTAACGTTGCCATTGTGCAAACACAGAGCCACCGGGCGGCTCAAACGTTTACGCGCAAGGAATCGACGGTTCGCAGGCACAGGGACCATCGGTTCGCGTCTTATTTTGTGTCACAAAATGGCAACGTCAACATTTTGGCAACCGAACGCCAAAAGCTACCATCGTTGTTAACCCACCGACTCTTAGGAGCATTGCATGGAGCAACTTATCGCCATCATCGAAAAGGGCCAGCCCTTTTTCAACGCGATCGCCCGCAACAAGTACCTCAAGGCGATTCGCGACGGCTTTATCTCCGTCATCCCCATCATCATCTTCTCGTCCATCTTCTGCCTGGTAGCCTCGGTCCCCAACATCTGGGGTTTCTACTGGCCCGATGACATCAACAACGCCCTGTGGAAGTGCTACAACTACTCCATGGGTATCCTGGCCATCGCCTGCGCTGCCACCACAGCCAAGCACTTCGCCGACGCTCAGAACCGCGATCTGCCCAAGAACAACCAGATCAACTTCATCTCGTGCATGTGCGCGGCCATCATCGGCTTCTTGCTCCTTTCGAGCGACACGATCGCCACGGACGCTGCCAGCGGCTTCAACACCACCTACCTTGGTTCCAAAGGCCTGCTGACCGCCTTTATCGCTGCGTTTGTGACCGGCATCATCTACAAGTTCTTCATTAAGCGCAACATCACCGTCAAGATGCCCGAGCAGGTTCCGCCCAACATCTCGCAGACCTTTAAGGACATCATCCCCTTCTCCGTCTGCATCACCGTCTTTTGGGTCTTTGACATCGTCTTCCGCGCTGCCTTTGGCTTCTGCTTTGCCCAGGGCGTCATCCAGGTGTTCCAGCCCCTGTTCACCGCTGCCGACGGCTATATCGGTCTCGCTGTGATCTACGGCGCCATGAGCCTGTTCTGGTTCGTCGGCGTCCACGGTCCCTCGATCGTCGAGCCCGCCATCGCCGCCGCCCTCGTTGCCAACATGACCGACAACCTGGCTGCGTTCCAGGCCGGCCAGCACGCTTCCGCTGTCCTGACCCAGGGTGCCCAGTACTTCGTCGTCTGCATGGGCGGCACCGGCGCCACGCTTGTCCTGGTCTTTATGTTCTGCTTCCTGGCCAAGTCCCAGGAGATGCGCGCCGTCGGTAAGGCCGCCATCGTTCCCGTCTGCTTCGCTGTCAACGAGCCGCTGCTGTTCGCCGCGCCCATCGTGCTCAACCCCGTCTTCTTTGTCCCGTTTGTCTTTGCCCCGATCGCCAACATCTGGATCCTCAAGATCTTTATCGACTTCTTGGGCATGAACGGCTTTATGTACACCCTGCCCTGGACCGTCCCCGGCCCCATCGGCACCATCATGGGCCTGGGCTTCCAGCCGCTCGCCTTTGTGATGCTCGCCCTTATCCTGGTTGTCGACTTTGCCCTGTACTACCCGTTCTTCCGTGCCTATGACGCCCAGAAGTGCACCGAGGAGGCCGAGATCTCCCAGGAGGAGCTCGCCGCCAAGAACGCTGAGAAGGCCGCCAAGCTCAACGACGCCTTCCAGGGCAAGGCTGACGCCAAGAGCGTTGCCGCCGGCGCTGCTGCCGAGGCCGTGAAGGCCGACGCCCCCGCCGCTTCCGCAGCGCCCGCCACCGAGGCTGCGACCGCCAGCGACCTCAACGGCAGGCGCGTGCTCGTACTCTGCCAGGGCGGCGGTACCTCGGGCCTGCTCGCCAACGCGCTGGCCAAGGCTGCCAGGGAGCGCGGTATTAACCTCGAGACCGCTGCCGAGGCCTATGGCAACCACGTTGACATGCTCCCCGACTTTGACCTGGTCGTCCTGGCCCCGCAGGCCGCAAGCTACCTGGCCGACCTTCAGAAGGACTGCGAGCGCGTGGGCAACAAGTGCGTCGCCTGCCGTGGCAAGCAGTACATCGAGCTCTCCCAGAACGGCGACAAGTCTCTCGCCTTCGTAAGCGAGCAACTCTCGAAGTAAGTAACGCTCAGGGCCAGCCGACCATCCAAGACCGGCTGGCCCTTCAATTTAGACGATTGGATCATCATGTCCGTTAACCCTGCTAGCGTCACTAACCCGCCTGCGCAGTTTCCCGAGGACTTTGTCTTTGGCGGCGCCACTGCTGCCTACCAGGTAGAGGGCGAGACCCGCACTCACGGTAAGGGCAAGGTTGCCTGGGACGACTTCCTGGAGGCCCAGGGGCGCTTTTCCCCCGATCCCGCTTCGGACTTCTACAACCAGTACCCCGTCGACCTGGAACTGTGCGAGGAGTTTGGCATCAACGGCATCCGCCTCTCCATCGCCTGGAGCCGCATCTTCCCCAACGGCACCGGCGAGATCAACCCCGAGGGCGTCCAGTTCTACCACGACCTCTTCGCCGAATGCCATAAGCACCATGTTGAGCCGTTCGTCACGCTGCATCACTTTGACACGCCGCTGCCCCTCTTTGAGAAGGGCGACTTCCTCAACCGCGAGACCATCGACGCCTTTGTGGACTTTGCCACCTTCTGCTTTAAGGAGTACGCCGACCAGGTGACCTACTGGTTCACCTTTAACGAGATCTGGGCGAACGCCTCCAACACCTACATCGAGGGCACCTTCCCCGGTGGCGTCAAGGCGCATCTTGCCGAGGCCTTCCAGTGCGAGCACAACATGATGCTCGCCCACGCCAAGGCCGTACTGGCCTTCCACAACGGCGGCTTTAAGGGCAAGATCGGCGTCATCCAGTCGTTGGAGTTTAAGTATCCGCTCAACGAGAACGACCCCGCCGACATCAAAGCCGCCAATAACGAGCACGTGCTGCAGAACCAGTTCTTGCTCGACGCCACCTTCCGCGGCGACTATGCTCCCGACACCCTCGAGTGCGCCAACCGCCTGGCTGCCGTCTCGGGCGGCACCATCGAGATCCCGGACGAGGATCTGAAAATCATGCGCGAGGCCGCGCTCTACAACGACTACTTGGGCGTTAACAACTACCAGTGTCGCTTCCTCAAGGCTTACGATGGCGAGAACGACCTGCACCACAACGGTACGGGCGAGAAGGGCACCGGCCGCTGGCGCGTTAAGGGTATTGGCGAGCACGTGAACAAGCCCGGCATCCCCACCACCGACTGGGACTGGATCATCTATCCCGAGGGCCTGTTCGACCTGCTCGTCTACATTAAGCAGCGCTACCCCAACTACAAGCAGATTTTCATCACCGAGAACGGCATGGGCTACAAGGACCCCTGCAAGGACGGTTTTGTGGACGACCAGCCGCGCATCGACTACATCGAGCAGCACCTGCGCTGGCTGCTCAAGGCCATGGAGGTGGGTGTCAACGTGGGCGGTTACTTCCTGTGGAGCCTGCAGGATCAGTTCTCCTGGACCAATGGCTACAACAAGCGTTATGGCTTCTTCTACGTTGACTTTGAAACCCAGAAGCGCACGCCCAAGGCAAGCGCCTACTGGTATAAGCACGTAGCGCAGACCCGTCGTCTGGACTAGCGGCTTGCGACCAGCGGAATTGCCCCGCTCACATAACCTGTCCCCATTTCTCAGCCGGGGGCGGCACGTCACACGACGCGCCGCCCCCGGCCTTTTTTGGGCAGACCGTACCGCACGTTTGTCTCAATCTGTAACATCTAGCTGAGTTTTTCGCTCCAAGCTGTTACAGATCGAGACAAACAGAACGCCCGAGCAGAGACATCTCAATCTGTAACATCTAGCTGAGATTTTCAGCCCTACCTGTTACAGGTTGAGATGAACGAGCCGAGCACGCCTACGCCCGCAAATCCCGCACGCTCGCACGCTCGACCAACACGCCCGAGACAAGCGTACGACTTCTGGAGCTCGGGGCTTCCAAACCCGCAACGACCTCGTTAAGCGCACGGATGCCCAGCTCGCGGTGGCGAAACTTCACCGACGTCAGAATCGAGTTGGGAATCGTCTTGTAGAGCTCATCGTCGAAGCCGATCACGGACACGTCGTCGGGCACACTGAGCCCTTTGTCACGTAGAGCCATCATCACACCGTTTGCCATGCAGTCGTTAGCAGCGAGGATCGCCGTGCAATCGGGTTTATCGGCAAGCACAAGGCCCGCGGCATAGCCACTATCCGCATTCCAATCGCCTTGCAGAGGCTCGGACGGCTCAATGCCACGTGCCTCGAGTGCCGCACGCCAACCTTTCATACGGCACTGGCTCGACAGCGACTCTTTCTTACCCGAAACGAAGTACACGTTCTTGTGACCGTGGTCCAAAAAGTACTCGCACGCCATACGCGCGCCGCCCTCTTGGTCGTCACTGACGGTAGAGCAGGTAGGATGTTCCATCGGTGTGATAATCACCGTCTTGAGGTCTTTCGGCGCCTCAAAGGTATCAAAGTCATCGACCATCTGGCGCAGATTGAAGATCATGCCATCAACAGGCAGCTGCGACATCCTGCGCGCTGCGTCGGCAAGGGTCATCTTCTCCCCTGCCCGCTTTTTGATCATCGTGAGCGCAAAGCCGCGTTCTTCGGCGGCATCGGCGATACCGTCAATCATGTCCACGGCGCCGCCCGACAAGTGAAACATCACCACGCCGATGCACCCGTAACGGCCCAACTTGAGCGAACGCGCGGCAAAGTTGGTTCGAAACCCGAGCGCCTCCATTGCGGAATGGACTTTATCGCGTGTCGACTCTCGCACGCTATCGGGCTCGTTGATCACACGCGACACCGTCTTGAGAGAAACACCTGCGGCAATCGCCACATCGTTCATCGAGACGTTTTTCTTGTCCATCGTTGCCACTGCTTCTCCAGTCGGTTTTGCATCGCTTGTTTTTTGTGTTCTAGCATACACTACCTGCCCGACTGACAAATCAGCCGTTTATCGGACAATATCGACCGTTCACCCGTAAATCCTTGTTGCTCTTCCAAAAATGTCTTACGTTGTCATTAACGAAATGTCCTACGTTGTCATTTCGCAATTCCTTCCTTAAGCAGGAAGGTTTCCGGGCAGTCCTGACCATCCATCGACGACCAGTTCCATCCACATGCGTCGCGCATTAAGTAGCAAAGGAGCTCTATGGACGCCATCGTAAAGATGCTCGAAAAGCATCAACCGTTCTTTGAGAAGATCTCGAGGAACATCTACCTCCAGGCCATTAAGGACGGATTCCTTGGGTGCATGCCCATCGTCCTCACCTCTTCGATCTTCCTGCTGATCGCCACCCTTCCCGGCGTAGTCGGCATCACGCTGCCCCAGCCGCTTATCGACTGGTGCAACAAGCTGTACAACTTCACCATGGGCGTTATGGGCATCATGGTTGCCGGCACCACTGCCAAGAACTTCACGGCTTCCATGAACCGTCGCATGCCCGCCGGCAAAGTGCTCAACGACGGTTCCACCATGGTGGCCGCCCAGTGCAGCATGCTGCTGCTCGCAGTCACGCAGTTCACCACCAAGTTCAACGGCTCCGAACTTTCGGTCTTCGATTGCACCAGCATGGGCACGCGCGGTCTGTTCTCGGCCTATATCGCCGCGTTCATCACCGTGTGGGTCTACAAATTCTGCGTCTCGCGCGATCTGACCATTAAGCTGCCCAAGGAGGTCCCGGGCGCCATCGCTCAGAACTTCCGCGACATCATCCCCTTTGGCGGCGCCGTCATCATCTGCGGCATCATCGATGTCGTCGTGCGTAACCTCATGGGCGTTCCGTTCTCTGAGCTGCTTATTAAACTGCTTTCCCCGCTCTTTACCGCTGCAGAAACCTATCCTGGCCTTATCCTTATCCAGGCAGCCACCGCGTTCTTCTGGTTCATCGGCGTCCACGGTCCCTCGATCGTCCAGCCGGGCATCGACCCCATCCGTCTTGCCAACCAGGCCGAGAACCTGCAGGTTCTGCTGGCAGGCGGCCACCCCGCCCACTCCCTCACCTTTAACATGTCGCTCGTGGGTGAGTTCGGCGGCACCGGCGCCACGTTCATCGTGCCGCTTCTGCTGATTCTCTTTATGAAGTCCAAGCAGCTCAAAGCCGTCGGTAAGGCCTCGATTGTTCCTGTTGCCTTCGCCGTCAACGAACCGCTGCTCTTTGGCGCGCCGATGATCCTTAACCCCTACATGCTCGTCCCCTTTGTTGCCGCCGGCTGCGTCAACGTAAGTGTTGCCAAGTTCTTTATCGATAACGTGGGCATGAACGGCTTCTCCTTCGTGGTGCCTTGGGCCACCCCTGCCCCCATCGGCATCTTCATCACCACGAACTTCCAGCTTATCGCCCTGGTGTTTGTCGCGATCATCATCTTGCTGGACGCCATCATCTACCTGCCGTTCTTGAAGGCATACGATAAACTGCTCTGTGACCAGGAGGCCGAGCGCGCCGCCGAGCTGGGTCTCGAGTCCAATGGTGCCGCTTCCGTCGCCGCCAACGCCTCTACGCCCGCTGCCGAGCAGGCCACCGCTTCCGTCGAGACGACCGTTGCCGCCGCCGACAGCAAGCCTGTCGCCGATCAGCCCGAGCCCGCTGCCGATGCATCCGCCAAGAAGGATGTCGATGGCCTGAAGGTCCTCGTCCTGTGCGCCGGCGCCGGCACCTCTGCCATGCTTGCCAACGCCATCAAGGAAGGTGCCGCACAGACCGGAGAGAACATCGCTTCCTCTGCCGGTGCTTATGGCCAGCACACTGCCATCATGGATCAGTACGACGTCATCGTGCTCGCCCCGCAGGTTCGTAGCTACTACAACGACATGAAGGCCGCCACCGATCGTCTGGGCATTAAGCTGCTCGCCCCGCGCGGCAAGGAATATATCGACCTTACCCGCGACCCCGCCGGCGCCATCAAGTGGCTCCGCGAGAACCTCGACTAGTTCCTCCCTCTGTTGGTGCCCGGATCCCCAGTTCGGGCACCTCTCCCTATTCGTATCCCACAGAAAGGATGACTTATGAACAACCCCATGCAGTTCCCCGACGGCTTTGTGTTTGGCGGCGCCACCGCCGCTTACCAGGTTGAGGGCGAGACCCGCACGCACGGCAAGGGCAAAGTGCCCTGGGACGATTTCCTGGCAGCTCAGGGTCGCTTCTCCCCCGATCCTGCAAGCGACTTCTACAACAAATATCCGGTCGATATCGATTTGTGCCAGCGCTTTGGCATTAACGGCATTCGCGTCTCCATCGCTTGGAGCCGCATCTTCCCCAGTGGCACCGGCGAGATTAACCCCGAGGGTGTCGCTTTCTATCACGAGCTTTTCGCCACCTGCAACAAAGCTGGCGTTATCCCCTATGTCACGCTCGATCACTTCGATACACCCGAGGCCTTTTACCAGAACGGCGGCGAGGGATTCCTGACGCGCACGACGATCGACGCCTTTGTCGAGTACGCCAAGTTCTGCTTTGCCGAGTTCACCGAGGTCAAGCACTGGTTTACCTTTAACGAGATTCCCGCAACCGCCGAGGGCAGCTTTATCGTTGGCAACTGGCCGCACGGCGAGAAATACCGCCTGGACAAGGCCTTCCAGCTCATGCACAACATGATGGTGGCCCATGCCAAGGCTGTCGTCGCCTTCCATGAGGGCGGCTTTGAGGGCGAGATCGGCATTGTCCAGAACCTGGAGCCCAAGTATCCCCTCGACCCCAACAACGCCGCCGACTGCGAGGCAGCTCGCATGGCCGATGTCATCAACAACCGCTGGGTACTCGACGCCACCTTCCGCGGCCACTATGCAGCCGACACCATGGAGGCTGCGACCAAGCTGGCCCATATCGCCGGCGGCGAGCTCGACGTCCGCGACGAGGACATCGCCGCGCTGACCGCCGCGCTCCCCTACAACGATTGCCTGGGTGTCAACACCTACAAGTGCCAGTTCCTGCGTGCCGCCGAGGGCGAAAACGACATCAACCACAATGGTACCGGCGACAAGGGCTCCTCGCGCTGGTTCCTCAAGGGCGTGGGCGAGTCATGCGTACGCGAAGGCGTACCCACCACCGACTGGGACTGGATCATCTATCCCGAGGGCCTCTACGACCTGCTGCTCCGCATTAAGAACGATTACCCCAACTACAAGAAGATCTACATCACCGAGAACGGCATGGGCTATAAGGACGACTTCGAGGACGGCTTTATCGACGACGCCCCTCGCATCGACTACATGCGCCAGCATCTCGCATGGATCCTCAAGGCAATCGACGGCGGCGTAAACGTCGACGGTTACTTTGTGTGGTCGCTGCAGGACCAGTTCTCCTGGACCAACGGCTACAACAAGCGCTACGGCCTGTTCTACATCGACTTCGAGACCCAGAAGCGCTATCCCAAGGCGAGCGCGTACTGGTACAAGAACGTCGCGGAGACCGGCCTGCTCATGGCCTAATTCAAGCCGCATACCCCCTGTCGGCCGCATGCGAATCCCTCCACGGGTTCGCATGCGGCCTTTTTTGTTTTGGCTCGACCCGAGCAGGCCGTTTGTCTCGATTTGTAACATCTAGCAGGGATTTTCGGCCCCAATTGTTACAGATTGAGATGAACGGGGGCACCCGGTTCGAAATATCTAGATCTGTAACATCTGACTCGCTTTTAGCCGTCTAACTGTTACAGATCGAGACAAAGATGATGGCTGGGTAGACAAAATCTCAATCTGTAACACCTAGTCGAGTTTTTGGATCCTAGTTGTTACAGATTGAGACAAATACACAGGACAATCCTCTCAATCTCAATCTGTAACATCTGGTTGGCGATTCCACCCCTACCTGTTACAGGTTGAAACAATTTGGTAGTGGAGTCCTCATTTACGCGTCATATCGCGTAGCGCTCACGCGTTGATTCCCCACAATGACAGGAGGTAAAAGTCCTCCCGCATCGCCTGTTGGCAATCCCATAGCGTTAGCTAGCAGATGACCTGCGTGTGTTCCTCGATGGCGGCACGATTCTCGGCGGCGATACCCGGTTCGCACACCACGGCATCCAGGCTGTCCAAGCGACAGAAGGTGTAGAAGTCGCGCTTGCCGATCTTGCTGGAATCGGCGATCAGATAGCGTGAGTCGGCCTTGCTAAAGGCGAGCTGCTGGATACGGCCCTCGTCCATGTTGGACGTAGATACGTCGCCATCCAGAATGCCGTTGGCGCCGATAAACGCCGCGTCGATGCCCAACGCACGCAGGGTATCCTCGGCCGTTGGCCCCACAAAAGCGGCGGTGCGGCGACGGTACATACCGCCCACGAGGCACAGGTCGCAGTCTTCGCGCGACTCGAGCAGGTTAAACACCGAAAGCGAGTTGGTCACAATGCGCAGGCGACACGCCGGCAGCATCGAGGCCATCTGTTCCACCGTAGTGCCCGTACCCAAAAAGATGGTCGAGCCCTCCTCGATAAGCTCCACAGCACGGCGCGCAATCTGCAGCTTTTCCTCGGCATGCTTAGTGCGCTTTTCGCTGTGCGAATACTCATGGCGCAACATAGCATGGGGACGTCCCTGTGCGCTACGGGCGCCACCGTGCACGCGCTCGATCTCGCCCAGGCTCGCAAGTTCTTCGAGGTCGCGGCGAATCGTCATATCCGAAACGCCCAGCGCATCCGAAATCTCCTTGACCGAAACCGTGCCCTGCTCTTCGAGCAGCTGACGAACCTTATCCTGTCGCTCTGCCTTAATCACGATGAATCCTCGCCGTTCTTTGCGCGCATATCATTCAAACAGTAACGAACAAATTGTATCAGACTCGTGCGCGTCAAAAATGAACACCCGCACAGCTCCAATCATCACTTTTTTGAGAAAAATACCCCCTGCTTTAGTGGGGTGTAGTGATAATCTCGCCTGTTCGCGCTACAGTTTGTCAGAAATACCTCGATGTTAGGCACCAAATGATCACTTCCGAGCTTTACGGCACCGCGCCGTGCGGTACCCCCGTTCATCGTTACACCCTCAACGGGCCCGAGATCTGCGTTCGCATTATGGACTATGGCGCCACCGTGCTGGGTATCGATGTGCCCGACATTCCCGGCAACGTGCGCGATGTGGTGCTGGGCTTCGATAAGCTCGAGGATTACTTTGACAACCCCGCCTGCTTTGGCGCGACCATCGGCCCCGTGGCAAACCGCACCGCGGGCGCCACGATCACCATCGACGGCACGGACTGGCATATGCCGGCCAACGAAGGCGTCAACAACCTGCACAGCGATCTTGAGCATGGTCTGCACAAGCGCGTATGGGACGTTGAGCTCGACGAGACTCACAACGCCGTGCGCATGACCACCTCGCTTAAGGATGGCGAGCTGGGCCTGCCCGGCAACCGAATCTTTACGGCTGTGTTTACCGTTACGCGCACCGGCGTCTTCCGCATCGAGTATGGTTGCGAGAGCGACCGCGCCACCTACGTGTCCATGACCAACCACACGTACTTTAACCTTGCCGGCCATAACGCCGGCATGGACTGTGAGCACTTCTTTATCGCCAACGCTGCCCACTACTTGCCCATTAACGAGCAGAACATCCCCACCGGCGAAATCGCTCCGGTCGAGGGAACACCGTTTGACTTTCGCGAGCTGCGCCCCGTCGCACCCGGCATGGAGGCCGACGACCCGCAGATTAAGCAGGCCCGTGGCTACGATCACTGCCTGTGCATCGATGGCTATCAGTACGGCCGCAACCTGCGTCGCGCCCTACATGTCGAGGAGATGTGGACCGGTCGTGAGCTGGACTACTACACCACCGCCCCGGGCGTGCAACTCTACACCGGCAACTGGCTGGGCGACGAGCACGCCAAGGACGATGCCAACTATGGCTGGGGCGCCGGCTTTGCCCTCGAGGCCGAGATGTACCCCGACACGCCGCACCAGCCGCTGTTCCCGCAGGGCATTGTGGGTCCGGGTCACCCCTACAGCAATATGATCGAATACCACTTTATGAGGCACTAGGCCCACAACGCGACATCTCGCACAGCAACGCCCGCCGGCACCACCGCCAACGGGCGCTGCTTCATGCCTAAATCCTTCTTTTCGATGCCACCGAATTGGTGACATAACAAAACTATGCCGAATTACTACGATGAACCCACTATGTCCGACCACGCGCTGGTTTATAAAAAATTAGCAACTCGTCTACCTGCGGTTTTATTCTCTGCAAATTTGGCATGCTCGGCGATAAGCAATTCATCGTAGTAAACCGGCATAGTTTTGGCGGACAGCGCCACACAGATCCCCTACGAAGGCAAAATGATCCGTTTTCCTCCGTCCCCAAGGGATCAGTTGAACAGATTGCCGATGGGGTCGGGGGCGGAACTGGGGAGATAGCGGATTTCTAGTTCTATGCCGAGCTTTTGCAGCTCTCTGAGAACAGCGACGTCTGTGTCGTCTACGGCAACTGCGGGCGTTGCGGGACGCTTGCCCTCCCCTGCCTGCATATGACCAATGCTGATCTTGGTGATCGGCACACCGCCCTTAACCAGCGCGAGCGCATCGGAGGGTGAGGCCACCATGATCAGAATCAATTGGCGAGGCGTTGCGGTATGAATGACGTCGATGGTCCTTTGCACCGAGAAAAACCGCGTCCAAACGCCTTCTGGCGCCGCCACCCTCATGGGTGCCCATTGGCGCGAATCTGCCGCGATCTCATCGTTGACGATTAGGACAAGGTTGGAACCCACGGCTTCGTTCCACAGCTCAACGTCTTGTCCGTAAATGAAACGGTCGTCGATGCGTGCGAGAAGAATCTTGGGTTGAGTCATCGCTGCCCCATTCTGTTTGAGACCCGTAAGAGCAAGACATCGCGTCTCCAATATTAGTGCATTTAAAGTGAGAAAAGCCGTCAGAACACTTGCGCGGATTTGCGATGTCCCGTATCATAGACAGCCGTTGACGCCTCAGTTGCGCCATCACATGGCCGCCAGCGTAGCTCAGTTGGTAGAGCACCGCTCTCGTAAAGCGGGGGTCACCGGTTCGAGCCCGGTCGCTGGCTCCATTGCACAAGATAGCCGCCTTCGGGCGGCTTTTTTGTTGCTGATTTCGGGCGCGCTTCCGCCAATCCAAGCACAACGCCGCCGGAAACTCTCCTACTCAACAAAAGCCCCGCCAACCGCAATCCCCAAAGGAACCGCGTTCAGCGGGGCCCAAGCGAGCTCCCCCAAGGGATAACGCTCGCAACACGAACAGCTCAGCCGAGCAGCGCGCTACTCCTCCCAGTAAGCATCTGCAAGCAGCTTAAAGCAAATCTTCTTGACCGGCTGCGCGCCATCGCCCTGGAACTCGAGCGTGGGCATGTGAGGCTCGCCGGCAACAAACAGCGCAAACTTGTCGTCAGCAAGATCGCCGGCGATCGAGGCGTCGGAATCGACCAGATCGTAGTCGTCCTTCTCGTCAAACTCCTGAACCAGCGTCAGGCTGCCCGTGGCAACCTTAAAGGCCTCGCGACCCTCGACGTCGATCTGCAGGTCGTGATAGCGCTGATGCGTCTCATAGTGAGCCTCGGCTTCGGGACGCGTCGTGGGAGCCATGACGTTCGCAAAGACCTTGTCGCCCAGAATCGGATGGCTGCCGACCTCGAGCTTCGCCGGATCGTTCTCCTCGAGCCAGTCGATCAGCACGTCGAGGCCCTTGAGCATTCCACGGTACTCCTCGATATCGCCCAATGCACCGTAAATCATCTAAATCCCCTCTCGGATCGTTTCTTTGGCGGCTACTCGGCAAACGCATTACCGACGCTGTTGCCACCCACATGCGTCTCGACCAGGGTAAGGTCGGGATTGAACACGACAGTGTCGGCGTCGCGCCCCGGCATAATGCTACTGCACTTGTCGTCGACATGAGCTGGCAACCGATGCCGGGGCCGCAGCACAAGCTCCTACAGCTCGGTCACGACAACGCCGTTGTAAACCTCGTCCCAACGATCCATAACCAAGTGGCCAGTCATGGGATCCATGGCATTGAGCTTGCCGCAGGTGTTGGCGGTACGCAGCACCGTCTCGTCGTCGGCTCCGGCAGCAATCGCATGTGCGAAGCCGGCAATGGTCGAATCGCCAGAGCCCGTAGCGTTAACGGCGGGGATATCGGGGGTCTTGGCGCGGAACGCACGGCCGTTATGGAAACCAACGGAGCCGGCAGCGCCCATGGATACGACGACCCAGGGGATATCGGAGAAGCGGGCGTCAGAGGCGAGCGCGGAACGGAGCTCGTCCACATCGTCGGTGGTAAAGCTCGTGCCCAGAAGGCCGTTAATTTCGGTCAGGTTAGGCTTAACCAGCTCAGGCTTGACCTCGGACTTGAGCGCAGCCTCGAGCGAGGCGCCCGAGGTATCGAGCAGCACCTTGGCGCCGGCGTTCTCTGCAATGCCCGTGATCTTGGCGTAGTAGTCCGCCTCGACGCCGCGGGGCAGCGAACCCGAGATGGTAACGACATCGGCCTTGCTCGCAAGCTCGGCGAACTTGGCGGTAAAGGCATCGAGTTCCTCGGGGGCAATCGTCGGGCCGCTCTCGAGCAACTCGGTCTGGTTGCCAGCATGAAGGATATTGAGACAGATGCGAGTCTCGCCCTTGATGGGCACAAAATCATTCTTAATGCCGTTGGCATCCATGAGCTCGGCCATATAGGCGCCCATATGACCACCAAGCAAGCCGGTTGCCACGACATCGTCGCCCAGCTGGCCCAGGACGCGGGCCACGTTGAGGCCCTTACCGCCGGCGGTCTTTTCGGGCGTCACGCGGTTGACGTCGTCGATAATGAGCTCATCGAGCTGATAGCGCGTATCGACGGACGGGTTCATCGTAACGGTGAGGATCATTTCTAGCTCCTTATCTCGCAGGCTCCTTATGCCTTGCAAAACGAATTGGCTACATGCGACTACAGAATCTCGATTGTGAACGAGCGCATGATGGTTTCTTTGGGCTTGGCGATAAGGCAGCCGCGCTTGTGCTCAAGCACGTCGTCCTCATCGGAGCAGGTCGAAAGACCGCCCCAGGGCTCAACTGCCACAAAATCACCCTCGGGCTTGCTCCACACAATGAGGTACGGGAAGCCCTCAAAGCTCAGGCGAACACCCTTGTCCTCGCCCTTTTTGGAAAGCGTGACCTGACGGCTCTCGAGCACGTCAAAGATGGTCTCCGCAAAATCGAAGAGCTCATGCGACAAAGGCAGCGTCTTTCCCACCATGGGGTTCTTGGAGCGCCTGTCCACATCAATCAAGCCAGTCGAGGGGACGGCAGTGCAAAGCTCAGCAGCTTCGTCCTTCTCAAAACGCAACTCGTAGTCCGTATAGGCCTCGCCCTCGTCGAGCGGACACCTAAAGCCGGGGTGTCCACCGATAAAGAACGGCATGTCCTCGGTGCCCTCGTTGGTAACCTCATAGGAGACACGCACGGCGGCGTCCTCGAGCGTATAGCGGGCGACAAGCTTAAACGGATACGGATAATCGCTCAGCAGCGCGGCGTTATCCTCCGAAGCCAGGCACATCGCCAGCTCGTTCTCGCTCTGGCTCAGCAGCTTCCACTCCTGTTTGCGCGCAAACCCATGGCGAGCGAGCTTTACATGATGCCCGGCAAACGTCATGGCGTTGTTATCGCGCAAGCCTCCGCAAATCGGGAAGCAAATCGGTGCCTGGCCGGACCACACGGCGGGATCGCCCTGCCACAGATACTCGCGACCTCCGGCCTCGATCGAGGCAAACGAACCACCAGCCGTGGACACCTTAATAGAAATCGAATCGTTGGAGAGAGCGTATTCCATTGCCCATCCTTTCGAACAACTGCTTTTTGCTCGCAAGTACCCGTCTCGGCCCTAACCAAAGGACAAACCCGCGCGTTCATCGATGCGTCCGGTATCCCAGCCATGTAACGGGGTACCATACAGACATTGATGCAATTACAGCTGAAAGGCCTTCTTATGCGAACCATCATCCTCTACGCCTCGCGCCATCACGGCAATACGAAAAAGCTCGTGGACGCCATCGTCGAGGCGCACCCCGAGATCGATACCCTCGACGTCAAGGCGCTCGGTAAAAACGAGTACCCCGACCTGCACGAATATCATCTGATTGGTGTCGCCACGGGCATCTATTACTCCGAGATCGACAAGGACATGGCACGCGTGCTCACGAACGTGCTGCAGCCGCAGGACAAGGTGTTTGGCCTTATGACCTACGGTGGCAAGAACAAATGGTACGGCAAGGATATCGATGGCATCTGCCGCATGAGGCAGGCCATCTTTATGGGTGTCTACGGCTGCCCCGGCTTTGATACGTGGGGGCCGTTCAAACTCGCCGGCGGTGTCCAAAAGGGACACCCAACCGCTGAGGAAATTAAGGGCGCCGTCGACTTCTTCGACAAGATCGAAGACGAGTATGGCGACATCATCGTCGAAGAGTACGCCAAGCGCGAGAAGCGCCTAGCATACGAGAAGGAGCATCCTGCAGGAGGCCTGGTGGCCGGCGTTAAGCGCACGGCAAAGAAGATCGCTAACAAGCTGTAACTGTGAAGGTGCTTTTGAGCGTTTAACCCATACGGCGGGTCCGAGTAGATTCGGGCCCGCCGTCTTTTTCTATCGTTACTCGGTAAAGGCGTTGCCGACGCTCTGGCCGCCAACATACGTCTCGACGAGGGTAAGCTCATGGTCGAACACGACAAAGTCGGCGTCGCGACCCGGCATGATGCTGCCGCACTTATCCTCGATGTGCGCGGAGCGTGCCGGCACCTCGGTTGCCATGCGAATGGCGATATCGGCGCTGGCGATGCCCCAGTCGACGATGTTCTTGACGCCCTGGGCAAGCGTGAGCACCGAGCCGGCAATGCTCTTGTCGTCGGCGAGCCAGCACAGGTTGTCCTTCATGATGACATCCATGCCACCACTGGTGTAGCTGCCCTCGGGCATGCCGCCGCAACCCAGACAGTCGGTGATGAGCACCGTGTGCTGCCAGCCCTTTGCCTGCAGCAGCGCCTTGATGGCGGCAGGGTTTACGTGCTTGCCGTCACAGATGATCTCGGCGTAGGTCTCGGGCGTGGACATGGCAGCGCCCACGACACCGGGCTCACGGTGATGCAGCCCGCGCTGGCCGTTATAGGTATGCGTAAAGCAGCTGGCACCGGCGTTGATGGCGGCGATGCACTCATCGTAGGTGGCGTCGGAGTGACCGATGCTGGTCACCACACCCTTGGCGTTCAGAGCAGCCGCATAAGCAGCGGCACCGTCGCGCTCGGCCGCCATGGCGCTCTTAACGATGCGACCGCCCGCAGCCTCCTGCCACTGATCGAAGACCTCCTCGGAGGGATCGATAAGATAAGCGGGGTTCTGCGCGCCCACGTGCTTCATGGTAAAGAAGGGGCCCTCCAGATAGATGCCCTGAATGCGAGCACCGCAGAAGTCGGGGCCGCGGCCCTCGTCCGCCTGGGCGATGGCGGCGCAGGCATCCTTGATCTGCTCGACGCCATCGGTGAACGTCGTGGGCAGCCAGCTGGTGGTACCGCGACGGGCGAGCTCGGTCGAGCTGATATCGATGCCCTCGGGATCGTTATCGGTAGTCGAGTGGTTATAGAAGCCATGGATGTGAGTATCGACCATACCCGGTGCGATCCACGATCCCGTGTAGTCCTTAATCTCGCAAGAGGGCTCGTCGGCCTGCCAGGCGCCAAAAACGCCATCCTCGACCATAAGATAGCCGCCCAGTTGCGGGCCTGCCGGCAAGAAGAACTTGTCAGCCTTAATTGCGTACGTGCTCATATGCACTCCTTGCTTCTAAAGCAGTTGACTGTGGTAATGCTTATACCCGGTCCATGTAAAAACAAAAAGCGCCCGCCCGCCGTTATGAGCGGACGGGCGCCCTTACAGGGGGACGCGATTAAGCGGTGAAGGGGTGAATCGTCACACCCTTGACCACGCGGTTGACCGTGCCGGTGGGGCTCGGCGTATCGGGCGTGTTGCCCACGCGCACGGAGTTGAGCAGGCTGATAGCCTGGGCAAACATCACGAACGGCAGGGCAAGGTAGCCCTCGGGAAGCGCCTCGTAGCCCTTAAAGGTGAAGGACTCGCCCTCGTAGACGGTAGCGCCATCCTGCTGAACGGCAACGGTGTGCTGAGCAATCTTGTCGCCACCGATCTCGTTGAGGATGTCGATGTCGTACTGACGGGTGTAGGCGTCGTTGTTGACGAACACGAAGACGAGCGTCTTATCGTCGACGAAGGACTTAGGTCCGTGACGATAGCCCATGGAGGTGTCGTAGGAAGTAGCAACCAGACCGTGAGCGAGCTCGAGGATCTTGAGCTGGCTCTCCTGGGCAAGGCCACCGAAGGAGCCAGAACCCAAGTAGGTCACGCGGTTGAAGTCGCCAGCCAGGTAATCGGCGATCTCAGGCTCACGGGAGATGACCTCCTCGCCCATCTTGGCAATCGTCTCGACCCACTCGGCCTTCTGCTCGTCAGAGGCAGTGTCGAAAATAAGGGTGGAGAGCAGGGTCATGCAGGTGTAGGAACCGGTCATGGCGAAGCCCTTGTCGTTGGCGCGCGGGATGAGCAGCGTCAGCGCATTGGGATCATCGGCGGACTCGACGGCGAGCTTGCCCTCGGGAGCGCAGGTGATGTTGAGGAACTTGACGTTGTGGACGAGCTCCTTGGCAACGGCAACGGCGGCAAGGCTCTCGGGGCTGTTGCCAGAGCGGGCAAAGGAAACCACGAGCGTGGGATCCTCGGCGCGCAGGAAGTCGCGCGGGGCGCTCACGATGTCGGTCGTGGCGATGGGCTTAAAGTCGTAGAGATCAGTGTTGCCAGCGTGACGCAGGTACGGGGCGCAGGTATCGCCAACGTAGTCGGACGTACCGGCACCGGTGAAGACAACGGACAGACGACCCTCGCCCATAGCGCGAGCCTCGGCCAGGAAGGCCTCGATGGCCTCCTTATTCTCGCGATAGATGTTGAGCGTATCACGCCAAAGCTCGGGCTGCTGAGCAATCTCGGCCGTGGTGATCTGGGCGCCGAGCTCGGTGAGCTCCTCGACACTCTTCTCGAACATTTTTAATACCTCTCTCTAGAAGTAATCCTCTGACGTGCAATTATACACTTCGGTTGGTTATCTGGTAGTAACCAGTTAAATGCAAAGAATCACCATATGGAAACAATGCGAGCACTAGTTACTGCGCTGGTGGTAAACCTTGTATTTAAACTGATCGGCACGAGCAACCGAGAGTGTGTACTCCACTACCTCGTTTGACTCGTTATACGTAGTCCTGACCAAATCGAGCACAGGCGAGCCCTCGACAATTCCCAAAAGGTGGGCATCGGTGGGACGGGCTATGCTCGCATAGAACTCCTCTTCGGCCACGCGAATCTTTTGCTGAAAGTCCTGCTCAATCACATCGTAAAGCGGCTTACGCTCCAGCAGCGGTCGCTTTAGGGACAGAAATTGACGAACCGGTAGATAGCTGCGTTCGACCATCATGGGCATGTTGTCGGCAGAACGAAGGCGCTTGAGCTTAAAAATGCGATCACCGATGCGCAATCCCATATGCTCGGCCAGATTCTTATCGGCCTCCATCTCGCAAAACTCGAGAATCGTGGTCTCGGGTTCTCGACCCATCGCGCGCATCTGCTCGGTAAAGCTGTAGGACTGCATAAGATTGGTTGCTTTTGCCGAACGGTCGGTCACAAAGGTACCGCGACCGTGCTGCCGAACCACCAGTCCTAAACGCTCCAGTTCCTGCAGAGCCAGGCGTACCGTAGTGCGCGAGAGACCATAGCGCTCCGAAAGTTCGCGCTCGGAAGGAATCATGTCACCGGCGCGATATTCATGGTCAATCTTTTCGGTCAGAATATCGACCAGCTGATCGTACAGCGGTTGCTTACGCGCTCCGATCGCCATCCTATCCTCCCTTTTGCTCGAATTCGGCTAACTACCTAGGGTGTTATGCATTATCTGTCTGCCACACCCGAATCAACAAGAAAACAAAAGCCGCGCGCTCTTTCGAGCACGCGGCTTTTAACATACACATGGCTTAAGGGGTCGGGGTGTGAGCCGCGTAGGGACACACCCCTCAAGCTAGAGCCTTACCAGATGCTCGGCCAGAGACCAAGCGGGCCAGCGCCCAGGATGCCAAGGACGAAGAGCAGGAGAATGCCCTTGGTCGGGGTCCAGCTGTGCTTAGCGAACATGTAGTAAAGCAGCAGCGTAAGCATAAGCGGGACGAGCTTCGGGACGATGGTGTTGAGGGTGTCGGCAACAGAGAAGTTGACCGGATCCTCGGTAACGGTGCCGTAGGTAACGGACTCCATACCGTTGCCCAGATCGGTGACGCCGCACTCGACAGCGTTGCCGTCGGCATCGGAAGCGGTGAGGGCGTTGCCGTCCTCATCGGTCATGGCGATGGTACCGGCCTCAGCGGTCTCGGTATCGATACCCTCCATACCGGTGAAGTTCTCGGCCTCCTTCTCGGAGACGATCACGGTAGTAGCGGAGAGGCCACGGGTGGTGCCGTTGGGGATCTGGAGGTTGATCTGGGTGCCACCCATGGTGACGACCAGGCAACCGACGACGAAGACGCCCATGATGGAAGCGGCACGCGTGAAGGCCTGCATGTTGGCGGTCAGAGCGTCAATAGCGCTGGTGCCAAGCTTGTAGGACCAGTTCATGAGCCAGAAGCGCAGAGCGAACTGGACGACGTTGAAGATCACCAGGAAGATGATCGGTGCAGCGGCGTTGCCGTTGATGGCCATGTTGGAGGTGATGCCGGCCGTGATAGGCACGAGCGTCAGCCAGAACAGGGCGTCACCGATACCACCGAGCGGGCCCATTGCGGCGACGCGGACGGCGCGGATCGTGGGGATGTCAACCTTGTTCTGCTCGAGCGAAAGCACGATGCCCATAACAAAGGTGACGAGGAACGGGTGGGTGTTGAAGAACTCCAGGTTGTGGCTCATGGAAGCCGCGAGGTCGTTCTTGTTGGTGTGGATCTTCTCCAGACCGGGGATGATGGAGTAAAGCCAGCCAGCGGCCTGCATGCGCTCGTAGTTGAACGATGCCTGCAGGAAGCAGGAGCGCCAAGCCATCTTGTTGAGGGTCTTCTGGTCGAGCTGCGGAGCAGGAGTGAGATCCTCGTAGTGCTCCGGGATCACATACTCATTAGATGCCATCTTCGAAGTCACCTCCGTCAGAAACAGCTGCACCCTTCAGCTCGGTCTGCTGCTGGAAGTCCCAGAAAGCGATGCCGAAGCCGATGAGAGCGAGGATGAGCAGAGCAGGGGTTGCCAGCGAATCGTTGGCAACGGTGATGAGCGCGAGGCCAAAGCCCATGAGGAAGAAGCCCCACATATCGCGGTTCATCATAACCTTGAGCAGGACGGCGAAGCCGACGAAGCGCATCATGCCGCCTGCAGCGGAGAGACCGGTCTGCAGCCAAGTCGGGATGGCAGAAGCGATGGTCTGACCGATGGTAGCGCCAGCGATGAAGAACAGGGTGACGACGACAGCGAAGATCAGGCCGAGCAGAGCCATGGCGAAGTAGTTCAGGCGCTCGATGCCCTTGGTGTCCGCGTTGTGAGCCATGTTATCGGCCGTGGACATAAGCGGGGACATAAGCGTGAAGACCAGGGTAACGCCAAGCTGGCCAAGCAGAGCGAACGGAATGGCGAGGCCGACTGCCGCGTTGGGCTCGAGGCCCGTGGCGATAGCGAGAATGGCTGCCATGATGCCGCCGATGACGGCGTTAGGCGGCTGAGCGCCTCCGATCGGCATGTTGCCGATCGTCATGAGCTGATAGGTACCACCCACGAGAAGACCGGTGTTGAGGTCGCCAAGGATAAGACCGATGACGGCGCCGGTGACGATGGGCTGATAGAGAGACTCGAGGAAGTCAAACTGGTCGATTGCCGCGATGAACGTGACGACGAAGACCAGAGCGATCTGGATGATCGAGTATTCCATCTTGCTCCTCCTTTCAAAATGTATGTACGCACTTTGGATTTCACGTACAGAACGTCAGGGTTTCACTCCTGACAACGTGGATCACGAGGATTACGAGAAGAGCTTGCTCGTGTCCTCAACAGGCGTGCTCGGAACGCGCCTGATCTCCAACTCCACCCCCAATTCCTGCAGCTCTTTAAACGCAGCGACATCCTCGTCGTTAACTGCGACGGAGGTGGCGACTTGGCGCTTTCCTTCCGACATGTGCATGTTGCCGATGTTTACCTTCTTTATAGGCACACCGCCCTTGACGAGCGTAAGCACGTCTTCCGGTGTTTCGGCCACGATGAAGATCTTCTGGCGCGGGCTCGCCTTGCCAATGACGTCGATGGTCTTCTGCAGAGAGAAGAAACGCGTAGCGACGCCGGCGGGAGCGGCCATCTTCATGAGGTTCTGGCGCATGGTGTTGGACGCCACGTCGTCGTTGGCGACGAGGATGAGGTTGGAGCCCAGGGTGGAGTTCCACTGGGTGGCAACCTGACCATGAACCAGTCGGTTATCGATGCGGGTAAGAAGAATGTTGGGTTCTGCCATGTTGATCAGCTTCCTTTCGTTATTTGCTGACGACAGTTACTTGATCTCCTGAATCGCGTAACGCGAAACATCTACGACGGCTCCGGATCGGACTTTGATCTGGACCTTCTCGCCTTCGATGCCTTTGACGGTTCCGTAGATACCGCCGGCGAAAAGAACCTCTTGACCCGGCTTGAGCTCGGTGTGCAGCTCCTTGAAGTACTTCTGCTTCTTCTTCATGTTGATTTGCGACCAGATGGTGTAAATCAAGCCCATGATGACAAGCAGGCCTAAAAGGGCGACCGAGGAGCTCAGGACGTTGACTCCGAAATCGGCCATTAGATGCCGTCCTCGTCGCCGAAGATATCCTCTTCCTCGGAGCCGGCAACGGATGCGACCGTCTGGGCGGTGACGCCCGTCTGGCCAACGGTCACGGCCTGCTCGCCAAGCTCGGCGAGCGTGGCATTGCCGCGGAGGAACAGAAGCTCAATAACCATGGGAAGGTTGGTGCCAGTCAGAACCTCGACGTTGTCGACATCCTGGGCAATCATCATCGACTGGTTGAACGGGGTGCCGCCAAGCAGGTCGGTAAAGACGAGCACGCCATCGCACTCCTCGCGCATGGCGGTAATAGCGGCGCGGAGATCCTCACCGTAGGATGCGGCCTGGTCGCCCTCAAAAGGAACGACGGTAAAAGCAGGCTGGTCGCCGGCAACCATAGCGATAGCGCTTGCAAGGCCGGGTGCGAACTGTCCATGACCGGTAAGAATAAAGCCAACCATTCAAATTTCCCTTCCGAAGGTGTGTACAATCTGAGTCCGATGATTTTCGGAAGCCAGCGGGCACTCGCCCTTAAAGCTTCTTAGAAAGCGTTCTTTGAAGACCAGTGGTTTCTAAACTGGTAGTAACCACGTGATGTGTTGTTGTCACTATATCACCCCAGAAGAGGTCGCTTTCGTTGATTCATACGGTAAAACGTTTTTGCACCGCTCACGGTGATAAATCGACCGTTTACCGGTCGTTAACACTTCTACCTGCGGGTTTGAAACCGTTTCGAAATGCTTTGGCAAAAAATCGGATCTTTTCCTGTGTCTAAACAACGCAGGGCGGCTAAAAATAGCGTGTAGAAAAATTGCAGGTCATTGTGAAGATATGTGAATTGGTCTTTTTGACTTAATACCAGTTAGAACCAGTTTTGAGATTATCGGTGAACGGTAGTTTTCGACCGTTCACCGGTTACTTGCAATCGTTTGCAGTTGTTTTCCCAGATGAATTAGGGAAACGCGATGGAGCGCTTGCGCGGGCGCGAGGCCTACTCCAGTGGTTTCGGCAGCAAAAAGCCCGCTAGAACGTTGTCCGTTCTAGCGGGCTAAATCAGGCAGATCGGCTAGCGCACAGTAGTGCAGGCAAACCTTACGCAAACAGGCCGTAGATGCTGATGTTGGCCTTGGCGTAGAGGCCGTTAGCATACTCGGTCCACTTGGAGCTGGCGCTCGAAGCCTGCGAAGAGTACTGCTGGTAAGCAGTGTAGTAGGCGGTCATGGCCTGCTTATAGGTGGCGCTATCGGCCGTAAAGGCATCGTCGGCAAAGGCCTTAGCGTAGGTGCTGTCGGCGTCCTTCCAAGTGCCCTTCTCGCTATCCCACTCGTCGCCGGCAAGGTTGATGATGTAGTCGGCGTAATCCTTGCTCGCGGTGTCCTCATTGCCGTCAGAAGGCTCGGTCGGAGCGGTCGGCATGCTTGCGGAGCTATCGCCCACCTTCTTCTTGTAGAGCTTCTGCAGCGTCGCGGACTGGCGGACGATCTGCTTGGCCTGGTCCTTGGACACGCCATACTGCGTGGCCATGGTCTTGTAGTCAGAAGTGCCGATGGAATCCTCGGCGTACTTCTTCATCTCCTTGGAAGAGACGGTAATGCCCTCGTCCTCGGCGGCATCGAGCAGGATCTTGTTGCGCACGTAGGACAGGATGACGTCGGCAGAAGGAGCGGTGTAGTTGCCATCACTATCCTTGACGGTATCGAGGCTGTACTGGCTCTCGATGGCCTCGCGCGCGGTGATATCACTCTTCTTGCCGTTGTAGCTATAGCTTGCCACGGTCGAATCGAGCTGGTCCTCGGTCAGGGTCGCCGAGCCGACACCCTTGCCGCCAAAGCCGCCATTGCCGATAAAGAAGCCGACCACCGCAGCGATCACGACGGCAACCACAAAGGCGGCAATCATCGTCTTCTTGTGCTTGGATACGCGATCGTCTTCATCGGAACCCAGGATATCGTCGTCCTCATCCTGGGCCTCGGGCATCAGATTCTCGTCAGCGGCATCCGCGGCAATCTGAGCCTCCAGACGGGCGTCCTCCTCCTCGGCCGTCGTACCGGCAGCAATGTGCTCGGCAGACGTACCGGCGACCAGGTCGATCTTCTCGTCCTCGTCACCGTCGGGGCCTTCGCCGCGCTCGATGATCTGGATGCCGTCGATCTCGTCCTTCTCGTCCTTCTTTTGAATCAGACCCATATCAGTTACTCCTTGTTAGGAAACATAGTCCGCAATAGAATACGCCCGACAAAGCGCCGGGCGTATTGATTCTCAGGTTATACGCAAACACTTAAGTACTATTTAGGCGTTTGCAGTCTGCATGCCTTAGGCCAGGTGCGCGATAACGGCATCGGCAAAGGCCTGCGTGCCCACAGCGCCCTCAACGGAGCCGGTCTGGGCACGACGAACGTCGCCGGTAACCTGCTCACCCTCGTCGAGCGTGGCAGAAACGGCGGCGCGAATGCGATTGGCCGCGTCGTTCTCGCCCAGGTGATCGAGCATCATAGCCGCGGACAGAATCTCGGCCGTGGGGTTAGCGATATCCTGGCCAGCGATATCGGGCGCGGAGCCGTGCGTCGCCTCGAAGATGGCGCAGTCGGCACCGATGTTGGAACCCGGAGCCATACCCAGTCCACCTACCAGACCGGCGCACAGGTCGCTCACAATGTCACCGTACAGGTTGGGCAGCACCAGGACATCGAAGTCGTTGGGGTTCTGGACCAGGCCCATGCAGGTGGCGTCGACAATCTTGTCGTTGAACTCGATATCGGGATAGTTGGCGGCCACCTCGCGCGCAACGCGCAGGAACAGGCCATCGGTCGCCTTCATGATGTTGGCCTTATGCACGGCCGTCACCTTTTTGCGGCCGCAGCGGCGGGCGTACTCAAAAGCGTACTCCACAATGCGGCGGCTCTTGGCGATGGAAATCGGCTTGATTGAGATGGCGGAATCCGCGGCGAAGGTCTTCTGGCCCGAGCGCTCGACGAGCTGCGAGAGCTCCTCGACCTCGGCAGCGCCCTCATCGAACTCGATGCCGGCATAGAGGTCCTCGGTGTTCTCGCGCACGATAACCAGGTCGACGTCGCGGAAGCGCGAGCCGTCGCCCGGCTGCGACAGGCAGGGGCGCACGCAGGCGTACAGGTCAAAATGCTTGCGCAGGGCGACGTTAACGCTGCGGAAACCCGTGCCGACCGGCGTGGTGATGGGGCCCTTGATAGCAACCTTGGTCTCGGCGACCGCATCGAGCACATGTTGGGGCAGCGGCGTGCCAAACTCGTCCATGACGCCGGCACCGGCCTCCTGGACGTTCCAGTTGATCTGGACACCAGTGGCCTCGACCACGCGGCGCATAGCCTGCGTAATCTCGGGACCGATACCGTCACCAGGAATCAGGACTACATCGTGCGCCATAATCTGTTACTCCTCGTCTTCGGCGTCGTCAGATTTTTTTACGCTAGCACGCTTCTTCTTTTTGGAGAGATCCAGGCCAAAACGTTTAACAAGCATTTCGCAAATCTCGCTCGAACGGGCCTTGAGATAGCTACCCTTGCCGTTCTCGGCATCGAACTTAAGGCGCAGCGCGAGCTTCTCGGCGACCTCGGCGTCAATCTCGCCCCGGCCAAACTCGTACAGGCAACCGAGCATGTCGCGATACTCGAGGTCGCCGTGGTAGCACTGGATGGCCTCGTCCAGGATGGGCCAAGCCTCGCGCGAACGCTCGACGCTCGTGGCGCCCCACACGCACAGCAGGCGGAAGGCGGCATAGCGCAGCGTGGACGAAATCTCATCGAACAGCGCGGTCTCGGCGCCCTCAAAGGCATCGCCCAGCTGCTCGGGGCAGGTGGTGGCGAGCGCCGCCAGGGCATCGAGAGCCTCCCAGCGGGTCTGAGCCTCGGGGCGGTCGAGCGCCTCGATCAGCGCGGGCACGCAGGGCACGACGCGCTGCGGATCGCGCTCGGCAAGCAGGTGCAGCACGCGGGCGGCAAACTGACGGATGCGGCGCGTGGGGCAGCCGAGCTCCTGGACCAGGCGGTCGACGGCGTTCTCGTTCTCCTCTGCCAGCTGGAGCTGTGCCAGCTCCTCGTCGGTGAGCTGTTCGTCTTTGTTTTCTGCCATAGTTACCTCTTTTTACTATTTCTTAGCGTGCTTGTCAGCACCCTTGCTGTCATCGGTGACCGAGATGAGCTGTCGGTCGGCCGCGCCATTGCGACGCGCACGGCGGCGCTCCTCGGCATCGCCCGCGTCGGCGGCGGCGCGGTGAGCCTTGTTAACGTTAAAGACCTCGTCGTGTTTGCGCCACGGACCGACGGACTCGCCAAAGCTCATCTTAAGGCCGGCGATAAAGCCGCCGAGCCAGCCGATCGGCGCAAACTGCACCAGCGGGAACAGCGAGAACACCCAGGTCAGCAGGATGACTGCCGCCGCTCCCGCAAAGTTGGCAATCCAGTAGTCGCGCTTGGTGATGACGCGCTTTTCGCACGCCCACTGGCCGCACAAAAAGCCAATGTAGATCGCGAAGAGAAAGAGCACCAGCGCAAGCACCACGAACGTCCAGCTCATGGGCGCTACTCCCCGTGATGGTGGCCGCAGCAGCACTCGTGGCCATCATCATGGCCGTGGCCGCCGCAGCACTCGTGGTCCTCGCCATGGTGGTGGCCGCAACCGCACTCATGGTCGTCGCCGTGCTCGCCGCAACCGCAGCCGTCCTCGTGAGCACCGTGCTCTTCGGGACGATACTGCGACCAGTCCAGACCGGCGGCGATGGCGTCGGCCTCCTCCTTATAGAGGACCGTGATGGCCTGGGTGCCCAGCTTGGCACCACCGATGGCATCGAGCATGTCGTAGAGCGTAAAGGCCACGTCGGCGCCGGGCAGCGCAAGCTCGCGATCGTCGGCATAGGCGAGCGCCAAGCGCAGGTCCTTGATGAAGTGCTCGACCATAAAGCCGGGCTTGTAGTCGCCGTCGAGCGCCTTGGTAGCCAGGCTCTCCATGGCGCCGGACTTGCCGGTACCGCCCAGGATCATCTGGCGGGTCTTCTCCAGATCAAGGCCGCTCAGCTCGGCAAATGCCATGGCGTCTGCCATGCCGACCATGCAGGCGCCCAGCGACACCTGGTTGGCGAGCTTGGCAGCCTGGCCCTTGCCGGCGCCGTCGAAGCAGCAGATGTTGGCCGCAAAGGTGGCAAGGATGTCGCGGACCGGCGCGATGTCGTTCTCGGTAGCGCCCACGATAGCCGTGAGCGTACCGGCGATAGCGCCCGACTCGCCGCCGGTGACGGGGCAGTCAAACGCCATGCGACCAGAAACCTGGGCGGCCTCGGCAATGTCACGGGCAAGCTCGGGCGAGCTCGTGGTGAGGTCGATCAAGACCGCGCCGGGCTTAGTGCACGCGAGCAGGCCGTCGCCCGCCAGGTAGAGTTCCTCGACCTCGGAGGGATAGCCCACCATGGTAAAGACGACATCGGCGTTCGCCGCGGCATCGGCCGGCGTATCTGCCCAGACGGCGCCGCGCTGGATAAGCGCCGCCGCCTTGGACTTGGTGCGGTTGTTGACCGTGACGGGATAGCCGGCGTCCAGAATGTGGCCGGCGATGGGGGCACCCATGATTCCGGTGCCGATGAATGCGACGGAGAGCTTGTTTGCCATGAAACCTTTCCTTTTGGGTTGGGTGTTGTTACCAGGTTGAATACTCGGTGCCAGCGTTTGGGCTGTGAGTCGAGGGCGATTACGGACGCAGCGCTTGCCTACTGACCGCGCACGCGGCGGGCGATACGGTCGGAAAGCGACGCCTTGTCGGCGCGGTTCTTACCCCAAAACGCGCAGCCCACCATGCCGGGGCCCACGTGCGAGCCGATGGTGGGACCCACGGAGCCGCGAATGATCGTGACGTCGGCGCAACCCTCCTCCTTGCGGATGGCGGCTTCGAGCCAGTCACCATCCTTTTCGGCATCGGCCGTCATGATGGCGATGGGCATGGTGCGATCGGGCACGTAGTTCTCGCGGAACGACTTGAGGATGGACTTGAGCGCCTTCTTGCGGCCGCGGTTGACGCCGATCAGCGACAGCGAGCCGGCCAGGTCGTAGGAGAGCTCGGGCTTGACGTCGAGCTTTGCCGTGAGCTGCGCCGCCGCGGGAGGAATGCGGCCGCCGGCAGCCAGTGCGTCGAAGCTCTCGAGCGTAAAGTAGCCGTGCACGTAGGTCTTTGCCTCGTTTGCCCAATCGACCAGCTGCTTGG
Source organism: Collinsella sp. (assembly GCA_018382775.1). Taxonomy (GTDB): domain Bacteria; phylum Actinomycetota; class Coriobacteriia; order Coriobacteriales; family Coriobacteriaceae; genus Collinsella. The sequence continues at coordinate 106,604 of JAGZPG010000001.1, read as the reverse complement.
CGGTCAGTCCCGCCGAACGCTGGCGCACGGCCTCGAGCGCCAAGAGCGCACCGGTCGCGCAGGGCAGAGCGTTGTCGACCACGTAGAGCTCAAAGTTGGGATACTCGGCGCGCACGACATCTGCCGCCTGGCACGCGGAGTTGTAGCTCGACGACAGCGCCGAGGTAAAGCACAGGTAGACCGTGGGCGTGCCCTCTTTGGCGCACTCGGTAAAAAACTCGATATAGCGACCGAGCGACACAGCCGAGGTGGACACGCGGGCACCGGCGCGCATGCGGTCGTAGAACTCCTTAGGGCTCATGCTCGACCAGATGTCGTCTGTGCGCTCCTCGCCATCGATAATGAAAGGGAAACCCAGGATATCGACATCGAGGTTCGCGGCGACCTCGGGGCTAAAGTCGCAGCAGGTATCGACGACGATGCGGCAACGGTTCGAATGACCGGCGGATGCGGCCTTGTCCATCAAAGCGACTCCTTACGTAAAAAGGCGGCCACCCGCATGGGATGGCCGCCAACCGTTAACTCATGCAAGTTAACGTATTTTACTCGTCAAGTGTTTCGATGCGGGGCTTGATGATGCCATATCCACCATTCTTACGGTGATACACCACATTGATGAGACCGGTCGTCGCGTTCTCGAACACGTAGAAGTCGTGGCCCAGCAAATCGGTCTGCACCAGCGCCTGCTCCTCGGTCATCGGGGTGACATCGATGACCTTCTCGCGGACGAGCAGGTCGTCGTCCTCCTCGGGCAGCAGCAGGTCGGCCAGATCCTCAACGCGCTCGACCGGCGCGACATCCGCGGCACTGGCACCACCCTGGCGGTTGTCCACGACCTTGGTCTTGAACTTGCGCAGCTGGCGGGTGACCTTATCGGCGGAGAGGTCGATGGCAGCATACATATCTGCGCCGTGCTCGGCAACGCGAATCACCGAACCGCGGGCACGAGCCGTGACCTCGACGATTGCCGGGTTGGGGTTCGAGGGGTTCTTCTCATAACGAAGCACGACGTCGACTGTCATGGGCTCGATGTCGAAAACCTTGAGCGCCTCGCCGATTTTCTCATCCACATGCGCACGCAGAGCATCGGTTACCGTCGTCTTGCGTCCAGAAACCTTGATATCCATACGTGGCTCCAATCTGCCTCGGGGACTTACTGTACTGGCTATGTACCCATTGCCGTGCATTTAATCACGCGATTTCCCAAAGACCCGAATAACGACTGCTTGATACCGCATACCGAAGTCTCGCACTTTTCCGTGGCAAAGTGCGCTATAGGAAGGCGTCGACGGAGTTAATTTTTCTCCCGAAAATTAGCTTTGACCTGCTAGTTTTACCAAAATAGAAAAGCCGGGCTCCCCTATTTGGGAGACCCGGCCATGCGTGTTGAAACCGTGAAGAAGCGCCTTGTTCAGCGTGTGGCAGGCGCCACCCCTACCAATAACTAGCTATTGAGCTTGTTGATGTCATCGTCGGTGATGGTGCCCTCCTGGCTAGACGACGGGCCGTCGCTGTTGTTATCAGAGGCGTCGTCATCGGAGGACTCGGTCTCGTTGGACGTGGAGTCGGATGCCTGCACATTGGCCCCCGAAACGGTCTTGGCGGTAAGGTCATAGGGCATCTGTCCGTACCAGACGCAGTGGACTGCCTCGAGCGTGCCATCGACCGTGATGCCATCGAGGGCATCGCTCACGGCACGGCACAGCTCATCATTAGAGCTAAGACCTGCGACGCCAAGCGTGGAGGGCGCCTCGAGCGTACCGACATAGGAGATCTGGCTCATCAGACGCGCGAGGTAGCCACCAGCCGTGGAATCACAGATCACGTAATCGACCTCGCCCGACTCGAGCGCCTCAAAGCACTCATTGATGTTGGAAAAGGTCTTTTGGTTGGCGGTGATGCTTTGCTTGGCGAGCGCCTCCTGCGAGGCCGAGGAGGTCTGAACGCCCAGGGTAGCGGTGTTAAGCGTTTCGGTGGAAACGCTCAGCGACTCGCCGTCACTGCTCTTGCCGAATACGGCGGCGGCATCGTACAGACAGGTGCCAAGCGAGCTGATGTCGCCGTCCGTAGACCTAACGTCGCCAATGAAGATGTCGGCCTTCTTATCGCTGAGCACGGAATCGGCCGAGGACGCATCGACAAAAGCAACCTTGAGACCCATGCGGCACGCGAGGGCACGAGCGGCATCGACCGCATAGCCCGTGAGGTTTCCGTCGGCATCCTGCATGGCTTGCGGGGCATCGGAAGTATCGAGGGCGACCGTCAGGGTTCCCGGCGTGACCAGGGCATTGTCCGATACCGTGGGGGTAACGGTCTCGCGCTCGATCTGGTCGATCGTGGGCGTCGTGAACGTGGACAGTGGATTGAACGCGCATCCGCTCAGGCCCAAAACGGCAATGACCGCCGCGGCCCCAGCACCTAACCGAGCCGCATGCATCAAGCTGCCCCTCACCATGTCCACTACCCTGCCTTCTGTGTCGTATACGATCCGTGCCCCGCACGGAATATCGGGTTGTTCCCACCAGCTGACCTGGTATTTGACCCCACACTTGCGCACCGGGGCGTTTGCTCGGGAGGCCGCAGCCACCTTCACGACTGGCCCGCTCGCCCGCGAGGCGGTATTGCCCCAAAGAAAGTAGAACGGACGGTGCGGCTTACATCTAGGACGCGCCATGATCGCGCCGCGCGCACGCGGTCGCTTACGTGGATCCCTTTGACCGCGTCTGTCTTGGACTAGGATGGGCATTTCGTCCGTCCGCAACCACAGCCTGGCAGGAACGTAGGGCATTATAGCTAAGTTCAAGCTATAGTTTAAGGTTAGGGACGTTATTCGCATCGCGAGCACAGATTTCGCAGGTCGGGGCGGACCATTCGTGCCCCCATGAAGCCCGGAGCTCCCCCACGGGGAGCTCCGGGGCACCCGTCTCAGGGTGCCCTGTGCAAAAAACGGCAAATATGAGTACTGCTACCAATTTAGTAGCAGCGTATTTCCGCCCCACGAGCCCTTTTTGAGTTCCGCACAGCCCGCTTGGCGCCAAGATATTCCACATTCGTTTATTATCTCTTCGCTGAATCCAGTTTTTCGGCCCAAGTTTCTTTATTTTTGCTGTCACTAATCTAGTAGCAGTACTCATATTTGCCGTTTTTTGCACAGGGCATATAAACAGACCCCCTATAAAGCCATAGTTTTACGCCGGCTTGAGCCCAAAGCACGCTCGGAGCGTATTCAGCAGAGCATCTTGCCTCTTTCGACGAGCCTCTACACGATTCTGATATCGCTTACCCATACGCTGGTGGATGCGCCATGCGAGCGCTTCCATCGCCTCCATGTCGCAGAGCATCTCGTTGTTGACCGTCGCGACCTCGATTCCCATGGACGCCAAACCCGTATTGCGTTTTTCATCGTGAATGCGCCCGCCGCGAGACGAATGGCCCTGTTCACCGTTGTATTCCAGGTCAAACCGAGCTGCTTCCTGATAGGCATCGCAAACCGCATACGGCATCCCCGAGATCGCCTGCGCACGGTCGTTGAACTCGATCTTGTGGTCGGTCTTAAAGGAACCGCAGGCAAATCCGCCATAGGAAAACGGAAGCGAAAACATGGCAAGCATGATGCATTCCATGGGTGAGCGCAGGTTTTCCGACAGAAAGGGGCACAGCCGCCGCAGCTGCTTGGCCGCGCTCCCCTTGCATGCCGCAAGGTAATCTGCCAGGCGATCGGGCGTCAGCACTGGCTCGACCTCAAAGTAGCCCACATCTGACGGCTGGTCCTTATCCTTTGCAAGCCTGTTCACGGTGGGCGAGCTGTAAGGGGGCAGATACTGCCCGCGATCGCTCAGCGAAATCTTGGAGCACAGCTCCTGGGCCAGGGCAAATGCCTGGATGCAGCCGACTTCGCGCGCAACGGCGGCACAGAGGGCCTCGGGAGACAAGCTGTACACCCCCGGCTCAACCTCCAAAATCGAGGCGTCCGGCAGGCCTGCAGAACAAACGGACCAGCTTGCACCAGGCATGCGACGACGCTGCTTCGCCGACCCCACCAGCAGGCACAAGTCTTCTTGGACCTCGCCACTCACGGCCCCGATCCGCACCAAATCGGGAAGATAAATGTCCTCGGCCGAGGGAGACGATGTATGCAGCACACGGCGCTCTTCATCGGGATCGAGGTCTCTCCAGCTGATGTAACCCATTTGTCGGCGCTCGGCGCGCATCATGCGCAGCGCCGAGGCACCGGTCAGGACTACGGAGGCCGCCAGTTGCTCGCTTGTCGGCTCGATGCGCCGCGCTATCTTCACTGCCACAAAACCACCCCCTACCAAACGCGTGCGATAGCGAGGCCATCGACTGCTGCGGCGCCGGCACGCTTGAGCTCCGCCGAGGCTGCTGCCATGGTCGCGCCCGTGGTAATGACATCATCGATGAGCAGCAGACGGCGGCCGCGCACATCCTCGACCGTCTCGTACATGCCCCGGGCATGCTCCCGGCGCTCATCGCGGCCGAGCTCTCGCTGGTCACCATGACCGTATTTGACCAGGGCGTCCAGCAACGGGACACCCGAAAGATCGCAAAACGAGCGCGCGATTGCTTCCATATGGTCGAATCCACGCCGCCGAAACGCCGCCGCAGTCGCGGGCACAAACACCACCGCGTCCGCACCGGACAACACACCGCCGTAGCGATCGGATGCTGCCACCTGGGCATGCAAGGCAGTGTCGTAGAGCAACTCCGCCAGATACGGTGCCAGACGGCGCTCGCCCGCATCCTTGTACGCCTTGATGATGCGCGGCAGCGGATGTGCATAGACGGCACACGCCAGGCAGCGATCGAGCGCCTCGGCCATTGCCGAAGACGTGCCCTCGACCGAGCACTCGGTACACAGCAAATCCCCAAACGGGGCGCCGCATCGGATGCAACTATGACACGGATCGATGAGCGCGAGCGATGCCAGACAATCCTGGCAGATCAGCGCACCGGAACGCTCGCAGCCAGCGCATCGCGTGGGCGACAACGCCTCGAGCGCCTCATACGTCGCGCGCTCGGCAAGCGGTAGCAATTCGTCCGCAAACGGTAGGACGCCTGCGCCCTGCAAGCGAGTCAATACGTTCAGATGTCTCTTCATGACACAACCCTCCCTACGCGAAGGCGAAGGGAGGGTTGTCGGTGTAGAGCCATGATACCCAGAGGTGCTGGGGTCAGGCGGGTTACATCCGCTTACGGACGTTATTCGCCGGCAGGCGGTTGCGGTACGGACGAGGTGCGGGTCGAGCCTTCGCCACCGTCCTGGCGCGGCTTGCGGGAGCGACGGCGACGGCGACGCTTTTGACCCTGGTCGGTCGAGCCCTCGCCGCCGCGATCCTCACGCGGTTCGCACTCGTCGCGAGCGCCGCCGTGCGAAGCCTTGGCGGCAGCTCCTCCGCCATCGCCGGGGCGACGGCGCGTGACCTTGACTTCGCCATCCGAAACCTGATCGGCCACAGAAGGAATCGAGGGTTTCTGCTGCGCGCCCGAGGAATGGCGACGACGCGGACGTGACGCGCGCTCCTCCTCGCCACGCGGCTTGCCAGCCTTGTCGGCAGGCGCGTCGGAGGCCGAGGCGCCCTTGGGAGCGGCACCGGCCTCGCGAGCAGCTGCGGCGCGGAAGGCGTCCTCGCGCTCCTCGCTCGACAGGTGACGGCGACGACGGCGCGTGGGGTTCATGCCACCGCCGCGATTTTGCTGCTGGGGCTGCTGAGCCTCGCGCTCGCGGGAAGCGTTCTTACCCGCGGCCTCGCCATTGTCGACGGACGCCGTGCGCTTGCGGCGGCGACGGCCATCGGCTGCTCCCTCGGTCTCGGGCGCCTCGGCCTTGCCGCGGCCCTTTCCACGGCCACGGCCCTCGCCCTGGCCCTGAGCGGTGCGAGCATCGGATTCGGCATCGCGACGACGGCGCTTGGGCATCGATGTGCCGGCCAGACGATCGGCGCTCGACAGGCCATCGCCCACGTCGACGCCGTTTTCGCGATCGAGTTCCATGAGCGCCAGACGCATCTCGGGCGACTCGATGCGCTCGAGCACGTCGCGCGTCACGCAGTCGGGGCGGCAGTTGCAGCCCTGCTCGGCGGCCTTCTTTTTGCAACCCTCCGAGCACGTCATATCGGCCAGGTTGACCTTAAAGACTTTGCCGTTCTCCAGGCGCAGCACCAGCTGCTCACGCGGCGTGTCATATTCCTGGATGCGCGCCTTGCCAAGCGGCGTATCGATAAGCGTCTTCTTTTTGGGCGCGCGGCTCTTAAAGTCCTTGTACGCCTCGAACTCGTAGCGCAGGCAGCACATCAGGCGGCCGCAGACGCCACTAATCTTGGACGAGTTGAGCGGCAGGTCCTGCTCCTTTGCCATGCGGATCGAAACCGGCTCAAACTGTCCGCCAAAGCGCGTGCAGCAGAGCTCCTGGCCGCACTGGGCATAGCCGCCCACCAGGCGGGTCTCGTCGCGCACGCCGATCTGGCGCATGTCGACGCGAATGTGCAGCGTCGAGGACAGGTCCTTGACGAGCTGACGGAAATCGACGCGCTCCTCGGCCGCAAAGTAGAACACAGCCTTCTCGCCGCCAAACAGGTACTCGACGCCGACCGGCTTCATCTCGAGGTCGAGCTCTTTGACCAGACGACGGAAATCGACCATGGCCTCGTCGCCCTGGATGGCCAGGTCGTCGGCAAGCTGCAGGTCGATGTCGCTCGCCACGCGCAGCACGGGCTTGAGCGGCTGGCCGATCTCATCTTGCGGCACCTCGAAGGGATCGGCCGTGACCAGGCCGATCTCGGTTCCGCGCTCGGTGGAGCAAATGGCATAATCGGCCTCGAGGATATCCAGATCCTGCGGATCAAACCACAGGTCGCGCGAGGCGTAGGTAAACTTAACGGGTACGACTAACGGCATTTCAGTGCCTTCCTGATATCGAACAGCATGACCTCGATGGCCAGCTGGGGAGTAACGTTTCTGGCGATGTTGCGCTCGGCGGTCGCGACCGCCTCGAGCGCCCGGGTGGCACCCGCAACATTCGTCGCGGCGGCAAGCCGCCCGATCGTGTCGCGCACGTCTTCGTTCACGACGTCGGCCGCCTCGTCCTGAAGTGTCAGCAGCACGTCGCGCATGAGCGTCCGCGCGCTCGCCAGCGCTTCCATGATACCCGAACGCTCGCGCGCGTTGAGTTCGCGCTTGTTGCGGTCCTCAAGCTGCTTCAATGCTCCACGCGACAGGTAGTCGGCGTTTTGCTCGAGCACCTTTTCCTGTGTGGACTTGACCTCGGCGAGCGGCGCCTTAACGGCGACGATGAGCGACTTGGCGCGGCTGAGCACATCAGCCTCGTCGGCAGCGATGAGCGAATCGATGGCGCGGACCATTTGGCGGCGAGCATCCTGGCGCTCGGCACTCTTAAGGAACTCGATGCCGCGTGTGGGGCTTCCCGCCACGGCGACCGCCATGCGGCAACGCGCGAGATCCTGACCCGTCGCGCGGCTCACGGCCTGCGCGGCCACGGTGGGCGACACCAGCCGAAACGGCACGCACTGACAGCGGCTCACGATGGTGGGCAACATCACGTCTGCCGAGGTGCCCAACAAGATGAACATAACGCCCTCGGGCGGCTCCTCGAGTGTCTTGAGCAGCGCGTTGGCGGTGTTAGCGCGCAGTTGCTCGGCACGATCGATGATGTAGACCTTGGCCTTGGCACGGATGGGCGCCAGCGGCACGTCATCGAGCAGCTCGCGGGTCTGGGCAATGAGGTAGCCTGTGGCGCTCTCGGGCGTGTAATAGTGCACGTCAGGATGCGTATGCCGAGCAACGCGTACGCAGCTGTCGCATGCTCCGCAGCCGTCCTGCTCGCACAGGAAGGCCTGGGCGAGCGCCCATGCGGCATCGAGCTTGCCGGCACCGGGAGCGCCCAAAAACAGGTAGGCGTGCGATGCGCGGCCGCTGGCGACGGCGTTGGTCAAAAAATCGCGAACGCGCTCTTGGGTGTCGAGCTTGGCCAGCAGGCTTGCCTGAGCGGGGGCCATGTTACTCGGCCTCCTTGGCAAGCGCGGCGGCGACAGCATCTTGCGAAATGACGAGACCGTACGCGCGAATCTGCTCGACCGTCTTCTCGAAGACTTCCTCGACGGTCGCAGTGGCGTCGATGAGCTTTACGCGGGCGGGTTCCTCGGCAGCAATGCTGCAGAATCCCTGGTAAACGCACTCTTGGAATGCCATGCCTTTTGCCTCCATGCGATCTGCCGCGCCACGGGCTGCCATGCGTAGCGCCGCCTGCTCGGGCGTGATGTGGTAGACGAGCGTGAGCGCCGGATGCGTACCGGCGACAGCCAGGTTGTTGGCATCGCGTACCATCTGACGGTCGAGGCCATCGGCAAACGCCTGGTAGCAGGTCGTGGAATCGTAGAAGCGATCGCACAGGACTACCTTGCCGGCCGCGAGGGCGGGAGCTATGACCTCGTGCACCAACTGGGCGCGCGCCGCCTCGTAGAGCAGCAACTCGCAGGTGTCTCCCATCGCCGTATTGGCGGGGTCGAGCAGCAGAGCACGGATCTTTTCGCTGATGGCGGTGCCGCCCGGCTCGCGCAGGCTCACAACCTGGTAGCCAGCGAGTTCGAGCGCGCGGGCAAGCAGACGCGCCTGCGTGGACTTGCCGGCACCATCGACGCCCTCGAGCGTGATAAAGCTATGTTGAGCGGGCTCAAAAGCCATGAGCGCAGCCCCTTCCTATAAGGCGCGTAAATGCAGATATATCAACCAAGCCATGATACCCCAGGGGCAGGCGCGCCCCAAATCGGGCCTAGTCATTGGGGACGTTCTAAAGTTGCGGTGAAATAGGGACTGTTTGGCGGTCTCAGAGCTTCAATCAGTCCCTATTTCACCGCAACTTATGATGGGGAATTTTGGACGCTGGGTATAATCGTCGTATTGCATTGAAATGTGGCGAAAGGAGTGGCAATGTCTCGGTATTGCGCCTCGTGCGGCAAACTTCTTGCAGATGATGCCAAGTTCTGCACCTCATGCGGTGCACCCGTTGAGCAGACAACCGCAAGCAATGGCCAACCCGCGTTTGAGCAGACCGGCTTCCTCGATACGCCGCAAGCTAAGCCGGACGACCCCCTCGCCTATCGCACCGACCCCGCCGCCAGCCCCGCAGCGGTCGAAACGACGCAGCGCATACCCGTCGCGGACACCCCGCCCCAACAGCAACCGGCATCTACGTACGCGCCTGATTCACCGCAGGCCCCCGCCGCCAAAAAGAGCAGCACCAAGGCGCTTATCGCCGTTATCGTTGTGCTGGTGGCAATCATCATCGCCCTGGTCATTTTCTTTGTGATCAAGCCTTTCGACAACGCCGCCACGCAAACGACTGCCGAGATTACTAAGCTGCACCATGATGTTGACGATGATGACCTCAAGCCTCTCGACGACCCCAATAGCCTTTTTGACGATGACGACGAGGACGACGAGGATGGCAGCCAGGCAACCCTCTCCGAGCAGAACCTCTACCGTCGCCTGAGCGAATACTACGACCTGCTCGAAGATCTCGATAGCCAGGTCCGTGCCTGCGCGCAGGCCTTCAATGGCAGCTATCTGGAAGAAGATCGTACCGCCCGTCAAAATCTCGCCGACGTCGCCGAGCGCACGGAGGACACCATCGAGCAGTACTACGATATCGTCGAGGACCTGGACGTCCCGACGAGCTCCAAGAACTACAGCTCCTGGAAAGACATCGTTGCCCTGTATGACGACCTGGACAACCGCATCGACGCGATCTGCGATGCCTGGGAGATTAGCCTAAAGTACGCAAAGCCCGCGGACCATAAAGACGAAATCGTGGCGCCACTGGCACGCGACAACGAGCCGGGAACCAACAGCAACAAGTACCGTCAGGACTTTGAGGACCGCTATCCCGGCGCCAAGCCCGTCGAGGTGAAGTAATCCCAACAACTGATTAAAACTTGCGGTGAAATAGGGATTAATTAGGCCTTTTACCAGCAAAAACAGTCCCTATTTCACCGCAACTTAGAAGTGGGGCCGGGCGCGCATTTACATTTGCGCGCCCGGCCCCGCCGCGTCTATATGTGCTCGGATATGTGCTCGGTTACTTGCCGGCAGCGGTCTTTTTGGTAGTCGACTTCTTGGCAGTCGTCTTTTTGGCGGTCGTCTTCTTGGCAGCAGTCTTCTTTGCCGCCGTGGTTTTCTTCGCCGTGCTCGCCTTGGTCGCAGTCTTGCGGCCGCGGGCGGGCTTCTTCTCCTTGGTCGGGCAGTCCATGTTGACGCAGATACGCCACGGACCGCGCGCCGTGTTGACCACCACGATGGGGGCGCCGCACTCGGGACAGGTCTCGCCCGTCGCCTCGAGTTTTCCACGCGCCGGCAGCGGATAGCTCACGCCGCAATCGTCATAGTTGGTGCAGCGGATAAAGCGCTTGCCGCTCTTCTCGCTCTTGTGTGCGATCAGGTCGCCATGGCGTCCGGCCTCGGCACACACCTTGCACTCACCCACCTTAAGGTCGGGCTCGTAGTTGGTGGGGCACGTGGGGTTCACGCAGATCTCGAAGGCCTTCTGGCGGAACGGCTGGCACTTAATGCGCGGTGCACCGCATTCGGGGCACACGGCCGCCTCGCCCTCGAGCGGGCTCACCTTGACGCCGCTCGGCACCGGATAGGTCACGTCGCAGTCGGGCCAGCCCATGCAGCCGATAAAGCTGCCACGGGTCTTGGCGCTCGTCTTCATAACCAGGTCCTTGCCGCACTTGGGGCAGGCGCCCACGCGCGCATCGGCCGTGACGGCGTCGCTGATGGCGTCGCCGAGCTCCTGCGTATGCTTGAGCAGCTCGTCGAGCACACCGGCCAGCAGTGCGCGCGAGTGCGTCACGACATGCTCTTCGGTGTCCTCGCCGCGCTCCACGCGGGTCATGTCGCCGTCGAGCTCACTGGTCATATCGGGGCTCGTGATGCGCGGGGCAAACTGCGACAGCGCATCGATAATGGCGATACCCAGCTGACTCGGCTCCACGGGATCGTTTTTGAGGTAACGCACGGCGTACAGGCGCTCGATGATGCTCGCGCGCGTGGACTTGGTGCCCAGGCCGCGCTTTTCCATCTCCTGCACGAGCTTGCCCTGGCTGTAGCGCGCGGGCGGCTCGGTCTGCTTGGCCTCGAGCTTAATGTCGAACACGTCGACCGTATCGCCCTGCTCCAGCGGCGGCATCTGCTCGTCGCGCTTGAGTCCATACGGATACGCCTCGCGGAAACCCGGGGTCACGAGCACATCGCCCGAAGCCACGAACGGCTCACCGTTCACGTCGAGCTCGAGTTTGGTGTTCTCGATGGTCGCGGGACCCATGAGCGTCGCCAGGAAGCGGCGGGCGATGAGGTCGTAGAGCTTGCGTTGGCCGCCATCGAGCGTGGACGGATCACCTTCGCCCGTGGGGTAGATGGGCGGGTGGTCGGTGGTTTCGACTTTGCCGCGCGTGGGCTTCATGGGGCCGGCGAGCACCTTTTTGCACACAGGCGCCAGCGCCGGGTTGATCTTTGCAAGGTCGCTCACCACGGCGCCCAGATCGAGCGTCGCGGGGTACACGGTGTTGTCGACACGCGGGTAGCTGATGAGGCCGGCCATGTAGAGGGACTCGGCGATGCGCATCGTACGCGCAGGCGAGATGCCCTCGGCCGCGGCGGCAGCCTGCAGCGAGGTTGTCGCAAACGGCGTGGGCGGCTGCTGCTTACGCGAGCGCTTGGTCACCGCGGCAACGGTCGCCGTCTTGGCGCCGTCGACGTGATCATACGCCGTCTCGGCAGCGTCCTTGTCGGTAAAGCGCACCGTCTTGTGAGCAATCTTAAAGCGGTCGTCCTCGGCAGCACCCTGTGCGGCGCCCATGCCGCGGATCTGCCAATAGTCCTCGGGCACAAACGCCATGCGCTCGCGCTCGCGCTCGACCACCAGGGCAAGCGTCGGTGTCTGCACGCGGCCGGCAGAGCGCACGTTACCAAAGCCGCCAAACTTGGCGAGCGTCAGGTAGCGCGTGAGCACCGCACCCCAAATGAGGTCGATGTGCTGGCGGCTCTCGCCGGCGTCGGCCAGATTCTGGTCGAGCGAGACGAGATTATCGAAGGCCTGCGTGATCTCGGCCTTGGTAAACGAAGAGTACTGGGCACGGGCAACCGGCAGGTCGGGCGCAACCTCGCGCATCTTGTTAAGGGCGTCCGAACCGATCAGCTCGCCCTCGCGATCGAAGTCCGTGGCGATAATGACGCTGTCAGACTTTTTAGCGAGGTTCTTGAGCGAACGAATGAGTTCCTTCTCGGCCGGTAGCTTAATGACGGGCGCCCAGGTGAGGTAAGGCAGGCTCTCGAGCTTCCAGCCCTTGATGGAGATGCCATCGGCAAGAAACGGCTTGCGCTTGGTGTCGTAGGGCGGACGCGCCAGGCCATCGGGTATGTCGGCCGGCAGCATCTCGCCGTCCTCGGTGACCGAATACCAGCCCAGCTTTTTATCGAACAGCACGCTGTCGCAAAAATCGGGCGCAAGGATGTGGCCGGCAAGGCCGATGGTCACGCACTCCTCGCCCTTCCACTCAAAACGGTAGATGGCGGTGTTGTACACCTTGTCCTTTTTGGGCTTGCCCGTGGACAGACGCTCGGCAATCTGACGCGCGGCGTCGTTTTTCTCGGCGATGATGAGCTTCAAAAGAGGCTCCTATCTCGTATCTCTGCGGCTACGCCCGCCCGTATGGCGGCCGACTTACGCCCTTGCTTGCTCAATCTGCCCGATGAGCCAATCGCACCAGGCATCCATGCCCTCGCCCTTGCGCGCGCTGACGGAAAACCGCGGCGCCCGCGGATTGAGGTCATCGAGTGTCTTAGTATACCTATCCATGTCAAAATCGAAAGCCGGGGCCACATCGACCTTGTTGAGCAGCTGCGCGCCGGCGTGCTGAAAGATGCCCGGGTACTTGATGGGCTTGTCGTCGCCCTCGGGCACCGAGAGGATCATGATGGACAGGTTCTCGCCCAGGTCAAAGTCGACTGGGCAGACCAGGTTACCCACGTTTTCGATAAAGATGACGTTGATGTTTTCCAGACCCACAGCCTGGTCGAAGGCGTCAACGGCCTCCATGATCATGTTGCCCTCGAGGTGGCACAGGCCGCCCGTGTTGATTTGGATGGCGGGCATGCCGGCTTCCTTCATGGTGATGGCGTCGACGTCCGAGGCGATATCGCCCTCGATGACGGCGCAACGCAAGCCCGCCTTGTCGCGCAGGCGCTCGTTGGTGCCCAGAATCGTAGTGGTTTTGCCCGAGCCAGGGCTCGAAAGCACATTGATCACATAGGTGTTTGTCTCTTTAAATCGCTGACGTAGCTGATCTGCCAGGCGCTCGTTGCGCGACAGGATCGGCGACGCGATATCAATCGTTTTCTCAGCCATACTTAGCGCTCCTTAATTTGGCCCCTTTATACCCCATCACCAGATGGCTAGCGGGCTAATCGTCGGGGGTTTCGATTTCGATACTGGCGATGTCGAGCTCGCGGCCGTGCAGCAGGCGCACGTTGGCGCCGCCACATTGAGGGCAGCGGCAATGGAAACGGTCGTGATCGAAGACCTCACCGCAGTCCTGGCACTCGCTTTGTGGATGGACCTCCTCCACGGCAAGCTCGCAGCCCTTCGTGAGCGGGTCCTCGTCGCGAAACGTCTCCCAGGCAAAGTCGAGCGCCTCGCGCACGACCTCGGTCATATCCCCGATACGCAGCGTTACCAAAACGGCGCGCGAGGCCCCCGCCCCACGCGCCGCGCGAATCACTGTATCGAGTATGCCGTTGACAATGCCAACCTCGTGCATACCGATTTACTCCTCGTCGTCCTCGTCGTCCGAGAACAGGTCCAGACGACTCACGAACAAGCCCTCCTTGCCCTCGCGCGCGGTAATGACCACACGGGCGATGGCAAGCGAAATCTCGTAGAGCGAGAGCAGGGCGCCATACATGAGGCCCAGCGTAACGGGCGAGCCGTCGGGCGTAATCACAGCCGAGCCCACAAGCAGGCCAACGTACACGAAACGCCAGGCACTGCGGAAGGCCGCGTAGGACACGATATGGAAGACGGACAGATAAAAGATGATGAGCGGCAGCTCAAACGCCACGCCAAAGCCGATCATAAAGAGCAGCTCCATGTTGACGTAGTTCTCCAGATCGGGCAGCGCCGTGGCGACGGCAGAGGTCTCGCCGATGAGCCACTCGAAGCCCGCCGGGATGATGATGAAGTAGCAGAAGATAGCGCCCAGGAAGAACAGCACCGTCGAGGCGAGCACCGTGGGCACGACCCACTTGCGCTCGTTGGGGCGAAGCGCCGGCAGGAAAAACGCCAAGATCTGCCAGATGATCATGGGCGTGCACATGACAACGGCCATCTTGATGGCAAGCGAGAAGCGCAGGCCAAAGCCGCCGAGCGTGGTAGTGATGTAGAACTTACCGTCTGGCACAAAGGAGCGGATGGGGTCTTCCAAGATGTCGAGCACCACGGGCGTGGCGAAATACAGCACGATAGCGGCGGCGAACACCGACACGACCACGATGGTCAGGCGGCGACGGAGCTCTCCCAGGTGATCGAAGAGCGGCATACGCGCAGGTCCGATAGGCATTACTCATCGCCTCCCTTCGGGGCGTCGGCGGCAGCGGCGTCGTCCTCGGCCTCGAGCTCGCGAGCGAGCTGGTCGACGACGGCCTTGCGCTTGCGGGGACGACGAGCGTAGAGGTCAGCCGTCGTGGGCTCTGCCGGCTCGGGCTCGGGCTCCGGCTCTGCAGCAGGCTCGGGCTCGACGGCGGCATCGGCAGGCTCGGCCTTGGCGGGCTCGGCGTTCTCGGCCTCCTCGGCAATACCTTCGCCCTCGGTGGCACCCTCACTCGCAGCCTTCTCGGCGGCAAGGCGGGCACGGCGCTCGGCAAAGGTCTCCTTCTTTGCGGGTGCAGCCGTCCCGGCGGCATCCTCGTCCGCATCGGAATCGTCATCGACGGCAGCCTTCTTGGGCTTGACCGGGGCCGACGCGGCCTCGCTCACCGGATCGATAATCTCGGACTGAACAACGGCCGTCATCTTTTCCTGCGTCTCGCGGAACTGACGGATGGCACGGCCGATCGTGCGGCCCATCTGCGGGAGCTTATCCGGGCCAAACAGCAAAAAGCCGAAGACCACGATGATCGCGAGCTCACCCTCTCCAATACCAAACACACATACCTCCAAGGCTCGATGTGAGTCGAGCCCGCACCGCGCCATTCGGCCGGAACTCGTCTATTCATTCGGTCAAGTATAGCGCCCGGACGCCAAAACGTCCGAGCGCATCACAAACATATGCCAAACGGCACGCCCTTTTGGGGGCAAAGATTATGCCGCCGTGATCGAAATCTCCTGGTCGACGCCCAGCAGCTGAACCACGCGCATCACCTGGGGCTGCACATTAGTGCAGCTAAAGCGCTTACCGTGGTCGACCGCGTGGTGCACGGCGCCCACGAGCACGCCAATGCCCGTCGAATCGATGTAGCTCACCTGGGCAAAATCGAGCTCAACGGCCTCAGTGGGCTGCTCGAGCGCCAAGTCGATGGCATTGCGCAGGCTATCGGCGTTAGAGATATCGATCTCGCCGGTTACCTTAATGGTGTAGATCTCCGGCGTGGGGTTGGTGGAAATACCCAAATCCATGTATACGCTCCTTTACGTATCGAAAGTGCGGATAGTACTGGGCGCGGACTTGCGGGGCCCTAGGCGTTAGGCGCGCTCGGCACGAGCAAGCTCGGCAGCGACGAGCTTAACGGCCAGCACCAGCACATCGAGCGCGGCCTCCAGGTCCTCGACCGTGGGATAGCTCGGCGCGATGCGGATGTTGGTGTCGCGCGGGTCCTTGCCATAAGGCCAGGTGGCACCAGCCGGCGTGAGCTTGACGCCCAGGTCGGCACAAAGCGCGGCGACCTTCTGGGCAGAGCCCTCGGGACCATCAAAGCTCACAAAGTAGCCGCCGCGGGGATGCGTCCAAGTGGCGCAACCCGTATCGCCCAGACCCTCGGTGAGCTTGCGCTCAACGGCCTCAAAGCGCGGGCGCAAGAACTCGGCATGCTTTTTCATATGCTCCTTGACCGCCTCGATGGTGGGAAGGAAGCGCACGTGGCGCAGCTGGTTGAGCTTGTCGGCGCTGATGAGGCCGGCCTTCAGGCGCTTGGAGAACTCGGCGATGACCGCGGGGCTCGCACCGATGAAGCCGATGCCGGCGCCCGGGAAGGTAATCTTGGACGTCGAGGCAAAAGCCACCACGCGGTCCTCGGTGCCCGCCGCGCGAGCGAGGTCGAAGATATTGGCGAGCTCGTCGGTCTCGTCGTACAGGTCGTGCACGCAGTAGGCGTTGTCCCAGAAGATGCGGAAATCGGGCGCGGCCGTGGGCATCTCGACCAGGCGACGCACGGTGTCCTCGCTAAAGGTGATGCCCGTGGGGTTGGAATACTTGGGCACGCACCAGATGCCCTTGATGGAGTCGTCGGCGGCAACCAGACGCTCGACCTCGTCCATGTCGGGGCCGTTGTCGGTCATCGCGACGGGGACATTCTCGATACCCAGGTCGGCGGTGATGCCAAAGTGACGGTCGTAGCCGGGAACAGGGCACAGGAACTTGACTTTCTTGCCGTCGTGCGCGGCCTCGTAAGCCTCCCAGGGCTCGCTGCCGCACGAACCGCAGCGCCAAAACATGCCGGCGATATCGTGCTCGATCAGAAGGCTCGACGAACCCAGTACGAGCGTCTGCTCGGCAGGGCAACCCAGGAACTCCCCCGCCAGCTTGCGTGCCGAGGGAATGCCCTCAAAGCAACCGTAGTTTGAGCAGTCGACGTTGCCGTCGTGCAGATCGGCATCGGCATTGAGGATATCGAGCATGGGTCGAGAGATGTCCACCTGGGAGGGCGACGGCTTGCCGCGGGCCATGTCGAGCGCCAGGCCCTTGGCCTTGACCTCGGCGACCTCGGCTTTGAGCGCCTCGATGGCGGCATCGAGTTCGGTGGTTTCCATCTTCTGGTAGATCGTCTGCATGGGTGCGACCTTTCGCGAAGCGGGACGTTGCATTCGTCTAAGTATAGACCGCCACCGCCGCAACGGCATGAAGCCGTGATAGATTAAGTTCATCGCAATGAATTATGAATCGCCGCGCATGCCGGCGTGGGGCGCTCAAGGAGGCACTATGGAATACGGATCGTTCCAGGCCGAGGAATTCGGCGACCTGCAGCGCCTGGTCGACGGACTGTTTTACGACCGCCGCGCCATCGACCGCCTGGATCTCATCGTACAGGCCGAGATCTTGGACCTGGCGCCCGATCTCATGGAAATCGTGAACCTATTGCCGCCCGGCTACTACGACCGCCAATCGCTTTGCGACCAGCTCAACTCCGCCCTTGCCGCCCACGGCTGGGGCGCCGTCTACGGAACGGTGGAATAAACCTAGTCGTTTAAGAACGTCCCCAATGACTAAAACGCCGCTTGTGATGGTGTTCACAGGCGGCGTTTTCAAACTTGTATGTGCTCTTACTCGTCCTTGGGCGCGGGGTGTTTGCAGACCACGCTCATGTAGATCATACCGAGCACGGCAGCGGTGACCGAACCGGCAAGGATGGCGGCCTTGGCAGCCAGAACCTCAAACTGGGCCGTCGGGAAGGCAAGGCCGCTGATGAGGATCGACATGGTGAAGCCGATGCCGCCCAGAATGCCCACACCGGCAATCATGTGCCAGTTAACGTTATGCGGCAGCTCGCAGACCCTAAACTTAACCAGGGCAAACGTCATGCCAAAGATGCCGATCGGCTTGCCCAGCAGCATGCCAAAGTACACGCCGAGCGTCACCGGGTCGGTGAGCAGCGTGCTCATATCCACACCCACTAGGCGAACCTGTGCGTTCACGAACGCAAAGATCGGCAGAATCACAAAGTTGACCGGCGTGGAGATCAGACGCTCCATGCGGATGAGCGGCGGGGTCACGCGGTGCATGACGCGCTCGACCCTGGTGGTCGAGACGGTAAAGTCATGCTGGCCCAGGATGTGTGCCTCGTCGTCGTAGCGGTCATCAAGCAGCGGCAGGCACTCGCCCAACCAATCGGTGAGGCTATCGAGCTTGACGCCGCACTTGGCCGGAATGGTAAAGGCCAGGATGACGCCGGCGAGCGTGGCATGTACACCGCTCTTGAACATGCAGAACCACAACAGCAGGCCCAGTACCGAATACGGGGCGAGGCGGTAATGCTGCGTCTTGTTGAGCCACACGAGCGCGCAGGTCACCAGCGCGGCGGCGCCCAACCAAAACGGATTGGGGCTCTGACCGTAGAAGATGGCGATGGCGGCGATGGAGATGAGGTCATCGGCGATGGCGAGCGTCGAGAAGAACACGCGCACGCCGTTGGGCACGCGGTTGCCCAAAAGCGACAGCACGCCCAGTGCAAAGGCAATATCGGTTGCCATGGGAATGGCCCAGCCGTTGTGCGCGCCGGCATGGTTAAAGATGAGATAGATGCAGGCGGGAACGACGACGCCGCCCACGGCCGCCAGCATGGGTAGCATGGCCTGGCGCGGGTTCTTGAGCTCGCCGACCGTCATCTCGTACTTAAGCTCAATGCCCACCAACAAAAAGAAAATCGCCATGAGGAAGTCGTTGACGAAAAGTTCAACGGTGAGACCGGCCGTAAGGTTGCCCAGACCCACATACAGCGGGGTCTCCAAAAAGTGATGGATGGTCTCGTAGGCATCGGTATTGGCGCAAATGACGGCGGCGATGGCGGCGAAGACCATGACGGCGGCGGAAATCGTGCCGTTCTCGGTGATGCGCTCCCAGATGTCGTGACGTTCAAAGCGCTTGCGCTCACGAACGTTGAACAGCTGCTCAGTTGCTGCCATGGGCGGCTCCTTTCACGGGAAAGCTCCCGTCTTAAAAAAGCACGGCCCGCCCAAGTGGCGGCGCCGCGCTCTAACGTATTACGCTTGCATCTAGCCTACCCTGCACGACAAGCACGCAGGCGTGGCCGAAAAGCGGAACCACAGGTTGAACATTATTTGCTCAACGGCACGGGCGCGCCTGTCCAAGAGACGACGCGGAGCCGTGCACAAAAAACGACCGGAGCGCGGGGCGTCCGCGATCCGGTCGTGGCGTTTGGTCAACTAAACCTAGCAGGCGGCCATGATGGGGGCAGCGACCTGCTTCTTACGGGAGAGGACGCCCGGCATCCAGACGCCGTCGTGCTCGTCGGCAATGCCCAGGCCCTTCTGAGCAGCCTCGGTCTCGCCCTCGAGCAGGACCTGCGAGCCCTCCTCCATGATGTCGGTGATGCACAGGACAATGCCGTCGGCACCCTTCTCGGCGGCGTAGGCGCGCATGGCCTCGCGGATCTCGTCGATCATACCGAGCGCACGGCTCTTGTCGACGGTCTCGTACTGGCCGATGAGCAGCTTCTTGCCAGCGGGCTCGAACATCTTGATGTCGTTGCCGACCATCTCGGCTGCGGTGAAGGAGCCGGACGGACGGGTAAGGAAGACCTCCATGCCAAACTTGACCGGGTCGACGCCCACCTGCTCGCCGAGCTTGGCGGCGATGGCGCGGTCGACATCGGTGGTGGTGGGGCTCTTGAGCATGAGCGTGTCGGTCATCATGGCCGAAAGCAGCAGCTTGGCCTGGACGTCGGAAAGCTCAACGCCGAGCACGCCGGCGAGCTTGGCGACGATGGTGCAGCTGGAGCCCCAGGGCAGGCAGATGTAGTGCAGCGGGCCGGCGGTCTCGAAGTCGCCGATGCGGTGATGGTCGACAACACCAAAGACCGTGGCGTCCTTAAGGCCGGCGACGGACTGGGCGGACTCGTTGTGGTCGGTGAGGACGACGAGCTGACCGGCCTCGACGGACTCGATCACGCGGGGCTCGGCAATGCCGGCATCGGCGAGCAGCTTGGCGGACTCGGCCGGAAGCTGGCCCAGAGCGCAAGCCTCGTAGGTGTTGCCGGCATACTCAACCTGGTTAAGCAGCTGGGACAGGACGACGGCGCTCATGATGGCGTCGTTATCGGGGTTCTGGTGACCAAAGACAAGAACGTTTGCCATGGATATCCTCCACTTGATATGTGTACTTGGACGTAGCTATGGTAGCACGCCGATGCCGAGCCTTCGCAGACGGAAGGGCCACGGCATATTTTGTGGCAGGTATGGGGGCCAAGGCTGTCCCTTTTGCACCATGTTGGTGCAAAGTAACCTGACCCCCTTGCACCAGCTATTTACCGGCGGCGCGCAGGGCTACGTAGGCGGCACCGATGATGCCGGCGTCGTTTCCGAGCGAAGCGACCTTAATGGGCGTCTCGCGCGAGGCGGAAAGCGCGTAGCGCTGGAAGTGCTCGCGAACCTTATCGAGGTAGACATCGGCCGAAGCGGACGCGCCGCCACCAATCAGGAACATCTCGGGGTCGACCACGTTGGCGATAAGTGCCAGAGCACGACCGAGATAGTCGGCCATGGTGTCGGCCGCGGCCAGCGCGAGCTTGTCGCCCTCGCGGCAGGCCTGGAACACGTCCTTGGAATCGGAGGGGCCGGTGAGCTCGATGGGCTCGACGCCCGCCTTCTTGCACTCGGCCAGGTAATTGCTCACCACGCCGGTGGCGCTGGAATACTGCTCCAGGTGGCCATGGCCGCCACAGCCGCAGGTGCGCTCCTCGGCCGGGTTCAGGCACATGTGGCCAATCTCGCCGCCGGCACCCACAACGCCCGATACCACGTCGCCGTTAACGATAACGCCGCCGCCCACGCCGGTACCGATGGTGACCATCACCACGTTCTGCACGCCCTTGGCAGAACCGAGCCAGGCCTCGCCCATGGCAGCGGCGTTGGCATCGTTCTCATACTTAACGACCGCATCAGGGCAGTGCTCCTGGATGGCGATCTTGAGCTCGGGCAGGTTAATGGCAATGTTGGCCTTGACCTTGGCATCGCCCGACGCCGGGATGGGGCACGGAACGGCCAGGCCAATGCCTGCCACAAAGGCGCGCGGAATCTGCGCCTTGGCGACCACCTGGTCGATAGCCTCGGTCACCGCGGCAAAGCCCGCAGCGTCAACGATGGGAGGCGTGGGCACGCTGGCCTTGGCCAGCAGATTTCCGTCCTCGTCGAACAGGCCCTCCTTAACCGAAGTGCCGCCGACGTCGATGCCGATGTAGTACTGCTTGGGTTCCATGGGGGGCCCACCTTTCTCGTTTAAACATTGCCTGTATGGTACCGCTCCCAAAGCAAAAACCTACCAAAAAGGGACAGGTTTGTTTTGGCAGGTTTTATCTGGGGAAACGCAAATGGCCGCTTAACACGACATTACTCATATGTCTATCTATTTAGAGCGCTCTGATTTATATGCAAAGCGACTTTTAATTATATCTTTCTCGAACTTTTTCAATATATAATAGGGATGCTTAGGTGTTAACTATACTTTCTTTTATACTCAATCAAGTTGGAAAGGAGGTTCCATGATTCCCAAATACGAGGCGATAGCTGCAGATATTCGTCGAAGTATCGAGGATGGCGCTCTTAAACCGGGCGACAAGCTTCCCACCGTCGTTGAGTTCTGCGAGCTCTATAGCGTTTCCAAAATCACCGTCAAACGAGCTATCGAGCAAATCACCGAGGAAGGTCTTATTACCAGCCGTCGTGGATCGGGTACCTACGTTAAGGACACGGCGGGACTTCCCGGCCAGGCGTTTTTCCAGGGCAAAAACGACCGTGCCCAGGGCTTTTCATATGAGCACCGCGGGGAGAAGGTGACCTCGGTGGTCTACGATTTCTCGATTGTTAATCCACCAGCGGACATCGCAGCCCAGCTGGGAATTGCCGAGGATGACTTTGCCTATCACATCGTGCGCGTGCGTCAGGCCGATGAGAAGCCCATCGTTATCGAGTACACCTACATGCCGCTCGAGCTGATTCCGGGCCTTAAAAAGAAGGACCTGTACGGATCGGTCTACCGCTTTGTCCGCGAGCAATGCGGGCTGAAGATTTCGAGCTTCCACCGCACCATTCGCGCCGTGGCAGCAACCGAGGAAGAAGCCGAGCGCTTGGACACCAAGCCTGGCTCTCCCCTGCTCGAGCTCACCCAGATTGGCTTTTTGGACAGCGGCGCCGCCTTTGAGTATTCGGTCTCGCGCAACGTTGGCGACCGCTTTGAGTTGCACAACGTAACGTTGGCATAGGTTTTTGTAGTCATCCGGGCGCTCGCTTTGAGCTGTTTTGTGCAACGCCCGCGCAACACAATGGGGGTATGAACATGTCCGATTTGATTAAGCTGACGCCGATCTTCCACGAGAAGATCTGGGGCGGTCGCCAGCTCGAAACCGTATTTGGCTACGACATTCCCGATGGACCCATCGGTGAGTGCTGGGCCATCTCGGCCCACCCCAACGGCGACTGCCAGATTGCGGAAGGCCCGTATGCAGGCCACACGCTGTCGTGGCTGTGGGCCGAGCACCGCGAGCTCTTTGGCAACTGCGAGGGCAAGGAGTTCCCACTGCTCATTAAGATTCTGGACGCCAAGGACGACCTTTCGATCCAGATTCATCCCAACGACGAGTACGCCGCCAAGCACGAGAACGGCAGCCTGGGCAAAACCGAGTGCTGGTATGTGCTGGACTGCGAGCCCGGTGCCACGATCATTGTCGGCCAGCGCGCGCACGACCGCGCCGAGGCCGCGCAGATGATCGAGGACGGCCGCTGGGACGACATGCTCAACGTACTGCCGATCCACAAGGGCGACTTTTTCCAGATTGATTCCGGTACCGTGCACGCCATCAAGACCGGCACGCTCATTTTGGAGACGCAGCAGTCGAGCGACGTGACGTATCGCCTGTACGACTACGACCGTCCCGGCACCGACGGCAAGCTGCGCCCACTGCACATTGAGCAGAGCCTCGACTGCATCGACTTTGATGCCCAGGCTCCGACCGACGGCACGGTGACCGCGCCCGAGGTGAACGGCGTGACCGAGCTCGAGTCTAACTCCTGCTACACCGTCGATCGTGTGCGCGTCGACGGCAGCAAAACCCTCGACCAGCGCTGGCCCTTCATGTGTCTGTCGGTCATCGACGGCGAAGGCACCGTCTGCGGCGACCCCGTCCACAAGGGAAGCCACCTGCTGGCCCCGAGCACCGTCAGCTCCATCGACCTCGAAGGCAAGATGGAACTGATCATCAGCCACCTGTAGGCCACCGGTCCCCAAGCGCTCGCCGGGACGGGGCGCGGGGTTTGGTCGCCTGCTCGGACAGTCCTGCTCGCACGGAGAGCACATTAAGTGCTCTCCGGCTCGTGCGGAACTCGCGATCGACCAAACCCCGCGTCCCGTCCCGGCGAGCCTCTGGCTAGTTACGACAATCAAAAAGCAACAAGGGGCTCCCCCGCTCATCAAACGGGAGAGCCCCTCACCATACATAACGAATCAAGGTGCCTATAGGTAGACCTTTTCGAGAAACGATAATGTGTCCTGAAGACGCGCTCTCTCTTTACGATCGGTCTGCCGATTTACATAAGAAGAAAAGTCCGCAAAGAAGTCTCCGGCGTCAGCCCTCATTTGCTCTATTAGCTCCAAGCGAGCCGAAGGCGGCAACAAACCCGCAAGTCGAACAATATCCGAGCGATGCTTTCGTCGATCTTTATCGTTGCAATGGCGCCCTTCTTCATAGCTCCTATTGATATCAATGTGTGCACGCATCTTGAGGGGAATGATATGGAGCGCATCGAGCAACGTAATGCCCTCTACGTTCGTTGCGTTGTCGCGAATAAATTCGTAGTAGCCATCGTCGAGAATAATTGCCGAAAGACTTGATACGGCCCCGTCAAAGGAAAGAGGTGCCACTTCGCTCGTTTCATCTTCGAGCACAAAATCAGGATGTCGGGCGAATAGCTCAATTTGGCCGGGATAGTCTAGGACTTGCCTTGATCCTTCGGGCAAACAGAACCGATAGTAAGTGCACTTTCCATCGCCGACCTTCCCAGTCTCATATCCGACAGCTTTGATAAATGCCCACAATGCAGTGGCGAATTCAACGCCTTCCCCATCAACAATTACGACGATATCCAAGTCTTCAGTAGCTCTAAACGAATCGCCCTCATTGTCAAATAGAACGCTGCAGGCCCCTCCACCAATAAGGACGTAACCGCCTTTACAGCCGCTCATGGCATCGGCAAATCGCTCTATTCCCCTCACTTTTGACATATCGTCCTCCTGAGCTGTTCGACCGCGTCGAGCAGACGATCTTCTTTGTAATCTGCTTTTGCGCAAGCAACGTATAAGGAAAACGGGTCGACACACTGCAAACCCGTCGCGTCAAAACTAATATCGGACGGCGCGTCCACGGGATACGACCAGACCTCAATCACAACTGCCGCCGGTTCGTACCACTGAGCCTCCAGCCATCTGTCGCCCATATGCTCTTTCAAGGCCTCTAGCTGATATTTTTCGAGAGCAATGGTTGGAGCAGAGTCTTCATGGGCAAGGTCGGACATATAGCTAAGGGCAGACACACCGGAAAGCAGCGCATCAACGGCACGTAGCTCTGTTCTCTCGATAACCTTCTTGAGCCGGATTCGCTCTAAAACTGGCGTGCGAAGATAGTCCTCAAACCCATCTAGCAACGTCTCGGTCGACAGCCCGGCGTCGCACAATATACGCTTTTTGCCGTCCCGCATAATCAACCCAGGAGCTATAGCGGCGATTTCCGAAAGATAGCCGCTGACGCTTGCCGCGCTTTTGCCACACAGACGCGCTAGGTCGCCGGCGGAGCAGTCAACCCATCGTCCCGCAATGAGATTTAGGACGATTCGTTGAGATTGGGGCGAAAGCGGAGCAGCGGGAGAAGCACCCAGCACCTCATCGGAAATAACGGCTCCGATAAACGGCAGGAACGCATTTCGCTCATCTCGGATATATGCGATTCCCTCCGAAGAAAGTGCGCGCATAAAACCTAAATCCATAGCATCCCAGCAAATTACCACCGGGTGAACATCTAACTTGCGCACCGCACTGACGAGATTTCGCGCCGAAATGACACTGGGCGGTTCCTTTGGTTCCGCAACAATAAAACGGCCCTGTTTAGACATGCCGAGCCGTGCCAAGCGAAGCGAATACCGCTCAAGATACATGCGAGGAATCTGCATCTCAACTGGCTCCGGGTCGATAGCGAGCTCTAAAGAGAAGAGTCTTTTTGGGAGGCAGTTTATCAGCATGTACAATCACCGTTTTCATTTCGGTTACATTTTAGCGTCTATCTGAAATTATACTGAATCGTATAAAATCATCAATCATCAAAGCCAAGCGCACCATTCAAAACGCAACAAGGGGCTCCCCCGTTCTTTAACGGGGGAGCCCCTTGCCATGTCTAAGTATTCAGCCCACCCGGTTCTCCAGATTAAAAAGCGAACGAGCAAAGCGACGTTCGTCCAGCAACGTTACCCAAGGACCTGGGCGGGCGTATAGGGCAACATCGATCGCGAGTTCCGCACGCAAAGGAGAGCACTTAATGTGCTCTCCGTCTTGCGCAGGACTGCCCGAGCAGGCGATGTTGCCCTATACGCCCGCCCAGGTCCGCCAGGATCACGACAGCTTGACGATCGGCGCGAAGCCCTTCATCAGCTTTTTGGTCTGACCGGTCTTTTCGAATTGAACCTCGATCATGTCTCCGGCGACCGAGATCACGGTACCCGTGCCAAAGGTCTTGTGGCTCACGGTATCGCCTGCGGCAAAGTCCTGCGATGCGCTGGCGCGATCAACCTTGCGCTCCACCGTCGGGGACACCTTGGACGAGGGCTTTTTGGCTCGCGGTGCGCCCGAGCCAAAGGTCGAGGCAACACGGCCAGCGTCGGGCGAGACCCCACGATGGCGCTCGGTCCCGTAGCTGCTGCCACCAAAGAAATCGTCAAAGCTCGATCCGCCGCGCGAACCGGAACCGCCAGTCGAGCGCGTATGCGAACCAAATACCTTGCCGCCGTACATATCCGAACCCATGCCCGAGCCAAAGGTGCCGTGACGGTCGCCGCGCTTCTCCCAACCCGTGCCTTCAAAACCGGCAGAACCGATACCGCTAAACTCGATATCCTCAAACGGAATCTCGTTGAGGAAGCGCGAGCGCGGGTTGGCAGAGGTCGAGCCGTAGGTGCGACGCGTGGCCGCATAGGTCAGGAACAGGCGCTTACGGGCACGCGTGATGGCGACGTAGGCCAGGCGACGCTCCTCCTCGAGCTTACCCGGGTCATCGCTGCCGCCAAAGTCGTGCACGTGCGGGAAGATGCCCTCCTCCATGCCGGCCACGAACACCGCCGGGAACTCCAGGCCCTTGGCGGAGTGGATGGTCATCATGGTAATGGCATGCGTCTCGCCGGCCAGGGAATCCAAGTCGGAGCGCAGGGCCAGCCACTCCATGAGTGCCGGTAGCGCCTTACAGGTGAGCGGACCATAGGTGCGCTCAATCTCGTCGGCATGCACGGCACCCGCCGGCATCCCCGTCGGCGCGGCATACGCGTTGCCCGCGATGGCGGCGGCCAGGGCATCCTGCGGCGAGAGCGCCGGGGCGGCTAGGCTATCGAGCGGATTGGAACCTGCGGCATCGCGCGCGCCGACGAGTGCCTCAAACGAGGATGCCGGGGCAAATGGCCCCGGTTCGGGCGCGGGCGCGCTCACCACGACGGGCTCGGCGCCGGCAGGCACGTCGGCAACACCAGCTGCGCGCAGCTCTTCCAAGCTCTCGAGCGTACCCTCGATGTCCTCGTGCGTCTCCTCAAATTCGGCAGCGACGCCCAGGAATTCCTGGATGTTCTCGGCACGGCTCTCAGACTCCATGGTGCCCTCGGCGCGAAACGCCTGCAGCAGACCCGTCTTATCGACAATCATCTCGACGACGTCCTTGAGCTCGCCGTCCATGCGGCGGCCCTCGCGCACCAGCGACACAAAGCTTGACAGGCCATTGCGGACCTTGGCGCTAAACATGCCGGTTTCGGCACACGCAATCTCGCAAGCCTGGAAGAACGAGCAACGGTTGTCGCGCGCCAGCTGCTCGATTTTTTGGATCGAGGTGGAGCCGATGCCACGGCGCGGTGTGTTGATGACGCGCTTGACGCTCATCTCGTCGGCCGGGTTCACGATCATCTTAAGGTAGGCCATGACATCACGGATCTCGGCACGGTCGAAGAATCGCGTGCCGCCCACGATCTTGTAGGGCACGCCCGCGCGCAGGAACATATCTTCGAGGATACGCGACTGGGCGTTGGTGCGATAGAACACGGCAATGTCGTCGTAGCTCGTGCCTTTGGCATGCAGCTTCTCGATCTCGCCGGCAATCCAGCGGCCCTCGTCGCGCTCGTCGCTCGCCTGGAAGGCCTGGATCTTCTCGCCATCGCCCTCGGCCGTAAACAGGCGCTTGTCCTTGCGCTGCGAGTTGTGGCGTACCACGGCGTTGGCGGCGTTCAGGATATGACCCGTGGAACGATAGTTCTGCTCCAGCTTGACGGTCTTGCAGTTTTTAAAATCCTTCTCAAAGTCCAGGATATTGGTGATGTCGGCGCCACGCCAGCTGTAAATGGACTGGTCATCGTCGCCCACGACCATGAGGTTTTGGTACTTGGCGGCCAGCAGGTTGGCGATTTCGTACTGGACGTGGTTGGTGTCCTGATACTCGTCGACGCTAATGTAGCGGAAGCGCTCTTGGTACTTATCGAGCACCTCGGGGCGGGTGCGCAGCAGCTCAAGCGCGCGCACGAGCAGGTCGTCGAAGTCCATCGCATTGGCGGCGCGCAAGCGACGCTCCAGCTCCAAGTAGACCTGTGCGGCCTTTTTATCGTTGGGGCTATCGGCGCTCTTGAGCATGTCCTCGGGGCCGATCATGGCGTTTTTGGCCGAGCTGATCTTGCTGCGGATCATGTTGATGGGGAACTGCTTTTGCTCGATGCCGAGCGCCTGCATAATGTCGCGCACCATGCGCTTTGAGTCATCGTCATCGTAGATGGTGAACTGGCCGGTGTAGCCCAGCAGGTCGGCGTCCTCGCGCAGCATGCGCACGCACATGGCATGGAAGGTGCACACCCACATGCCGCGGGTACCGCTGGGAATGAGCGCCGCCAGACGCTCGCGCATCTCGGCCGCGGCCTTGTTGGTAAACGTGATGGCAAGAACCTGCCAAGGCTTAACACCCAGGTCGCCGAGCATATGTGCGATGCGGAAGGTCAAGACGCGGGTCTTGCCCGAGCCGGCGCCGGCGAGCACCAGCAACGGACCCTCGGTGGACAGGACCGCCTCGCGCTGGGCGGGATTAAGGCTGTCAATGTCGACGAGCGGCTTGGCGGGCTTGGGCGCCGGCGCGGGAGCGTCGTAGATGTCGAGCGGAACGAGCTCGGGCTCCGGCGCAGCGGGGGCGGTGTATGCATCGAGCGGCACGGGTTCCGGCGCGGGCGGTACGGGTACCGCGGCGTTCTTTTCCCAGGGCAGGGGCTGGGTCATGGGCGACTCCTCATCTGACGGACGGCGCGCCTGCGGGCGGCGCCATAGTTTGAGCCGTACCAGTATACCGAGCCGCGCGGACACCGACGCAAATCACACCACGACTCCGTGCGCCACCGTCAGGCCCGCCCCAGCGGATTTGGTGCATTGGGGTCAGGTTGCTTTGCACCAATCTATTGACAATCACGGAACCGCCGATGTCATGGCCACGGTAGCGAGCGGCGGCCAGGGCGAACAAATTGGCATGAAAAGAGGGCGGCATAGACCTTTTGGTCATGCCACCCCCTTTGAATGACAAGTTGTCGCCCTGGCCGTCGCGCAGCGTCAACTAAGTTAGAGGCCGAGCATCGGCTCCAGGACAAAGAAGTACGCGAGAACCACGATGCCCAGGATGATGCGGTAGACGCCGAAGCACTTAAAGTCGTGACGCCGCACGAAGCCCATAAGCCACTTGATGGCAATGAGCGACACCACAAAGGCGACGACGCAGCCCACGCCCAGGATGGCGATTTCGTTGGTGCCGAACGTGCCGCCCTTAATAAAGTACTTGACCAGCTTGAGCGCACTCGCACCAAACATGACGGGAATGGCCAGGAAGAACGTGAACTTAGACGCCACCGAGCGCGTGCAGCCCAGCAGCAGGCCGCCGATGATCGTGGAGCCGGAGCGCGATGTGCCCGGAATCAGCGAAAGCACTTGGAAGCAACCGATACCCAGCGCGGTCTTCCAGCTCAGATCCTCGAGCGTAGTGATGGAGCCAAAGTCCAGGTTATCGTCATCGTCTGAAGCGGCAGCCGCAGCGGGAGTGGCAAAATGCGCACCAGCGGGGCGTCCGCCCGCCACCACGGCACGCGAACCAAACGAACCGGCAAGAGCAGCCTGGTCGCGCTTGTTCGCGCGCCAGTTCTCGATCACAATAAACAGCACGCCGTACACAATGAGCGCCAGCGCCACGACGGGAGCATTATAGAAATGCTCCTCCATCCAGTCGTTAAGCGGCAGACCGATCGCCGCAGCGGGAATACAGCCGAGCACAATCTTGCCCCACAGTACCCAGGTGTCGCGACGACCCTCCTTGCCCTTGCTGGGAGAAAACGGGTTGAGGTCGTAGAAGAACAGGACGCAGACAGCCAAAATGGCGCCAAGCTGAATCACGACCAGGAACATATTCCAGAACGTCTCGCTCACGTTCATCTTGACGAACTCGTCCACCAAGATCATGTGACCGGTCGACGAAACAGGCAGCCATTCGGTGATGCCCTCGACCAGGCCCATGAAGGCAGATTTTAGAAGCTCGATGATATCCAAAAGGACCCCCTCGTTAGACACCCGCCGATATTGTTCTGCGGACGGTGCGGGCGATGTCCCATTATCAACCGTTGGCGGCGCGCCTGCGCCTACCCTTACCAAAAAACTCGCCCGTTCACAGAATTGCGAGCGGTCAAACCCAAATCCTTGGGTATAACTGCAACAAGATAAAGTGTCCGGCGGCCACGCATCCGCGCCCGCCCGATGCACGAGCCCCACGCCCGTGCGATAGACCAAGGAGGAAACCATGAACGAGGGCTACACCAAGGTATTTGTTTCACTCGACGGTACTGAGCAGCAGGATTTTGTGCTCGCACGCGCCATCAAGGTCGCCGCGAACAACGGCGCCAAGCTGATTATCGGCCACGTTATCGATTCCACGGCACTCGAGAGCGCCGGTTCCTATCCGGTCGATCTGGTCAACGGCCTAGAGGAGGCATTTAAGAACTCCATCGCCAAGCAGCTCGAAGAGGCCAAGGCCAATCCCGACATTCCCGAGGTCGAGGTCATGATTCGCGCCGGCCGCATTCGCGAGACGCTCAAAGACGAGATGCTCGACGTGGTCAAGCCCGACCTGGTGCTCTGCGGCGCTCGTGGCCTGTCCTCGATCAAGTATGCACTCCTGGGTTCAATTTCGACGTTCCTGCTGCGCAACACCGACTGCGACATCTTGGTCGTGAAGTAGCAAACGTACGCCTAACGCATCGCGGAGCGCAAGCCCACGTGCCCAAGTCTTCCAAGAGCGGGACCACCATTACGGTGGCCCCGCTTTGCTTTAGGCTGAGAATTGCTCCAGAACCCTCATTCTCTCAACGGAATCCGTCTGAATTTTCAGAGCGACCCGACCCAAATCTCCGGTTGCAGAGGCAAGTTCTGCAAGCTGGGCAGACACCTCTTCAGCCACTTCCGCCGCGATGTTCTTGATCATCTTGAGTGGCAGATGCAAATCTTGAGACATGAATTCGAAATCTTCAGGAGTCACCCCATCGATCACCCGGTGATCCCCAATATCAATCCCAAGATTATGGTCGTATCCCATTATCGTCGTGCAAACAATATCGTATGCAGGGGCCAACCTCTTTTCCCGCCAACTCGGACTATAAAGAAACGAATGGTTCTTGAGATGCGAGTCGCAATTCCCCAACGCATAATCGACCATTACCTGACGAGCGAACATTTGAGTATCAGCAATTACGTTAGACGATTGCTCTCTTATCAATCGGCCGCAAAGAGCCATATAGCAGCTATCGGGACGTGTCTCGTATTTCATATACGAAGGCCAGCCAACCGCTTGGCAAAAATCCTCCTGATGCAGCCTCAGAGGCACATCGAATCCGCTCATCGACGGCGGCTCATTGCTCCAGATTCTGTCATAACGCTCGGAAAAGAACGCACCAGGAATCGTATCCGAAGCTTCTGAACGGGCAATTTCAAGCCCAGCAGCAGACGCTGCCGTCATGCAAATTAATTCGTTGAACGGCAAATCCGGATGTTTAGTTGAAGCAATCTTGACTATGTGAGTCGAGGGGGCAGAGCCGAGCGGCAGCATCCAATCCCCCGACCCGGCCTTTTTTGCATCTTTACCGCGCGGTAAAAACCAACCGGTTTTAGACTGAGCGCCCGCCAACGACAGCCTCGAATCCTGCATATCATTTGCAATCTCAAACACTTCCGCCTTAGAAAGTGCCTCAAAATCCTCGTCTTGCAGAGGACGATAGCCCGGATCGTAGCTCGATTTCTCATCGCCGAGAAACCTCAAGGCACCAACGCACTCATCGCCCAAACGCTCGAGCATCGATAAATAGTCTGACTGGGGGATTTGAAAACGCATCGACAGCTCATGCCGAACCGGGCCCTCGGGAAGCATGCCCGAAAAGAAGGCCGAAAACTCATTGCTGGCATATGGCTCATGTCGCAAGGGAAGAGAAGCTGAGAGTGCGGCAGCATCGTCGCGTTCAAGATATCCCTCATCATATGCAAACGTCTCGTTTACGGGGTCGGCCCTCTCAAATTCTCCGACCAGCTCAAACGTTCCCCGATACTCACGATAAACCTTTAATGCCATGAGCCGTCGCCCCTCTCCCTCAGGATCAAATCGACCCCCAAGCTGTTAGCGATTTGAAGGGTTTGGCGAAGATTGGCACCCGCCTTTCCACGCTCAAGCTCGCTCACAAAGCGCAAACTGCACTGGTTGAAATCAGCCACATCGCGTTGGGTATAACCGAGCTTCTTCCGGCGCTCACGCAAATATGCACCGAGTTCAGCTGGGTCAAAAATCGTTCGCTCATTCCAGTCTTGCATGCTAATCCCCTATGATTATCCCAAACGGGATAATCATAGCACATCATGATGGAATTATCCCGTTTGGGATAATTGTCTTAACGTGAATGACGCTCCGGGACGTTACACCGCGACGACTACTCAAAGTATTGAAATTTGTTGGTCGAGAAGGCAAACGTGACGACAAAGCCTTTGCCGGGCTCGGATGCCGCGGTGACGTCAATGCCCATCTTGGAGCACAGGCGTGCCACCAGGTAGAGGCCGATGCCCGTTGCGCGCTTGGTGGCGCGACCGTTGTCGCCGGTAAAGCCCTTCTCGAACACGCGCGGCAGGTCTGCCGCGCTCACGCCGCAGCCGTTGTCCGCAACGGCAAGCTCGATGCGCTCGCTCGCCAGGCCCTCGTCCAGCAACGCGCCCGAAAACACGATCTTTGCGCCGTCCTCGCGCGCATATTTAATGCTGTTCTGAATGAGCTGGCCCAGAATAAACTCGAGCCACTTCTCGTCGGTAAAGACCTCAAAGTCGAGGTTCTCGCACACCGGGGCCACGTGCGCCGCGATGAGCTCGCGCGCGTTGGCCTTAATCGCGCCCGTCACCAAGGTCTTGAGATCCCAGCGGCGAATCAGGTAGTCGCGCTCCACGACTTCCGAACGCGCGTAGTACAGCGCCTGGTCGATATAGCGCTCCACGCGAGCCAACTCACGGCCCAGGTCATCCACACGAGACAGGTCGTCTTCGCTGCCATCCAGGTTTTCCAAAATTAGATGAGCCGCCGCCAGGGGCAGTTTGGCCTCGTGGACCCAGCTCTCGATATAGTCGCGATAGTCATCGGTCTGACGCCGGCCTTCGGCAACCTCGTCGCAAGCGGCTTTGCCCACCCGGCGCAAGACCTCGTACTCGAGCTCGCCCTCGGCATAGGTCGGGCATTGCACCATCTCCTGCACCCATGCGGGGCTCTCGAGCTCCTCGGCCGCGCGCTCCAGCTGACGCAGAAAACGGCGGCGACGCGCGTACTCGACCACGATGCCGAGCATACCAAAGATAAAGGAAACGCCGACCGCCACGACCACAATAGAAACGGGTGCACCGGCGACCGTCAGCACAAAGCAGCTCAGCAGCACGCCGCACGTCCACACGGCGACGGGAAGCAGCGCATCTTTAAAGAATTTGCCAAACGACATAGCCGGCCCCTAGACCGAATAGCCTTGGCCGCGATGCGTCGTCAAATACCCCTTGATGCCGATTTTTTCGAGCGTGGTACGCAGGCGGTTGATGTTGACGGTGAGCGTATTGTCGTCCACGAAGGCGTCGGAGTCCCACAGGTCCTGCATGATGGCCGAGCGCGAAACAATCTTGCCCGCGCGACTCAGAAGCAGTGAGAGGATACGCAGTTCGTTTTTGGTGAGCTCGGTGCTAGTGCCGGTTTGCGTGTTGGTGACCATTGAGCGGGCGAGGTCGAGCTCCAGCCCCTTGTGGACAAGTGTACTGCGCTCGCCTGCCGCCGCGGTGCGACGCAGCAGTGCGTTGATGCGCGCCACAAGCACGCGCGCGCTGTAGGGCTTGGGAACAAAGTCATCCGCGCCGAGCGTCATGGCCATGACCTCGTCGATCTCGGTCGTGCGCGACGTGAGAACGATGATGGGGACCTCGGATTCGCGACGGACCTCATGGCAGATGTGCTGGCCGTCTTTGACAGGGAGCGTGAGATCGAGCAGCACCAGGTCGGGCGCGGCGGCGAGAATATCGCGCGAGACATGCTCAAACGATTCGCAGGCCTCGACCTCAAAACCGGCACGAGCAAGGATGTCGGCAAGTTCACGACGAATGGGCTCGTCGTCCTCAACGACATAAATCAGCGCCATGGATTTCGCTCCCCTCTTGGTTGTCTTGCCACCATTATGGCTGCGAAACTGCAGGTGTGCACCGCGCGCGGTGCCAAGGTGACAGAACTGTTCGCGAGCGGGGGCGTTTTGTCCGCCTCGCACTCGCAGCGGCGGCGGGGACCAAAATGATTCTTTAATCCCCGTCCCAGAAAAATCATTTAGCGGCGGGCACGGAGCTTTTCGTAGCCTTCGGCGAAGAAGGCGACCGTGGCGGCGTCGGCCTCGGCGGCATCTGTCTCGGTCGCGGGGACCACGCCGTGCTCGTCGCTCACTAGGAACAGCGCGCCCTTAAGCTGCGCGGGAATGTCTACGCGCGTGACCGGGATGCCCTTGGTCTGGGCCAGCTGCTCGATGAGCGTCGCCGTGCCGCACAGGCACTCGTCCGCCGGCGCCACAAAGGCAAGCTCGCCGTTGTTGACGGCGGCGAGCAGCTCGGGCGCCACGCCGGTTTCGTCGGCCTCGGAGCGGGCCCCTGCGGAGCGGGCGCGCAGCGCCTTGGCCGACGTATCGGCGAGCGGCTCGTACTCCCCCACCGTCATGGCGGCGTTGCCGTTGACGTCGATCACCAGCATGAGCACGCCGTCGTGTGCGGTGTAATCGCCCTCGGCAAGCGACCACTCAACGTGCTGTTTGGCCCAGCTGAGCATGTTATGGGTAAGCGGCTCGCCCTGCACCAGGCGCTCGGACAGTGCGCGGATGTGGCGGTTGAGCATGGGCACCTTTTTGTTGGACATGCGCCAACGGCAGACAAGCGCGGGCTTGTCGAGCGTGAACTTCTCGACCGCCTCCTGATTGGCGCAAAAGTCCTCGTACGCACGCTGATCCTCGGCATTGCCAAACAGCTCGGCATCATCAATCTGGGGCATGGTCATACCTTTCGTGTTAGTCATTCCGTCCTCTTATACCAAAAAGACGGCCCTCCAAACGGAGCAGCCGTCTTTTGCAGAGATTATTTTGACGATACGGTCAGGCGACCGATCGGCTTAATGGGATAGAACAACATCCCATTAAGGGTTTTCCAAGTGCCCGAGATTGCCCCGAAAGAGGAGCGCCGCGTACTAAATGTACGCAAGCGACGGTTTGAGGGGCAAGGTCGGGTGCTTGGGAAAGCCTCTAGTGCCTAAAATGCCTGGCCCCCGTGAAGACCATAGCAATATTGTGCTCATTGCAGGCCTGGATGCTCTCGTCGTCGCGCTTGGAGCCGCCGGGCTGGATGATGCAGGTCACGCCGTGCGCGGCAAGCACGTCGACGTTGTCGCGGAACGGGAAGAACGCGTCGCTTGCACAGGCAAAGCCGCCCTTCTCCACGCCCTCGCGCTCGCAGAAGTTCTCGGCGCGCTCGCAGGCAAGCAGTGCAGAGTCAACGCGGTTGGGCTGACCCGGGCCCATGCCAATGCCGGCCTTACCCTTGGAGACCAGGATGGCGTTGGACTTGACGCCCTTGCAGACCTTCCAGGCAAACTCGAGCTCGGCCATCTCGGCGTCGGTGGGCTTGCGGTCGGTGGGGAACGTGAAGGTCGCGGGATCCTCGGTCACGTGGTCGACTTCCTGCACCAGCATGCCGCCGTCGACGGAGCGCAGCTCCACCTGGGCGCCGTGGTCCACGCCGCCGGTGGCCAGCACGCGCAGGTTGGGGCGCTTGGCCATGCGCTCGAGCGCCTCGGCAGTGTAGCTCGGAGCGATGATAACCTCGACGAACTGCTTGTTCTGATCGGCAAAGTGCTCAACCAGCTCATAGGGAACCTCGCGGTTGCAGGCGATGATGCCGCCGAAGGCGCTCTTGGGATCGCAGGCGAAGGCGCGGTCGTAGGCGGCCGTGATGTCCTCGGCCACGGCGGAGCCGCAGGGGTTCTGATGCTTGAGGATCACGCAGGCCGGCTCGTCGAACTCGCGGACCAGGTTCCAAGCGGCGTCGGCATCCAGATAGTTGTTGTAGCTGAGCGGCTTGCCCTGGATCTGCTCGGAGCCCACGAGCGGGAACTGCGAGCTCGCGGTATTCTCGCAGCCCTCGGCAAAGCGATAGACCGTGGCCTTCTGCTGAGGATTCTCGCCATAGCGCAGGTCGTCGACCTTCTCCAGCGAGATCTCGAGCTTGGCAGAGGTGTCCGCCACGTCGCTTGCCTGGGCGGCGAGCCAACGGGAGATAGCCGTGTCGTAGGCGGCGGTGGTCTGGTAGACCTTCACCTGCAGGCGACGACGGGTGGAAAGCGTGGTGCAGCCACCGGTCTCGCGCATCTCGGCCAGGACGGCATCATAGTCGGCCGGGTCGGAGATGACGGTAACGCTCGCGGCGTTCTTGGCGGCAGAGCGCAGCATGGAGGGGCCGCCGATGTCGATGTGCTCGATGGCATCCGCGAAGGTGACCTCGGGGTTGGCGACGGTCTTCTCGAACTCGTACAGGTTGACGACGACCAGGTCGATCAGCTTAATGCCGTGCTGTGCCGCCTCCTGCATGTGCTGCTCGGAATCGCGGCGGGCCAGCAGCGCGCCGTGAACCTTGGGGTGCAGGGTCTTAACGCGGCCGTCCATCATCTCGGGATAGCCCGTGAACTCCTCGATGGGGGTTACGGGGACGCCCGCGTCCTCGATGGCACGAGCTGTGCCGCCCGTAGAGATGATCTCGACGCCAAAGTCATCGACCAGCGTCCGTGCGAAATCGACGACGCCCGTCTTATCGGTAACCGAGATCAACGCGCGTGCGATCTTCACATCAGATCCCATGCAGTCCTCCTGTCTGGTACGCCGCCGTGCTCCGTGAGTCGGTGATACGTCAATCTGCAGCGCTCGCGCAGCGGCATTGAAAATACTGATTCAATGTAGCGCATCGAGCGCATCGATGCACCCCGCAACGGGCGCATATGCAGAAAAAGTTTGCGAGCGGAGGGGATGGGCACGGCACCGGGCACGGTGAGTTCATGGAACACAGGGGCACCATAATTAGATGCCAATAGCGTGGTAGAATTGTGCTCGATATGCATCCGCAAAAGAAAGAGGCACCATGGTCTCGCGGGTTCTCTACCGACCGTTTGATACCGAAGACTTCGACGCCATCGCGTTGATTCTGCAGCAGCTTTGGCATAACAATTCGGATAACGATGAGTACAACCGCCTCGAGGCCGCGTGCGACCTCGCCTATTGCCTTTCGTCTTCGACGTTTTCGCAGGTTGCCGTAATCGACGGTCAGGCACGCGGCATTGCGCTCGCGCGTGCGGGACAGAGCTCCGGCGCCACCGTTAAGGAACATTGGCTGGATACCGAACGCGCACTGCTATCGCAAATGCGCGAGCTGGAGCCCGATGCCTGCGCCGAGTATCTCTCGTTTGTGCGCGCAACCATCCGAACCAACAACCGCCTGCTCGAAAGCAGCCCGTTGCCACACGACAACGAGGTCACGCTGCTTGCCGTAGATCGCGACGTCCATGGCCTGGGCGTTGGCTCGGTGTTGCTCGACGCCGCAGTCTCGTACCTATCCTCGCGCGGGGCGACGAGGGCGCACCTGTACACCGACTCCAACTGCTCGTGGAAGTTCTACGAGCTGCATGGCTTTAAGCGCACGGCCACGCACCGCGCCAACCGCGAAGAGCGCCGTCACGACATGCCGCGCGAAAGCTTCCTCTACGAACTCGACCTAACAGCCTAGGCCCAGCAGCCATACCTAGTCATTTAGGAACGTCCCCAGTGACTAGTCGTTGGGGACAGTCTTCGTAGGTAGCGCATAAAAAGGGATGGGCTTCCCCCGACGGCTGTCGAGAAAAGCCCATCCCATAATTTACGACCGCTAGAACGTTCCGCCGCCGCCTCCGCCGACGCCGCCGCCTCCGCCGCCCGAGAAGCCGCCGCCTCCGCCGCCGCTCGAGCTGTCGGAGCTCGATGCCAGCTCACGGATGCTCTCGTGATACACGCCGTCGAACGAATCCATCGGCGACTCGTTGCCGTAATGATGGTAGTACCACCAGTAGCAGGGGTAATTGTCGTAGAAACCGTCGGCCTCGCGCACCTCGGGAGGAACAGCCTCGGCAAGCTGACGCAGGACTTCCTTGGAAACACCCAGCGCCGCACCCATCACCAGAAGTTTATTCCACAGGACCAGATCGCCGGGGACGGCTTCCTTTAGGCGCGTGAAATCCTCGAGCCAATGCTTGAGCGCCTTGCAGCGAGCCGCCACCTCGGCGCCCTCCGGCGTAAAGCGGCGGAACGTAAGGCCCACGCCAATACCCACCAGCACAATCGGCACCGAGATAACCGCGGCGATAATGTTCGCCTGTGCGCCGTCGGTAAAGAAGATGGATCCCGCGGGAATACAGGCGATCAGAATACCAAGAACCAGGCAAAACACCATTGCGACAATGCCGTCCGAGGCAACGTACTCGCTATCGGCCAGCTTGCCCTTAACGGTGTTCTGATAGTCCTCGAGCTTGTCGCCCACGGGTGTAGCGTGCTGCTTGACGTAGTGCTGCAGCTCGTCGAACGTGCGCGAGCGATCGCCGTTCTCGTCGGGCTTAGCACCGGCAAAGAAGACCTTGAGCACCATGTGGTCAATGCCCTTGGCCGACTTCCAGCCCGCATCACCCACCGTCACGCGATACGTCTGCTCTTCTTTTTCACGCCCCAACAGACCCTTCTTAGCCTTAGTCACGGTCGCCTGCTCCAGCTTAATCACACGGTCGTCGGTGAGCTTCATGAGCGTGGCGATATATGCCTGATCGGGCACCTCGTTCCAGCTCATGAGGGCCGAAAGCACAGCGGGATGGTCGGCCGAAGGCACATCGCGGAAATATTCGTCCTGGAAAAGCGGCTTGGGCTTGCGGCGGCGCAGCTTGAGCACAACGATTGTGCCGGTAAAGGCCACCGCCGCGACAACACTTAGTACGGCAAGTACATTGGCAATCATGCGAGCGTGAGCGCGGCGGGCGTTAGCCTCGTCGGCCCATGCCTTCTCCTCGCTCAGGATTGTCGGCATGCGCTCCTCGCTCGAAGTGGAAAGCCAAGGCACCCAATCGCTGGGGAAGGTGATGCGCGCCTCGGCGAATTCGCCCTGATGCACGCAGGGAATGGTATAGGTGACCATGGGTTCATCCGCATCGAGCGATACGTCGCCCGTCAGCGGGCCGTGGCCCCATGCGCGGAAGTTATCGCCCTTGACGGCCGCCGTCCCGGCGGCGGCATTTGCGAAGTGCACTTCCATCTCGACGTCATCGGAATCCGCGGACCAGCCGTCGCCCACGAATTTCCAATAGAGCTCGGCGGTATCGGCCCAGTTCATAACCGCACCGGTCATGGTGTAACTCACGTAATAGATCGCGCTGTCGCCGCTCTCGTGGGGGCTGAACACCTTGATTCTTACGCCGCTGTCGGACTGCTCAACCGTATAGACGCCGTTGTCGCCTTTGTTTGCGCTGTCGACCTTGTTAAACGCGGTGTCGTCTTCCTCGACGCTCAGCACATTGACGCCCGCCGCACCGCCCTGCTGGTTAGAGCCTGTATTGATCTCCCAAAACACGCCGTTGATGTCGTCATCGAAATCAAACTGGCGTCCCTCGACAACGGTCAGCGAGCCGTCGGCCTCGACCGTGGCACCGATATAGGTTTGGGTCATGGAGTAGCCGTCGGCGTGCGCGGCGACAGGCAGCAGCAACAACGCAAGCGCGACGAGCACGCAGACGGAAGCGAATCGCGCAAACAGGCAGCGCTGCCGACAAGTATTGGCAACGGGGGCGTTCATAGGCACATCCTTTGTCTGTAAAACCAACATCGCCATTGTCCCACGTTTGCGGACACACATGACGAATATCTGGGCCAACGGAACGTCAAATGGGACAAAAGTCCCACCCGAGTCTGGCACTTAGGGACGTTCCTAATGATCTATTGGGGACGGAGGAAAACGGATCATTGGGTTGAACCGACGGACTGCAACAAATTTGTCGTTTGGGACGTTCTTTGGCCGAGTCCCGCGCCAACGATAGATACCACTTCACAGCTCCGTCACAGGTGTAGCGGCTTTGTGTGGGCGCGGCATGCGCTGATTGAGCCGTCAGTCGAGGGGCATAAACCAATTGAGCGAAAACGGTTGCCCCTTTCCCGTTCGCTCGAGGATCATGTCCCCCTTTTCCGCGGAAACCCCGGCAGTTGCGAAGAGCTGCCGGGGTTTCTGTCGTGCATAAGGTCGAGTCGGCGTACGGCGATCGAGACGTTGGGCCGCAGACCCACCGTGCGCAATGCGCAGCGCCGCCAACTTGCGAGCCACGGAAACGCCTTCCCTACCGTGCCCCGCGCTATACTCGTCCGCATGGATATCAAAACACGCAACATACCAACGCCCGCCGCGGACGCGCCGACGACGACTCCCTCTCCCGCACCTGTCGTGGGCCGTTTTGCCCCGTCGCCCTCGGGCCGCATGCACCTGGGCAACGTGTTCAGCTGCCTGTGCGCGTGGCTTTCGGCCCGCAGCCAGGGCGGCAGCATCGTGTTGCGCATCGAGGACCTGGACGATCGCTGCAAGCGCCCGGAACTTGCCACTCAACTGATTGACGACCTGACCTGGCTGGGACTCGAGTGGGACGAAGGCCCCTACTACCAGCACGATCGCCTCGACCTGTACGAGGGCGCCTTGCGCCAGCTGCAAGACGCCAGCCTCACCTACCCCTGCTTTTGCACGCGTGCCGAGCTCCACGCCGCGAGCGCGCCGCACGCCAGCGACGGCACGCCCATCTACCGCGGCGCCTGCCGAGGCCTTTCTGCCGAAGAGGTTACCCGCCGCAGCGCCCTGCGCGCCCCGGCCACGCGTCTGCGCGTGCCCACCGTCGATGACCTCGCAGACGATGTGATCGAATTCGTGGACCGCACGTACGGGGCCCAATGCGAGGCGCTCGCCACCGAGTGCGGCGATTTTTTGGTGCGCCGCAGCGACGGCGTTTTTGCCTATCAGCTAGCCGTGGTGGTCGACGACGCTGCCATGGGCGTCACCGAGGTCGTGCGCGGATGCGACCTGCTGGGCTCCACGCCCCGCCAAATCTACCTGCAGCATCTGCTGGGACTTCCCACGCCGCACTACGCGCACATTCCGCTGCTCATGTCGCCGGACGGCCGCCGCCTTTCCAAGCGCGACCGCGACCTGGACCTGGGCGAGCTCCGCGCCCGCTTTGGCACGCCCGAGGCACTGCTGGGCTGGCTCGC
Source organism: Collinsella sp. (assembly GCA_018382775.1). Taxonomy (GTDB): domain Bacteria; phylum Actinomycetota; class Coriobacteriia; order Coriobacteriales; family Coriobacteriaceae; genus Collinsella. Next base: position 65,434 of record JAGZPG010000001.1, on the reverse strand, counting down.
CAGGCAAACGGGCATCGCGCCGGACACCACGCCACGCTCTGCCGAGCAGCTGGTCGAGCACTTTAGCTGGGACGCTATCCGCGCACACCGGGAGAACATCACTGTAACGGCCGAGTAGCCAGCCACCCCGCCACTACGCAACATCCCAGGGCTGGAGCTCGTCGCCCAGGTGAACGATGCAGTCGTAGAGTACGGTGTGACGCTCGGCCGGGTTGGCATCCCGATGAAAATGCCCGTAGTACCAGCGCTTGTAATCCAAGCGGTCTTCCAGCTCATCGAAAAATGCCGTCAGCCGATCAACGGCGGGATAATTCCAGCCAGGCCCCGGATAGAGCGTGGGCGAAAGCATGCGCGTAGAGCAGGTGTGGGTGATCACGTAGTCAACCTTCCAGCCCACGCTGTCGAGCTTTGCCCGCGCCTCCTCAAAGTTGCGCTCGTCCGGCAGCTCCTGCGGCCACCAGCTGGAATACGGAATGCGGTATTCCTTATCCACGCTCGTGGCGCCGCCCATGGTAAAGATCGTTGAGCCGTCGAGCTCAAAAACCTCGCCGCGCGTCAGGCGCCGTATGGGAGAGGTATCCGACAGGCGCTGCGTCAGCCCACCGTGCCACAGCTCCATGGGACGCTCCACCCAGTGATCGAAACGCTCGTGGTTGCCGTCGACGAACAGCACGGTATAGGGACGCGATTCCAGCCAGGCGATATCGGCGCATTCCTCAGCAGAGAAATCCCACGGAAAGCCAAAGTCGCCCGCAACAATCAGATAGTCGTCGCTCGTCAGGCTATCCCCAAGCTCCCAATCGCGCAGCTTTTGCATGTCGAGGCCGCCGTGAATATCGCCTGTCACATAGACCGTCATCGGATCACCACTTCCCTCTTATAGGCTTCGAGATCGTGCTCGATCTGCTCGTCACCCGTGGCGTTGACCCACCACGGCCATTTAACGCACCGCATCGGCTCGTCTACCTGCGCAAACCACGACCTGAGCTCCTCCAGGCTCACGGGGGCGTAGCTGTTAGCGTCCACACCCACGTCATAGCGCAGCAGCCCCTGCCTGAGGTTGAACTTGTTGTACGAGCCGCCGCAGCTGTGGATATGCCCGTGCAGATGCCAGCTGCCGTGCGACATGCCCTGCCAGTCGACCATGGGATAGTGACTCAGCACGATTTTTTGGCGGTCGATCTTGAGCACGCAAATGGGCGGCTCAACGATAAAAGCATCCGCTACCGCAGACTGCGTCCAGTCTTTATCGTGATTGCCGGGCAGCAGATGAACGCGCTTGCATGTAATGCTTTTGCGCAGCTCATAGGCGTCTTGGACCGTCATCTTAAAGCTGAAGTCGCCCAAGATGTAGAGCTCGTCATCCGCAGCAACCTTGCTGTTAATGTTGGCGACCATGGCGTCGTTCATCTGCGCAACAGCCGACCAAGGCCTATCGCTAAGCCGTAGCATGTTCTCGTGTCCAAAATGAGTATCGCTGGTAAACCAGATCACGGGGACCTCCTGTTGCTGCGGGGCATCCATCCCTTAGGGCTTACCCTTCATTTTTCCATCCAAACGGGTCAAGCACCCAAAAAATCAGATCGAGCACGCCGCCGGTTATCATGGCGCCGGCAAGGGCCATGCAAACGTGCAGAGAGCTGACACTTCGGAGCACGTCGAACGGCCCCAGAACAGCCAGCAGCGCGACCGCTGCGCCGGCAAGGCACAACGCGAGGCACGGCCCCGCGTCCTTAACGCATTTCTTTGCGAGATGCTTGGTGTTGTCACTCATCAAAATCGAACTCCTTAGAGGGTCGTTGTTCAGGTACATGCCGCCGCGGCAGAGCAGGGCGACAGGGCAAGTGTCACATGTCGTGCGGACACAGCTGAAAGCCCCCGCGCAAAAAACAGCGCGCCGCAGGATTCGTATCACCTGCGGCGCACCGAAAACAATCCGTTTTCCTCCGTCCCCAACGGATCAGCTGAGTTGGCGCCGCTTGACGGAAAGGAAGGAGCCGGCGGCGTCACGAGCTGCGGCAATGTCGCTAGGCATAGGAAACAGACGTGCTCCAAACGCTCTAAGCCCCAAGCCTACCCATTAAGAAATCGACTGCGGAAACGATTTTGATGCCGTCAATGTCGGTCGGATGGCTTCCCCGGCGAACAATGATGATCTTCTCGTAACCGCCGGTGATCTTCTCGAGCGACCTGAACTCAAATGGACGCAATTCACGCTTGCGCGTCGCCTCCTCGTCAATCGACTCCGTGACCTGAATAAACTTACGATCCGAGCCGTCGCCGATCGCAACAAAGTCGATTTCAGCATCTCGAAGATGACCCGTGAAGACCTGGTATCCGTCATAGACAAGGCGATTGTAAATGGCATTTTCGAGAACACGCCCACTGTCGCTGCCGCGATACCCATCCAAGAAAGCTCGAAGTCCCAGATCCTCAATGTAGAATTTGCCACCGGTCTTCAAAATGTCCCGACCCTTAATATCAAATCGGCGCGCGTGCGAAAAGATATAGGTCTCCTCAAGGGCGGACACACAAGTGTCCACGACGCCGTGTGAGGATTTCGCCCCGTTCTCTGCCAGCGTTCCAACGATCTTATTAATTGATGTCGGGTTTGAAATGTTATCAGCCAAGTAGGAAGTGACGCGGTCGAGCACACTCCTGCTCGTCACCGACCGTCTGCCCCGACGGGCTTCGCGAGCCAAAATATCGCGCCCGACGATTGTCTGGTATGTGCTCCAGATATAGTCCCTCATTTCCTGCTCCGGCAGCTTTGAAGCAGCGAGGAACGGCAGGCCTCCAAACGTCAGATAGCGGTCAAGAAGATCGTCGAGTGCAACAATATCCTCCCGGCCAAAAACAGCAAGCCTATTCGTGACGTCAGTCGGACCAAGAAAGTCGACATATTCCGAAAAAGCGAGCGGATGCATCCGAATCTCGACATACCTGCCCGAGATTAAGGTCGCAATCTCTGACGAGAGGAGAAAAGCATTCGAACCCGTAACATATATATCGCAGTCCCGGTCGACACGAAGTGCGTTAATCGTCTTCTCCCATCCGGCAACCTCCTGAAGCTCGTCGAAGAATAGATAGCACCTCTTGCCCGCAGGCATTAGACCGTCCACGTGGCGGTAAAGCTCTCGCCAATCACGCACGCCCTCCAGCTCAAATGACTCCATCTTAAAGGTCAAAAGACATTCGGATGGAACGCCGTTATCCTCCAGATGTTTGCGCATCATGTCCAGAAGCGTCGATTTGCCACAACGGCGCATACCCGTTACGACCTTGATGACATCCGTGTCACGGAAGGCAATCAATTTTTCGAGATATCGATTTCTAGGGACCATCCGGCTGTTCATCGTTCGCCCCAATCTGCAAGTTTTTCTCACAGCATGACAAAAACTTGCGAATTATGCAAGTTTTTCTTACAAGTGACAAAAACTTGCAGAATCGTCTCCGGGTCATTTGCAACTGGATTCAGGCGAGGCCACGCCAAGGCGCAGACAACGGACGACACTGGGCCGTGGAAGTCGCTTGCTATTGAGAGTACGTCTCCTCCCAACCACCTATAAAACGAGACCGGAAAGAAAAGCCGCCCAAAACACGAACGATCGATCTGTTATCCTGGCGCCAACATAGTCTTTCGAAAGGTTTGGCCGGGATGACTACGCAGCAGCAGATTGATATTGAATTCGACTCGCTTGCACGCGAGAACGATTCACCCAAGCTTATCGCCAACTCGAAGGCGACAGGCGGAACACTACTATCCGTTATGAAGGAGCAGCTCTCAGCCTGCGGCTCTTTTGACTTTTGCGTAGCGTTTGTTGCAGACGGCGGCCTTCAAATCCTGGTCGAGACGTTCCAGGAGCTCAAGCAGCGTGGCATTAAGGGCAGGCTGCTCACGTCCACCTATCTCAACTTCAACTCACCCGATGTCTTTCGCAAGCTCCTGGAATACGACAACATGGAAGTTCGCGTATTCCAGGGTAATTTGCATGCCAAGGGATACATTTTTGATAAGGGCGAAACCAGCACGGTCATCGTCGGCAGCTCCAACATGACGCAGACCGCTCTCACCTGCAATAAAGAATGGAATGTGCTGTACCAGACTGTCGAGAACAGCCGCCTACTCAACGAACTGAGGGGCGAGTTCAATTCGTTGTGGAACGATACCTCAACCGTTTTGCTTTCCCAAGACTGGATTGAGAACTATGCCGCATATCGATCGGCACGTCCGCCAAAGCCCAAATCGAAACCGACATTCAAATCTGCGGAAACGCCGGCGCAGAATGACCTCGAAGAAATCAAGCCCAATAAAATGCAGCAGCGCGCCCTTGAGGCGCTCGGTGCAATCCACCGCAAGGACGAGACCCGCGCCCTGCTGGTCTCGGCAACCGGCACCGGCAAGACCTTCCTTTCGGCGTTCGACGTGCTCGCAACTAAACCCCGGCGCGTCCTCTTTCTTGCGCACCGTCGGCGCATTATCGACGCCTCCCGCGCAAGCTACGAACGCCTCTTAGGTAGTACCTATACGTTCGACACCTATCAAACTGGCAAGAATATAAGCAATGCTACCTGCGTGTTTGCCATGTGTTCTTCGGTCGCCAAACATCTGAGCGATTTCCGTCCCGATGAGTTCGACTACATCGTTATCGACGAGGCCCACCGCACGGGATCCCAGGGTTACCAATCCATCATGTCGCACTTTACGCCTCGGTTTTATCTGGGCATGACCGCTACACCCAATCGCACCGACGGCTATGACGTCTTTGCCCTTTTCAATCACGTCATCGCGTTCCAGATCACGCTGCAGGACGCTTTGGCCGAGGAGATGCTTGCCCCCTTCCATTATTTTGGCATTCACGATCTGGAGATTGACGACGAAACGGTCGAAGATATCGCCCTGTTCGGGCGTTTGACGTCCGACGAGCGCGTGCGTCATATCACCGAGAAGATCGAAGAATATAGCGTCACCAAAAGCAATCGCAGGGGCTTAATTTTTTGCAATCGAAACGCCGAGGCCAAGGAACTGTCACACAAATTCAACGCTCTCGGATATCGAACGGTTGCGATTAGCGGTCAAGATTCCGATGAGGTCCGCGATGCCGCGATCAGCCGACTTGAAGCCGGCGAGCTCGAGTACATTTTCTCGGTCGATATCATGAACGAAGGCGTCGACATCCCCTCGCTCAATCAGATCATCATGCTTCGACGCACCGACTCCGCAATCATCTTTATTCAGCAGCTCGGACGAGGTTTGCGCCTGAATGATGATAAGGAATACGCACTGGTGCTCGACTTTATTGGCAACTACCAGAGCAACTTCTTGGTGCCCATCGCGCTTTCGGGTGACAAGACGTATAACAAAGACCGCCTGCGCCGCCTTGTTCAAGAGGGCGATTCGGCGATCCCCGGATGCTCGACCGTGAGCTTCGATCGTATTTCCGAGGCACGCATTTACAAGGCCATCGACGGCGGCGATTTCACCTCCGTCAGGTTTTTGAAAAACGAATATCTCGACTTACGTTAAAAACTCGGCAAGATCCCCTCGCTGCTCGAATTTGATCGTAACGGCTCTATCGATCCGCTGCTTATCTTCAAGAATAGCGGCTTAGGCTCCTACCACGCATTTCTTTCCAAATACGAGCCGGACTACACGGTTCAATTTTCCTCTGATCAAACCAAGATTCTCAAATTTATTTCGCAAAAGCTCGCCGCGGGCAAGCGATTCGAAGACCTCTATTTGCTTCAAACGCTCGTCGAAGCCGGACACGAGGGCTATCGGCATATGCGCGAGGCCGCGCTTAGGAACTACCGCGCACAGCTTAAGGACAGCGCCGTTAGGTCGGCAATCGCAGTCCTTAAGGGCGACTTTGCCACTCCTAAGGATTTCGTTTCCCTGCTTATTGACGATGGAACCGGACCTCGTCTGACCGAAGCGTTTGCGACCGCCCTGCGCAACGCAGAGTTCAAGCGTCAGATTCTCGAGGTGCTGGATTTTGGTATTGAGCGCAACCGACTCGACTATGCCGAGACGTACGAAAACACAAATTTCGTTCTCAACGCCAAGTACACGTACGAGGAGGTTTGCCGTCTGATGAACTGGCAAAAGAACATCAACGGCCAAAACCTTGGCGGATACTTCTACGATGAGAAGACCAATACATTCCCCGTGTTTATTAACTATGACAAGGCTCCCGACATTAGTGAGTCAATTCAGTATGAAGACCGCTTTGTTTCGCCGAGCAAGCTCATCGCAATCTCGAAGGGCAACCGCACGCTCAACTCCCCCGAGATTTTGCGACTGCAGGCATGGCCGGGAAACGGCCTGAAGACGTATTTGTTTATGCGAAAGAACAAGGACGATAAGGGTGGTAAGGAGTTCTATTTCTTAGGCGAAATGCATCCGACCGGCAAGTTCGAAGCCATTAAAACTAAGAGCGGCGACAACGCCGTCGAAATCGAATATGAGCTCAATGCGCCCGTGCGTCAGGACATTTACGAGTTTATGCTCAGCGATTTGAGCGAGGCCGAGTAACAAATAGGAGCGGGCCGCCATGTGACGCCCGCCCCTTTCTTACTTAAGCCCGAGTTTCTTTTCGAGCTCCCTAACGACTTTAACGTCTGCCGGAAGCCAATCGACATCCCACAGGTTATTGGTATCAAGCCATTTCATATCCTCGTGAGCGTGCTCTTTGAACTCCCCCGAAAGAATGGTAGCTAGATAGCACTGCATCGACAGGTGAAACGTCGCGTAATCATGCTCGACCGTGCAAAGATAGTCGAGGTTACCGATCGTGACCTCGAGCTCTTCTTGAATCTCGCGCACAATTGCCTGCTCGCCGGTCTCGCCCGGCTCGAGCTTGCCGCCCGGAAATTCCCAGCCGTCTTTAAACTCGCCATAGCCGCGCTGGCAGCTCAGGATTTTCCCGTCCTTCTGAATAATCGCTGCTGCAACATTGATTGATTTCATAACTAGCCATCACCTCTCCAGTTGAGCTCAACCAGTATAGGCGATCGGCCGCCCGCCATGTTCCAGTCGCCTGAAAACCGCCTGCTCGACCAACCCTTGACGCCGACTTGCTACCGGCTCACCATCCCTCGCTATCGAGGTCTAATACTTTTCCGCGAAGTGAACGTCTGTTTTAGGACCCCTGAAGCATCCACATTTTTCGTCGTCAAGATCGCAGGATTCCAGTATCGAAACCGCAGGAAACGATGTCCTTAAAGTGTCGATGCTTCGGGGGTCCGTTTTAGCTCGTTCACTTCTCGGAAAAGTATTAGACCTCTTCGGCAGCAGCCCAAAAGGTGAGTCGTTTCTCCCCCGCGCAACCCAATAGACACATTCCGCTCCTCCCTCACACCACCCAAAAACTCATCCAACATTAATCTTGGCTCAAGAATCGCTTAATCTATAACCTGCACTATAGAGTTCGACCGAGGGCGGGGCGGCACCGCGCAACGCAGGCCGCCGAACGCAACGCTCGCGCCCGGGTAGATCGCCCGGCGTCGCGCCCATCGAACGAAAGGATAGGTCATGGACGACCTCGAAAAAGTTGAAACCATCCGCACCAAGTGCAACGTGAGCTACACCGATGCCAAGGCCGCGCTCGACGCCGCCGACGGCAACGTTCTGGATGCCATCATTTGGCTTGAGTCGCAGGGCAAGACCCAGACCACGTCGGCACACGCCGCCACCGAGTCCGCACCAGTCGATGAGCCCTCGGCCGAGATGGTCGCCGCGCAGGCCGCCTACGAAAAGTCGAGCGAAAAGACCGACTTCTCCAAGAAGATGGACAGCGTGTGGGAGTACCTCAAAAAGCTCTTCCGCCTGAGCCTGGATACCAAGTTTATCGCCACGCGCCGCGATGCGATCATCCTCAACATCCCCATCCTGATCCCCATCGTCGCGCTGTTTGCTTGGGGCGCCACGATATGGCTGATGCTGATTGGCCTGTTCTTTGGCATGCGCTACCGCATCGACAGCGACGGCGACGTGCCCGGCAGCATCAACAACCTTATGAATCACGCCGCCGATGCCGCGGACGACATCAAACAAAATCTGAACGACGACAAGTAATCGCAGACGGGGGCACGCATGGCACGGATCCTGATCGTAGAGGACGAGGAGAAAATCGCCCGCTTTGTGACGCTCGAGCTGGAGCACGAGGGCTACCAGGTGGAGCACGCCGCCGACGGCCGCACCGCCGTGGACCTGGCACTGGAGCGCGACTACGATCTGATTCTGCTCGATGTGCTGTTGCCGCAGCTCAACGGCATGGAGGTCCTGCGGCGTGTCCGCAAGCACAAGGACGTGCCGGTGATCATGGTCACCGCGCGCGATGCCGTGATGGATAAGGTTGCCGGGCTCGATGCCGGCGCCGACGACTACCTGACCAAGCCGTTTGCGATCGAGGAGCTGTTCGCACGGATCCGCGTGGCGCTGAAGCGCTCGGAGGCCGTGAGGGCGGCTTCGGGCGTTGGTGGCGCCGGTGCCAGGGCTGGCGTAGCGAGCGGCACGGCCGCCGGTATCGCCACAATGTCCCCGGCAACCGACACGGTCCAGACCGCTGCCACGCCCTCCCCCGCCGCGCTCACCGTTGACTCGGTCGCGCTCGATCCCGACCGCCGCGAGGTTATGGTCGGTGGCTCACCCATCGTGCTGACCGCCCGCAAGTTCGACGTCCTCGCCCTGCTTATGGCACATGCCGAAACCGTACTCACGCGTGAGCGCATCGCGCACGAGGCGCTGGGCTACGAATACGTGGGCGACACCAACAACGTCGACGTACACATCGCGCACCTGCGCGCCAAGATTGAAGACGCCGGCGGTACCCGCATCATCCAAACCGTGCGCGGGGTGGGCTATGTCTGCCGTGCGTAACGCCGAGGCCAAGCGCGTCACCTCCGTCGCCCGCGCCATCAACTGGGGCTATATGTGGCGCCGCCTGATGAGCTACGTCTGGCTCGATCTGCTGCTGGTGGTGATTGCGGCGGCGATTCTCGTCTATGGATACAACCAGACGCTGCCCGACGGCGCGTTTACCGCAGGATGGATCCCCGGCGCCGCCGTTCACGGCATGTCGTTGACGCCCGCGCGCGGCTGGGACCTAACAACGCTCACCTATACCGTCGAGCTTGCGCGTACCGCCAAGACCTTCCCCCTCGCGCAGGACCTCGTCGCGCTATGGCCTCTCTACCTTGTCGTTGTGAGTTGGCAGGTCATCAGCGTGCTCAACATGCTCGGCGGTGCCCGCCGCGTACGCCGCACCATGGCACCGCTCAACGACCTGGCCTTGCGCGTAGACGAACTCGGCCGCATGCAGCTCTCCAGCGGCAAGATGGAAACGCTGGAGCAGGCCATCGAGCGCGCAAGCGTCGACTCGCCGAGCGTCACCACCGGCGACGCCGACCTGGCAAGCATCGAGGTCGCACTCAACCGCCTGCTGCGCCAGATGCAAGAGGCCAAGCTACAGCAGATGCGTTTTGTCAACGATGCAAGCCACGAGCTGCGCACGCCCATCGCGGTGATTCAGGGCTACGTAAACATGCTCGACCGCTGGGGCAAAGACGACCCGGACGTGCTGGCGGAATCCATCGCATCCCTCAAGGCCGAAAGCGAGCACATGCAAGAGCTCGTGGAACAGCTGCTGTTTTTGGCACGCGGCGATGCCGGGCGCACGGTCCTGCGGCGCGCGAATACCAACCTGGCCGCACTGGTCGGCGAGGTATGCGAGGAATCGCAGATGATCGATGCCGAGCACACGTATCGACTGGCTTTTGACGCTGCATTTGCCAACGACCCGTGCTGCGACGCGCCTGTCGACGTGGCGCTCGTGAAGCAGGCTCTGCGTGTGATCGTGCAAAACGCCGCCAAGTACTCGGGTGCGGGAACGACTGTCACATTTGGCATAACGCCCGATGCGAGCATGGGCACGATCGACATAAGTGTTGAGGACGAGGGCATCGGCATGAACCAGGAATCCGCAGCTCACGCGTTCGAGCGGTTCTACCGTGCCGACAACGCGCGCGATGCCGGCGCGCAGGGCTCGGGCCTGGGGCTCGCCATTGCCAAGTGGATCGTCGATAGCCATGGCGGTGTCATCGGCGTGACCTCAGTCGAGGGCGTCGGCAGCCGCTTTACGATTCGCCTGCCACGGTAGGGGCGTCTCTCACGAATCGAAGGTGAATGCTTTTCCGCGAAGTGAACGATCTATTTTGGACCCCCGAAGCATCCGCACTTTTTGGCGCCAAAACCGCAGGAAATACCTGACAAAACCGCAGGAAACGGTGCCTCCAAAGTGTCGATGCTTCAGGGGTTCGATTTCACTCGTTCACTTCGCGGGAAACCATTCACCTTCGTTTTACGGTAGCCCGTCAGTCACCCTCTCGGCATTAAAAATGGGGCAAGGTCACGTGGCCTTACCCCATTTTTAGTTAGCTATGGCAGTTTGTGCGTTACTCGCGGCACAGGTGCACGGCAAAGCCGGCGAACTCGCGCTTAAAGTACACGAGCTTGGTGCCGCCGTCGGGCAGCAGCACGCGCGACTCCTCGTTGACCTCGAGCCCGCGCTCGGCAAACCACTTCTCGGCCGCATCAATGTCGTTGACGGCAAAGCCGATGTGGCCCTTGGCGCCTCGACCGTTCTGCTTCATAATCTCGACCAGCGAATCGTTAAAGTACGAAACGGGGGTCTCGATGACGGGCAGACCCATCATCGTCGAGAACAGCTCCGCAATCTCCAGGGCGTCTGCCGGGTCGGCGGCGTTAATGCCCACATGGGCAACGCGCATGCCAAAGAGCTCGACCGGGTTGGCGTTCTGCTCACTCATACAGTCAGCGCCTACTGAGCCATGACGTCGAGGACGGCCTTCTCGGCAGCAACGCGGTTCATGCCAGTCATGAAGGGCACGCCGCTCACGTACGGGCAGGTGAGGCCCTCGGGGGCAACGGTGGTGGCGATCAGCAGGTCAGCGCCCTCGTCGCAGTAATCCTTGGCCTCGGAGATGGCGCACTGCACGATCTCGTACTTGTCGGCGTAACCGTTGGCGTCGAGCAAGGTGGCGACCTTCTGGGCAACGAGCGTGGAAGTAGCAGCGCCAGCACCGCAAGCCAAAACGATCTTCTTCATAGGTAATGTCTCCCTTCATGGTTTACTTTAGGTAAGTGTACCGCAGCGAGCGATGCCACTCGGCCTCGATGAGCTTTTATGCCAGTTTGCTTGCGCACTGCGTATAATACATCCAGTACGTGTTGTCATACCGCTCGCTTTATGAGTGACTAAGGACCCTAATATGCCCGATTCCCGCACACTCTGGACCGCCGTCGTTATCATCTGTATCGCCGTGTCGGTGTTCTTTAGCGTCAAAAAACGCACCACGTTTAAACGCCTGCAGCAGCTCATGGCCGCCAAGCAGTGGGACGAGTTCGATCGTTTGCTCGACGGCAAACTCACCAGCATGCTGTACCCGCGCTACAACCGCGACTACCTGCGCCTGAACTCCTATCTGCTGCGCGAGGACCACGAGCACGCCAGCGAGATGTTCGACCTGCTGCTGGGACTCAACCTGCCCAAGATGCAGCGTGTCGACCTGGTCATTAAGGCCTTTAACTACTACGTTGGCCAGGAGGACCGCAAAAAGTCCAAGGAGCTGCTGCACGAGATCAAGGGCTTTGAGGGCGGTCAGGCCGAGGCAGTCGCACACGAGTGCCAGCTGATGTACGACACGATGATCCTCAAGCGCCACAACGATATTCCCGAGCTGGAGCGCATGCTCAAGGAGGCCGGTGACGACAAGGTCAAGAGCTGCCGCCTGGAATACCTGCTGGCCCTGCAGTACCAAAACAAGGGTGACGAAGCCAAGTTCCAGGAGTTCCTGGAGAAGTCGGGCCAACACTCGATGGCCGTCAACGCGTAACGGACGGCTTGTGCTAGACTTCTAGTCTCACGGGGGCGTGGCGGAATTGGCATACGCAGGAGACTTAAAATCTCTCGCCGTAAGGATTGTGGGTTCGAGTCCCACCGCCCCTACCATATGGAGCTTTCGGGCCCGTGTCCCCCAGGGATGCGGGCCCGTTTTATTTGGACGCCGGTGGGACTCGAACCCGCGAGGGGGCGAGCGTCAAGCGGACGCGCAGCGTCCGCAGCGAGCCGGCGAGGGCGCCGGCAGGCGACCGAAGCCGGTGCGGATTTGCGCAGCAAATACGCGGACGTCCCACCGCCCCTACCATATGGAGCTTTCGAGCCCGTGTCCCCAAGGGATGCGGGCTCGTTTCTTTTAGATGCCGGTGGGACTCTAAGCTGCGGTGGAATAGATCCTGTTTATACCGTTTACCAGCTTATTTAGGAACTATTTCACCGCAGCTTATTTAGAGGGTGCTGAGAGCGGGGGTCCAGGCGATGGTGGGGGTCGCACCGTCGAGAACCTCGTTGATGGTAGCGGCCATGCCGGCGAGTAGGCTGTTCTCGCTTACAGTGAGCGTCTTGTAGCCGCCGGCTCGCATGAGCTCGCGGATCACCACGGCGCCCGCCAAGATCACGCCCGCGCGTTTGGGCTGTACACCCGGTAGAGCGGCGATGCCGTCCGCATCCAACACAGACATGCGCTCGATAGCGGCCGAAACCTGATCCAGCGAAAGCTCGCGCAGGTGCACAAAGCTCGAATCGTACGGTTCCAGCTTATGAACGAGCGCCACGAGCGTGGTGACGGTGCCGCCCACGGCGACCAGGCGTTCGGCGCGCTCAAAGTCGCTGGGCAGGCCTTCAAAATAGGCGGCGAACTGCTCACCTGCCCACGCGGCAGCGGCAGCAAGCTCGCCGTCCGCAGGCGGCAGCGCCGAGAAGAACCGCTCCGTCACGCGACGGCAACCGATGTCCAGCGAGCGCGTTCCCTCCAGAGCAAAGATGCCGCGCTCCGGCGCATAGACGCCCGTCGCGAGCTCCGTGGATCCGCCGCCCGAATCGGCAACAATGATGCGCTCGCCAGCAAAGTCGTGCGCCACGCCAAAAAACGTCAGGCGTGCCTCGACCTCGCCCGGAATCACCTGTGGCTCAAGCCCCAGATCGCGCAGGCCGTCCAGCAGCAGCGCGGCATTGGACGCATCGCGCGCGGCGCTCGTGCATGTGGTGCAGATGCACGTGGCCCCAAAGGCACGCGCCTCGTCCACAAACATGCGGCATGCGGCGAGCACGCGCTCAACGGCCGCCTCGCAAAAGCGACCCGTCGCGTCCACGCCCTCGCCCAAGTCGGTGATCTCGGTATGCTTGGACGATTCCACGATCGCCCCGGCCTCGACCTGCGCTAACACCAGTCGCGACGACACTGTTCCCAGGTCGATCGCGGCTACCTTATAGCGTTTGCAATCTGCCATTGCAGGCTCCCCTCCGGGCGCTATTTGCCGTTGGACACGACCGTCTGGCCCTCGACACCGTTAAACCCAAACAGCATGTCGAGCGCCTGGATGTACCACGGCGCGTCCTTACCGACGTCTTCGATTTCCTTGGCAACTTCGCTGGCCTTCTTGGCGTTCGACGACTTCCTGCTCGAAGACGAATCCGAATCGTCGTCCAGGCCCTGCACTTCAATTCTCTTCTCGCCGGGCATCACCAGGCCCAAGTCCTTGGATGCCGCGTCCTTGATACCCTCCTCCGAGAGCAGTTTGTCGACGCTTTTCTGCAAGTCGTCGTTGTACTGCTGGCGAATCTCGACCTGCTTGGCCAAGATATCGCTCGAACGCTTTGCCACGTACAGATCGCGCACGGGGAAATACAGGCTCACGAGCACCAGGGCAACGACAATGCCGATGAATAGCCCTCGCTGAGGACCGTGGGTAAAGTCGTAAATTGCCTTGACCACTGCGTTGTCGTTGGCGTAGTGCATGAAGTCCGAGCCCGAAAGACGGCTTGAGGGACGGCGCGGCTTGTCGGACGTCTGGGTCGAAGGGCGCGACGCATGCGCGGAACGCGATGGGCGCACCGGACTATCCGAGGAACTATTTGGCTGAACATTGGGATGCGAAGTCGCCGGCGAGCTATACCTGGAGCGATCAGCACCAGCATAACCAGACCCGCCAAGCTGCGCGGTACGCGCACGACGAGACGACGGCTCACGCGAACCGGCGGAATAGTACCTGTTGTCGTAAATCTGATCCATGTGCGCCTTGTGCGGTTGAGGTTTGTTTGCGCTAAGTTCCTTAGTTATAGCACGAGCGCCCGCGCCGCCTTCGCCAGCCTTTGCTCGACATAAAAAAGGCGCTGAGCCGTATGGCCCAGCGCCCATAGTTCTTTGCGGCATCCAGCCAAGGCGGGGAGGAACCGAGTCAGCCTCCCCCTCGCCAAATTCGCCCGTTTAGCGAATGTTGTAGAACGCGGCCTTACCGGCGTAGCGCGCGCTGCCCTCGAGCTCGTCCTCGATGCGGATGAGCTGGTTGTACTTGGCAATACGGTCGCTGCGGCACGGGGCGCCCGACTTGATCTGGCCGGCGTTAACACCCACGACCAGGTCAGCGATGGTGGAGTCCTCGGTCTCGCCGGAACGGTGACTCACGATGCAAGCGTAGCCGGCCTCCTTGGCAGTCTCGATAGCCTCGAGCGACTCGGTGAGCGTGCCAATCTGGTTGACCTTGACCAGGATCGCATTGGCGGCGCCCAGCTCGATGCCCTTCTTAAGGCGCTCGGTGTTGGTGACGAACAGGTCGTCGCCTACGAGCTGCACCTTGTTGCCAATGCGGCGGGTGAGCTCGACCCAGCCGTCCCAGTCCTCCTCTGCCATACCATCCTCGATGGAGATGATGGGATAGGTGTCGACAAGCTTCTCCCAGTAATCGACCATCTGAGCGCTCGTGTACTCAACGCCCTCGCCCTTGAGCTCGTACATGCCGGTCTCGGCGTTGTAGAACTCGGTCGATGCCGGATCCATGGCGTACATGAAGTCGACGCCGGGCTTAAAGCCAGCCTTCTCCACGGCCTTGGTAATGTACTCGAACGGCTCGGCGTTGGTCTTGAGATTGGGCGCGAAGCCGCCCTCGTCGCCCACGCCGCCGCCCAGGCCGGCCTCGTGCAACACGCCCTTGAGGGTGTGGTAGACCTCGGCGCACCAGCGCAGGCCCTCGGCAAAGCTCGGAGCACCCACGGGCATGATCATGAACTCCTGGAAGTCAACGTTGTTGTCGGCATGCACGCCGCCGTTGAGGATGTTCATCATGGGCGTGGGCAGCAGGTGGGCGTTGACGCCACCCAGGTACTGATACAGCGACAGGCCTGCCGACTCGGCAGCGGCGCGGGCAACGGCCAGCGACACGCCCAGGATGGCGTTGGCACCGAGCTTGGTCTTGTTGGGGGTACCGTCCGCGGCAATCAGCGCGGCATCGACGGCGCGCTGGTCGAAGGCGTCGAGGCCCACGACGGCGTTAGCGCACTCGTTGTTGACGTGCTCGACGGCCTGCGAGACACCCTTACCCAGATAGCGGCCCTTGTCGCCGTCGCGCAGCTCGCAGGCTTCGAAAGCACCGGTCGAAGCGCCCGAAGGCACCATCGCGCGACCGAAGCTGCCGTCCTCGAGCACGACCTCGACCTCGACGGTGGGGTTGCCGCGGCTGTCGAGTACCTCGCGACCGTAGACGTCCAAAATATCACTCATGCTGTCTCCCTCTCACTTGGAAACGTAGTTGATGCAAGCGACTGGCCGACTGTGCACCATCGGTGCGCCTCCGTAAGTTAGCCATATCGCACTTTTTGCATTATGCCCTAAGTTAGCCGAGGGATACATATGAATTGGAGAAATCATTCTTTGGGGCGCTTGTTTTTGCACCGAACATTCATCTCTAGAGGTCGCCCCCCAACCATTAAATTCTTCTATCGGCATACCGTCTTTACCTGGCTTGCGAATGAAAGAGCCAATAATGTACTTTTACATCGTGCAAAGTTCTGGATATCGTGCAATTCTAAGGGTCTGAAGTTCTGGATATCGTGCATAATCAGGTTATAAAAGTTCTGGATATCGTGTACGAGGTAGCCATGCTTAAACGAAAAGCCTATGACAAACTACTAAAATGGAAGCATGAAAGCGCTGGTAAAACAGCACTTCTTATTGAAGGAGCCCGCCGCGTCGGAAAGAGCACGCTTGCCCGCACGTTTGGAGAAACCGAATACAAGTCCTGCCTTGTCATTGATTTCTTTCAAGCACCTGCCGAAGTTAAGCAATATTTTGAGGACTATCGCACTGACTTCGACTCGCTCTTCCTCTATCTCTCGGTTTTCTATAACGTCAAACTCTATGAACACGAGACACTTATCGTCTTTGACGAGGTCCAGATGTACCCGCAAGCACGCGGACTCATCAAGTATCTCGTTGCAGACGGACGTTACGACTACATCGAAACTGGATCCCTGCTCAGCATCAAGCAGAACATTAAAGATATCGTCATCCCATCCGAGGAAGAGTCTCTGGAACTTGAGCCCCTCGACTTTGAGGAGTTTCTTTGGGGCATGGACGAAAAGGGACTGGCCGATCTCATTCGCATGAGTTTTAACAAGATGAAGCCGCTCCCCGATGCCCTACATCGCAGAGCGCTCTCCCTTATGCGCGAATACATGCTCGTAGGTGGCATGCCTGAGCCGGTATCCATCTATGTTGAACAGCGCGCTTTTGCGCCCGTCGACGCTTCGAAGCGCCGAATCGTCCAGCTCTATCGCAACGATATCTCTCGTTTTGCAACCGGTTACGAATTCAAAGTCGTCTCCGTACTCGATGGCATCCCGGGTCAGCTCTCTAGGCACGAAAAACGATTCAAGCTTTCCTCACTTGATAAAAACGCACGCATGCGCACCTACGAAGAAGCCTTCTTTTGGCTGGCAGACGCGCGAATTGCCAATATCTGCTATGCCGCAAGCGAACCGAGCGTGGGCCTTTCACTCAGCATGGAGCAAATGGCCCTCAAGTGCTACATGGCAGACACCGGCCTGCTTGTAACGCTTGCCTTCTCTGACAACAACGATACCGATGAAGACGTTTACAGAGCCGTGCTTCGCGGCGACATCGGATTGAACGAAGGAATGCTTACCGAAAACTACGTTGCCCAATCTCTAAAGGCCAATGGACACAGGCTCTTCTTTTATTCCCAAAGCGGAAAGAAGGAGGGGGAGGAGCGCATGGAAATCGACTTCCTCGTTACCCGACCCTATGTCAATGCCGCCGGAAAGCCGCGCATCAGCCCCATCGAAGTTAAGTCGCCACGCAGATACGGAACCATCTCCCTCGACCGATTCCGCGCGCGCTTTAACAAGAAGATTGGGATGGCTTACGTGTTGCACCCTAAGCAACTCGAGTGGGATGCCGAAGCGCAGCTGGCACATCTTCCGTTGTATATGGCTTTTTGCTTGTAGAGACCTCTCTACGAATGGATGCCGTGAGAGACGCAGGCCTCACTCGCTTGCTTTTGCTTGGTCCCACAGGTCGTTGAGTTGAGCGGTTGAGCAGGCGGCGAGGTCATCGCCCGCCTCGTGCACGGCGGCCTCCATCGCAGCCCAGCGACGGCGGAACTTGGCCGTGCTGGCGCGCAGGGCACTCTCGGCGTCGATCCCCTCTTTGCGCGCGACGTTGACCAAGGCAAAGAGCAGGTCGCCAAACTCCATTTCGCGCTCGGGCGAGCCGGGCTCCTCGGCCTCAAACTCGGCACGCTCCTCGGCTACCTCGTCCCACACGTCCTGGACCGTCTCCCACTCAAAGCCCACGGCAGCCGCCTTGCGCGATACCTTCTGAGCCTGCATCAGCGCCGGCAGATGCGTGGGCACACCGTCGAGCAGGCCCTCGGGCGTAGCCTCGCCCGCCGCCACGGCCTTGTCCTTGGCAGCCTTCTCGGCAAGCTTGACCTCGTCCCAGATCTTGAGCACTTCGTCGGAGTTATCGGCATCCGCATCGCCAAATACGTGCGGATGACGGCGGATGAGCTTGGCGTCGATATCGCGTGCCACATCGGCCAGCGTAAACTCGCCGGCGTCCGCCGCAATCTGCGCATGCAGTACTACTTGCATGAGCACATCGCCCAGCTCCTCGCGCAGATGTGCCACGTCGTCCGCCTCGATGCAATCGAGCGCCTCGTAGGCTTCCTCGATCATGTTTTTGCCAATGCTGCGGTGCGTCTGTTCGCGGTCCCACGGGCAGCCGTCGGGCTGACGCAGGCGCCAGATGGTCTGCACCAGATGCTGCAGCTCAGCCGACGCGTCGACCAGCGTGGACAGGTCGCGCGAACCCTCGGCATTTTGCTGAGCCATATGCTGTGCCATGGTTATTCCTCCTCCATGATCACGTGACGGAACGCGCCGCCCTCGTAGATGCCGTAGCTGTGCGTACCGTCCTTGGGAATGCTCACGCTGCCGGGGTTGAAGAGCCACAGGCCCGGGTGCGCGGCGCTTTCCTCGTTGGCCTTGATGTGCGTGTGGCCGTAGACGAGCGCGGAGCCCTCGGGCAGCGCGGGCGCATGGTCGACGCTGTTGTGCATGCCGGCGCCAAAGACGTGGCCGTGCGTCAGGAACAGCTCACGGCCGGTCTCGTCAAACAGCGTGGCGTAGTCGGCCATGACGGGGAAGTCGAGGACCATCTGGTCGACCTCGGCGTCACAGTTGCCGCGCACCGCGATGATGCGGTCGGCCAGAGCGTTGAGCAGCGGGATCACACGCTTGGGGGCATAGTCGCGCGGCAGGTCATTACGCGGGCCGTGGTAGAGCAGGTCGCCCAGCAGGACGATGCGGTCGGGCTGCTCGGACTCGATGGCGGCGATCAGGCGCTCGGTCCAATATGCCGAGCCGTGAATGTCGGAAGCGATGAGGTATTTCATGGGGAGATCCTTTCGAGATGGGGCTAATGTGGCTGGGCGTGGGATGTCGCCGGCCGCGCTATTCAAATCGCAGTGCCGCGCTCTGAGCTGCCTGCATCACGCGCTGGAGCGGCACGTCGTGCTCGCGAGCGAGGCGGGAGCAGTCTTCGTACTCGGGCGCCGCACGCTCGCTGCCGTCGGGCAGGGTGGCTACCTTGACGGATGCCTCGCCCCATGGCGTCGTTACGCGCTCAAAGCGGCGTGGCAGGCAAACGCGCTCCATAACCTGGCGGCGGATGCCATTGGTCGTGGTTTCCAAAAAGATAATCGTCTGCAGGCGCTCGATATCCTCGTGGGTACAGATTACCTGCAGCTGCCAGCCGGGACGGCCTTTCTTGCAATAGAGGGGCAGCCAATGCACCTCGCGCGCGCCGGCCTCGCGCAGGCGGTCGGCGGCGTAGGCGAGCACCTCGGGCGACGCGTCGTCGATATCGCATTCCAGCTTGACGATGGTCTCGGGCGCATCGGTCTCGCGGGACAGCGGAGATTTGCTATCGCATGGCATACGGTCCGGCTCCTTTCCGCACGGGCTCGTTTTGTTCACCCAAACGCTAACACATCGCGGGCGGCGTAGATGTGGCGGAGCGCGATGAGCGCGATTTTCCCTGTCCGCAAGAAACCGACACCCCGGCGCGCTCGTCGCATCGAGGGCCGCGCCGTTACAATGGAGCGGATTCGCTTGACGCAAAGGAGCCGCCATGCCTGCTTGCCCGCTGGTCGATTGCCATACCCACACCTCGTTTTCGGACGGGCACGCCTCGTTTGAGGACAACGTTCGCGCCGCTGCTGCGGCCGGGTGCCGCGTCATGGTCTCGACTGACCACCTCACCCTACCCGCCAGCATGGACGCCAACTGCGAAGTGCAGGTTGTCGAGGGCGACCTGCCGGCACATCGCTTGACTTTTGAGGACGCCCGCAAGCTTGCCGCGCAGATTGCGCCGGAGCTCGAGCTTATCTATGGCTTTGAATGCGATTGGTACGAGGGCTGCGAGCCTTTGGTCGAGCGCTGGTCAGCGGGTGCCATAGTGCGCTTGGGCAGTGTGCACTGGACTGGCGATCCGGGCGATATCATGGCCGGTGCTGCGGGCACGGCGGGGACGGAGGACGTCGCTCGTCCCGATACGCCCGATTCGCTTTGTGGCTGGGTCGACGATGACACCGACCTGCATGTTTGGGAAAACCTGGGCGTACGCGGCGTGTGGGAGCGCTATGTCGATGACTGGTGCCGCGCCTGTGAAAGCCCGCTTAACTTTGATGTAATGGCCCACCCCGACCTGGTCATGCGCTTTTCGAAGGAAGGCTTTGCACCCGACTTTGACCCCGCGCCATTCTGGGAGCAGATGGCAGAGTGTGCACACGATACGGGCCGCCGCGTTGAGGTCTCGACGGCCGCGCCGCGCAAGGGGCTCGACGATTACTACCCCTCGACCGGCCTTTTGCGTTGCTTCGCCCACGCCGAAGTGCCCATTACCTTTGGCTCGGACGCGCACCGCGTCTGCGATATTTGCTGGAACATCCGCGAGGCTCAGGCCCACGCCTACGACTACGGCTACCGAACCTTCGACATCCCCCACGCTACCGGCGAATGGGAGCCCACGCCCCTCGCCTAAGACTAGTCGTTGGGGACGCTCTTCACAAATGACCCCTTGGGGACGGAGGAAAACAGGTCGTTTTGCTCACCACCGACGCCCGTGCAACACCGCCCGCCAAAAAGAACGCCCGTTTACTACGATAAACCGCAAACCTCCGACCATCGGCTTAATGCGGAAAATAAAACCGCAGGTAGAAGCGTTGACGATTTGCTCAAAACCGACGTGTGGTCAGCAGATCCAGTTTCATCGTAGTAATTGGGCATGTTATTTGGCAGCGTCGGCAAAGACTGTCCCAAACGACTAGTCGTTTAAGAACGTCCCCAATGACTAGTGGCGGCGGGCGTTGAGTTCGCCGGCCAGCTCGTCGAGGGTGATGCCGTAGCGCTCGAGCGTCACGAGCAGGTGGTAGACCAGGTCGCCGGCCTCGTAGCGAATGTGATCGTGGTCGTTATCCTTGCAGGCCATGATCACCTCGCTCGCCTCCTCGGCAAGCTTCTTGAGCAGCTCATCCTCGACGTCGGTCAACAGGCGAGCGGTATAGCTCTCCTGCGGCGACGCGTCGCGACGGCCATGAATCACCTCGGCCAGCCCCGTCAGCGTCTCACCGATATTTCCATCCCGAACATTCGCAGTGCGCACACCCATGGTTCAATCCTTTCTGGTTGGCCAAGCGCCTAGTCGAGCGCCCGCCCTACGCGAGTTTCTTAAAGAAGCAGGTACGGTTGCCGGTGTGGCAGGCCGGACCCGGCGAGTCGACCTTGACCAGCAGCGTATCGCTATCGCAGTCGGCCCAGAGCTCCTTGACCGCCTGCATGTTGCCGCTCGTCGCGCCCTTGTTCCAGAGCTCCTGGCGGCTGCGGCTCCAAAACCACGTGGTACCGGTCTTGAGCGTCAGCCCCACCGATTCCTCGTTCATCCAAGCAACCATCAGCACCTCGCCGGTGTCATACTGCTGAACCACACAAGGAATCAGCCCGCGAGCGTCGTATTTGAGCTCGGACGCTTCTATTACCTCAGTCATCATTTCTCCCAAGTAATAACCGTGAACATCGCAGGTCGGCGAGGGTTGTCCAGGTGCCCGAGATTCCGAGCGACAAGCCCGACGACGCGTACTTAAGTACGCGAGGAGGGTTGGAGCCGGAAGGTCGGGTACCTGGACAAGCCGCAGCATTAAAAGTCCAACCTCACAGGAATACCTTGCGATGCCATATACTCTTTGACTTCGCGAATGCTGAAGGTTCCAAAGTGAAAGACGCTGGCCGCCAGCACGGCGTCGGCTTCGCCCTCGATCACGCCCTCGGCAAAATGCTCGAGCGTGCCCACGCCGCCGCTCGCGATGACGGGAATCGGCACCGCGCGCGCCACGGCACGGGTGAGCGCCAAATCAAAGCCGGCCTTGGTGCCGTCGCGATCCATGCTGGTCAGCAGGATCTCGCCAGCGCCGCGACGAGCCGCCTCCTCGGCCCACGCCACCGCATCGATACCCGTGGCGTTGCGACCGCCCGCCGTGAAAACCTCCCACTTGTCGGCACCGGATGCGCCGGGCAAACCGACGCGCTTGGCATCGATCGCCACGACCACGGCCTGGCTGCCAAACGCCGCGGCGGCCTGGCTGATCAACGACGGGTCGCGCACGGCGGCAGAGTTGAGCGACACCTTGTCGGCACCGGCGGCAACCATGGTGCGCATGCCCGCCAGGTCGCGAAAGCCGCCGCCCACGGTATAGGGAATGGCCAGCTCCTCGGCCGCATGCGCCGCCATCTCGATGGTCGTCGCTCGGTTGTCGCTCGTCGCGGTAATATCCAGAAAGACGACCTCGTCCGCACCCTCGCGGTCGTAGGCGCGGGCCAGCTCCACCGGATCGCCCGCATCGCGCAGGCTCACGAAGTTGACGCCCTTGACCACACGACCGTCCTTAACATCCAGACAGGGAATCACGCGTTTGGTAAGCATGGGCTATTCCTCCCCTCGGGCGGCGGCCAGCGCCTGAACCAGCGTAAAGTTGCCCTCGTAGAGCGCGCGACCGGTAATGGCGCCTTCAATCGCGGCCTCGCCCACCGCTGCCAGTGCGCGGATGTCGTCGAGCGTCGAGATGCCGCCCGAAGCCACGACGGGAAATCCCGCGACCTCGGCCACATGGCGATACGCCGCCACATCGATGCCCGTCTGCATGCCATCGCGCGCGATGTCGGTATACACCAGATGCTTAAAGCCCAGTTCGGAAAGCTGCGCCACGGCATCGTCGAGCGCCACACCCGAGCCGTCACGCCAGCCGTTCACCTTAACCTGGCCGTCGCGTGCGGCAATGTCAGCCACCAGCAGCTCGCCAAAGCCGCGGGCCGCCACCTCGGCAAAACCCGGCTCGGTCACCAGTACGGTGCCCAGCGCGATACGGCGAGCACCATAGCCGGCCAGCTCGTCGATGCGCGCGAGCGAGCGGACGCCGCCGCCCACGTCCACGGACAGACCGTCGACGCCGCAGATGGCCTTAATCGCCGCCGAGTTGGCAGCGCATGTGTCCTCGTCCTCGCCAAAGGCCGCGGACAGGTCGACGACGTGCACCCAGCTTGCGCCCTGCTCGGCAAACGAGCGGGCGACGGCCACGGGGTCGTCGGAATATACCTTGCAGCGGCTGCGGTCGCCGCGCTCCAGGCGCACGACCTTGCCGCCGATCAGATCGATTGCGGGAAACAGGATCATCGGCCGACCTCCTCGACGATGCTGACGAAATTCTTAAGGATGCGCTGACCCAGCGCGGAGGATTTCTCGGGATGGAACTGGCAGCCCCACACGTTGCCGTGGCGCACGATGCACGGGAAACTCCGCGTATAGTGCGTGCGCGCCAGCACATCGGCGGCATCGGCATCGTCGGCCACCGCATAGCTGTGGGTGAAATACATGTTGGCACCCTCGGCAAAACCGGCAAGCAGTGGATCGGCCGCACCGGCGGGCGTCATGTGCACCTGGTCCCAGCCCACGTGCGGCACCTTAAGGCGACTCGATTCCAAGCGCGTGCACGAGCCGCGCATAAAACCCAGGCCATCGACCCAGGGGCCACCGGCCTGCTCGGAGGCGTTGCCATCGGCGACCACACCCTCGTCCGCAGGCACGCCCTCGTTGCCGCGCTCAAAAAACAGTTGAAGACCCAGGCAGATGCCGAGCAGCGGAGTTCCGGCGGCGACGGCATCGAGCACCGCGTCCGCCTCGCCGCTCTGGCGCATAAAGGCGATCGCGTCATAGAACGCGCCCACGCCCGGAATGACCAGGCCGTCGGCGTTGCGGATCTGCTCCGGGTCGTCCGACGTGCAGGCGACGGCGCCGGCGCGCGCAAGCCCGCGCACGACGCTCGACAAGTTGCCCTTGTGGTAGTCGACCACCACGATCTTCGGTTCGCCCACGCGACCCTCCTCTTCCCATCATCCAAAACCACCACGAAGGTGCCTGTCCCCTTTGTGGTGGTATTTGCCTTTGTGGCGGTTACAGCGAGCCCTTGGTGCTGGGGATGCCTTGCACGCGGGGATCGAGCTCGCAGGCGCGGCGCATCGTGCGGCCCACGGCCTTAAAGGCAGCCTCGATAATGTGATGCGAGTTGCCGCCCGCCAGTTCGCGCACATGCAGTGTGAGCTTGGCGTCGCGCGCAAAAGCGTAGAAGAACTCGACAGCCAGCTCGGTATCGAAGGTGCCCACGCGCTCGGTTGGCACGGGCAACCCGCAATAGGCCTGCCCGCGGCCCGAGATATCCACGGCGGCCATCACGAGCGTCTCGTCCATGGCAATCGCCGCGTCGGCAAAGCGTGTAATGCCCGCCTTGTCGCCCAGCGCCTGGCAGAACGCCTCGCCCAGCACAATACCCGTGTCCTCGACGGTATGATGCGCATCGACCTCAACATCGCCCACCGCATGCACCGTCAAATCGAACAGGCCATGGCGGCCAAAGGCGTTGAGCATGTGGTCGAAAAACGGCACGCCGGTCGAGATATCGCACGTACCGGTTCCATCCAGGTCGAGCTTGACGACAATGTCGGTCTCACCCGTCTTGCGGGTCACCTCGGCATAACGGCCCATCTACATCTCCTCCTTCACCAGCGCGGCAAACGCAGCCAGCACCTCGTCGTTTTCCTGCGGCGTACCCACAGTGATGCGCAGACAGTCCGCAAGGCCCGGCGCATAGCTAAAGTCGCGCACCAAAATCGAATACTCATCACGCAGACGCTCGCGCACGCGCGTGGCATGCGGCGTGCGCACGAGCACAAAGTTCGCCGCGCTCGGCCATGCCTCCACGGGCATGCCCTCGGCAGCCATCGCGCGCAGGGCGCACAGCTCGCGCTCGCGTTCGGATGTAACTTGCGCCACCACGGGCGCATACGCATCGCGCGCACGCACGCAGGCAAGCGCCGCCGCCTGGCTCAGCACATTGACCGAGTAGATCTGGCGAATCGCCGCGAACACATCGATGACCTCGGATGCCGCGATCACGTAGCCCAAACGCGTGCCGGCGGCGCCAAACGCCTTGGACATCGTATGCAGAATCACCAGGTTTGGATGCTCGGCGATAAGCCCTTGCGCCGTGGTGGCCGCGCCAAACGAATCGTCGGCAAACTCAACGTAGGCCTCATCGACCATCACCACGCCGGGGCAGGCATTGCACAGGGCCGCGACAAAGTCGAGCGGTGCCACGTCACCCGTGGGATTGTTGGGCGAGGTCACGATCGCCAGGCTGCACTCGGGCGCCGCTGCGAGCACAGCTGCCTGGTCAAGCTCAAAGGTCGCGGGGTCGCGCCACACGTCGCGCACCTCGGTCTGGCAGAGCGACGCAAAGAACGCGTACTCGCTAAAGCACGGTGGGCAGTTGAGTAGAGTCCTCCCCGCGCCGCCAAACGCCAGCAGATAGTTATAGAGCAGCTCGTCGCCGCCGTTTCCCACGCAGATGTTCTCGCGCGTCACGCCATGCCAGGCAGCAAGCTCGTCGCGCAGGTCGTTAGACATGGGATCGGGATAGCGGTTGAGCGGCGTGGCAGCCAGGGCGGCGTCGACCGCCTCGCGCACGCCGGCCGGCACGGGATAGGTGTTCTCGTTGGCCGAAAGGTTGATGCGCGTGGGCGTAAAGTTGGGATCGTAGGGCTCAATGCCGGCCAAGTAGGACTGGACGAGCTCCTTCATGCGGGGCGTCAGCTCGGCCATATTAGGCCTCCTCGACGACCGCGTCAGCACCATTCGCGCTTGCAGCCGCCAGGTCCACGCCCTCGGCAACCGTCGCCACGGCGTCGCCCGGCCAGGCGACCTTGGTCAGGTCGGCCGCGGCCAGAGACTCGGCGCTCACGGCATCCTCGCCCTGCTCCAGCACACGGCGACGCAGTGCGGCAGAAAGCGCGTGTGCCCACAGGCCCTCGGCCTCGGCCAAACGCTGCGTAGCGGGAGCGTCCGAGAGCAGGCCCTCGGGCGTATAGCAAATGACACTTGAGCGCTTGACGAACTCCTCCACCGAAAGCGGGTTGGAGAACATGGCCGTGCCGCCGGTCGGCAGCGTGTGATTGGGGCCGGCAACGTAATCGCCGAGCGGCTCGGAGCTCCAAGCGCCCACAAAGATGGCGCCGGCGTTGCGAATGCCGCCGAGCAGGCCCATCGCGTCCTCGCAGTGCAGCTCCAGGTGCTCGGGCGCCACGGTGTTCACCGCCTCGACGGCGGCGGCCATGTCGGCGGCCACCACGATGGTGCCCTCATTGTCGAGCGAGGCGCGCGTAATCTCGGCGCGTGGCGACTGCGCTACCAGAATATCGATACCCGCCTCGACCTCACGCGCAAACTGCTCGTCGCAGGTCACCAGATAGCAGGCTGCCAGTGGATCGTGCTCGGCCTGGGCCATCAGGTCGGCCGCGACCACCATGGGCTTGGCCGTGGCGTCGGCCAGCACGCAGACCTCGGAAGGACCGGCGACCATGTCGATACCCACGTCACCCGAGACAATCTGTTTGGCAGCGGCGACAAAGGCATTGCCCGGGCCGGTGATTTTGTCGACGCGCGGAATGGTCTCGGTACCGTACGCCAGTGCGGCCACGGCCTGGGCGCCGCCCACCACATAGATCTCGTCCACGCCGCCGAGCTTTGCCGCGGCGAGCGTGTAGGGGCTGATCAGGCCGTCCTTTTGCGGCGGGGTCACCATGACCACGCGCTCAACGCCGGCGACCTTGGCGGGAATGGCATTCATGAGCACGGTGGAGGGATACTGCGCACGGCCGCCTGGCACGTAGATGCCAGCCGCTGCAAGCGGGGTCACCTTAACGCCGAGCATCGTGCCGTCCGGGCGCGTGGTAAACCAGCTCTGCTCGACCTCGCGCTGGTGGAACTCACGAATCTGGCGCGCAGCCTTCTCGAGCGCGGCGACAAAGGCCGGATCGAGGCCTTCGAGCGCGGCATCGATCTGCTCTTGCGGCAGACGGAAGCTCTGCAGCTCAACGCCGTCAAAGCGCTGGCAATAGTCGCGCACTGCAGCATCGCCGTTGGCACGCACGTTGGCCACGATTTCGCGGGCGGCGTCGACGATGTTTTGCGGCAGCACGCCCTTGCGGTTGAGCTGGTTGGTAACGAGGCGCTCACCGGGAGCAAGCTTGATGGTCTTCATATCGGTATCCCCTATCGGTCGAGGTTATGTTCGAAAAACGAGAGGCCGGGCGGCGGCGCCAGTCGACCCGCAGCCCAGACGTTGGGGCGCCCGTGCGTGCTCGCGCTATTGTGCCGAGCCCGCAACGGGCTCAAAATGCTTGTCCTTCACGGCCGCCGCCAAGCGATCGGCCAGATTGCGCACGCGCGGATCCAGGCGCGCGGCACCCGGGTTGACAAAGAAGCGGGCCGTGCAGTCCATGATGCGACCGGTGATGACCAGGTCGTTGTCGCGCAGCGTGGCGCCCGTGGCGGTAATGTCCACGATGCGATCGGTCATGCCGACGATGGGGCCCAGCTCGATGTTGCCATGCAGCGAAACGATGTCGGCGTTCACGCCTCGCTCGGCATACCAGGCACTCGCGATGCGCGGATACTTGGTGGCCACGCGAAGCGACCCGCGGCGGGCATGGTTGCGCTCGGCCTGACCGGCGCGCCACGCGGGCTCCGCCTCGATAAAGGTGCACAGGCTGTAGCCCAGATCGACCAGCTGCAGCAGGTTAAGGTCGGCCTCGATAAGCGAGTCCCAACCGCAGATGCCGCAATCGGCACCACCGCAGCCCACAAAGGCAGGCGCATCGCTGGGGCGCACGATGACAAACTCGATATCGCCGACCGTGCCCTTGCCGGCACGCGCGTCGCGGCCGCGCACAATCAGGTGACGGCCGGGGTCACGCAGCTCAGAGACGTCCAGGCCCGCGGCCTCGAGCACGTCGAGCGTATCAGCCTTAAGCGAGCCCTTGGGCACGGCGATGCGCAGCGGACCCTCGGCGCCACGGCCCGCGGCGTGATCACCATCGGAAGCGGCGTCCTCGGCCGAGGAACGCGCGGCCTCCAGACGCTCGAGCGAAAAGGCGAAGCCCGCCGCCGGTACCTCGATGCCGTCGCCAAATGCACCGGTAAAGATGGAGTCGTAGCGTCCACCCGAGCCGACCGGATCGGGCAAGCCGCCGGCATAGGCCTTAAAGACCAGGCCCGTGTAGTAATCGAAAGAGTTCATGATGGAGAAGTCGAACGACAGCACCTGGGCGTCCCCGGGAGCCAGACCATCGACCAGGGCACGCAGTTCGCGCGTCAGCGGCGCGGCGATACCGGCAGCCCCCAGCAGCGCATCCACGCGGTCGAGCACCTCGGCACCACCGTGTAGGCGCGGCAGCTCGCTAATGGCGGCCTTGACGGCATCGGACTCGGCGCTGGCAGCCACGCGGGCATCGAGGCCCACAAAGTCGTTGGCATGCACGCAGCGCAGGGCCTCGGCAGCCAGCTCACGATCCTCGCATACCGCGAGCAATTCCTTAAAAGGACGCACGCTGCCTGCGATAATGCGCGCATCGGGAAGTGCCAGCTCGCGCACGGCTTCGGCGACCAGCGAGACAATCTCGACATCGCCCGAGGTATCGCCCGCGCCGATAAGCTCAAAGCCCAACTGCGTAAACTGGCGCGAACCACCGGCATTGCGCTGACACTCGCGAACCACCGGCGCCTCGTAACGTAAGCGCAGAGGCAAGTCGGCAGCGCGCATGCGGGTCGAAACCAAGCGCACGATCGGCAACGTGTTGTCGGGACGGACCACCAGCAGGCGGCCGTCGTCATCAAAGAGCTTAAACGGCGTGTCCGCAATGCGGCCGCCCTCCTCGAGCGAACCCTTGTCCTCGAGCAGCGGCGTCTCGACCGGAAGGTAATGATGCTCCCTAAAGCAGCCCTTCACCGTACATGCGATCTCTTCGCGCGCCTGAGCCTCCTCGGGCAATATATCCCGGAATCCCCACGGTGTGGCCGTCATCTGGTGAGCCTCCTCATACTGCGTTTCATATAGAACAGAAAACCGGCATAGCTCCGCCGGTCTTCTGGGTACTTTAGCATACTAGAGTGTTTGCGGGGAAAATCGTCCTTTCCGGCTCACAGCGTATTCATTTGGAAACATTGGAGCGGATAACCCGCGGCCCACCTCGCCCAGCGGAAAAGTTCACGGACGAGGGCCGGGGAGGCATGCTTTGTTTTGAGAAGTGGGCTCCGCGAACTTCTCAAAACAAAGCATGCCTCCCCGGCCCCGGCAATGTAATCTTGGCTGACCATAGCTCAATGCACGGTTTCCAAGGCAGCGTAAGCAAAGTCCCCACTGCATAAAAAAGAATCAGCCCCCGCATATCGAAACGGTCGAGAGGGCCTGCCCCGGGCGGGTTGCCTTGCTCCGGGAAGTTCGCGAAGCCCACTTCCCGGAGCAAGGCAACCCGCCCGGAGCAGGCCCCAGCGCGAGACCGTCCCGGATGCTATTCGTTGTCGCCAGCGGTCATCTGCGTTGCGGAGAGCGCGCCGTCGGCAGCAGTTGCGGCTGCGGCGTCGGGCCAGACCCAGTCGGTAAAGGCCGGGTGATCGAAGCCCTCGTCGCACGCGAACTCAAAGGCCTCGGTGCGGAAAGCCTCCCACTCATCAATCTGCTCGGCAAACTTATCGGCGTCGACCATGCGCAGCACGTCGGCGGCCAGGGCCCAGCGGTCCATGTTATTCAGGCGCAGCATGTCGAACGGTGTGGTCGTGGAGCCCTTCTCCTCGTAGCCGTGGACGCGGAAGGCGTCGTGGCCGGGGCGGTTCCAAATCAGGCGGCGAATCGTGCCGGCATAAGCGTGGAATGCAAAGAGCACGGGCTTCTCACCGCAGCCAAACAGCTCGGCCCAGCGCTCATCGCTGATGGCTTGGTCGTTCTCGCAGACGTTCTGGATCTTGAGCAAGTCGACCACGTTGACGAACCACACCTTAATGCCCAGCTCGCGCAGCATGTCGGTTGCAGCCAGAGCCTCGAGCGTCGGCACGTCGCCGCACGTGGCGACCACGACGTCGGCCTCGGCGAGCGAGTCGGCAGTCGATGCCCACTCCCAGGTCGCGACGCCCTCGGCGAGCTCGGACTTGGCCTCGTCGACCGTCTGGAAGGTGGGGGCGGGTTGCTTGCCACAGAAGATGGCGTTGACGCAGTCGGTGGACTGGTAGACGCGCTCGGCAACGGCAAGCGCCATGTTGGCGTCGGCCGGATAGTAGGCATTCACGATATGCGTGTCGTTGGCCTTGTTGAGCAGCAGGTCGATAAAGCCGGGGTCCTGGTGCGAGAAGCCGTTGTGGTCCTGGCGCCAGACATGGCTCGACAGCAAAATGTTGAGACCACTAATGGGGGCACGCCACGGAATCTCGCGCTTGGTGGCCTCGAGCCATTTGCAGTGCTGGTTGACCATAGAATCGACCACGTGGACAAAGCTCTCGTAGGAACTCCACACACCCGAGCGGCCGGTGAGCACGTAGGCCTCGAGGAAGCCCTCGCACTGGTGCTCAGACAGCTGCTCGACGACCTTACCGGAACCGGCCAGCAGCTCGTCGTTGGCATCGTCCTCGTAAAAGCCAGCATCCCACTGCTTCTTGGTCACCTTGTAGGCAGCCTGCAGGCGGTTGGACGCGGTCTCATCGGGACCGAAGATACGGAAATCGTCCATGTTCTTGGCCAGAACGTCGGCGGTGTACTCACCAAAGACGCGGGCGGCCTCGGTGGAGCCCCAGCCGTGGCCCTTGCTTGCAACGGGAATCTCGTGGGCATGAATATCGGGGAGTTCGAGCTCGCGGCGCACCTTGCCGCCGTTCGCATTGGGGTTGGCGCCGATGCGCAGCTCGCCGGTCGGCATAAAGGCCGTTACCTCGGGGCGCACCTGGCCCTCGGGCGTAAAGAGTTCCTCGGGCTTGTAGGAGCGCAGCCACTCGCGCAGCACGCGGAAGTGCTCGTGGGTGTCCTTGGCACTCGCCAGCGGCACCTGATGGGCGCGCCAGGAGCCCTCGGTCTTCTTGCCATCGATCTGCTTGGGGCAGGTCCAACCCTTGGGCGTACGAAACACAATCATGGGGTAGGCCGGACGGACCACGGTCTCACCCGCGGCGGCCTGGGCCTGCGCGGTGGCCTTGATGTCGCAGATCTCATCGAAGACCTGCTCGAACAGCGCGGCAAAACGCGCGTGAATGCTTGCGTGGCTCTCGTCGTCAAAGCCGGCGACAAAGAAGTGCGGCTTATAGCCCATTCCCTCAAAGAACTTGGTGAGCTCTTCGTCGGACACGCGGGCAAGGATGGTGGGGTTGGCGATCTTGTAGCCGTTGAGGTGCAGGATCGGCAGGACGATACCGTCGGTTGCCGGGTTCACGAGCTTGTTGGACTGCCAAGAAGTCGCAAGCGGACCGGTCTCGGACTCGCCGTCGCCCACCACGGCCACGGCCAGCAGGCTCGGGTTGTCCATGACGGCACCGTAGGCGTGGCTGAGCGTGTAGCCGAGCTCGCCGCCCTCGTGGATGGAGCCAGGCGTCTCGGGCGCAAAGTGGCTCGGGATGCCACCGGGGTAGGAGAACTGGCGGAAGAACTTCTGCAGGCCGGCCTCGTCATTGGTGATGTCGGGGCGGATCTCACGGTAGGTGCCATCGAGCAGCGACTGGGCGGTGCCGGCGGGGCCACCGTGGCCCGGGCCCATCAAGAAAATGGCGTTCTGGTTGTGGTCGGCAATAAGGCGGTTGACGTGGCCGAACAGGAAGTTGATGCCGGGCGTGGTGCCCCAGTGACCGACCAGGCGGTGCTTAACGTCCGGGCGACCAAAGTCGCGCACCTCACCGGTTTTCTCGTCGACAAAGTCGCTGCGCATCAACGGGTTAGAGCGAAGGTAGATCTGACCGACGGACAGATAGTTCGATGCGCGCCAATACAGGTCAACGCCCTCGAGCTCGGAAGCCGGCACCTCGTGGCCCAGCTTTTGCCACGGCGTCCCCAGTGTTTTAGCCATTGTATTTGTCCCTTCGCTGTGCGGTCGCCCTCCGATACGGCAGCCTTTCGTTGGGACTAGTATATTTGCTAAAACGTTTTATCATGGTGAAAAAACGTTTTATCACCCTTATCAATCGCATCGATCTACAAAACGCGACATTCACCTGCGGCATTGTCTGTCACAGGTACTCCACATCCAATCTGCATGAATTGATAAACGTGTTTAGTTGTGTTTAGTAAGCTCGAGCACGCTGCCCTTAACGATAAGCGCCGGCTCCAAAACGACCTCTTCGGCACGCCTACCGCCCCTACCGGCAAGACGCTTGGACATGCAGCCAAAAGCATGCTCCGCAAGAACACCAGGATCCTGCTCGATCGCGGTCAGCGCCGGCTCAAAGAGAACGTCGGCCGCCGAGTTGTCATAGCTTACGACCGAGATATCGCCCGGGATGCTCTTACCCATCTCGTGCAAGCGCTTGAGCAGACCGAGGGCAATGTTATCCGAGCTTGCGAACACGGCGGTGGCGTCAGTTGCGAGCACCGCCTCCGACGCCTCGTATGCGCTCGGAATGTAGTACTCGCTCTCAAACTCCAAACGTGCGTCGATCGGCAGGCCAACCTCGCGCAGCGCACGCTCGTAGCCGGCAAGACGTTTACGACCCGTATTGGAACGGCGAGCATTAACCAAGCAGGCAATGCGACGGTGACCCTGCTCGATCAGATAGCGGGTAGCCATGTAGCCACCCATCTCGTGGTCGAACATCACCTTGTCGCACTCGAGCCCCTCAATGGCACGGTCGACCATTACCGCCGGAATGGGCAGATGGCTGACTTCTTCGCGCAGGGCGCGGTCGTCGGAGAACTCGTCACCCACTACCAGAAAGACGCCGTCGACGCCGCGCGTCACCAGCTGGCGCAGCAGCTCAAGATCGTCGTCGGCACTTCCACCCGAGCTGGTAATAAAGAGCGCATAGCCATCCTCGCGGCAGCGCTTTTCCAAGCTGCCGGCGAGCGAGGCAAAAAAGCGGCTCTCGATATTGGGAACGATAAGGCCCAGCGTGCGTGACTCGCGCATGACCAGGCTGCGCGCGATCTGGTTAGGGACATAGTGGTTGCGCGCCGCGACCTCCTTGATGAGCTTGCGGTTTTCTTCCGAGATGCGGCAGGGCCGATTATTGAGAACAAGCGAGACCGACGAGGGGGAAAGCCCCACCTCCTGGGCAATCTGCTTGAGAGTAACTTTGTTGCCCATCTCGCTCCTTCCGAGTATTCGCGCAATCCCTTGAAAGTATAGCGACCGTCCCTCTACCTCGATGATAAACACTTTACCAATCCGGTAGACGGCTGTTTTATCGCCGCCAGCGCACCAAATCCGTCCGGGTGGGGTATATTGCAATCGATTGATGACAACGACCACCAAAAGGCGGATATTCGTATGCACGAGAACGACTTTTTTAACGAGGACCTGCTGTGCGCGCTTGCTGGCGTTGCCGGCGAGGACAACGTGCTGATGAGCGAGCCCATGCGCGAGCACACCACGTTTAAAATCGGCGGCCCGGCCGACGTCTTTGTCACGCCCGATACCGAGCAGAGCCTCGTCGCCACGCTCGATACCTGCTATCGCTGCGATCTGCCCCTCACCATCGTGGGCAACGGCTCCGACTTGCTCGTCGGTGACAAGGGCATCCGCGGCGTCGTCGTGGCGCTTGGCGAGGGCCTCTCCGACATTACGGTCAACGGCACGCACGTCACGGCAGCAGCCGGCGCCTTGCTTTCCGATGTCGCCGCGGCGGCAGCCGAGGCCGGTCTCACCGGCATGGAGCCCATCTCGGGTATCCCCGGATCGGTCGGCGGCGCCTGCTACATGAACGCCGGCGCCTATGGCGCCTGCATGGCCGATGTGCTGGAGTCTGTGCGCGTCTACAAGCCCGCCCGCATGCTCGACGACGGCACCCGCGGCATCGGCAGCATCATCGAGTTCGATGTCGACGAGCTTAACCTGGGCTATCGCAAGAGCCGCATCGCCGACGACGGCTTTACCGTGCTTTCGGCCACCTTCAATCTCGCCCCGGGCAACGCCGCGATGATCAAGGCCGACATGGACGACTACCGCCAGCGCCGCGAGGACAAGCAGCCGCTCGACATGCCGAGCGCCGGCTCCACCTTCAAGCGCCCCGAGGGCTACTTTGCCGGCAAGCTCATCATGGATGCCGGCCTGCGCGGCCATGCTGTCGGCGGCGCGCAGGTGAGCGAAAAACACTGCGGCTTCATCGTCAACGCCGACCACGCCACCGCCGCCGACGTCGACGAACTCATCCGCGACATCCAAGCCAAAGTCAAAGAGCAGTTCGACGTAGACCTAGAACCCGAAGTCCACCGAGTCGGCGAATTTTTATAGCCCGCTCGCCGCGGTCCACTTTAATTAATAACGGGACAAGTGACGTAGCTCACTTGTCCCGTTTTCATTTATTTGCGAAGAACATCGGCCATCCGCAGGATTGAAATCATCGACCGATAAGTGAGTTCCACCTTTTCGCCCGCAAGCAGTCGTTTCGAGCCAATCTCATCTAGCCCCACAAGGCGAGAAAACAGCAAGCTACTCATCGTGCCCTCGTCAATTGATTCCTTTATGGTCTTCAAAACGTCCGTATCATGAAGCGACGCCGAGCTGTAGGGGGCAACACGAGCGGAACTCTCAATTAACGACGAGACAAAAGGATGGAGATGCTTTGGACATAGTCCGTCAAACACCACATCCCCATTGTCATCCGAGCCGACCAGGCGCCAACTATAATGATCGACCCAGTCGTCTCCGTCATATATGGTGTCCATGAGCAACTTCCCGTCTAGAGAGAAACCTGTTTGAACATCGGGGCGCAAGACCGCAATCCATCTAGGACCCGCAGCAGCTCCGACCCAACGCACCACACGACAATTGTATATTGCGACTATTTTAGATCTACATGATCAGTTCGAGTTCGCAACAAGGCGATTATTGCAGCTAGGTTATATTTCATTTTCCACTTTGATGAGCCGTCGGCTCCAAATTCCAAAACCGAAGTCCACGGAGTCGATAATTTTATTTAAAAAGAAGGCCCCGAAAGGGGCCTTCGCCATCTTTATATCAGACAACCAGTCCGGTGTATCGCGCTTTGAACCCGGAAGGTCCGGGACTGCGGGCGAGGCATAAGGTTGGTCGCGAGTTCCGCACGCAAAGAAGGCCACTTAATGTGGCCTTCGTCTTGCGCAGGACTGTAGAGCAGGCAACCTTATGCCTCGCCCGCAGTCCCGGACCAACCAGCTTCAAGCCGCAGTTACGACAGCGCAATACCGCCGAGCCAGCCCCAGCGCACGCCAGAGCCAGTGCCGTAGAACCCAATGAACGAGTCAAGCGACCTCGACGTGATGGCGCCCTCGTTACTCATAACGATGCCGCCGCCAACGTAGATGCCCACGTGGCCATAGATCAGGCCCGGTATGCCAGTACCGCTATGCGATGAGTCGGCAACAATCATGCCCACCTGCAGCGCCGAGCGGTCGGAGCTATAGCACCAGGCGTTAAACATATCACACGCGTTGCCGCCAAAGTAGCCAACGCCGGCGTTACGGAAGACATTGGTAACCCACGCCGCGCACCAGTTCTGACCCGGCGAAGGCGTGGAGTAGCACGCGTTGACGACGGCCTGCTGCTTGCCCGAGCCGGCATTCTGCTGCGGAGTTCCGGGCGCATACGATCCACCGCCCGAGCTCGAACCACCCGAGTAGGAATTGTTCTTGTTCGCGGCGGCCGCGGCAGCGGCGGCCTTCCTGGCAGCCTCCTCGGCCTGGGCGGCAGCGAGAATCTCGGAATCACGCTGAGCCATGAGCTCCTTGACGTCGTCGGAAAGACCGCTCAGCACGGTCTGGACCTCTTGCTGCTTGGCCTGCATGTCCTGCATCTGGGCAGTCTGCTGGTCCTTGAGCTTCTCCAAGTCGGCCTTCTGCGACTCAAGCTCGGTCTTTTGCGCATCGAGCTCTTCCTGGATGGCCTGAATGTCCTCGATGGCGTCGCGGTCGCTCTTGTTGATCTTCTCAACATAGTGCGCATTGGCGACGAGTTCCTCAAACGAACCCGAGGCGAGCAGCAGCGACAGGATGTTGGTGCCGCCCGACTTATAGCTGGCGGAAACGCGATCGGAAAGATCGCCGCGCTTCTTTTTGAGCTCGGCCTTCTTTTCGTCAATCTGCGCCTGCGTGCTGTCAATCTGGCCCTGTACGCCCTCGATATCGTTGAGGGTCTGGGCGTTCTTGTTGGCCAGCGCCGCGTATTCATTTGCGATGCTGTCGAGCTGGGCCTGGACCTCGTCAAGCTGAGCCTGGGCCGCATTGAGCTTGTCGGTGGTTTCCTTGGTGGCCTCCGCAGCATGGGCGCGAGCGGGCAGACCAAAAAGAACGGCTGCAGAAGCTGCGCCGAACAGGGCCTTGAGGGCAGTGCGACGCGAAAGCTCCTGGGAAAGGATGGAATCGCTGTTTGGTGACATATCTACTCCGTTACATGTTTATTTATATGTCGCTCAACTCATACATATTAGCGTACATCCGGCGCATCCCAACGATTTCCACGAACGGCAGCAAACCGTATGGTCGGCGGCTCATATGCAAACGTCAAGGTCGAGGGTATGCCCACGCCAAACATTTCCATGAGTACGTTAGCATGTTCATCTGCTTTTCCTGCCCTGCACGTTTTG
This sequence comes from Collinsella sp., assembly GCA_018382775.1. Classification (GTDB taxonomy): domain Bacteria; phylum Actinomycetota; class Coriobacteriia; order Coriobacteriales; family Coriobacteriaceae; genus Collinsella. The sequence goes on along the minus strand of JAGZPG010000001.1, from coordinate 28,807 downwards.
GGTACCCCTGCCTGCGCTATACTCCCCTCAAGAAGTGTTCCTGATTCGATAGGAGACTGCATGTCCAAAGCACTCGACCCCAAAGACACCTGCGTCCTCGTAACCGGTGGCGCCGGCTTTATCGGCTCGCACACCGTCGTTCAGCTGCTCGAGGGCGGCTACCAGGTCGTCATCGTCGACGACCTCTCCAACTCCAGCGCTGTCGCCGTTGACCGCGTCAAGACCATCGTGGGCGAAGAGGCTGCCAAGAACCTCACCTTCTACGAGGCCAACGTGCTCGACCGCGAGGCCATGAACAAGATCTTCGACACCCATCAGATCGACCGCGTCATCCACTTCGCCGGCTTTAAGGCCGTCGGCGAGTCGGTGAGCAAGCCCGTCGAGTACTACCACAACAACATCGAAAACACCCTGGTGCTCATCGACGTCATGCGCAACCATGGCTGCAAGTCCATCATCTTCTCGAGCTCCTCGACCGTCTACGGCGACCCGGACAACCCGCCTGTCACCGAGGAAGACCCCAAGAAGCCCGCAACCAACCCCTATGGCTGGACCAAGTGGATGATCGAGCAGATCCTTATGGACGTTCACACCGCCGACCCCGAGTGGGACGTCGTGCTGCTCCGCTACTTCAACCCCATCGGCGCCCATCCGTCGGGCCTGATCGGCGAGGACCCCAAGGGCATCCCCAACAACCTGGTGCCCTATGTCGCGCAGGTTGCCGTGGGCAAGCTCGAGGCCGTTCAGGTCTTTGGCAATGACTACCCCACTCCCGACGGCACGGGCGTGCGCGACTATATCCACGTTTGCGACCTGGCCTCGGGCCACGTTGCCGCCCTCAACTGGATGAACGGCAAGACCGGCGTCGAGATCTTTAACCTGGGCACCGGCACCGGTACCTCGGTACTCGAGGTCGTCGCCGCCTTCTCCAAGGCCTGCGGCAAGGAGCTGCCCTATGTGATTCGCGAGCGCCGCGCCGGCGATATCGCCGCCAACTGGTGCGATGCCTCAAAGGCCGAGCGCATGATGGGCTGGAAGGCTCAGTACAACATCGCGGATATGTGCCGCGATAGCTGGAACTGGCAGAGCCACAACCCCAACGGCTTCGCCGACGCCGAGTAGCAAAAACCTACATACCGCTCTTGCCCCGATCTCACGATGTGAGGTCGGGGCTTTTTCATGGCATGTAACCATTCGCCGAAAATCGACCAACTTTTTTATCTTGCCTGTACATGTTTAAACAACATGTTTTACAATAGGCATATCGAATCAGAACATCGGAGGCGGACTGCACACCCATCGGCAGGCCGACCCCACAACAAGAAGGTTGGTGAGCGCATCCATGGAGCGTGCAAGCGGCGTCCTTATGCCCGTCTCATCCCTGCCCGGACCTTACGGAATCGGCGGTTTTGGCTGGAACGCCTACGACTTCGTCGATTTCCTCGCCTCGTGCAAACAACATTATTGGCAGATTCTGCCCCTTACGACGACTAGTTACGGCGATTCGCCTTACCAGTCGTTCTCGGCCCGCGCGGGCAACCCTAACTTCATTGACTTTGCCGAGCTTATCGAAGCCGGGTATCTGGAGCAGCGCGATATCAATGGCGTGTATCTGGGATCCGATCCCAGCAATGTCGACTACGGTGCTATCTTTGCTGGCCGCCGCCAAATCCTCGACCGCGCCGCCGAGCGCTTCGCCGCGAATAAACCAGCCGATTTCGACGACTTTATCCAGGCAAACGAGGACTGGCTCATTCCCTACTGCGAGTTTATGACCGTAAAGGAGGAGTGCGGGCTCAAGGCCTTTTGGGAGTGGCCCGAGGAGCTCCGCCGCCGCGGCGAGGCATCCAACAAGATCTGCGCCGCCCACCCCGAGCGCATGCTTTACCACCAGATGACGCAGTATTTCTTCGATCGCCAGTGGAGCCGCCTCAAGGCCTATGCCAACGAGCGCGACATCCTGATCATCGGCGACCTGCCCATCTACGTCTCGCGCGACTCCGTCGAGATGTGGGCCACGCCCGAGCTCTTTAAGATCGACGCCGCCGGCAATCCCGTCAGCGTCGCGGGAACGCCGCCCGACCAGTTCTCGGCCACCGGCCAGTACTGGGGCAACCCCATCTATGACTGGGATGCCATGGAAGCAGACGGCTTCTCTTGGTGGGAAGGCCGCATCCGAGCCGCCCTCGACATGTACAACATCATCCGTCTGGACCACTTCCGCGGTTTCGAGGCATTTTGGGAGGTGCCGTTCTCCTCTCCCGATTCGTCATATGGTTCGTGGACGCAGGGACCCGGCCTCAAGCTCTTCAAGGTGCTCGAGGAAAAGCTCGGCACGCTTCCCATCATTGCCGAAGATCTGGGCTTTCTTACCCCTGGTGTCATCGACATGCGCGACACCACGGGCTTCCCTGGCATGAAGATCCTGCAGTTTGCCTTTGAGGGCACCAACTCGTACTACCTGCCGCACAACTACATTGCCAACACCGTCGCCTACGTCGGAACGCATGACAACGAAACGGCACGCGGCTGGTATGAGGGAACGGCCACCCCGCGTCAGCGCGAGCAGGCGGCCCTGTATACCCACCAGCAGGCAGGCGAGTCCATGGCCGATGCGCTCAACCGCACCATCGCCGCCAGCATGAGCGATACCTGCATCTACACCATGCAGGACCTGCTCAATCTGGGCAACGAGGCGCGCATTAACACCCCCGCCACCCTGGGCGGTAACTGGACTTGGCGCATGCTTGATGGCGCCATCACCCGCGAACTCGAGCACAAGCTCACCGGCTGGACCGAGACCTACTTCCGCATCCCAGCGGAAGCCGAAATCGAGCTTCCTCAATAGGAGCCACCGCGCCCGACCCCGCCCCACCGTGCGGACGCGACCGCTTTTCCCGCGCGAGGCCACTCCAATCCCCTCGCGCGGGCTTCTTTTGAATTTCTGACATGTCGTCAACTCGCCACAGGAGGAAACATGCCCCATATCAATCTTGCGGATCTTGCCGAACAGTCCTTTGGAACTTCACTCGAGCAACTCGATGACCGCCGCATTTACAAACTGCTGGTCAAGCTCGTGCAGGAGCGCTCTGCTGCCTGCCCACTCAACAATGGCAAGAAAAAGCTCTACTACATCTCTGCTGAGTTTTTGATTGGAAAACTGCTGATCAACAACATGATCGACCTTGGCATCTATGCCGAGGTTAAAGACCAGCTCACCGCTGCCGGCCACGACCTCAACAAGATTGAGGAGTTTGAGGTCGAACCGTCGCTGGGCAACGGCGGCCTGGGCCGTCTGGCCGCGTGCTTCCTGGATTCCATTGCCACGCTGGGCCTTACCGGCGACGGTGTGGGCCTCAATTACCATTACGGTCTGTTCCGTCAGCGTTTTACCGACAACCAGCAAAAGGCCGTCCCCGATGAGTGGCTTAGCGAGCAGGACATCCTGATCGATGACGACCGCTCCTACACCGTCGAGTTTGGCGATTTTGCCGTTACCTCCAAGCTCGTCAACATCGATGTGCCCGGTTACGACCAGCCCACCAAGAACCGCCTGCGTCTGTTCGACCTGGCAAGTGTCGACGACGGCCTGGTCCCCGGCAGCTCCATCGACTTCGACAAGACGAAGATCGCCAAGAACCTCACCTTGTTCCTCTATCCGGATGATTCCGATGAGCAGGGCCGCCTGCTTCGCATCTACCAGGAGTACTTCATGGTGAGCAACGCCGCCCAGCTCCTGATCGATGAGGCCGTCGAGCGCGGCAGCAACCTGCACGATCTGGCCGACTACGCCGTGGTCCAGATCAACGACACGCACCCCACCATGGTCATTCCCGAGCTCATCCGCCTGCTCACCACCGAGCACGACATCGAGTTTGACGAGGCCGTTACCATCGTGCGCTCCATGGTCGCCTACACCAACCACACGATCCTTGCCGAGGCGCTCGAGAAGTGGCCGCTCGCCAGCCTGCAGAAGGTCTCGCCCGCCATCGCCGACATCATCGTCAAGCTCGACGAGGTTGCCAAGGCCGAGCACGACGACCCGCGCGTCGCCATCATCGACGAGCACGACACCGTCCACATGGCCCACATGGACATTCACTTTGGCTTCTCCATCAATGGCGTCGCCGCACTCCACACCAAGATTCTGGAGGACACCGAGCTTCACCCGTTCTACGAGATCTATCCCGAGAAGTTCTCCAACAAGACCAACGGCATCACCTTCCGCCGTTGGATCCATGGCGCCAACCCCGCGCTCGCCAGCCTGCTCGACGATGTGATCGGCACCGATTGGCGCAGCACCGGCGACCTGAGCAAGCTCGCCGAATTCGCTAACGACAAGGATGTTCTTGAGCGCCTGGCCGCCACCAAGGCCGAAGCCAAGACCATCATGCGCCAGTTCATGGCGCTCGAGCAGGGCGTGACCATTCCCTCCAACGCCATCATCGACGTCCAGGTCAAGCGCATCCACGAGTACAAGCGCCAGCAGATGCTCGCGCTCTACATCATCTGGAAGTATCTCGACATCAAGAACGGCAACAGACCTAAGCATCCCGTCACCATCATCTTTGGCGGCAAGGCAGCACCTGCCTACACCATCGCCCAGGACATCATCCATCTGATTCTGACGCTGTCGCAGTGGATCGCCAACGACCCCGACGTGGCCCCCTACCTGCAGGTTGTCATGATCGAGAACTACAACGTCACCGCTGCTGAGCGTGTGATCCCCGCCGCCGATATCTCCGAGCAGATCAGCTTGGCCTCCAAGGAGGCGAGCGGCACCTCTAACATGAAGTTCATGCTCAACGGCGCTTTGACCCTGTGCACACTCGACGGCGCCAACGTGGAGATTGCCGAGCTCGTGGGCGACGAGAACATCTACACCTTTGGTGCCTCATCCAAGCAGGTCGAGCAGCTCTACGCCGACGGCAGCTATAACGCCGGCGCACTCTACCGCAAGCCCGGTATCAAGCTGCTGGTGGACTTTATCACCAATCCTGCCTTTATGGCGACCGGCAACGCCGAGCGTCTGCAGCGCCTGCACGACGACATCAAGGGCAAGGACTGGTTTATGGCCCTGCTCGACATTGAGGAGTACATCCAGACCAAGGAGCGCGTGCTAGCCGACTACGAGGACCAGGACGCCTGGATGCGCAAGGCGCTGATCAACATCGCCAACGCCGGCGCCTTCTCGTCTGACCGCACGATCTCCCAGTACAACGACGAGATTTGGCACCTGAGCTAATTTCGTTTCCTTTACCCATCCTCTTGAAAGCGGAGTCGCGGCAACGCGGCTCCGCTTTTTTGCCCGCGTGTTGCCCGTAGCCCGCCTCGACCAAATCGTCTCAATCTGTAACACCTACTCGGCCAAAACGGCCCTACCTGTTACAGATCAAGACAAACCGGTCCTTTCCCTAGGGTTTATCTCAATCTGTAACATCTAACGTCTGAAATCCGCCCTTACTGTTACAGATCGAGACAAAAGGATAAGCCGGCTAAAACAATCTCGATCTGTAACAGGTAACTGCCGAAATCAGTCCTTCGTGTTACAGATCGAGATGAAAGGACAGGCAGCTCGACGCCGTCTCACTCTGTAACATCTAGACCCAATTTTGCCCTCCTCCTGTTACAGATCAAGACAACCTAACGGACGGGTAGCCCCAGCACAAAGAAAGGCTCCCCTCTCGCCCAGCGGACGGGAGGGGAGCCTTATATGTGACCACGGCAAAAGGATGGCAAAGCCGCAGTCGCCCAAAAGGAGAGCCTGATTGGATCGGGCCTAAATAAGATTCTTGCCAGAGACCTTATCGAAGAGATGGGTCGCGTTCTTCTCGAACTTGAACCAGATGGGGTCGCCCGCCTTGAGCGCACCCTTGGCCTCAAGGTCGACAACGGGAATGATCAGGACAAACTGGCCGTCGGGGGACGTCACATGAACGTGCTCGGTCGAACCCATGAGCTCGGTGACCTCAATGGTGCCCTGGAGCGCACCCTCCTCGCCCTTGTCGGCAAGCAGAATCTGCTCGGGACGCACGCCGGCCGTGATCTCCTTCATGTCGCCGCCGTCCCAATTAAGGGCGAGCTGAGCGCAGGTCTCGGGGGCCAGCGCGACATTCATATCGTCGGTCTTGACGGTAAAGGCGTCGCCCGAGCGCACCAGCTGGGCATCGAAGAAGTTCATCTGCGGCACGCCGATGAAGCCGGCGACGAAGATGTTCGCGGGATGGTTGAAGACCTCCTGCGGCGTGGCGATCTGCTGGACAACGCCGTCCTTCATGACCACAATGCGATCGCCGAGGGTCATGGCCTCGGTCTGGTCGTGAGTAACATAGATGAACGTACCCTTGATCTCGTGGCGCAGCTTGATGAGTTCGGCACGCATCTGGTTACGAAGCTTAGCGTCCAGGTTGGACAGCGGCTCGTCCATCAGGAAGACCTTAGGATCACGCACGATGGCGCGGCCGATAGCGACACGCTGGCGCTGGCCGCCCGAAAGCGCCTTGGGCTTGCGGTCGAGGTACTCGGTGATACCCAAGATCTCGGCAGCGGAGCGAACCTTGCGGTCGATCTCGTCTTTGGGGACCTTCTTGAGCTCAAGCGTAAACGCCATGTTCTCGTACACCGTCATGTTGGGGTACAGAGCGTAGCTCTGGAACACCATGGCGATGTCGCGGTCCTTGGGCGCCACGTCGTTGACGCGCTTGCCGTCGATGAGCACATCGCCCGAGGTAATGTCCTCCAGGCCGGCAACCATGCGCATCGTCGTGGACTTACCGCAGCCAGAGGGACCAACGAGAACGACGAACTCCTGGTCGTGAACGGTGAGGTTGAAGTCCTCTACAGCGAGCACGCCATCCTCGGTAACCTTAAGGTTATGCTTCTTCTCCTCGGTCTTCTTCTTTTTGCCAAAGAAGCCCTTCTTTTTGGACTCGGTGTTGGGATACACCTTCTGAACATGTTTGAGAACGATCTCGGCCATGTCTTTACCTTTCGATGTGCGGCGCCGCGCTGAGGGGCGCCGCAGAAACTTGCAAAACAGTTACGGCATCAGCCCTTAACGGCACCTGCCACCACGCCGTCGATGATGTACTTCTGGCAGAGGATGTACATGATGACGATGGGGATAACGACCATCATGATGCAGGCCATCATGGGGCCGAGCTCGACGTGGCCATAGCCGCCGCGGAAGTACTGGATCAAGATAGGAATGGTCTTGTACTTGGTGGAGTCGAGGGTGAGGTAGGGCAGCAGGTAGTCGTTCCAGACCCACATGGTCTCGAGAATGCCGACCGAAAGATAGGTGGGCTTCATGATGGGAAGGACGATCTTAAAGAACACCTGGACCGGGTTGCAGCCGTCGATCATGGCCGCCTCCTCGATCTCGAGCGGGATGTTCTTTACAAAGCCGGCGAACATAAAGACCGCCAGGCCCGCGCCAAAGCCCAGATAGATAAAGCAGATGTTGAACGGCGTGTTAAAGCCAATGCGGTCCGCCAAATTGGACAGCGTGAACATGAGCATCTGGAACGGTACGACCATCGAGAACACGAACAGGTAATAGAAGAAGTTCGAGATCTTGCTGTTGACGCGAACCACGTACCAAGCGCACATGGAGCAGCACACCAAGATCAGCACGACCGACGTGACCGTGATGATGAGCGAGTACATAAATGCCGAGGCAAAGCCCTGCTCGTTAAGGGCGTGCACGTAGTTTGCAAGGCCGTTGAACGTCTCGGGCGTGAGCAGATCGAACGCCGTGGTGGTGCTGATTGCGGTCGCTTTCTTAAAGGAATTGAGCGCGATCATAAACACGGGGTAGATCCACGCGAGCGACAGGATCGTAAAGAAAATCGAGAGCGCGCGGTTAATAGCCTTATCTCGTTTCATTACTGCTGCACCTCCTTGGACCTCGTGGCCTTAAGCTGGATCATAGAAATGGCGACGACCAGGATGCAGAAGATGACTGCCTTGGCCTGACCAATGCCCTGCCATGCGATGCCGGCACGCGAATAGAACGTGTTGTAGATGTTCAGGGCGAGCATCTCGGTGGAGTGCGCGGGGGCGCCGCCGGTAAGGGCGAGGTTCTGGTCGAACAGCTTAAAGCCGTTGGTGATGGACAGGAACAGGCAGATGGTGATGGTCGGCATCAGGTTAGGGATCTTAACCTTCCAAAACGTCTGCCATGCCGTGGCACCGTCGACCTTGGCGGCCTCGATGTAGTCGGACGGAATGGACTGCAGACCAGCGATGTAGATGATCATCATGTAGCCGACCTGCTGCCACAGGGTCAGGATGATAAGGCCCCAGAAGCCAGCAGCAGAGTTAAGGGCGATGAGCTGGGCGCCCACGTTGGAGAGCAGGCAGTTGATCAGAATCTGCCAAATGTAGCCCAGCACGATGCCGCCGATCAGGTTAGGCATAAAGAAGATCGTACGGAAGATGTTGGTGCCTTTGAGCGCCTTGCGGGTGAGCGCCTGCGCAATGGCCAGGGCGATCACGTTGATGAGCACCGTCGACAGGAAGGCAAACGCCACGGTAAAGAAGAACGACGTGGCAAACTGCGGATCGGACAGCGCGCGCACGTAGTTCGCGATACCGACAAAGTGCGCGTTGTTAATGGTAATAAACTGGCAGAACGAGAGATAGAAGCCCTGGATAAAAGGGATCACGAACCCGATCATAAACGCCAGGCACGTGGGCAGCATAAAGAGCGGCCACCAGCGCTTGAGTGCTTTGCCCATAGAAGGGTCCTTTCAATATGCAGGGGGCGGGCAAACCTACGTCTGCCCGCCCCCTGTCGCTAATCAGATAGCTTGGGCAGCAACTGCTTACTCGGAAGCAGCCTTCTCGGTCTTCCAGCCATCGACGAAGGCGTTCTTGACGCCGTCCCACTTGGTGTTGTCGGCAGCATAAGCAATGAGAGCCTGCTTGAGGTTCTTCTTCCACTCCTCAGAGGGGATGTAGACGAAGTCCCAAGCGACGGTCTTCTTGCCGTCCTTGGCCATGGCAACGGCCTGCTGCGAGAAGACGTTGGTGGTCTCCTTGGCGCTCTTGAACGGAGCGGTCAGACCCATCTTGTCGGCGATGATGCTGGTCGGGGTGTCAGCGGTGACGCACCAGTACATGAAGTCCTCGGTGGCCTTCTGAGCATCCTCGGAAGCCTGGGAGCTCACGCACCAGTAGTTCTCGCCGCCGGAGCACAGGCCCTGGTTCTCCTCGCCGTCGACGCCGATGTAGATCGGCAGCATGCCGAGCTGGTCGTCAGTCATACCGGCCTTGGTGAGGTCAGCGTATGCCCAAGAGCCGTTCTGATAGAAGACGGCCTTGCCGGTTGCGAACTCGTTGGTGGCGTCGTCGCCGGTCTTGGAGGCAAGCTGCGAAGGATCGCAGGTGGAGTCGGTGATGTACAGGTCGAAAATCTGCTTGAAGTTGTCGAGATACTCGCCCTTGATCTCGTCGTCCTCCTGGTTGTGCTCCTTCTCGAACTCGTAGTAGAGCGGGAGGTTGGCGAGGTGGGTGGTGTAGCGCCAGCTGGAGGAGTCATCCATGCCGGCAGAAGCGAAGGCACCCTCAACGCCAAGCTCGTCCTTGCGGGCCTGGATGTCGTCAGCACAAGCCTTCAGCTTGTCGAAGGAGTTGATGTCCTCGGCCTTGTAGCCAGCCTTCTCGAGCAGCTGCTTGTTGTAGATGATGCCGTAGCTCTCCTGGACCCAGTCGATACCCAGATCCTTGCCATCGGACTGCAGAGCCAGGGAGTCGTCAATGAGCTCACCGCGGAGCTTGGTATCGGACAGGTCGGCGCAGTAATCCTTCCAGTTCTTAAGACCGGTGGGGCCGTTGACCTGGAACAGGGTCGGAGCGGAGCTCTTGGACATCTCGGACTTGAGCTTCTCCTCGTAGGTGTTGGAGGCGGCGGTCACGATCTTGACCTCGACGCCCTTCTCCTCCTTGTACGCCTTGGCGATCTCCTTCCACTCCTTGTCGACCTCGGGCTTAAATTGGAGGAAGTAGACCTCGGCAGCGTCACCAGAAGCAGAGGAGCCGGAGCCGGCGGAGCCACCGCAGCCCACGAGACCCAGACCAAGAACCGCAGCCGCGGAACCAGCAAAGCCCAGGAACTGCCTTCTGCTCATTTCGTTCTTCATTACAATCCACCCTTTCACACCGTGGCGGCACCCTTTGCCGCCGCCTTCGGAGATTGGCTCGGGGACTTTGCCCCTTTTGCTGATTTGAACGATACGCTATTTGGCTAGTTGTTTGAACAAGTATTACTAGAGCGGTAGAAAAACTTCGGTGAACGGTAATTTCAACTTGATACTTGACAAGTTTTGTATAAACAATTATTTGTTATCAAATGCAGCGAAAGCGCCCGGTCAAACCGATGCATCGTCGGTTTGACCGGGCGCTTTCGCTTTGAGGGCATGAGTCTCGTCAGGCTGCGAGCTAGCCGGCTATCGCTTGGAGTTGACGCGGTAGTGGAAGATCTCGGGATGCGTGCGGGCATGCGTGACCTCGAACAAGATGCCATCCGAGGTGTACGACTGGCTCTCCATGACGGCAACGCAGTTGTATTTGCCGAGGTCAAGATAGCTGCAGTCCTCATCGTTGGCGAGCTCGACGCTCACTGTACGGCGACTCGCCATCACCTTGACGCCGCGTTTGTGCTCCAGATAGTCGTAAATTGACTTTGCGGCGATCTCGGGCGTCAGGCCCTTGGCGATTGACTCCAAAAAGTAACCATGGTCTACTTGGCGCGCATTGCCGTTAAGGCTTCGGACACGCACCACGCGAATCAACTCCTCGCCCACCTTAAAGCCCAGGCGACGAGAGAGTTGCTCGGTGCAAATCAAATGTTCAAAAGACTTAACGTCCGTCGATGCAACGGCATTGTTGCGCTTTGCAAATTCGCCAAACGACTCAACCTCTTCGAGCGCGCCCAGCATGTCGGTTTCGCCCTTGAGCCATATGACGCGCACGCCCTTGCCGTGTATGGGCTGCACAAACATCTGGTCGGCCAGCATGCTCAAGGCGCGTCGAACGGTATTGCGCGTGCAGCCAAACTCCGCGGTCAGCTCGGCTTCGGTTGGCAGCATCTCCTGAAACGCATAGGTCCCATTAATGATGCGCGAACGGATCTCGCGGTAGATTCCTTCGTAAATCGCTTTTGGCATGACTTCACCTCTAATGAATATGTATGGCTAGGCACGATAGCATTTTTTAAAGTTGTTTAAACCGATTATCGGCAAAGCGACAGGATTTAACCGTTGACGGTTTCTGTCGTGCCCAAACCGGTTTCGCTCAAAACTGCCGGTACGACAATCGTCTGGTCCTCTACAATGAATCCATTGTTTAAACGTTTCACCACGCGCAACGCGCCTCGATATTCGGGAGGCAGAACATGCTGCAAAAAATCCAACGTTTTGGCGGGGCACTGTTCGCGCCCGCCATGCTGTTTTCCATATCGGGCCTTATGGTCGGCGTCTCCGCCCTCGCAACGTCTGCGGACATCGTCGGCGACCTCGCCGTATACGGAACCCCTTGGTATGTTTTTTGGACCATCATCCAGCGCGGCTCGTGGACGGTCTTTAAACGACTTCCGCTCCTGTTTGCCATCGCACTGCCCATCGGCCTCGCCCAAAAACAACCGGCACGTTGCTGCCTCGAGGCGCTCGTGGCCTATTTTGCCTATTGCTTCTTTTTGAGCGAGATCATCAAGCTGAGCGGAGACAACCTTGGACTTAAGTACCCGGCGTCTTTGACCCCCGCTAGCGGTATCACCATCATCGACGGCATCAAGACGCTCGACACCGGCATTATCGGCCCGCTAGCGGTATCGGCAATCGTCGTCGCCATCCATGACCGCTTCTACGATGCCAAGGTTCCCGATTGGCTCGGCACTTTCTCGGGTTCCTCGCTGGTCTACCTCATCAGCTTTTTTGCCGTGTTTGCCCTTGCCGCTATCTCGGCCGCCATCGTGCCCTCCGTATACGCAATGACCGAAACACTGCGCCATGCACTTACGAGCGTCGGCCCCTTTGGCGTGGGCATCTTTGTGTTTTTGGAGCGAGCGCTCGAGCCCATGGGGCTGCACCACCTGCTCTACATGCCGATCTACTACGACAACCTGGTCATTAACGACGGCATCTACGCCACATGGAGCAACTTGCTCCCCATCCTCTCCCATAGCACGCGCCCCCTTAATGAGCTTGCGCCGTGGGCCGGTTTTACCGCCACCGGCTGGGTCAAGCTCTTTGGCCTTCCCGCCATCGCAGCCGCGTTCTACTCCACCGCAAAACCCGAGCGCCGCGCCGGCCTCAGGGTCATCCTTGTTCCCGCCATCATCGCCTCGGTGGTTTGCGGCGTTACCGAGCCACTCGAGTTTCTCTTTATGTTCACCCACCCCGGGCTCTTTTTGCTCTACGCCGTCTTATCGTCTTGCCTTGCCACAGCCATGAATCTCTTTGGCATCGTCGGCATCTTCTCGGGCGGCCTCATGGAGATGGCAGCCTTCAACTTTATTCCGCTCATGCGCACGCATGCCGGTGCCTATCTTTTGGCGCTCGGTATCGGCCTTGCCTTTAGCCTCATCTTTTTTGTTAGTTTTCGAGCACTCATCTTGGTCTATGACCTTAAGACTCCGGGCCGCGAGGATCATGTCGTCAATCGCGCGGCAATCGATTGTTTAACGGGAAGCGACTTTGCCAAAGAGCAATCTCCCAATGACGAGGTCAATAGTCGATCCGATCAAGATCACGTCCTCGCTGAGCGGGTAATTCAGCTTTTAGGTGGCGTTGGCAATATCGTGGGCGCAACCAACTGCGCCACGCGCCTGCGCGTCGAGGTCGCAGACCCTTCCATCGTTGCAGATAATGCGTCGTTTGTCGCGGTGGGCGCCAAGGGCCTCATCATTACGGGCAAGACCGCCCAGGTGATTATCGGCATCTCCGTTCCCCGCGTTAAAGAGCATTTTGACCAGATCATGGGCCTCGAGCCGGAATTTGTGCCCACCACCTCGGCCTCCCCTGCCGCCAGCGCAGCCCATAAGCGCGGCGATATTTGCTTCTTCGATATCGACGGAACGCTCGCCTGGCAAGACCCCAGGCTCGCCCAAGACCTTCCCGAAGACGAGCGGGACCTCTCCCCCTATCCCAACGAGGCGGTTTCGCAGGCAATCCGCGAGTTTGTCGCCAACGGCAACATGGCCTTCATCTGCACAGGGCGCACCCTCAGCTGCATCCACCCCAAACTTCTTGAGCTGCCCTGGACCGGCATCGTCTGTCTTGCGGGCGGTTACGCCGAGATCGACGGACACGCAATTCGCGATCTGTCGATGACACCCAGCATGCTGCAGCATCTTGCCCCCTATCTTGAGCAATCGGGCGAGGTCATCCGCTTTGAGGGCCTCAACGGCGTCGTGCGCATGAGTGCCGATGCCCCCGATGCCCCCGGATACGCGCGCACCCTAGGCGACGCAGTCACGCAGCTGCAACATTACAGTGTCTACAAGATCTTGATGTCTACATCGCTCGCCAACCACATCGCTCAAGATAAGGCACTTGAGCCGCTGCTGTGCTTTAACGAGCTCGAACTCGAGGTAACCGAAATCTCGCCCCGCGAATGCACGAAGCGCGGGGGCATCCAGTCTGTACTCGATGCCCTCGATCCCCACCACGGAACCGTATACGGCATTGGCGACGCCAGCAATGACATCTCGCTGATGAACGCCGTCGATGTCGGTATCGCCATGGGCAACGCACCAGACTATCTCAAGGATAAGGCCGATTACGTGACCGACACCGTCGATCACGACGGTGTCGTTGCGGCGCTCGAGCATTTTAGGCTGATTTAGGCGCGCTCCATCAAACGCACGCCCGTTGTCCTAAATCGCCAAAACTGCCGCGCCAAACGCCCTGATGTGGCAATATGTTGTCTGCATATTGCACCAATGCAACCTCAGAAAGAATGCGAGAACCCGTGTCCAGTCCGTTTACCAGCTTTTTAGCCCAGCACTTTGACCAGATTAACGACTATCTGGCCACGTTCTTTGACGGACAGGCGACCTCTGCCGATATCGAGCGCTACCTGTACGCGCCGCTCTCGGCTTTTACGGCCAACGCCGGCAAGCGCCACCGCCCGCTTATCTGCATGCTCGCCGCAACCGCAGTGGGCGGCAGCTTTGAGAGCGCCCGCAGCGCCGCGGCAGCTATCGAGCATTTCCAGTCGGGCGCGCTGATCCACGACGACATCGCCGACAACGGACAGCTTCGTCGAGGCAAGCCCTGTATGCACCTTACCGAGGGCACGGGCCTTGCCATCAATTGTGGCGACCTGGCGCTCACCATGGTCACCAAGACGGTTCTCGACGACCCTACGCTGGAGTCCGACGTGAAGCTGCGCGTGCTCCACGAGCTTACCGAGATGATCGTCCGCACCATTGAGGGTCAAGCACTCGACCTGGGTTGGGTCCGTGACGGGCGCTTTGATATCTCGGTTGATGACTACCTGGACATGGCGACGCACAAGACCGCGTTTTACAGCGGAGCCACGCCGCTTGCCGCCGGAGCCATTATCGGCGGCGGCAGCGATGAGCAAATCGAAGCGCTGCGCGCCTTTGGCCTACACACAGGCCTTGCCTTTCAGATTCAGGACGACCTGCTCAACCTTGTCGGCACTAAGGAAGCCGCCAACAAGGACTTCCGCACCGACATCACCGAGGGCAAGCGCACGCTTGTCGCCGTACACGCCCTCTCTGATAAGCGCCACCACGACGAGGTCGAGGCGATTCTTTCCTCGGGCACCGATGATCCCGCGCAGCTCGCACGCGCCGTGGAGATCTTCCAGGAGACCGGCTCTATCGATTACGCCCACACTTACGCGCTCGACCTGACCGCTAAGGCCAAAGCGGCCATCGAGAACGTTGAGCTTGATCCGCACGCACGCGAGCTGTTCCTCTCCATGGCAGATTTCTTTGTGGAGCGCCTTAACTAACGGGTGTTATAAAACCTGTCAGCAGCGTATTTAGGCACAACTTGCTACACTGTTGAGTGCATGTTTATGCATCCCTTTGCGTTGTCTATCCGACAGACGCTCAAATAGTACGAATGGTACGCCGAAAGGGGTTCGTTCATGGAACCTATTACAACGGGCATGCAGGGAGCAGCCGTCGAGGACGTCCAGTCCCGCCTTCTGCAGCTCGGCTATACAATCGATGACGCCGAGGTCTCCGACAAGCGCTTTGGCACCACCACCGAGCAGGCTGTTGGCACCTTTAGGCTCGATAGCGGCCTTGCCGCTGGCTGTGCCGTCGATATCCCCTGTTGGAGCGCCCTTGTAGACGCTTCGTATAAGCTGGGCGACCGCACCCTCTATCTGCGCATGCCCAATTTCCATGGCGCCGATGTGCAGGCCCTGCAGCGCGCTCTCAACGTTTTGGGCTTTGCCTGTGGCGAAGACGACGGCTACTTTGGTCCGCATACCGAGGCCGCCCTGCAGCAGTTCCAGGAAAATGTCGGCCTGTTTGCCGACGGCATGGCCTTCCAGGACACCTACGCCTACATCAACCGCCTGCACCATGTGTGGGAGGGCAAGCCCTCGGTCACCGAAGCCGAGTCCCGCATCGGTTTTGCTCGCGCCGCCAACGTGCTCGAGCGCTTCCAGATTGCCGTTATCGGCGAGGACCCCATCGCGCGCAGTGTTGCGTCGCGCATGTGGAATATCGCCACGGCAACGACCGACAACAGCGGCATGATGCTCTGCGACTCCGAGGTCCCAACCGACGTTGACCTGGTGCTCGAAATCGCAAGCGACGAGCTGCCCGCCGACGCCGCACCGCGCGCCACGATTGCCCTCGCCGAGTGCCACAACCTGGCCCAGCGCATCCGCACTGCCAATGTCGCCGCGCAGCAGAAGCCGGCTCACATTCGCATTGAGCTCACGGGCATGACGCGCTACAACGGCACTTTCACGGCCAGCGACGCGCAGACACTCGCCGTACGCCTGCTCGATGGTGTTTGCGATGCCCTCGCAGATTAGGTAAACTAAACGAGTTGCTTTTGGGCAACACCACACATTGGGACGTAGTTCAACGGTAGAACTCCGGTTTTTGGTGCCGGCTGTTGGGGGTTCGAATCCCTCCGTCCCAGCCCTTAAGAACACAGCGCTCCAGGCCCTTATGAACCTGGAGCGCTTTCTTGTGGGCAAGCGGAGGAATTCGAACCCGCAAGGGTGCGGAGCTGAGGAAACGCGAAGCGTTTTCCAGCGCAGCACGCAAGGAGCGAAGCGACGCAGCGGGGCGCGGCCGCCGGCAGGCGGACGCGGAATCCCTCCGTCCCACATCGACCGAGAGCTCCTCGCGTTAAGAAAATCGAGCCAACGCCGCCAAGCGGAGGGATTCGAACCCGCAAGGAATCTACCTATATAAGACAGACGCCCCAGGCCCATAACGACCAAGAGCGCCTTGCATCTAGAATTATCAGCCCTGTTCCGAAAAGCGAGCCGCATGCAACAACCAAGTAACCACAGGCCCCGGGAGAGCGGGGACACCGGCTTAGGTTTATCGCGAGTTCCGCACGAACAGGAGGCCACTTAATGTGGCCTCCGTCGTGAGCAGGACTGTAGAGCAGGAAACCTAAGCCGGTGTCCCCGCTCTCCCGGGGCCGGCGGAATCTAGTTGTTCAGCATGCGGTCGAAGCTTCCCGAGTCGCCATCCCGATAGTCGGCGGTCATCAGAATCTCCTGCGGAATGCGTCCGCCCTCACGCAGCACGTTGCGGAACTGTACGCGCGTGACCATGGGCAGATCCTTGATCGTCGCCGCCAGGTTCTGCGGTACACCCTGGTTGGCAGCCGCGGGCTCGCACTCACCGCCGGCCTTCACGCGGCGCTTGTGCTCGGCGAGCATGGCGCGATACATACCGGCATGCAGGCGAATCTCAACAACATTGGCATTACGGGTCTGCTCGACAATGCGCGCACCCTCTCGGTCGATATCGCCCACGTAGTAGACATAGTTAAAGCGATAGCCGATCTCGGCCAGATAATCATCCAGCGCGTGCGAAACGCTCGCCTTGCAGCCACCGCCAAAGATCACGCCACCCACCTTGGTGCCAAAAAGCTTAGCGTGCTTGCGGCCGCGCAGGAGCTTGACGATCTCGTCATAGGTGTCCAGGTTCTCGACCATAATGAACGGCTTGTCGGCGCCCAGCGTAAAGAAGCCCGTAAAGTGCACAGGACGGTTGGGAGCAACCTTGATTGCCTGCATGCTGATGCCCTTTTCGGTCATACGCCGAATCAGGCGCTCGCCGTGTTTGCCGTCAAAGGCCTTCTCATCGTTAAAAATCTGGTAGGCGCGCTGGCGACGCGAAGCGACCGGCGTGTCGGCGCCGCGATTCTGCTCTATCCAAGCCTGGATGATCGCAATCTCCTCGGCAATCTTGCGGTTGGACATCTCGTTGTGCTGAGTGCGCTGCGGAGCTTTTTTGTTATCCTTGCCCTCGACCTTAACGATTTGAGTCTGCTGCTCCTTAATCTTGAAGAGCGCCGTAGGCGTGGGAACGACCTTGAGCAGCTGCCTGCCCAGGACACGGGCCAGAGCAAACGCCGAAACCTCGCCATGAGCGGGCGGCTCAGGCTGCTGGGCGGCCGCATCGTTTGCAGTCGGTTTGGGCTGCGCCTGGGATTTGCGCTTGGAATCCGCCTGAGCTTTGCGCTCTTGCTTTGGCGCGGACGGACCCTTTTGCGAGCGCTCGGGCTTGTCCCCCTTCGCCGGCTGGCGCTTGGGCTGCTCCACCAGGGCCTCAGCCTTCGCATCCTTGCTTTGCGTCGCTGCCTTCTCGGCCGCGGCCTCGGCATTTGAGCCACGACCGCCGCGGTGACGACGGCGGCGGGGCTTGCTTGAGGCGCTCTCCCCTGTCTGCTTATCAGCGGACTGTTGAGCTTTGACCTCGGTGTCAGCCGCAGACTGCGACTCGGAAGGTTGCTGCTCGCAAGCCACCGGCTCAACGGTTTTCTCAGTTTGTTCGGCCTTATCGGCCTGAGCGGTCGAAGCCGGCTCGCCCTTCTCCTGACGCTTTATGGGATACGCGCGCCCCGCAAAACCGCGACCGGGACGACACGAACCCGAAACCCTCTTGGCAGACTCCTCAGCATCGCCTGCAACCTCGGAAGGCTCTTCAGCCTCATGCGCGACATCCTGCTGCACAGCCTTAAAGTGAGCACCGCGACGACGCTTGGGCTCTTGGGCCTCCACGGGCTTTTGCGACTCAGCGGCAACCTCGGTCACAACAGTCTCGGTATCGAGTTCATCCTTTTGAGCCACGGCACGACGGAAGCGCTCCTGCTGGGCACGGCGCTGAGCATCGCGCTTGCCGCCCCCACCAAAACCGCCGCGGCCGGCCTTGGCCGTAAAGGCGCGAACGACGTTCTCATCGAGCAGCTCGTCGGTATCGACATGCTCGCGCGGGGCCGTTTCCACCGAAGCGGGCGCCTCGACAACGTCCTCGACGGCCTCTTCGACAGCCTCGGCAAGCTGCTCCTGAGCATCACTTATCTCGGCATGAATGGTATAGAACGCCGGACGTCCGTTAATGCCGCTGCCCTCGATCTTGGTAACGATCTTTGCCGCGATGAGTTCGTCGCGCATCGCCTTGGTGTCGCATTCCTTATCGACGGAGCGGAAAATCTGCGCCAGCGCGCTCGACTTGATCTTGAGTGCCTTGCGGCAGAGCAGGTCGTAGGCAACTAGCTTGGCGCGCTCGGCAGAAAGCGACGTCTGGCTGCTCAGACGCTCAGCCAGGGCATCGACATTATTTTGGTTATCGGAATATACCGTCTTGGCCACGGGGCCCCTTTCATATGTACACATATACGTCTATATGGTACAACGCGCGCCCTTATCCACGCAAAACATCTGCGAGAACACTCGGGCATCGCCCGCTTTTGCATGAAAAAAGACCGAGCCCGCGCAGCCGCGGACCCGGTCTTGTCGAGTTGTATAGATGTGACGTTCAACTCGTCAGGTCGATTACGCCTTGGCAGCCTCGGCGTCGGCGGGAGCCTCGGCGGCAGCGGCGCGGCCATACTCGACTTTGCCCATCTCGGACCACTCGGGCTCCTCGTCGGGCATGGAACCGGCCTCCTTGCCGAAGAACTCCTTGAGGCAGTTGACGGCAACGATGAGGCCCAGGACCATCAGCAGGACGGCGAAGACGAGCTGCAGGCCCTTGGTAGCGGCGACGGAAACGGCAGCCGTGGTGGCGGTAGCCGGGATGGTGCCGAAGAAACCGTAGGCCTGGACGGCGGTCATGCAGCCCATGGCGCTCTGGACCAGCGAAGTGAAGGTGCAGCAGAGCAGGAAGGCGACGGGCACGTAGAGCATCCAACCCTTGCGGCCGGTGCACTTGCAGAACACGGCGAGGGTAATCATGGTCATACCGCCGAGCAGCTGGTTAGAAGCACCGAAGAGCGGCCAGATGTTGGCATAGCCACCAAAGGCGAGGGCGAGGCCAGGAAGCAGGGTAACGACCGTGGCGAACCAGGGGTTGCCGAGGACCTTCATGTAGCCGGCCTTGGACTCGATGGCCAGGGCGTCGTTGGTCTGCGCAAAGAACTCGGAGAACGAGGTGCGAGCGATGCGGGCGACGGCATCGAGCGAGGTCAGGGCCAGAGCGGAAACGTTCATGGTCATGAAGACGGTTGCGAGCGTGCCGTCAACACCGAAGGCCTGCATACCGCGGGAGATGCCGGCGGCGAAGATCTGGAACGGGGTGGAAGCGACGCCGGCGTTGAGGGCGCCGGTACCGGCGGTGTTCATGTCGAAGAACATGATGCCAGCGACGATGATGGCAAGGATGCCGACGAAGGACTCGACAATCATGGCGCCATAACCGACCTTGACGGCGTCCTGCTCCTTCTCGACCTGCTTAGAAGAGGTGCCGGAAGAAACGAGGCTATGGAAACCGGAGAGAGCACCGCAAGCGACGGAGACGAACAGGACCGGGAACATCATGCCGGAGGCAGTGGAGAAGCCGGTGAAGACCGGAGCGGTGATAGTGGCCTGACCGTTGACGCCCAGGACGACGATGCCGAGGACAGCGCAGACGATCATGACAATCATCATGATGGAAGTGAGGTAGTCACGCGGGGTCTTGAGCATCTGGATGGGCATAGCGCCAGCGAAGACCAGGTAGACCATGACGACGGCGAACCACTGGAACTTATCCAGGTAGACCGGGAACTGCATACCGACGGCGAACATGAGGACCATAAGAACCACGCCGGTGACGAACTCGGCAGCACCGGTGAGGTTGAACTTCTTCTGGGCCCAACCAAAGGCGATAGCGACGAAGGTGAACAGGATGGAGATGGTACCAGCGCAGCCGGCGGCATAGGACTTGGTGAAGTCGATGGCACCGGTAGCAGCACCAGAAGCGTCAACGGCCGGGGTGAACATGAACGTCTTGCAGACCATGTCGGTGAAAGCGGCGATGACGATGATGCAGAACAGCCAGCAGAACAGCAGGAACAGGCGACGGCCGGTCTTGCCGATGTACTTCTCGATGAGCTGAGCCAGGGACTTGCCGTTGTTCTTCATCGAGGCGTACAGGGCGCCAAAGTCGTGGACGGCGCCAAAGAAGATACCGCCGACGAGGACCCAGAGCACGACGGGAAGCCAGCCGAAGGCCATGGCGACGATCGTACCCGTAACAGGGCCAGCACCGCAGATCGAGCTGAACTGGTGCGAGAACGCGGTGAAGGCGGAGACGGGCGAGAAGCTGTTGCCGTCCTTCATGCGCTTGGCCGGCGTGAGGGCCTCTTTGTCAACGCCCCACTTGTTGGCCAGCCATCGGCCATAGCCCAGATAGCCGCAGGCGAGCACCGCCGCGGCCACAACCATGAGCAAAACTCCGTTCATTACATTTCCTCCTCTAAAAAGAACTTCCCAGACATAAAAAATGAGGGCCGTCGGTTGCGCTCGACGGCCCTCATCTTCATCAGCCGCCCGTTATCGTACGGGCTAGCTGTATGTGCTAACCCGCATCAGATAATTACTACGCTGATAATGTTTAGCTGATGCGTGAACATGTCTAAGAAATCCTCTTCAATCATGATGTGAACGATCCGTGCGTGTTCACATCCCCCAGTGGTTGAAAAGGAGTATGAAACTTTAGTTACCTAAAGTCAACGCAAATATGTAATGAATTTTCCACTTTTTTGAATTTCTCGGTATAAAACGCCACTGACCTCGGACTTTACCCCACGACAGTTTTTGCATGAGAGATGCCCCTGAGAGCCGCGGGAGCCGGGCGGCGCATGTGAACTTTCCTGCTCTACAGTCCTGCGCAAGACGGAAAGCACATTAAGTGCTTTCCTTTGCGTGCGGAACTCGCGATAAAGTTCTCATGCGCCGCCCGGCTCCCGCGACTCTCAGGGGCTCCCATCCCAAATGCGGAGCAAAGCTCCGCATGCCATCTTTTTCTTTCAGCTAAAGAACGCCGAAAATTCGACGCAGGCTGGCTAACCTTGCCGGACGCTGTCGACGCCAAACCAGCTCAAAAGCTATATCGATACAGAAAGGTCCCCGGCGCTGCCCGGGCGCCAGCGGCCGCATATGAACTTTATCGCGAGTTCCGCACGAACAGGAGGCCACTTAATGTGGCCTCCGTCGTGAGCAGGACTGTAGAGCAGGAAAGTTCATATGCGGCCGCTGGCGCCCGGGCAGCGTCGGGAACCGCACCCATACGGCTACAGCGTCATGTTTGGATCGGCGTCAACGTCGAACGGCGAGATTTCACCTCGGTCGAATTTACGGCGAGCGACCTCCGCGATCATGGCGGCGTTATCGGTGCAGGCAGACAAGGGCGGCACCGTTACGCGGATTCCCTGACGCCCGAGTTTCTTGATCATCATCTCGCGCAGATGCGGGTTGGCCGAGACGCCGCCGCCAATGCAATACTCCTTGCACCCGGTAGCATGCAGGGCGTTTTTGGCCTTCTTGTACTGCACGTCAAAGACCGCCGCCTCAAACGAGGCCGCCAGATCGGGCAGGTGAATCGTGCGCCCGGCCTTGGTCTCCTGCTCGATGTAGAGCGTCACCGCCGTCTTGAGGCCCGAAAGCGAGAAGCGGTAGTCGCCTCTGCTGTTCAGCGCGCGGGGGAAATCAATCGCCTTAGGGTTGCCCGTCTCGGCAAGCTTGGAGATGATGGGGCCTCCGGGATAGCCAAGGCCCAGTGCCTTTGCCACCTTGTCGAAGGCTTCGCCCACGGCGTCGTCAAGCGTCTCGCCAAGCACCTCGTAGTCGCCCCATGCCCTTACGTGCACGAGCATGGTGTGCCCGCCCGAAACAAGCGTAAAGATAAACGGCGGCTTGAGGTCGGGCTGCGCCAACAGGTTGGCAAACAGGTGACCCTCCAGATGATTGACGCACACCAGCGGTTTGCCGGCAGCATACGCAAAGCCCTTGGCAAAGGCGACACCCACCACCAAGGCACCCACCAGGCCCGGACCTTGCGTCACGCCCACGGCGGCAAGCTCACTTGGTGCAATGGCTCCGCCCGTAAGGCCCAGCGACGCTGCGGCGTCCTCGAGTGCCGCGTCCACGACGCTCACGATGACCTCAACGTGCTTGCGCGAGGCAATCTCGGGTACCACGCCGCCAAAGCGGGCATGAAAATCAATCTGCGTCGACACCTGGTTGGCCAGCATCTTGCCGTCCGCATCGATAATTGCCACGGCTGTCTCGTCGCAGGAGCTCTCGATGGCAAGCACCAGGCGGCGGCGCTCGATTTCGGCACGCTCCTCAGCGGTGCGTTCGGGCGCGGGCAGCGGCCATACACGCTGTTCGGCAGCCGTCGGCTCGGGCGAGGCATTGTCGAGAGGAAGCACCAGGGGCAGCGGCGCCGTCATGACGATGGCATCCTTGCCGGCACCGTAATAGCCACGGCGACGACCCGCCTCGGTAAAGCCCAGAGCGGCATAGAGCGCAATTGCGGCCTCGTTGCCGTCCTCAACCTCAAGCGAAGCCGTGGTGCAGCCGAGCATCTGCGCGTCATAGCTCACGTGCGACAGAAGCTTGCGGGCGATGCCCTCGCGGCGATGCGCCGGATCGACGGCAACGTCCATAATCTGCACGTCCCCGTCGACGACCATACCGCCGGCAAGACCCAGCAGACGGCCGTCGTCGTGCGCCACCCACCAGCTACGCGGCGCGGCAACGTCCTCGCCCAGCTCGGACAGGAACATGCCCGGCGTCCACGCCTCGTGTCCGGCGCCTTCAAAGCAGGCGGTCTCCAGTGCGCTCGCGCCCTCGGCATCCGCCGCGCCCATGGGGCGGAATTGCAGATGACGTCCGGCAAGCTCGTCGGCAACACCTGTCACCTCACTCTGCGCGCTCTCGGCAAGGCCCAGACGCTTGCGCTCGTTTTCCTCGGCGTCCGAAAGGCGCGTATAGATCGGCAAGACGCGAGCCGGATCGCCATCGCCTGCGGCGTGCGCCATCAGCAGGCCCTCGCCCGAGGGCCACCACAGGTCTCGCTCCACGCAGCGCGCCGTCTCATCCTCGCCCAGCAGTTTGCCATAACGCACGAGACCGTCACCAGTCAGCTGAACCTGATCCCAGTCCGCGGTCTGGCGCCACTCATCAAGCGCCATGGCGGCCTTGACCACGCGCTCGCGCTCAAACAGACGCTCGGGACCCTCGTCCCCCAGCACATACAGCGCCGGGTACACCTCGCCGCGCATGGCGTCGGCAAGAACACCAAGCTTGCCGCGTACGCCGGCCTTCCATGCCGTCCAGGCGCAAGCGTCAAGTGTCGACACGCCCAGCAACGGCACGTTGGCACCGCGTGCTAGACCCTTTGCGGTGGAGATGCCGATACGCACGCCCGTAAACGAACCCGGGCCGCGGCCGATGACGTAACTGCCCACGTCGGCACGGTCCATGCCAGCCTGAGCAAGCACGCTGTCGACGGTATTCACGAGCTCCACATTGGCATGGCGACGGCACATATGGTCGCCACTCACCTGCTTCGTCTCGCCCGTCTGCCCATCAATCCAGCTTGCCGCGCAGGCAAGCATATCGGTCGAAGTATCGAGCGCCACCACCAGCGCGTAATCGTTATGCAAGCTCATCTTGTACAGCCCTATCAATCAAATCGGAAAGCTCCGCTGCGCGCTCGCCGTGCGCCTTGAGCGTTATCGTTCGCACGTCGCTGTCGTCCTCATCGCGCTTAAGCGTCACCGAAAGATACTCATCTGTCAGTTCATCCTGAAACTGCTCGCCCCATTCCAGCAGGCAAACACCCTCATAGCCCAGCACGTCAAAAATGCCCGTATCCTCAAGCTCGTAGGCATGCTCCAGGCGGTACAGATCAAAATGGAACAGCGGAATACGCCCTTGGTCATGAACGGCCATGAGTGCGAACGTAGGGCTCGTGACCATATGCTCATCGCCCAGAGCGCGCGAAACGCCCTTGGTAAAGTGGGTTTTGCCCACCCCGAGGCCGCCGGTCAAAATCAGCACATCGCCATCTTCTAGACACGGTGCGACCAGCTCGCCAAAATGCTCCGTATCGGCAGTACGAGCCGTTCTATAGGTACCTACCCCCAGGCGCTCCAGGGACATATGCGCTCCTTATTATTCCGAGGCGGTCTCCGGCGCGGGGTGCCGCTCCAGATAGTCGCCCAGCATCTTAAAGTCTTCCTCCAGCAACTCCTGCCACGCCGGATTGCGCAGCGCCGCCGCAGGATGAAACGTCGGCATCACCACAAAGTGGCCCATCTGATGGAACCTGCCGCGCAGCTTGGTAATGCCGATCTCGGTCTTGAGCACAAAGTGCGTTGCGGGGTTACCGAGCGTCACGATGATATCGGGCCAGATGCTTCGAATCTGCTCGCGCAAAAACGGTGAGCAAGCCAGCACTTCCTCGGGACGCGGATTGCGGTTTCCCGGCGGGCGACACTTAAGCACGTTGGCGATATAGACGTCCTCGCGCTTAAGACCTGCCAGGGACAAAATGCCGTTGAGGTCTTCACCCGCCGCCCCCACAAAGGGTTCGCCCTGCAAATCCTCGTTGCGACCCGGTGCTTCACCAATAAACATGACGCGAGCGTGGGGGCTTCCCACGCCAAACACGATGCTATGGCGCGACTGATAGAGCTGGCAGAGATGGCAGTCGCCTAAAACAGCCTCAATCTCCTCGAGTGCGACCTCACGTGGCGCCTGATGGGTATGGCCGGGGATGTACATGACGCCCATAGCGGCTCCTACACGTAGACCTTGTCGAGACGCATGCCAAAGCCGCAGGCGACCTCGTAGTTAATCGTTCCGCGCAGTCGGGCCATCTCGTCCATAGTGATCTCGGCATCGCCATCGCGGCCGACAATAATCATCTCGTCACCATACTCGGCCTCGGGAATCTCGTGTGCCGGGTTGGACTGAATGGCGACCATAAACTGATCCATGCAGATATTGCCAACCTGACGCACGCGCTCGCCGCGATACAGCACATCCATACGATTGGAAAGCGTACGCGATAGGCCGTCGGCATAACCGATCGGCAGCGTGCAGATCTGAACGCGCGTACGCGGTACGCGGTAGGTAAAACCGTAGCCCACGCCCTCGCCCATCGCAGGGTGCGCCACGCGCGTCACGCGCGCATGAACGCTCATAACGGGATCGAGCTGCATCACACGGCTACTCAGCTCGCACGGCTGCATGCCATACAAGCCAACGCCGGCGCGAATCATATCAAAATGCATCGAGGGGTCGAGCATCGAGGACGGCGTGTTGGCGCAATGCACGATACCGCACTCAAAACCCGCATCCTTAATGGCCTGAACGGCCTCGGTAAAGCGCTGGCACTGCAGCTTGTAGTCCCAGCCCGAAGGTTCATCGGCCGTGGCAAAGTGCGTAAATACGCCGTCGCACTGAATACCGCGATGGAAATCAATACCGCGGACAAAGTCGAGCACCTGCGTGTAATGTACGCCGATGCGGTTCATGCCCGTCTCGATGGCGAGATGATACTTGCCCACCTTGCCCGCCGCGACGGCACATTCGCCATACGCAAGAGCAAAGTCGGACGTATAGACCGAGGGCATGATATCGAACTCGAGCAACGTCGGAATGGCCTCGATAGGCGGCTCGCTTAGGATGAGGACGGGTTTCGTAATCCCGCCCTGTCGGAGCTCAACGCCCTCGTTAACCGTCGCCACGGCAAACATGTCGGCGCCGGCCGAATACATAATCTTGGCGCACTCAACAGCTCCATGACCATAAGCGTCGGCTTTAACCACGCAGCACAGGCGCTGACGCGGATTCAGCAAATTCTTATAGGCCCTCGTGTTGCGGCGAAGCGCCCCGCGGTCGATCTCGACCCAGGACCAACGCGTCAAATCGGCTTTATTCATAATTAGTCATCCGACCCTTCGTCCGTGATTCCCAGATCATCGAGCGCATCCTTTGCCGCCAACTCCATGGCGGGACCGATCAAGTCGATAAGATCGGTCGCGATAACGCTCTTCTCGCCAAACTCCGTCGCCGCGGCAAAACCGGCATAGCTATGAAGCGCGACGGCATACGAGTACAGCAGCTCCCAGCGGTCCATCTCGTCGCGCATAGTGGCTAGCGTGCCGGCCAGAATACCCGCAAGGACGTCACCCGAGCCAGCGGTCGCCAACGACGCCGGGCCAGAGAGCGGCAGCAGCACGCGCTCAACACCGCAAATGGCCGTCGTCGGGCCCTTAGCGATAACAACGAGGTTATCGGAACCGGCGGCCCAGACAACCTTTTGCGCGGCGGCAATCGCGGTTCCAAGGTCATTGACCTCATCACCGGCGACGAGACGCGAAAGCTCACGATAATGCGGCGTCATAACGAGCGGCTGCTCACGACGATATATCTCGGGATTACTGTCGATGCCATCGATTGCAATCTTGGCAAGGCAGTTGAGAGCATCGGCATCCAAGATAAGCGGTACGTCGAGCTCAAGCAGACCCGAAACCACCTGCATGGCACCGGCAGATGTCGTCATGCCGGGACCACACAGCACGCAGCTATATTTCTTGGCAATCTCACATACCGTCATGCGCGCAGCGGCACCAAAAGAACCGCGGGAATCAGATGGAATAGCAAAGACCGGAATCGAGGGGAGCGCCATGCGGATAAGGTTGGCACACGCATCCGGAGTCGCGACTGCCACATAGCCGGCGCCTGCGCGGGCAGCGGACTTGGCCGCCATAATGGCCGCACCAGGATACTGCGCCGATCCGGCAACAATGAGCACCGAGCCGCGCGAGTACTTATCGATATTCGTAGGCAGCGGAGCAAAATAGTCCACAAGGTCACCGGGTTCCACGATCTCGGCAGCATGGTCGACATCGTCAATAACCTCATCAAGGCGGTCATACAGACCGCCGCAGACCAGATCGCCTGCATATTCGGGACCGTCAGCGCTGTATAAGCCGATCTTGGGAGCAATCATCGTCACCGTACGCTCGGCACGAATGCAGTCGTCATCCACCACACCCGTCTCGGCATTCAGGCCCGAGGGAACATCGATGGAGACAACGCGATCGGCATTTTCATTGACCGTGGGGATCCAGATTGAAAACGGCGCACGAAGATCACCATGAAAACCGGTACCAAAAATGGCATCGACTACAACATCAGCCTTATCAATCAGCACCTCCAGCTCATCACGAGAGGGACCGACACACACATGCACGTCGCGACCAGCAGTACGACGGGCGACATGACGAGCGAGAGCGGCAGGGATCTCATCCGGCTCAACCGGAGAGACGATATCTACATCAACGCCCTTATGCGTCAGAATGTCAGCGGCAACCCAGCCATCTCCGCCATTGTTGCCAAAACCGACCAATACAAGAACGCGATCGGGGTTGAGCTTTAAAATCTCGTTGGCAGCAAATTCGCCCGCCAACTCCATGAGTTCGGCCTTCGAGGTACCCTCACGCTCGATAATATCTTCGAGGCGAACGACTTCCTCGGTACTCAAAACCGGTTTCATCTATGCTCCTAGCATATCTTGTGGATCATCATCCAGATGTTCCGACAAAGCAGATTGTTGCAGCTGTTCGAGCTCGTCTAAGACAGAACGAGCCTCTTTAAATGTCTGAGCAACGCGCTCCTTCGTGCTCACCTTTTCTTCCTTGGGTTTAGGTCGAGCATCCTCGGTGATCGCAATGGCATTAGCGACAGCCAAGTCGCCCGTCAGAGTAATAGAAAGAGCGACCTCGACAACGCCCAATTCCTGGGCGATTTCGAGAGCACGACCCGAAAGCAGCGCTTTTGGCTTGCCGAGCTTATCGCGCGTTACGGAAACGTCTTTACGGCCAATGCCCTGGCTAAAACCCGTACCAAGCGCCTTAAGTACCGCCTCGCGAGAAGCAAAACGACTGGCATAATGCGCGGCAGGACGAGACGAGGCATCGCAATACGAACGCTCTTCATCGGTAAACACGCGCCGAGCAAACGCGGGCGTCTTCTCAAGGATTGATTTCATTCGGGAAATCTCGACGATATCAACGCCGATTCCGGCTTCGGCCATAATCACCTCCATGCTGCACAGACTATGACATTGTAGCCCGTTCGCAGAAGATGCAACAAACGAGGGTCAAAAACACAGCGACAGTGGAGTGATGGCCCTATAAGCACAAAAAAGGGGGAGGCCGCGAGGCCTCCCCCTTCTCAGTTCAAGCGTACGGCTCGGTGCCGTCCACCGGTCAGCGGCGCCCTGGCCTCCCACGGGCTGACCCCGCAGTACTCTCGGCGCGATGGGGCTTAGCTTCCG
>JAGZPG010000012.1:0-59994 GCA_018382775.1 Collinsella sp. | reverse complement strand
GGCTACACCGGTTATGTCGGCTCGGCTCGAAAATTATTCAAAAAGTTGGGAGCAATCGTAACTGAAATTGATATTTCAACGGAGGCTTATTCAACGATAAAGTCTCTTTTTGAAGATGCGGATGTGATCTATTTTACCGGCGGAAATTCTTTTTTCCTTATAGACCAGCTCCGTAAAACGGGAACGGATGAGCTGCTGAAGAAAGAATTGGCAAAGGGAAAACTGATGATTGGTGAATCGGCAGGTGCGATTGTATGCGCTCCAAGCATCCAATATATCGAGCAAATGGATGAAAAGCCGGAGGACTACTCACAAGAAGATGATGCAGGGCTTAATTTGATTGATTTCTATGTTCTTCCGCATTTTCTTACAGCACCATTTAAGAAAGTTGCCGAGAAAATAATGACTGAGTTTTCGGATTTGAATCTATGCCCAATTAACAATCGTCAGGGAATTGTAATTGATGGTGAAGGTTCAAAGGTTATTTGCAAAGACTAATTTAAAATTCCAGTTTGCTGCACTCGTTCCTAGCAGGGTTTGGGGCAGGAGGGGCGCAAGAGACGGGAAGGCCGTGTGCGCGTTCCTGCGCGAGAGTCGCGGGGAGGGGCTGCCTGGGTACGGCGCCTGTCAACTCGGCCTACGTCTTTGATGACCGGGTCGTACTCAATATCAAATTCACGGATGATGCCAAAACGGTCACCCGTGAGGAAGCGTTGGGTTCGAGTGCTGTGGTCAATGTTCCAACATGCTGGGCTCGAACTCGCTTGCCGGGATCACACGGTAGCTGTGGCGCAAGAGCATGTCGACGAAGACACCGTTGCCCGCTGTGAGGGTGCCGCTGAACGTTCCGTCGTAAATGTGACCCGCACCACACGAGGGGCTGCGGTCCTGCAGGATGCACGCGGCGATCTCAGACGGACCGCCCGCCTGCTCGCACATATCGAGCGCACGTTGGGCACCCAGGCGAAATTCGCGATCAACCGAGATGCCCTCGCAGGTACGGACCTCGCCGTTCACAATCTCGGACGGCTTGCGCGGCGTGGGCAGGCCGCCAAAGACCTCAGGGCACACCAAGAGGACCTCGGTCCCCGTGCGCTCGCAAGCCTCGATCAGCTCTCGATGATAGTTATCGAGCCCGTTATACTTGCAGCTCTCACCCATTAAACAGGCGCTCACCACGATCTTCATATACAACACTCCCCACGCAAAACGCCCCATTTGAGATGGACACTCAAATGGGGCGATTGACACTGCGCAACTAGTATTACTGCTGCTTCGGCATCAGCGGATTCTCGCGCGTGAGGAGATTCATAAACTCCTCGCCCGTGATCGTCTCCTTCTTGTACAGATAACGAGCCAGCTCATGGAGCTTAAACTTGTTCTCCTTCAGAATCTGCAGGGCGCGGTCGTGCGCATCCTCGATCAGCTTGGCGACAATTGCGTCCACGCGCTCGGCCGTACCGGGGGCGCAGGTGAGCGACGTATCCTGGTTGAGGTACGCATTTTGGACAGTACCGAGCGCCATCATGCCAAACTCATCGGACATACCAAAGCGCGTCACCATGTTACGGGCGAGTTTGGTGGCCTGCTCGATATCGTTGGCGGCGCCGGTCGTCATCTCGCCAAAGATGAGCTCCTCGGCCGCGCGGCCACCGCAGTAGACGGCGAGCTTGTCCAGGACCTCCTGGCGCGTGGTCAGGAAGCGCTCGTCCTCCTCGACCTGCATGGTGTAGCCCAGAGCGCCGCTCGTGCGCGGCACGATGGTGATCTTGGTAACCGGCGCGGAACCCTTTTGGCGGGCAGCGACGATGGCATGACCGATCTCGTGGTAGGAAACGACCTGCTTCTCGTGGTCGGAAAGCACCGTGGACTTACGCTGCTGGCCGGCAATGACGACCTCCACCGACTCCTCGAAGTCGTCCTGGGTCGCGCGCTTGCGGCCTTCGCGAACAGCGCGCAGGGCACCCTCGTTGATGATATTGGCAAGGTCGGCGCCCGAGGCACCGGGCGTGGCGCGGGCAATAGCGGTCAGGTCGATCGGCGGCTGCGTCTTCACGCTCTTGGCATGCAGCTCGAGGATGTTCTTGCGGCCAGTCAGGTCGGGCAGCTCAACGGGAATGCGGCGGTCAAAACGACCGGGGCGCAGCAGAGCGGGATCGAGGCTGTCGGGACGGTTGGTCGCAGCGAGGACGACGATGCCCTTGTGGTTATCGAAGCCGTCCATCTCGGTCAGCAGCTGGTTGAGCGTCTGCTCGCGCTCGTCGTTGCCACTAAAGCCGCCGCCATCGCGCTTCTTGCCGATGGTATCGATCTCATCGATAAAGACGATACACGGGGCCTTTTCCTTGGCCTGCTTAAACAGGTCACGAACCTTGGCGGCACCGCGGCCGACGAACATCTCGACGAACTCAGAACCCGAAATGCTAAAGAACGGCACGCCCGCCTCGCCGGCAACAGCCTTGGCAAGCAGGGTCTTACCAGTACCCGGAGGACCGACAAGGAGAGCACCGCGCGGAAGCTTGGCGCCGATCTCCTCGTAGCGCTGCGGATTCTCCAGAAAGTCGACGACCTCCTTGAGGGACTCCTTGGCCTCTTCCTGGCCGGCGACGTCCTTAAAGGTCACGCCAACATCCTTGGAGGCAATCACGCGAGCGCCGGACTTGCCCAGTCCGCCGCCGCCAAAGCCGCCGCCAAAGTTCATAGACGGGCCGTCATCGCCCATAGCCTTCTTCATACGGCGGTTGAGCCACCAACCGATCAGGAAGAAGATGGCCATGGGAAGAATAAGCGTAAGCAGGTAGTAGGTCATCAGACCCGAGTTTTTATCGGGAACGACCGACTCCAGGGACGCACCGGATTCAAGCACACGATCGGTAAAGCCCGCGTCATTCGGCACACCGGTCGTCTTGTAGGCGATGTTCTCGTCCTCACCCTTCTTGGTGTAATAAATGGTGTAATCGTCGGTATTGTACTCGACCTTGTCGACACTCTTCTTATCGAGCGCTTTGACAAACGTCGAGTAATCGGTCTTCGTAATCTGCTGCGTGTGACCGATGTTGGGGAACAGAACGGTCGAGAGCACGAGGTAGACGACGAAGGCGATGAGCACGTAGAGGATCATATTCCGTCTACGTTTGTTGTCATCCATCTCCATCTGCTTGAACTCCATCTACTGGGGTTGATAATGCTATCTAGAATACCCAACCCGGACGGCGATAAACCGACGCCGGGCACGAAAGGACAGAGATGGCATCACTGGAAGTCGGCAAGGTTCAAATCTAT
Organism: Collinsella sp.; assembly: GCA_018382775.1. GTDB lineage: Bacteria > Actinomycetota > Coriobacteriia > Coriobacteriales > Coriobacteriaceae > Collinsella. The sequence goes on along the minus strand of JAGZPG010000012.1, from coordinate 56,712 downwards.
ACGGGCGACGGCAAGGGCAAGACGACGGCTGCGCTGGGGCTCGCGCTGCGCGCCACGGGCTATGGACTTAACGTGCTCATGCTGCAGTTTGCCAAGAAGCTACACTGTGCCGAACACGATGCCGCACCGCGCCTGGGACTGCGCATTGTACAGGCCGACCGTGACACGCCCGAGGCTTGCGCCGCACAGATCATGGAGCTCGCACGCGAGCAGATATCACAGGTCGACGTTCTGATTTTGGACGAACTCGGCGAGGCCATGCGACGGGGCTTTGTGACGCGCGAGGATGTCGAATCGTTGATCGCGATAAAGCCCGCCACCACGGAGCTCGTGCTCACCGGCCGAGGCCTGCTGCCACTGGCCGACCTTGCAGACCTAGTAACCGAAATGCGCCCCGTCAAACACTACTTCGACGAAGGCCTCCTAGCCCGCCAAGGCATCGAATACTAATTGATCCGAAGGGGACGGAGGAAAACAGATCATCAACATCACGACGGAGAGAAATGATCCGTTTCCCTCGTCCCCTACGGATCATTAGGCGGTGGCGCGGCCGAGCCAGTTGCCGCTGTGGTGGTAGATGGTAAACATCGTGGCCGTGATGAGCCAGGTTACGGGGTAAACCAGCAGCAGGTGCTCAAGCGACGGATCGAACGGCATAATCGCAAACACCCAGATCACCCTGAGCACGACAGTGCCAAAAATCGTGAGCAGCATGGGCTGCAAGCTAACGCCGGCACCGCGAATGGAGCCCGACGCGTTTTCGATAATCGAGAAGATCGCGTAGAACGGCGCGATAAAATGAAGGATCGTCGTGGTGTACGCCGAAATCGAAGCATCGTCGACAAACAGACGCGACAGAGGACCCGAGAACACCAGCAGCACGGCAGACAGGCCACCAATGAGCATAAACGACAGCACGAGCGACGTATGGTAGCCCTTGCGCATGCGCTCGTAGTTGCGCGCGCCAAAGTTCTGTGCCGAGAACGTGGTGATCGACACGCCAAGCGCCTCGGTAACCATCCAGACAATGCCATCCAAACGGCCCGAAAGACCCCACGCCGTGGTGACATCGGCGCCAAACGAGTTGACCGACACCTGAATCAAAACGTTGGAAATCGAATACGCAGCAGACTGAAAGCCAAGCGGCAGACCACACGAGATCATGCTCTTACAAATGCCAGGATCAATGCCGAGTTTGGACAGCGAAAGCCGCCACGCACCCGGTGCGTGCATCATGCGAATCACGATCATCGTGGCGTTGGAGCAAATGGTCAGCGCCACCGCGATGCCGCAGCCCAGAGCCTCCATATGAAGCACGGCAACGAAGATGACATCCAGCACCGCATTAACAAGGCAGCCGGAAGCGATGATCACAGCAGGTCCGCGCGTGTCGCCCACGGCGCGCAGCAGTGCCGTACCCATATTGAGCAGCAGCGCCGCAACCATGGCGGCAAAATAGCAACGAGCATAGGCCACGCCCTCGGCCAATAGCTCATGCGGCGTGTTCATAAGCACCAGCATGGGCTCAACGAACACTATGCCAAGAATCGAGAAAACGATACCGCCCACCAGCGCGAGCGTCATGGCCGTATGGACCGAACGGCTCAGTCGCTCATCATCGTGCTGGCCAAAATACTGACCGGTAATGACCGCGCAGCCGGCGCCGACGCCAACGCAAAAGCCAATGCAGAGCTCGGTGAGCACCATCGTGGCCTGAATGCCGCCCAGTGCGAGCTTGCCGCCAAACTGACCGACGATATAGGTACCGATAAGCGTGTAGGCCTGCTGAAAAAACGAACTAAAAAAGATGGGAACGCACAGCGAAAGCAGCTGCTGCCAAATAACGCCCTGCGTTACATCGATAGCCGTAGATTTCTTAGCCACACGCCCTCCCCACCAGCATACGTCAAACAACAAAACGGCAATTTAAGGCCAAAACCAATAGCAGCTTAGCACCGACCGGCGTCGACCGAAACACCCCGAGTCAGAGCCCGGTGCGAACTATCTGCTTAGTGATACAAACCCGGCTGGTAGTGATACTCATTGCTCACATGCGGGCACAGCTGCCAAAAGGCGACGGCACTCGCCGCGGCCACGTTGAGCGAATCGACCCCGTGCGCCATCGGAATGCGCACGGCCCGGTCGCAGCCCGCGATGGTCTTGGCGCCCAGGCCAGCACCCTCGGTGCCCATAAAGATTGCCAGGCGGTCAATCTCCTGGAGCGCGGGATCGTCCAGCGAAACGGAGTCGTCCGTCAGCGCCATCGCAGCGCACGAAAAACCGGCTTCGTGCAGCGCCGCCAGGCCGTCGTGCGGCCATACGCGCGCCTCGCTGCCAATACGAGTCCACGGCACCTGAAACACCGTGCCCATGCTCACACGAGCCGAGCGACGATACAGCGGATCGCAGCACGTAGGGCTCACCAGAATACCGTCGACATTCAACGCCGCCGCCGAGCGGAAAATCGCGCCCACATTGGTATGGTCGACAATGCCCTCAAGCACGCACACGCGCACCGGACGCTCCCCCGCAGCTTTTACGACGCCGCCCAAAAACTCATCAACCGGAATCTGTCGCGGGCGACGAAACGCCGCGAGCGCACCGCGCGTCACGTTAAAGCCCGTCAACTGCTCCATGAGCTCCATGGAGGCCACGAACACAGGAACCGGACCTGCGCCCTCGCGCACAACCAGGCGCTCAAACAGCGGCATCATCTGGTCGAGCCAGCGTTCACCCAAAAGAAAGCTCACCGGCTCGTATCCGGCACGCACCGCGCGCTCAATAACCTTGGCACTCTCGGCGATAAAGATGCCCTTTTGCGGCTCCAGCACGCAGCGCAGCTCGCGCTCGGTCAGTCGCACGTAGGCATCGAGCCGCTCGTCCTCGAGCGAATCAATTCGCAGAACCTCAACGGCATCAGTCATAGCAGCCTGCCCGCACCCTTCTTTACAGCACATCTATACCAAACGAGGCGACGCTAAGCGCCGCCCCATGCATTCAATCAACCCGATGATACCGTTCGCGCCAGGCGATTTACGCCCCAACGCGACGATACGTCACGAACTCATAATCGACACCTTCGTCGCCCTCACCCGCGGCAATCGTGGCAACCCCGCCAGCCCGCGAAACTTCCCATGCAGGATCGGCATCCAAATTGGGAAAATACGTGTCCACGGGATGGACGCAGTGGTTATGCGTGACCTCGGCCTCCACGCAGTACGGCAAAAATTGCCGATAGACATCGCCGCCGCCGATCACCCACGCAACGGGCTCATCGGCAACCGCAGCGAGCGCCTCGTCGATGCTATGCACCACGTCGACGCCCTCGGGAGCAAAGCTCTCGTCGCGGGTGAGCACGATATTGCGGCGGTTCTTGAGCGGACGCCCACCGGGAAAACTCAGCAGGGTCTTGCGCCCCATAATGACCGGGCAACCTTTGGTGCACGCCACAAAATGGCGCATGTCGGCGCGATTAGACACCACCATATCGCCCTCGCGCCCAATGCCCCAGTCGTCACACACGGCGACGATGGCAGAAAGCTTACACGTCATGAGCGCCACCTACACCGCAATGGGAATGTTCTTGACCTGCGGGCCGTGCTCGTAGCCCTCGACGATGAGGTCATCGGTCGTAAACGCATAGAAATCGTGCACGTCGGGGTTAAGCGTTACCTTGGGCGCCGCAAACTGCGGACGCTCGATAAGTTCACGGACAATATCGACATGACGGTCGTAAATGTGGGCATCGGCAATCACATGCAGCAGCTCACCGGGAATCATATCGACCGACTGCGCGACCATCATCAGCAAAATGGCGTACTGGCACACATTCCAGTTGTTCGCGGCCAAAATGTCCTGGCTGCGCTGGTTGAGAATCATGTTGAGTGTGGGTTTATCGTCCTGCGAGCGCTGCGTGACGTTATAGGTCACGCTGTAGGCGCATGGATACAGGTGCATCTCGGACAGGTCGCTAAACACGTACGTGTTGGTCATGATGCGGCGACTGTACGGTGTGTGCTTAAGATCGTACAGCACACGGTCCATCTGATCGAAATCGCCTTCGGCATAATGGCTCTTCTGGCCAATCTGATACCCGTAGGCCTTGCCGATGGAACCGGTCTCGTCGGCCCACTCATCCCAGATATGGCTGTTGAGGTCATGGACGTTATTTGACTTCTTTTGATAGATCCACAGGATCTCGTCCATCGCAGACTTAAGCGCCGTGCGACGCAGGGTGAGCGCGGGGAACTCCTCGCGTAGGTCGTAACGCGCCGTAACGCCAAAATTTTTAATGGTATAGGCAGGGGTGCCATCCTCCCACACCGGTCGGACCTTTTGACCCTCGGTGGTGGTGCCATGGTCCAGAATATCGCGGCACATGGATACAAACTGTTGATCAGCCTTACTCATTGACCCTCCTGTCGGTAGCCTATAGGCTATTTTTAATTCTAGCCCAGGTGCGCGAGTGTCGGATTGGACACTTAGTTCGGCACATGCAATGCACGGCAGCGCGGCTCCGCAATCGCACACACAACTCCTCTGCATTTTCTGACATATGTCAATAATGCCTTGCGCTGCTCCACGCATGCGTTATCCTATTGTTGACATATGTCAGATAAGGAGCGTGTATGGCGGGAAGACGCGAAAAACTGCGCCGCGTCGGGATCATCCCCGAATATCGCGGCTTTACCCCCGATGGCCTTGCCAGCGGAGACGCTATCGATATGACGGTCGATGAGCTCGAAGTACTGCGCCTGTGCGATCTGGAGGGCCTCAATCAGGAGGCCGTCGCCCTGCACATGGGCATCGCCCGCGCCACGGTGGCTGCAATCAGCAGTCGCGCGCATCGCAAGGTGGCAAACGCGCTGGTCAATGGACGGGCGATCGTCATCGAAGGCGGCAACATCGCGTACTCCCCCATCACCACGACGACGGCCGCATGGCCAGCAAAGGAGGTCGGCACCATGAGGGTGGCAACAACGTACGACAACGGCAACATCTTTATGCACTTTGGCCGCAGCGAGCAGTTCAAGATCTACGACATCCAGGATGGCAAGGTGCTCAACGAGCAGGTCGTAGGCACCGGTGGCACCGGCCACGGCGCCTTGGCGGGCCTGCTTGCCAACGGTGGCGTTGACACGCTCATTTGCGGCGGTATCGGCGGCGGCGCTATCAACGCGCTTGCCCAAGCCGGCATCACGGTCTATGCGGGCGCCCAGGGCAGCTGCGATGCCTGCGTCGAGGCCCTCATTGCCGGCACGCTCGCACAGAACGGCGAGGCCACCTGCGACTGTCATGGTCATGACCACGAGCACACCCATGAGCATGGCGAGTCCTGCGGCTGCCATGGCCATCACGAGCACGTGGGCCACGAGGGCTGCGGCTGCCACTAGCGGCAAGCACCTCGTCGAGAACACGCTTCCACGCGTGCGACACCAGCGAACAAACGGCGAAGGCCGCCTGGAATACCATCCAGGCGGCCTTCGCCATACACGACTCAACTAGTCGTTACTTCTTGTTGCGCATCTGCGCTTCCATCTGGCGCAGCAGGTCCATATCGGACTTGGGGCCGCCCGTTCCCAGGCCGCCCATGCCGCCCAGCCCCATAGCATCCAGACCGGGAATATTGGGCATGCGCATCTTTTTGCCCTTCTTACCCTTCTTGCCCTTCTTGCCGCCGGCCTGCGCCTGATTGGCCATCGTGCGCATGCGGCCCATCATCTTGTTCATCTCGCCCCACTGCTTCATAAGGCTATTGACCTCGGTGGGAGTCACACCGGCGCCCTTGGCAATGCGGGCACGGCGCTGACCGTTGATGATGGAGGGACGCAGGCGCTCCTCCTTGGTCATCGACATGATGATGGCCTCGTTCTTGTCGAAGATGCCCTCGTCCAGGTTACCGCCCATCTGATTGAGCGCACGCTGGCCACCGGGGAGCATGCCCAGAATACCCTTCATGCCGCCCATCTTCTTGACGGCTTTCATCTGGTCGAGCATGTCGTTCATGGTAAAGCCCTCGCGCAGCATACGCTCGGCGGCCTCAAGCTGCTCGGCGTCGGCCGCCTCCTGGGCCTTCTCGATGATGCCGACAACATCACCCATGCCCAAGATTCGCTTGGCCATACGGTCGGGATAGAACGGCTCCAGCGAATCGGGCTTCTCGCCCATGCTCACGAACTTAATGGGCTTGCCAGTCACCTGGCGCACCGAAAGCGCGCCACCGCCACGGGCATCGCCGTCGAGCTTGGAGATGATCACGCCGTCAAAGTCGGTGCGCTCAGCAAACGTCGAGACGACGTTGACGATATCCTGGCCGGTCATGGCATCGACGACCATCAACACCTGATCGGGCTTGACGGCCTTCTTGATGTCCACGGCCTCCTGCATCATCTGCTCGTCGATCTGAAGGCGGCCAGCGGTATCGACGATGACCACGTCGCGCAGGTGGTCGACAGCCTCCTGGATGGCACCCTTGGCAATGTCGACCGGGTGCGCACCGTCACCGCGAAAGACCGGCACGCCAATCTCGCCGCCAAGCGTGGCCAGCTGGTCGGCAGCGGCGGGACGGTAGACGTCGCACGCGGCGAGCAGCGGCGAGCGGCCCTGCTTCTTGAGCAGGTAGGCCAGCTTTACGGCCGCCGTGGTCTTACCGGAGCCCTGCAGGCCCACGAGCATGATGACATTGGGAATGCGGTTGCTAAAGACGAGCTTGCTCTCGGTGGAGCCGAGCATCTCGGTGAGCTCATCGAGCACGATCTTGACGACGTTTTGCGCCGGCGACAGCGACTCCATGACCTCGGCGGTCATGCAGCGCTCCTTGGTCTTGGCGACAAACTCCTTAACGACCTTGAAGTTGACGTCGGCCTCGAGCAGCGCCATGCGAATGTCACGCATGGCCGAGGTAATATCGGCCTCGGTCAGCTTACCCTTGCCGCGTAGGCGGTCAAATGTGTCGTTGAGGCGATCGCTCAGAGAATCAAACACTAGTCACTCCTTAATTGGACTCGCCCACCAGGGCGCGGCAGAAATCTTTGGCATTGAACTCCTGCAGGTCATCGACCTGCTCGCCCACGCCCACGCGCAGGATCGGGAGCTTGAGTTTCTCGGCCACGGCCATAGCGATACCGCCCTTTGCCGTGCCGTCGAGCTTTGTCATGATAATACCGTCCAGACCCAGCGCCTCGTTAAACTCAAGCGCCTGGTTCAGACCGTTTTGGCCTGTCGCAGCATCGATCACGAGGACAACCGAGACGGGCATGGGGCCGGCGGCCATATTGGCGGCGCGCTTACGCGTCACGTTAACCACCTTGGCAAGCTCGCGCATGAGCTCGGGACTCGTGTGCAGACGGCCGGCGGTGTCGATAAGCACCAGGTCGCTGCCGCGCTTGTCGGCCTCGTCGAGCACGTCGTAGCAAACGCTTGCCGGGTCGGAGCCGCGGTCGCGCTTGATGACGGGGACACCGGCGCGCTGGCCCCACACATCGAGCTGCTCGATGGCGGCGGCGCGGAAGGTATCGGCTGAGCCGATCACGACGTTCTTACCGCGAGCAGCCATGGCGCTCGCGATCTTGCCGACCGTCGTGGTCTTGCCGGCACCATTAATGCCCACAAACAGCACGCAGCTCGGCGTGTCGGCGAACGGATCACGCTCGGCGGGCACAAAATGTTGCTCGAGCTGCTCGGCCAGGGCGCGACGGAGTTGCGGGGCGGTCTTGAGGTTCTTCTTGGCCGCGGCATCGCGCAGGTCATCGGACACCTTAATCGCGACCTCGGCACCCATGTCACCCATGACGAGAGTGTCCTCTAGGTCCTCCCAAAAATCCTCGTCGACCTCGCCGCCAAAATAAAAGACCTCGTTGAGGGCCTCGCGGCTGCGTTCAAGTCCGCGCGAGAGAGCATCGAAGAATCCCATTATGCATTCACGACCTTTCCGGTTTCGCGATCGAGTTTTTGCGAGACGACGCGGCTGACGCCGTCGGCTTGCATCGAGACGCCGTAGAGGACGTCAGCGTCCTCCATAGTACGGCGCTGATGCGAGATAACCAAGAGCTGCGTATCGGAACGCAAAACATCGAGCGCGCCGATGAGCTTGGACAGGTTGGCGTCATCGAGTGCCGCCTCGACCTCGTCCAGCACATAGAACGGCACCGTACGCGTGCGATACACGGCAAAGAGCAGAGCGAGCGCCGTCAGGCTCTTCTCGCCGCCCGACATGAGCATCATCTTGGTGATGCGCTTGCCGCGCGGCTGCGCCACGACCTCGATGCCTGTCTCGGCCGGATGCTCGGGGTCGGTCATCTCCAGATGTGCCTGGCCGCCCGGGAACAGCATGGCGAAGATCTCGCGGAAGTTCGCATCGACCTTCTCAAAGGTCACCAGGAAGGCTTTACGCATCTTGCGGTCGATGGCCACCGTGATCTTGGTGAGCGCCTTGCGTGCGCTCTCAAGATCGGCCAGCTGCTCCTCGATGTAATCGGCGCGGCGCTTGAGCTGCTCGTACTCCTCCATGGCAACCTGGTTCACAGGGCCCAGGTTGTTGATCTGGCGCACGAGCTGGTTGAGCTCGCGCTCGGCGGCATCGCGGTCGGTAGGCGCAGGAAGCATGAGCGCTTCCTCGAGCACCGTGGTGCCATCGGCGGTAATGGCCTTGATGGCCGCCTCTACCTGCACCTCGAGCTTGCCGCGAGAGACCTTGAACTCATTTTGCGTCGCCGTGGCGGCATCGACCCGCTCCTTGGCACGAGCAACCTCGGCCTTGGCGTCTTCGATGGTCTTCTTAAGCGAGGCCGAGTCCGCCTCCTCGAGCGAAGCCTGGTCACGCAGACGCGCGGCCCAATCCGACGCGCGCTCCAGAAGGGCCGAATAGCGCTCGTGCATAGGGTCGACGCGCAGACGCAGCAACTCGAGCGAGCGCGAAGCCTGGCGTGTTCCGCGGATACGGCGGTCGATGCCCTCCAGGCGATGCTCCAGGTCGGGCACGCGGCCCTTCAGCGAACGCAGACGCTCGCTCGTCTGAGCCAGGCGGACCTTGGCATCGGCGAGCTTGCCGGCTGCCTCGGAATCGTCACGACGCACGCGATCGAGCTCGTCGTTGGCTTCGGCAATCTGGAGACCCAGGTCGCTTGCCTGCGCGCGGGCCTCGTCACGCGAACGGGTGAGCTCGTCCACGCGCGGGCGCGCAGCGCGAACGGCCTCGGCGGCCTGCTCGCGGCGCTTGGAGATGCGCACGCGCTCGACCTCGACGTTGTTGGCGCTTTGCTCCAGGCGGCCGATCTCGGAGAGCAGCGAGCGGCGCTCGCCCTCAAGACGGGCGATCTCGCCGGCGGCATCGCCCTCGGCGGCACGCGCCTCCTCGACGGCCGCATTAGCCTCGACGACCTGATCCGACACATGCTCAAACACGGCAGCCAAATCGGGCTCAAGGCCCTCCAGCTCGCGAATGCGACGCTTGCGCTCCAGGGCACCCGAAGCCTCGCCGGCATCGAGTCCCACGCGCACCAGGCCGCCACAGCTCACGCGGGCGCCATCGGGCGTCACATAGGTCACACCGTCAACGACTGGTGCCGCCAGCGCGGCAGCCAAGTCATCGACCACGTAATAGCCGCCGAGCAGGGCCTCGACAACCGGGCCATACCCGGAACGCACGGACAGACGGTCGACCAAACGAGAACCGGCAGCGCCCTTGGCAGCAGCAGAGCCGCTCACGCCGCGACCCACCAGCAGCGCCTCGCCCGAGGCCTTCTTTTGGTCCAGAGCCGCACGACCGGCGCGCTCAAGCGTAGCGGCGTCATCAAACAGCAAGGCATCGATATCGCCAGCAAGCAACTGCTCGACCAGGCCCTCGAGCTCACGAGGAGCCTCGAGCACGTCGCCCAGACGACCCGAGACATCATCGCCCATCGCACCCATCAGACGGCTCACCAGCGGCGAGCTGTCGGCCATGCGGGCATCGAGCTTCTTTTGGCTGGCAAGCTCCGAGCGAACCTCGGACAGCTTGTTGCGCGCCTCACTCTCACGATTACGCAAGTCCTTCAACGCCGCACGGGCGACCTCGGTGGCCTCGCGAGCATCAATCTGGGCCTGGCGGGCCTGATCGAGCGCACCGTCAAGTTCCTCAGCGCGGTCGCGACGGCTCTCGAGCGAGGCCGTAACCTCCTCGAGCTGCTCGTCGATCTGCTCCAGGCGCGAGGCGTACATGTTGTCCTCGACCTCGGCGTTGCTCAGCGAGTCCTTCACCTTGGCGAGCTCGAGCGCGGCGTTATCGGCCACACGCTGCACATCGCGCTGCTCGCGAGTGAGCTGCGAAATCTGATTGTCGAGCGCAACGCGACGCTCGTGGAGCTCGGCGGCGGCAGGTCCGGCGGCGTCAACGTCGTCCTGGGCCTGCATATGCGCACCGGTCACTTCCTCAAGCTGGGCACGCGCATCCTCGAGCTCCTCAACCACGCGACGCCGCTGATGCTCGGAGCTCGAGATCTGGCCGCGCATGTCGGACAGGCGCGACACCATGTTGTGGCCTTTTTCCTCGAGCAGGCGCATATCGGAGTTAATGCGGCCGACCACGTCTTGCATATGGCGGCGCTGCTCGCCCAGATCGCCCACAAACAGGCCCTTTTCCTCGAGCATGACCTGGAGCTTCTCGAGCTCGCGCTCCTTTTCGCCCAAGCGGTACTGCGCAAGCTCAAGCTCGGCAGCGCCCTCCTTGGAGCGGCTCTCCAGGTCGTTCCACTGCGACTGCAGCGAACGAAGCTCGTCGACGGCCAGCATCTGCGTAAGCTCGTTCGCGCGCGAGGACAGCTCTTTATACTTGCGCGCGCGATCGACCTGACGCTCCAGCGGCCGCAGCTGACGGGCGATCTCCTTATTGATATCGCGGGCACGGGTCAGGTGCTCGTCCATCGATTTAATCTTTTTGAGCGCACGCTCCTTGCGGCGCTTGTGCTTGGAGATGCCAGCAGCCTCCTCGATCAGGGCGCGGCGCTCCTCGGGGCGGCTCTGCAAAATGGCATCGAGCTTGCCCTGGCTGATGATGGAATGCGTATCCTTGCCCAGGCCAGAATCGTGCAGAATGTCCTGAATGTCCATCAGGCGGCACGGGCTCGAGTTGATGAGGTACTCGCTTTCGCCCGAGCGATACATACGACGGGTGATGGCGACCTCGTCAAAGTCGACGGGCAGCATATGGTCCGAGTTATCGAGCACCAGCGTTACCTCGGCGACGCCCACCGGCTTGCGCGCCGACGAGCCCGAGAAGATGACGTCCTCCATGGCCTGGCCGCGCAGCTGCTTGGCGCTCTGCTCGCCCAGGACCCACAGAATCGAGTCGGAGATGTTCGATTTTCCCGAGCCGTTGGGACCGACGATGACGGTCAGGCCCGGCTCAAATGACATATGGGCGCGGTCGGCAAACGACTTGAACCCTTTGAGCGTGAGGGACTTGAGATACACGGTTCCTCGCTTAAACAGGCTTCTTGTTGAGAATCACGCCGTTGGTGGTGTAGCCCATGCGGTCGAGTGCCTCGAGCGCAGCGGCTCCCTCGGCCTCCTTCTTGGAGGAACCGGTGCCGCGGCCCTGGCGAATACCGTCGATGAGAACCACAGCGGTAAAGGTGGGCGCATGCGCGGGGCCCTCGGAGCCGACCAGCTTATACGCGGGAGGCTCGTGGCCATCTGCCTGCACGCACTCCTGCAAGAACGACTTGGGGTTCGCAGGGTGCTCAGCACGCTCGGAGGCCAGGTGCGGCTTAAGCGTACGGTGGATGAACTCCGCTGCCGCATCCCAGCCGGCATCCAGGTACAGCGCACCCACGAGCGACTCGTATACGTTCTCGAGCGCCGAGTGCAGGCCGCGCGCGCCGGTACCGGTCTCGGAAGCACCAAAGATGATGATGTCGTCGATACCCAGCTCGTGCGATACCTCGGACAGTGTGGCGCCCGAGACAAGGGACACCTTCAGGCGCGTGAGCTTGCCCTCGTCAAACTCGGGATAGGACTCAAAGAGCGAACGGGCCACCACGGCGCCCAAAATGGAATCGCCCAAAAACTCAAGGCGCTCATAGCTGGCAGAGACCGGCTGACCCTCGACGGCCGAGGGATGTGTGAGCGCCGCGCGCAGCAGCACCTTGTTATTGAACTCATGGCCCAGGATCTCCTGGGCGCGCGTGAGTCGTTCAGACAAAGCCAAGACTTAGGCCTCCTTGGCGTTTTCGATCGCGTCGACGGCGTCGGCGACAGAGTTGAGCGACAGCAGGGTCTCGTCATCGATCTCGAGGTCGAACTCGTCCTCGATGGCCGTCACCAGCTGCAGACGCTCGAGCGAATCGGCATCGAGATCGTCAAAAGTGGTCTCGTCGCTAATGTCGGCGACATCGACACCCAGCACGTCAGCGGCGACTTCGGCGATCTTATCGAAGATTTCGGAGCGATCCATAGCGCTTCCTCTCGTATGTCATGGAACACAACACAACACGGCAATCGGAGCCGCATTGCAATACGGCTCCGATTCTACCCCACGCGGTACGGGTTGAGCCACGTAACGGGACTCTTATAAAACGATACCATCCATGGAGTTGGCAACATCCTGGACAAGACCGGCACGTACGGCCTGGGCCGCGGCAAGCGTACCGTTCTTGACGGCCTCGACCGACGTGGCACCGTGGCCGATCAACACGACACCGCGCAGGCCCAGCAGGATCGCGCCGCCCTTGGCATCGCCCGAAAGCTTGGCCTTAATCTGGCGCATCTGCTTTTTGATGAGCAGCGCGGCAATCTTCGTGCCGAGCGAGGACATAAAGGCGCCCTTGAGCTCCTGCAGCAAAAACTTGGCAGCGCCCTCGGTGGCCTTGAGCGCGATGTTGCCCGACATGCCGTCGGCGACCACGACGTCAAAATTGCCCGACGTAAGGTCGGTGCCCTCGCAGTTGCCCACAAAGCCGGGAACCGCGGCCTTCATGGCCGGGAAGCATGCCTTGGTAAAGTTAGAGCCCTTCTCGTCCTCGGTGCCGTTGGCAAGCAGGCCGACACGCGGATGCTCAATGCCCAAAACCACGCGAGCATAGGCAGTGCCCATCTGGGCGAAGCGCACCATGTCGTCCACCGTGACATCGGGATTGGCGCCCATATCGCACAGCACCGTCAGGCCGCCGGCGCGATTGGGCAGAGCGTTGGTCAGGCACGGACGGACCGGCTGCTTCTTGCCCTCTGCCAAATACCTAAACGGCGTGACGTAGGCCGTGGCGGCAGCGGTCATGGCACCGGTCGAGCCGGCCGAGAAAAACGCGTCCGCATTGCCCTTCTTGATGGCACGGCACGCAAGCACGATCGAGGACTTGCGCTTGGTCATCACGGCGCGAATGGGATCGTCCTCCATGCTGATGACGTCGGGGGCCTCCAGGGCCTCCACGCGGGCATGCGCCGCGGCAAAGGGGTTGACGATTTCGGCAGGACCGACGGCCAAGACCTCGATCTCGGGATCTGCCGCAAGCGCGGCCTCGATACCATCGAGAACAACCTGGGGCTTCTCGTCTCCGCCCACAACGTCAACACAAACGCGAACGTTACTCATTTCATATGCTCCTTATACAAAAATGGCCGACTCATTGAGCCGGCCATTGTGGTTCCAGTTGGAACGGCATCGCATCCAGAGTATACAGTTACTCGGTAACGATAACCTCGCGGTCCTTGTAGAAACCGCAGCAGGGGCACACGTGGTGCGGGAGCTTAACAGCGCCGCAACGGGGGCACGTGGACTGAGCCGCAGCCGAGATCTTCATGTTGGCGGAACGACGGGTATGGGTGCGGATACGACCCTGCTTTTGTTTAGGTACGGGCATAGTGACCTTCCTTATGAACTATCCAGTGTGGCGATTACGCGCAAGTAGCGATACTACCACAGTTTTACTCATCAAGCTTGAGATTCTTCAATGCTGCAAATGGATTTTCCGTGGCAGCGGCCCATTCGGCCTCTGCCTGGGCGGCGCAATCGCATTGCTCGACGTTGAGATTGATGCCGCAGGTGGGGCAAAGGCCGCGGCAATCGGGCTTGCACAGGACAACGAACGGCGTGTCCATGACGACCGCGTCGTTGATGGGCTCACCCAGATCGACGATGCGATCCTCGCCCAGCAACTCGTAGCCGTCTTCGTAGGCCTCGGGGTCCTCGGGCTCCTCAAAGAGGTAGAACTCCTCGATCTCGCCTGCGATATCAAACGAGGCGGGCTCCAGGCAGCGATCGCACTCGCCGGTGGCGTGGGCGCGGACCATGCCCGAGAGCAGAACGCCGGTACCGGCGTTGGTAAAGACAACGTCGTAGGCAATGCCGTCCTGCAACCGGTACTCCTTCTCGCCCACCGTGTAGGTGGCGACATCGACCTTGCCGGTCAGTGGATAAGAGTCTCCGGGAAACTCGAGCTGCTCGGAAAGATCGACGGTTACGCTCGGGAACTCAGCCATTACCACTGACCGTTCTGCTGGGCGGCACCCTCGTTGAGCTGCTGACGGCAACGGGTGACGGTGCCGGTCAGGCTCTTAAGGTTCTCCTCGAGGTGCGTAAAGACCTGCTCGGCGTAATCCTCGGCGGCATAACGCGTCTCGCGCTCGTACTGCTGGGCACGGTCGCGAATGTCGTCGGCCTGCTGCTGGGCTAGGCGAACGATCTCCTGCTCACCGGCAATGGTGAGGGCCTGCTGCTGAGCGTCGGCAATGATGGAATCGGCCTGAGCGGCGGCGGAAGCCATAAGCTCCTCACGCTCTTTGAGGATACGGCGGGACTTCTGCCACTCCTCAGGATAGCTCATGCGGATCTCATCGAGGATGTTAAAGAAGACGTCGGCGTCGATAACCTTCATCTGGGCGTTCTTGCCGAACGGCGTCTTAGCCTCTTCGATGAGCCCCTCGAGCTCGTCGACAAGACTCACGATCCTGTCGCCAGGAAAATTCTCGCCCGGCATCCGGTCTCCTTTCATAGGTAACATATCATCGAGTTAGTTTACCACATGCCACCAGGCAATAAAAAATGTCACGAAAAGCGATGTTTGAGCGCTTCGACCACGTTGGGCGGCACAAACGTCGACACGTCGCTGCCAAGCGACGCGATCTGGCGCACCACCGAGCTCGAGATATAGCCGTACTGCGGAGCACTCATGACAAAGATAGACTCCAGCTCGTTATCCAGGCGGTAGTTGAGGTCGGCCTGCTGCAGCTCGTACTCAAAGTCGGTCATGGCGCGCAGGCCCTTAACGACGGCACCTGCCCCCTGTTCACGTGCAAAGTCGACCAGCAGGCCGGTGAAAGGCAGTACCTCGATGCCGTCCAAATCGCCGAGGGCCTCGCGGGCCAGCGCCACGCGCTCGTCGAGCATAAAGGTGGTACCCACGCCGTTTTTACCCTGCGACTCGGCCACGGCGACAATCACGCTGGGAAAGATGCGGCGGGCACGGCGAATCACATCGATATGGCCAAAGGTGATGGGGTCGAAGGTGCCCGGGACGATCACGCGGTTGATGGTGTCATTCATGGGCGTCCTCCGAAGGCGCTTCCTCGTCATTTTCGTTCTCGTCACCATGGTCCTTCACGTCCTCGGCCACCCAGCGCAGCAAGTCAACCGAGGTAATGCCGTAGCGCTTCTCTCGCACGGTCTCAAAACCAGCTGGATGAGCGCCCGCATCGGTTGCGGCATGCTCAAACAGGGCAAAGGCCCCGGGCGTCAGCAGCTCCTGCTGGGAAAGATTTTGCAGCAGCTCCTCGACCGGCTCGGCGCCAAAGGCATACGGCGGATCGAGCAGGACCAGATCAAAAGGACCGCCCGGCACGCGACCGCGCGAGGCACTCGCCAGCACATCGCCGGTAACGACACGCCAACGCGAACGGTCGGGGCACAGCGACTCGACGTTCTTGGTGATCAGACGGGCGGCGTTGCGATCGATCTCGAACGTGGTGAGCGTGCGGGCGCCACGCGAGAGCATCTCGATTCCCAGGGCGCCGGAGCCGCCAAAAGCGTCCAGCACGCGGACCTCGTCCAAATCGAAGTCGAACGCCGACATGACCATGGATGCACATGCCTCGCGCACGCGATCGGTCGTGGGACGGGTGACATCGCGCCCGCGCGGCTCTTCGATCTTACGGCCGCGCCATTCACCGCCGATGATTCTCATCCTCCGCTGACCTCCTTAAAGATATGTCGATAGCGCGTGGCGACCGCGTCGCGCAAGGGACGCGTCGCCACGGAGTCAAGGTTGCAAGCATACCGCAAGAGCTCGACCGCGTCCAAATGGGCCCATTCGATAAGATCCTCGTCGGCGTCCAGGTCCACAAAGCGCAGGGTCACGCCGCCATGCTGACGGTAGCCCAGGATTTCGCCCTCATGGCGCAAGCGCAGGTCCATCTGGGCGAGCGTAAAGCCGTCTGAGGTCTTTTCGAGCGACTGGAGGCGGTCTTGTGCCGCCGACGCGCCGCCGTTGCCCTTGGAGTGCGTCATGACCAGGCAGGTGCCCGACACGCTGCCGCGGCCCACACGGCCGCGCAACTGGTGCAGGGCCGCCAAGCCAAAGCGCTCACCGTTCTCGATGACCATGACGGTGGCGTTGGGCACGTCGACGCCCACCTCGACCACCGTGGTCGAAACGAGCACGTCGATCTCACCGCGCTTGAAGGCATCGATCACGCGGTCCTTCTCCCCCGCCGGCATGCGGCCATGAAGGCGCTCGATAGTAAGTCCCGGCAACGCCAGGCGCAGCCGGTCGAGCTCGGTTGCCGTATCGTGCAGCGGCACGGGGACGGTCACGCGGCCCTCATCGTCGCGGGCGATACCGGGGACATCCTCAAGCTCATCGGCCGAGTCGCTCGGCTCCACAAGCGGGCAGATCACGTAAGCCTGCTGGCCCTTTTCATGCGCCTCGCGAATGGCGCCGTAGGCCAGGTCGCGGCTCGACTCGGTGAGCACACGCGTCGTAACGCCCGCCCCCGGAACAGGCCGATGGCGGATGATGCTCGTGTCAAGGTCGCCGTAGACCGAGAGCGCCAACGTGCGCGGAATCGGCGTCGCCGTCATAACGAGCAGGTCGGCACCCGGCCCCTTGGCACGCAGGGCATTGCGCTGGCCCACACCAAAGCGGTGCTGCTCGTCGATGACGACAAGCGACAGATGCTTAAACGTCACGTCATCCGAAAGGACCGCGTGGGTTCCAAAGAGGACATCGAGCTCGCCCGATTCCAGCTGCGCATGGATCTGCTCGCGCTCGGCTGCCGGCGTGGCACCCGTCAGGAGCGCCCAGGACATGCCGGCCTGCGAGAGCAAGGGGCCGGTCTTATCGGCATATTGGCGCGCCAGCACACCCGTTGGCGCCATAACGCAGGACTGGGTGCCGCTATCGGCCGCAACGGCCAGCGCGCAGGCGGCGACGGCGGTCTTGCCGGTTCCGACGTCGCCCAGCAGCAGGCGGTTCATCACGCGCCCGCCATCGCACATGTCGTGCAGGATGTCTTGGAACGCGGCCTCTTGCTCGTCGCTCAGCGAAAACGGGAGGGCCTGCTTAAGCGCGGCCAGATGCTCGCCCGCGGTGTGGGCGTAGGGAACGACGCCGACCATGCCACCGTCGTTGCGCAGACGCAGCGCCAGCTGAAGGTAGAGGCACTCCTCGTAGGCAAGCCGTGCGCGCGCGATATCGCGCTCGGCCATGCTCGATGGAAAGTGAATTGAGCGCAGCGCACGAGCATTGCTCATCAGCTGGCGCTTGACGCGTAAGCGTGCGGGAATCGGGTCGAAGGGATTGCCGACAACCTCGAGCGCGCCGCTTACGATGCGGCGCATCCACGCCTGGCTCACGCCATCGCTCACATAATGGACCGGCAGTATGGTGCCCGCGGCACGCCCATCCTCAAGCTTTTCGAAATGCGGCGAGGCCATCTGCTTAAAGCCGTAGGCAAACTCGACCTTACCCATCACGGCCAGGCGGTCGCCTTGCTTGAACTGCTGGGCGATCCAGGGCTGACGGAAAAAGGCGACCTGCAGCACGCCCGTCTCGTCCACCAGCGAGACCTCGGTCACCTGCATACGCGGGCGGGGCTGCTTTTGAACGATACGATCGACCGTGGCGACAATCGTGCACACGGTACCGATGGGAGCCATCTCGATGGACCAGGAGCGCGTAAAGTCGAGATATCGGTGAGGGATATGGAGAAGGAGGTCCCCCACCGTCCGAATTCCCAGACGGCGAAGGGCCTCCTCACGTTTACCCGAAACATATTTGAGTCGCGCGATATCCTCGTCGAGCGCATTGCTCTGGGCAAAGCGCTCCGAGGCGCGCGGCACGGAGCACAGCTCGGACATGGGTAGATGCCTACTCGATCGAGAAGATCACGGGATAGAGCGGCTGCTCGCCACGATGAGCATCGATCTCCAGGTCGGGCTGAGCCTCCTCAATGGCGTCGACGATCTCCTGGAAGGCCTCATCGGACAGCTCCTCGCCGGCCAGAATCGTCAGTGCGTCGCCCTCCTCTTCCTCCTGCATGCGGTTGATGCAATCGAGCGTGACCTGCTTCACATCGGAGCCGACCACGTCGATGGAGCCGGCAATGATACCCATGACATCACCGGAGTGAATCGGAGAGCCGTCAGAGGCGCTGGAATCGCGCACGGCACGGGTGACCTCGCCATCGCGGACCTCGCTGATGGCGTCGACCATAGCGGCGACGGCGTCCTCGAGCTCGGAATCGGGCAGGACAGCGAACAGCGCGGAGAAGGCCTGCGGAACGGTCTTAGTGGGAACGACGGCGACCTTCTTGTCGGTGCAGGCAGAGGCAGCGGCCTCGGCAGCCATGCGGATATTGCCGTTGTTGGGCAGGATGATAACCGAGGTCGCGTTGACCTGGTCCACCGCGCCCAGCAGGTCGGCGGTCGAGGGGTTCATGGTCTGGCCACCCGAGACGATCACGTCAACGCCGAGGGACTTGAGGATGTCGGCCTCGCCAGAGCCGGCGGCAACGGCGACAAAGCCCAACGCCTTGGCAGGCTCGGCGGCCTTCTCCTGGTCCTCGTGAATCTTGGCGGTACGGTCGTGGGCCTCCATCTCCATGTTGTGGATAAAGACCTCGTAGATCTGACCAAGCTGCAGCATGTGCTCGAGCACCAGGTTAGGCGTGTTGGAGTGCACATGGATCTTGTAGTCGGGGTAGGCACCCACGAGAAGCTCACAGTCGCCCATGGAGCCCAGGAACTTAAGGCACTCGTCCTCGTCAAACGGGGCGTCGGCCTTAAAGAGGAACTCGTTGCAGTAGCGGAACTCCGAGCCCTCCCAGTCGTCGTTGGCCTCAATCTCAACGCGACCAAGGGCCGCGTCGCGGGCAGAGCCAGCGGAATCAAACGTGGCGGAGAAATCCTCGACAACGGTGCTGCGGCCAAGAGCGGCGGCAACAAAGTTCTCCAGGAAGATGGCAAAGCCAAAGGCGCCAGAGTCGACCACGCCGTTCTCCTTCAGAACGGGCAGCAGGTCGGGCGTGCGGGCGACGGACTGGTAGGCCTCGACGACGATAGCATCGAGCGCGTCCTCGGCCGAGAACTTCTTCTTTTCGCACTCGTCGGCCTTGGTCGAAACATCTCGCAGGACCGTGAGGATCGTGCCCTCGATGGGCTTGCGGACGGCCTGGAAGGCGACCTTGACGGCGCGACGGAAGGCGAAGGCGATGTTGGCGGACGTGATGGGCTCATCGGCAGAAACGAGACCCTCGGCAACACCGCGCAGGATCTGCGAGGTGATGACGCCGGAGTTACCGCGGGCACCCATCAGGGAGCCGTGCGTGATGGCGCCTGCGATGGCCTCCATGTCGGCATCGGCGGGAAGGGCGGAAAGCTCCTTGGTCACCGAGGCGAGCGTGAGCGACATGTTGGTGCCGGTGTCGCCGTCGGGTACGGGGAAGACGTTGAGCTTGTTGATCTCCTCGGCCTTGTCGGAAACGGCAGCCGCAGCGATCGGAAAACAGGTGCGAATGGTCTTTGCAATCATGGGTATTTGAATCTCCGTTTTCGGATGCTAGTTCAGACGGCTCTTGAGCGCGTCGATATGGATGCCGATCTTAAGGCTGGCGGGATCGATCTGGGCGATCTCCTGCAGGGTGAAGGCAACGGAGCTCGAAAGATTGTGGCAGACGGACTTCATGTTGACGCCGTTCTCGAGCACGACGTGAAGATCGACCGTAAGGCCGTTCTCGTCGGCGGAGACAAGCACGCCCTTGCGGAGGCGCTGACCGGCAAGCAGGCGCACGCTCTCGGCGCCCTGGAGCTGTTCGGCCATACCGACGACGCCATAGCACGTCATCGCGGCATAACCGGCAATATCGGCAATTACGTCGTTCGAGACGCTCAGGCTGCCGTTAATGGTCTCAGACACAAGAATCTCCTTATCTGGTGCTCACGGCACCATCTCGTGGGAGCAATCATTGCAATATTCTACAACGACCGCGCCATGTTGAGGTGGTGGGTCGCGGGATTACATGCTCGACACGAAATGTTGATATGGCAACGTTCGCGCCAGGCGATCGCGGCATGAAAAAACCCGCCGCATAAGCGACGGGTTTTACAACCTGGCTCCCCGGGTAGGACTCGAACCTACAACAGCGCGGTTAACAGCCGCGTGCTCTACCATTGAGCTACCGAGGAATTTAAAAGCCCAACGGAATGGGCTGAAAAATCTGGCTCCCCGGGTAGGACTCGAACCTACAACAGCGCGGTTAACAGCCGCGTGCTCTACCATTGAGCTACCGAGGAATAGGTGCGTGCTCTCAAGCAACGAAGTTTATTATACGGACGAATCAGCTTAGGGCAAGAACTTTTTTGAGAATTTTTCCGACCTAGTCATTGGGGACGTCCCCAATGACTACATGAAAGCGCCCCCAAGCGGATGTGCTTGAGGGCGCTTCTTGCTTGCGAGGCTAAGACTCGATGTAGTCTTTGAGCTTGCTGCTGCGGCTCGGGTGACGGAGCTTGGCCAGGGTCTTGGACTCGATCTGGCGGATACGCTCGCGCGTGACGCCAAACTCGCGGCCGACTTCCTCGAGTGTACGGGGATGTCCGTCGACAAGGCCAAAGCGCAGCTCGATAACCTTGCGCTCACGATCGGCAAGCGAGTCGAGCACCTGGGTGAGCTGCTCCTGCAGCATGGAGAAGCTGGCGGCATCGGGAGGAACGATAGCCTGGGAGTCCTCGATAAAGTCGCCCAGCTGGGAATCCTCTTCCTCGCCGATAGGGGTCTCGAGCGACACGGGCTCCTGCGAAATCTTCTGGATCTCGCGGACGCGGTCGGCACTCATGTCCATCTCGGCACCGATCTCCTCGGGGGTCGGGTCGCGACCCAGGTCCTGGAGAAGCTGGCGCTGCACGCGGACGAGCTTGTTGATGGTCTCGACCATGTGCACGGGAATACGGATGGTACGGGCCTGGTCAGCAATAGCACGCGTGATGGCCTGACGGATCCACCACGTAGCGTACGTGGAGAACTTAAAGCCCTTCTGATAGTCGAACTTCTCGACGGCGCGGATCAGACCGAGGTTGCCCTCCTGGATCAGGTCCAGGAACAGCATGCCGCGACCGACATAGCGCTTGGCAATGGAGACGACCAGACGCAGGTTGGCGCTGATGAGTGCCTGCTTGGCCTCGAGACCCACGTTCTCGATACGGTTCAGGCGACGCATCTCGGCGCGGGTGAGCTCGATCTCGCCCGCCTCGGCAGCCTCGAGCTTCTCGGTGGCGTCAAGGCCAGCCTCAATCTTCATGGCCAGATCGACCTCTTCGGAGGCGGTCAGCAGGTTGACCTTACCGATCTCCTTAAGGTACATACGAACCGGGTCGCCGGTCAGCATCACCGTGGAGGCATCGATGCCACGCACGCGCGAACGCGAACGAGACGTGCGCACGGTGCGCTTCTTCTTGCTCTTGGAAGAACCCATCTCGGCGTCGGCCTGACGGGCCATCTTAAGCTCATGATCGTCCAGCGACCCGGAATCGTGCTCGTCGTCATCGAAATCGTCGGTATCGCTATCGTTATCGTCATCGTCGACGTCCATGGGGGCGTCGTCGTTTCCGCTCGCGGAGATAATCTGGATGCCGTTGTTGCGCAGCGCGGAATACACCGCGTTGAGCTGCTCGTCAGATACATCGATATCCTTCAGGGCGACCTGAATCTCGTCCTCGGTTACCGAAGTCCTGTTTGAGCCGTTGCCCATGAGCTTTGCAACGTAGGATTCCAGCCCAGTACCCGTGCTCTCACTCTTTTTTGGCACAGATTCTCCCTTCATAGTCCACAGGACTCATTACTTTAGCACACACATTGACGTCTATACCCAAAATTCAGACTGGATATAGGCGCGAATACGCTGGTTGACCACAACATCTAGGCCTGGTCGGCGTCCGCGGTCTCCAAACCGATCAAACGGAACGGGTCTGCCACGCCGCCGATCGACTTTTGGAGCTCGCGCTGGCGCTGAGAATCTTGCATCGCCTGCATCGTCAGTACACGGCGTGCCTCATCGTCGAGCGACCGGTCCTGGCGAAGCTTGGCCTGTGCGGCGCGCATGCGGCGCTTGATGGTGTAGAGCTCAAGGGTATCAAGCATAAACACGATGTTCGTCTCGGTGGGGTGCTTGCTCGTCGACGAAATGCGCCCGGCGCTGACAAGCGACGCTGCCTCGGGACAAACCGCGCGCGCCGCATCCATGCACGCCGTGGGGTCGGTGCCCGGCGGCGTCGCGAGCACGGCCCACGCGATGGACTCGTGGCGCGGATCCACCCACTCGATCGAGCAGATGCGGTCGGCATACGTGCGGAACAGGTCGGGGTAGCTCGTGAGCATCGTCAGCAGCTCGCGCTCCCCCGCCAAAGACTTTCGCTCCAGGTCGGTCAGCACGATCGGCATCGTCGGAGCCGCAGACGCGTCCGTTGCATCGGCGACCGGCGCCGCACCATCCATACCAACCGGCACATCAATCGGCGGCATATCGTCGACGACCTCGACCGGCGCGGCCCCATAGGCCTCGAGCGGCACATAGTCGTACGGCTCTTCCTCGACCGGTGTGGACACCGCCGGTGTCGCCCCCGACGCCCAGGCGCCGCGAGACGCCCCCTGCGAACCAGACGCCCGACCGCCTGCGCTGCCTGCGCGCTCGGCCTGCGCCCGCTGACGCTCGTAGTTCTGCTCGCGACGACGCTCGGCATCCTCACGCTTGGCAACATCGCGAAACACACGGCCCGAGCTCGAACGCACCGTCTCCAAGTCCAGCCCCAGCAGGTCGGCAATCTGGATAAAGTACGTATCGATCATGTAGCTATCGCGCAGCGGATAGATGAGCGTCAGCGCATCCTCGAGCGCCTTGGCACGGCCGCCCGGCGTGGTAATGTCGCTCGACTCCTGCAGCGAGCGATACACAAAGTCCATGAGGGGCTCGGCGGCATCGATGCGCGCTTGCAGAGCCTCGCCACCATGCGCGGTGATGAACTCCATGGGGTCGTTGCCGTCGGGAAGCACCACGCAGCGCAGGTCCATCGAATCCTGCTCGATAAACTGAATCGCACGGCGCGCGGCCTTTTGACCGGCGGCGTCGCCATCGAACATATATACAATGCGCTTGGCAAAACGGGTGAGCGTCTTTACATGATGTTCCGTCAGCGCCGTACCCAGCGTGGCGACGACGTTTTTGATCCCCGCCTCCCAGCAGGCGATACAGTCGGTATATCCCTCCACCACGATGGCGGTATCCTGCGCGACGATAAACTCCTTGGCCCAGTTAAAGCCATAGAGGTTTCGCTTTTTATGGAACACGCTCGTCTCGGCGGTGTTGAGGTACTTAGGCTGTCCGTCGCCCATAATGCGCCCGCCAAAGGCGATGTTATGACCCTGTTCGTCAAAAATGGGAAACATCACGCGGTCGTAAAAACGGTCGGCAAGCTGCCCGCGCCCACGGCTCACGGCCACGTTGGCGTCGATCATCTCCTGCGGGGTAAAGCCTGCCTGCGACAGATGCGACACCAGCGCGTTGCGACCCGGCGCAAAACCCAGGCAGTAGCGGCGGCAGACGTCGCCGCCCATACCGCGGCTGGCGAAATACTCGCGCGGACGGCTGTCCTTACCGCGCATGAGCATGGTGTGGTAGAACTGGGCGGTCTCGGCGCACAGGTCATAGATGCGGGCACGCTTGGTGCCGCGCTCGCGATAGGCGCCGGTATCGTGCAGCTCAATGCCGGCACGGTCGGCCAGGTAGCGAATCGACTCAGGGAAGCTCAGGTTCTCGCGCTTCATGATGTAGGTGAAGACGTCGCCGCCTTCGCCACAGCCAAAGCAGTGCCACACCTGCGTGGCGGGAATAATGTGAAACGACGGGGTCTTTTCGCCATGGAAGGGGCAGCAGCCCCAAAACTCATGGCCGCGGGGCTTGAGCTCAACCGTTTCCTGCACGATGGCAACCAGATCGGACGCAGCGCGTACCTGGTCTTTTTCCTCATCGCTAATCACGTATGCTCACCCCCTGCTCACCCAAGTTGTGGCGAATATCGTCAATGTTACCCTCGACGGTCGCGATAAGCTCGTCCAGCGAATCGAACACGCGCGACGGGCGCAGCCAACGCGTAAACGCCAGCGACACCGAGGCGCCGTACAGGTCGCCCGCATACCCGATCAAGTTGGCCTCGAGATGCGCCGAGGCGGCATCGTCGGCATACGTCGGCGGCAGGCCCACATTGACGGCAGCGGGCCATACGGTATCGTCGACCAGCACCAGGCCCTCGTAGACGCCATCGGCAGGAACCTGGATGCCCTCGGGCACCTGGATGTTTGCCGTAGGAAAACCCATGTCGGAACCCTGGTGACGACCGCCGGCAACAATACCTCGCAGCATGTACGGGCGACCGAGCAGCTCGGCGGCAAGCTCAACATGACCCCGGCGCAGCTCCTGGCGAATACGGGTGGCGCAGATCGTCTTTCCGTCGACGCACAGCAGCTCGTGACCAAAGACGTCTACACCGCGCTCGGCTCCCCATGTCTGCATCTCGGCAACGCCCGAGGCGCCGCCGCGACCCAGCCTAAAGTCGCTACCCACGCGAATCGAACGGATATCGACGACGCGCGACAGCAGCTTAAGAAAGCCCGCATGGTCGAGAGCCGCCACCGCAGGCGTGAAAGGAACGGCTACGACCGCATCGACCCCGGTGAGAGCCAGGGCATGCAGACGGTCGGCCGTCGTCATCAGTTTTTGAGAGGGCGAGGGGCTCACCACCACATCCGGGTCGGGATCGAAAGTGACCACAACCGCCTTGCAGCCACGGGCGCGCGCATCGCGAACGACCGCGTCGATCAGTTCGCGATGCCCCCGATGCACGCCATCGAACACGCCGATGGCGATAGACGCGGCGCCCAGGCACGCGCAATCCTCAAATGCATCGGCGGCGACGATGCGGGCCTCATCCGACTCGCCCGCGAAAAAGATACGCGCGAGCTCGTGGGAGGTCAGCATCATCGAACACCGCCGATCGCCTGCGGAAAGACGTGCTCCATAACAAAGCGACCGCCCTCGATACGGGCGAGCGCCTTGAGCCCGCCATCGAGCACCAGCGCAAACGGCGCCTTCGACGCATCGAAGCCCCCAAGCGCGCGCTCAATAGGAATACGACGTCCGCACAGCAGATCATCGGCAAGAGCGCCTGGCAAGTCGACGCGCGTGGCGCCCAGCGCCGCAATGGGATCCAGGGCAAAGCCAGCAGCGGATTCGGCAGAAAGCTCCTCGACCGCATGGCAGGCACCGATGGAAACGACGCCGGAGGCCGTACGGCGCAGTGCGGAAATATGCGCCGCGTTGTCGCAGGCACGACCCAGGTCGCGAGCGAGCGCACGGATATAGGTGCCCTTACTCACCGAAAATGCCACGGTCCAGACGCAAGCGTCCCCCTCGCCGCCCACGGCAATCAGGTCGGCGGAGTACACTTCGACTGGACGCGGGGGCAACTCAACGGCATTGCCCTCGCGCGCAGCCTTATAGGCGCGCACGCCGTTGACCGAAATGGCCGAAAACGCCGGCGGCACCTGCATCTGCGGGCCCAACATGGTGCACAGGCGCCCGCGGGCATAGGACGGATCGCGCAGCTCGGCTGCTATGGGCACCGTGCGGACGGCCTCGCCTTCCGCATCATCGGTATTGGTCTCGACGCCAAACGAAATGTCGGCGACGTAGCTTTTGGTATCGAGCGTGAGCATGCCCAGCAGACGCGTTGCCTGACCCACGCCCACCACCATGACACCCGATGCCATGGGGTCGAGCGTTCCGGCATGACCGACGCGCCGCTCATGGAGGGCGCGCCGGCATTGCGAAACCACGTCGTGGGACGTGCAGCCCACCGGCTTATCGACGGCGAGCAACATATTAAGTTGAGAGGGTGTACGACGAGCCATGTACCATCCAAAAAGTTAGAGCTCGACGGTCACCGAAGCGGGATCCTCCCCTACCAGCTCGGCCAGCATGGGAAGTGCCGCGGTGAGCGTCTCGGAAATCGTTCCGGCGTTGGTAAAGCCGGCGGCAGCGTGGTGCCCACCTCCGCCAAAGTTGGCCGCAATCTCGGAAACATCAAGTTCGCCCTTGGAGCGCAGGTTGCCGCGCACCTTGGTATCGCCCTCGATGCCCTTAAGGAACAGGCAGACCTCGACGCCCATCACCGAGCGCACCACATCGACCAGACCGTCGCACTCATCAGAGGTGACGCCGCATTCCTTAAGGTCACTTTCGTACGCATAGCTATACGCCACGCGCCCGTGCGCGACCGTCTTGATGCGACCCATGACGATGGACTTAAGGTGCAAGAACTCGACACGCATGCTCTGATAAACCTCGAGCGCGACGCGCGCCGGATCGGCACCGTGCGCCACCAGGCGCGAGGCGGCATGAAACGCGGCAGCGTCGGCATTCTGATACTGAAAACGACCGGTATCGGTGACCAGGCCGCACAGCAGGCAGGTGGCGATGCTGTCGCTTGCGGTAATACCGCAATCGGCCAAAAAGCGGTCGATGATCATGGCACAAGCAGCGGCATTGACACACCTAAGGCTGACCTCGGCAAACTCCTCGCGTGCCGGATGATGGTCAAAGCACGCCACGTGGGCCGAACGACGCAACACCTCGGCGGAGTTATTGAGGCGCTCGACGACCGGCACGTCCACCGAGATGAACAGGTCCGGGTTGCCGGTGTATGTAGATGCCGGCACCAGCAGATCGGCGCCCTCCATAAAACGGTAGATGCGCGGAACGGGATCGTCGTCTGCCAGCAGCAGGGCGATGTCCTTGTCGGGGAACACCTTCATAAGCGAAAGGCCCAGGCCCAACACGGAGCCCAGGGCATCGCCGTCGGGAGAGGTGTGACCCGAGATCGCAATGGAGGACGCATCCTCGATGAGCTCGAGGATGCGTCGTTTAATATCTGCAGACTCGCACGAGGCGAGATCGGCGGAATTAGTCATCTAAAGCTGCCTCCTGGGCGGCATCCGCTATGGGGTAGCCGTCCTCGTCCTTTTCGATCGCAAGCGTGGCCGGAACGTTTTCCAGCGCACGCGTGATGCGCTCGGCCTCATCGGTCGAGCGATCGATGCGAAAATCGAGCTCGGGCGTGACGCGCCAATCGAGCGAGCGAGCCAACAGGCTGCGAATACGGCCCTTGGCGCTGGCAAGCGCCTCCATGACCTCATCGTAGCGGCTCGCATCGCACGACACGTACACGCGCGCGAACGAACGGTCCACCGCGACCTCGACCGCGGTCAGGGTAACCAAGTCGAGACGCGGATCGGAAACCTCAAAGAGCAGGATATAACCGAGCTTCTCGCGAAGCTGCTCGCCCAAACGGCGGGTTGCCTGCGTTTGCTTCATAGCGCTACCCCCTACTCGGTACGGGCAACCTGGTCGATACGGTAACCCTCGATCTGGTCGCCGGGCTTGATGTCCTGGAAGTTCTCCAGGCCAATGCCGCCCTCGGAACCGCTCTTGAGGCTCTTGGCCTCGTCCTTGTAGTGGCGCATCGAGGCGATCTTGCCGTTGAAGACCACGATGCCGTCGCGCACCAGACGCACGGAATCGGTCGCGGCGATCTCGCCCTCTTCGACGCGAACACCAGCGGCGATACCGACTTTGGGCACCTTGAAGGTGTCCAGGACGGTCGCGGTACCTGTGGAGACCTCGACCTCGGTGGGCTTGAGCATGCCGATACGGGCAGCATCGAGCTCCTCGAGGCACTTGTAGATAACGTCGTAGCAACGGATCTCGACGCCCTCGCGCTCGGCAGCGGAGCGGGCCTTGCCGTCGGGACGCACGCCAAAGCCGATGATGATGGCGTTGGAGGCGTCGGCCAGAACGACGTCGGTCTCGTTGATGGCACCGACGGCGGAGTGGATCGTGTTGATGCGGACCTCTGACTGATCCATCTTGTCGAGCGAGTCCTGAAGGGCCTCGATGGAACCCTGGACGTCGGCCTTGATGATCAGGTTGAGCTCCTTGACCTCGGCGTCGGCGATGGTCTCGAAGAGGTTCTCGAGCGTGACGTGCTTCACGCGGCTCTGCTCCTCGATACGGGCCTTGAGCGAACGCTCATCGGCCAGGGCACGAGCCTCACGCTCGTCCTCGAACACGCGGAACTCGTCGCCGGCGTTGGGCACGGACTGCAGGCCCAGGATCTCGACGGCATCGGAGGGGCCGGCCTCGGTGACGGCGTTACCCTTGGGGTCGAGCATGGCGCGAACGCGGCCGTAGGTAAGGCCGGCGACCAGCGTATCGCCCACGTGCAGGGTACCGCGGGTCACGAGAACCGTGGCAACCGAACCGCGGCCCTTGTCGAGCTTAGCCTCGAGGACGTTACCGGAGGCAAAGGTGTCGGGGTTGGCCTTGAGCTCGAGCACGTCGGCCTGGAGCAGCACGGTCTCAAGCAGGTCGTCGATACCGATCTTCTGCTTGGCCGAGATGTTGACGAACATGTTCTGTCCGCCCCACTCCTCGGGGATGATGCCGTACTCGGTGAGCTCCTGGCGCACGCGGTCGGGGTTGGCGCCCGGCTTATCAATCTTGTTGACAGCGACGACGATGGGTACGCCGGCGGCCTTGGCGTGGTTGATCGACTCGATGGTCTGAGGCATGACGCCGTCATCGGCGGCGACAATCAGGATGACGATGTCAGTCACCTTGGCGCCGCGGGCACGCATGGCCGTAAAGGTCGCGTGGCCCGGGGTATCGATGAAGGTGATCTTGCGGTCGTTGATCATGACCTGCGAAGCGCCGATGGCCTGGGTAATGCCGCCCGCCTCGCCGGCAGCGACACCGGTGTGACGGATGGCGTCGAGCAGGCTCGTCTTGCCGTGGTCGACGTGACCCATGACGGTGACGACCGGGGCGCGGGGCTTAAGGTCGGCGGGATCGTCGTAGAACGAGAAGGTATTCTCCTCCTCGGGTGTGATGATCTTAATCTGACGGCCCAGGTCGTCGGCAACGAGCTCGACGAGGTCGTCGGACATGGACTGCGTCATCGTGAGCGGCGTGCCCAGCAGGAACAGGCGCTTGATGATGTCGTTGGCCGGAACGTCGAGCGCCTCGGCGAGCTCCTGGACGGTAACGCCCTGGGAGACCTTGATGGCGTCGAGTTCCTCGGGGTTCACGCCCTGGGCCAGCGCCTCCTCTATCTTGCGCTCCTCCTGAGCCTTAGCAGCCTCGCGCTCGCGCTTCTCCTTGCGCTTCTTGCGGCGACCGGTGGACTCGCGAGAGGCCTCCTCGACGGCGGCGCGGGCCTCCTCGAGCACCTTCTCGCGGTTGTACTCTTCGGCCTCGCGAGCCATGCGGCTGTAATGGTCCTCATCGTTGCCGTGACCGCCCTTGCGCTTCTTGCCCTTGCCCTGCTTATCGGGGTTGGGGAAGTCCATGCCGGCAGCGACGTTGTTGCTGGCGTTGGTGCGATGGCTGTGCGGACGGCTCTCGGAGGCGTTGCGCTCGGAGTTGCTGTCGGAGGCGTTGCGATCGTTACGACGGCCACCGCGACGGTCGTTGTTGCCGCCACGACGGTTGCCGCGCTCGGCGGCGCGCTCGGCCTTGGCCTTCGCCTCGGCGTCCTTCTTCTCCTTGAGAACGGTCTCCTGTGCGGCGATCTGGTCGAGCAGCGAACGGAAGCGCGAACCGGAGTCGGAAGCGGGGACGGCGCGGCGCTGGGCCTCACGGGCAGCCTCCTCCTTCTCGCGGGCAAGGCGCTCCTGCTCGGCCTTCTTCTTGGCCTCGGCCTCGGCACGGGCGGCCTCCTCGGCAGCCTGGGCGGCAGCGAACTGGCGGCGCTCCTCCTCGCGTGCCTTCTCGGCGGCGATGCGCTCGCGCTCGGCCTCGGCAGCGCGCGCTGCCTCCTCGGCGGCGGCTGCCTCCTCCTCGGCCTGCTTGGCGGCCTCGACTTCCTTGGCGCGGGCCTCGATCACCGAGGCGAGCTGCTTGCGGACCATGGCGACGTAGGCGTCCTCCAGGGCGGAGGAAGCGGACTTAGCGGGAATCTTCATTTCGGCGAGATGACCCATCAGTTCCTTGGAGGTCATGCCGAACTCTTTGGCCAGGGTGGACACACGGACTTTTGCCATATGACTTCACCTACCCTTTCTGGCACCTTGGGTGCCTAGAGACTGAACGAGCGTGGGAGATGCGCCGGGACCCGCCCGACGCGACCGCGCGCTAGATCAGGTCCTCCGCATCATCGAAGGCGTCGGTGTCGTGGACACCGCAGAAACGGGAGCCGGGGCGGGCCTGGTTGCGGCACTGGACGCCGTCCTCGGACACGTACTCGCAGCGACGGACGTCGTCGTCCTCCTCGTCACCGATCAGGTCGGCGGCGGGCTCCTCGTGAACGGGGACGTTCTTGAGGATGTCGGCGGCAAGGGTCTCGGACTTGATGTCGATGTGCCAGCCGGTCAGGCGAGCGGCGAGGCGGGCGTTCTGGCCCTCCTTGCCGATGGCGAGCGAAAGCTGGTCGTCGGGCACGATGACGCCGGCATAGGCCTTCTCCTCGTCGATGAGGACGCGGGTGACCTTGGCGGGCGACAGGGCGTTGGCGACGTAGACGGCCGGATCGGCATCCCACAGGATGACATCGACGCGCTCGCCGCGGAGCTCGCCCACGACAGCGCGGACACGGCTGCCCTTGGGGCCGACGCAGGCGCCCACGGGATCCAGGCGGTCGTCGAGCGAGTGGACGGCGACCTTGGAGCGCTGGCCGGGCTCGCGGGCGATCGACTTGATCTGGACGGTGCCCTCATAGATCTCGGGCACCTCCTGCTCAAACAGACGACGCATGAGCTCGGGGTGGGTGCGGGAGATGACGATCGGCGGACGGCTGTGCTCGCCGCGAACCGGCTGCAGGTTGGAGTTGGGGTCGCGGACGTCGATGATCACGGCCTTGATGTGCTGGTTGTGCAGATAGCGCTCGCCCATCGGACGCTCGTTGCGCTCGTTCTCGTAACGGCGCTGGTCAAAATGCGGCAGCTCGGCCTCGACGCCATCGCGGATCTTGACGATCGTGAAGTCGGGCGTGGACTGCAGCACGGTACCGCTGATGAGGTCACCGATACGGCCGGAGAACTCCTCGTAGATCTGCTCGCGGGCGGAGTTGCGCACGATGGCGTTGATCTCGGCCTTGGCGTGCTGGGCGGCAATGCGGCTCGTGTTCTTGGGGGTGACGTCGATCTCCTCGAACTCGGTGAAGTTGCCCTCCTCGTCCATGGAATCGTCGATCGGCTCCAGGCGGTAGACGTAGATCTTGCCGGTGGTGCGGTCGATGGTCACCTTGGCGCCCCACTCAAGATGCAGGATCTCGGCATAGCTCTTGGCGAGCGACTGCTCTAGGCGGTCGATCAGGTAGAGCTGGTCGATGTGCCTCTCCTGGCAAAGCTCCATCAGGGCGGACATCATGTCGGATGCTGCCATGTTAGTTTCCTTCCTTCGCGGGCTTGAAGTCGTAGGTGGGCTTCAACTTGCACTTTTTAACATCAGAGAAATCGAGGGTGACGGACTCGCCGTCCTCGAGCTCGAGGGTCACGTTCGTCTCGGTCGCAGCGGCAATCTTGCCGGAGTACTTGCGACGGCCCTCGGTGGCGGTGGAGGTGAGCTCGCAGTTCTCGCCCACAAAGCGGGCAAAGTCGCGCGGACGGCGCAGCGGGCGCGCCATACCCGGGCTCGACACCTCGAGCGTGTAGCTCGAAGAAATGGGGTCGAGCTCCTCGATCACGTCGCCGACCCACTTGGTATTGGCCGTGACGTCGTTGAGCGACAGGCTCTGACCCTCGGCACCCTCGATACGCACACGCACGCAGGGGGCCTTGGTGGCGCCCACGAGCTCAACGTCGACAATATCGACATCGTGCTGGGGAGCGACGGCCTCGAGCGCGTCGATGATCGCCTGCTCGGTCTTGGTCTTGACCATTGCGGCACCTCCATCCATACAAAAAAGAAGCGGGGCCGAAACCCCACTTCTTTCAATTACAACTTCATTTGCAAGCAAACTATACCAATACCTGCGAAAACGTGCAAGCGCAATGGAAATGCGCAGGTCAGCGCGCCCACAGCTTCTCCACAAGAATAGGACAATTAGGCGAGGACTCCTGTGCGGTGCTCCCCAAAAGCCCCAAAACGGGCCATGCGTCCCAGCGCGCCGACCGAATCGGGCCCTATGGGCATTCCATCCCTGGTCACACATCGGCCAGACTGGAGCTGAGAGGCATTCTGTAGCGAGAAAGCATGCCGCACGCATTGACCGCACAACATTCCAGTATCTCTACGGCAAGGAGGATCCATGGAACGCCTGGGCACCCTCTGCGCGACCGCGTTCGTCGTCGCTGCCTGCTCGTTCGCTCTGGCGGGCTGCAGCAACGTCGATGGTAAAACCGGACCATGCGAGCCGGATCTCGGCAGCGCCAAAGCCGTCGAGAAAACGACGCCTTCGGAGCGTTTCGACAAAATAGACGAAGGTATAGTCGACCCCCAGGGCTTAGGTCCCGACCCTCAAGAACAGTTCCCCATCGACCTTGAGGCAGACGAAAACGTCCATGTTACCTGCGTGGGCAAGGACACGGATGGCTACGGCGACGCCGTGTTGGTCTTTGCGGTGACAAACAACACCAATAACGACATGATGTTTGGCGATGTCGATGCTTATGCCTACGTCAACGGTGTCGTCCGCGACGTACGCATGCGCCAGCCCGTCGCTGCAGGCGAAGAAACGACCGCGATGCTCACCTTTGTAGGCACCTTCGACGATCCGGACTTTAATGTAAACAACGACCTCAACGACATCTACCTCAATATCTGGATGTTCGAGGAACAGACGGGCAACGTCTACTTTAGAGACCTGGTGCACATTCCATAGCGGGTGACGCTCGGCACAAGCCAAGCAGGGCATATAACGCAAAACGAGGGACGACCCAATCGGATCGTCCCTCGTCTTTTGTGCGACAACTATGTGCGCGAGGTTTACTTAACCACCAGGTTGACCAGCTTACCGGGCACGCAGATGGCCTTGACGACCGTCTTGCCCTCGAGCCACTTGGCGACGGCGGCCTCGGCGGCAGTCTGCATTTCCTCGCTAGAGGCATCGCGGGCCACGTCGATGCGGCCACGGACCTTGCCGAGCACCTGGACGACGATCTGCACCGTGTCCTCGATGGACTCGGCCAGGTCAAACTCGGGCCAGGCGGCGGTGTAGGCGTTGCCCTCGCAGCCGAGCGCCTCGTGCCACAGCTCGTCGGCCCAGAACGGGCAGATGGGCGCCAGGACGCTCACGATGTCCTTGGCCACGCCGTAGCACAGAGCCTTGTCACGCTCAGCGCCCTCGGTGGCGTTGAGGTAGGCGCTCGCCGCGTTGACGAGCTCCATGACGGCCGAGATCGCGGTGTTGAACTGGCCGCGATCGAAGTCCTCGGTGCATTTGGCAATGGTGCGGTGACGCTCGCGGTAGAGCTTCATCGCGGTCTCGTCGAGCACGGACTTGTCGAAGGCCACGTTGGCGTTACCCGACTGGACGAGCTGCCACACGATACGCCAAGCGCGCTTGATAAAGCGGTTGGCGCCCTCGACGGCCTTGGGATCCCAGTCGAAGTCCTTCTCGGGAGGGGCGATAAACAGGATCGCCAGACGCATGGTGTCGGCGCCGTAGGGCTCGATGACCGAGCTCGGGGGCACGACGTTGCCCTTGGACTTGGACATGGTGTCGCCGTTCTCGTCCTTGACCATGCCCTGGCACAGCAGGTTGGTGAAGGGCTCGTCCACGCTCAGCAGGCCCAGGTCGCGTAGCGCCTTGGTAAAGAAGCGGCTGTAGAGCAGGTGCAGAATGGCGTGCTCGATGCCGCCGATGTAGTTATCGACGGGCATCCAACGGTCTGCCGCCTCGCGGGAGAAGGGCAGCTCGGTGTTGTGCGGGTCGGTGTAACGCAGGTAATACCAGCTGGAGCAGGTGAACGTGTCCATAGTATCGGTCTCGCGCTTGGCCGGGCGGCCGCAGACCGGGCAGGTGGTCTCGTAGAAGTCCTTGCACTCGGCCAGGGTCTCGCCGGCGCCCAGGTCCAGGTTCTCAGGCAGCGTCACCGGCAGCTGATCCTCTGGCACGGGCACGATGCCGCAATGCTCGCAGTGGATAGCCGGGATGGGGTTGCCCCAATAGCGCTGGCGGCTGATGAGCCAGTCGCGCAGGCGGAACTCGACCTTGCGACGACCGCAGCCCATGGCCTCGAGGTCGGCCACGATGGCAGCCTCGCCCTCGGAGTGCTTACCGCCGCGCATGCCGGTGTACTTGCCGGACTGAACGAGCGTGCCCTCGGCAGCGTGAGCGCAATCCCAGTCGACGTTCTCGGCATGGAAGGTATCGATGGTCTCGCCGCTGGCCTCGACGGCAGCGCGATCGTCATCGTCCAGGATGATCGGCACGATCGGCAGGTCGTACTTGCGGGCAAACTCAAAGTCGCGCTGGTCGCCGCAGGGAACGGCCATGACGGCGCCGGTGCCGTAGTCGGCAACGACATAATCGGCAACCCACACGGGGACCTTCTCACCGTTGACGGGGTTCACCACGTAGCGGCCGGTAAAGGCACCGTGCTTCTCGAGAGTGCCCTGGGCACGCTCGACGGCAGAGATATGCTTGGAGTCTTCGACGATCTTGGTCACGGCCTCCTCGTACTCCGTGCCCTCGACGAGCTCGTGCAGACGGGCGTACTCGGGAGCCAGGACAAAGAAGGAGACGCCAAAGAGCGTATCGGCACGCGTGGTGAAGACGGTGATCTTGCCCTCGTCGCCCTCGATGGGCTCGCCATCCTGGTCGCACAGGGTAAAGTCGACCTCGGCGCCCTCGGAGCGGCCAATCCAGTTGGCCTGCATCTGCTTGACACGCTCAGGCCAGCCGGGGAGCTTCTCCAGATCGTCGAGCAGCTCCTGGGAGTACTCGGTAATCTTGAAGTACCACTGCTCAAGATCGCGCTTCTCGGGCTCGGTGCCGCAGCGCCAGCACTTGCCCTCGGTGACCTGCTCGTTGGCCAGAACGGTCTTGCAGTTGGGGCACCAGTTGACCGGGTTCTTCTTGCGGTAGACCAGGCCCTTTTCCCACAGCTTCTCAAAGATCCACTGACCCCAGCGGTAGTAGTCGGGGCTGCAGGTCTTGACCATGCGATCCAGATCGTAGGAGAAGCCCATGCGCTTCATCGTGGCGAGCGCCTGGTCCATATTCTTATACGTCCAGGCGGCAGCCTGCGTATTGTGCTTGATGGCGGCGTTCTCGGCAGGCAGACCAAAGGCGTCAAAGCCGATGGGATGCAGCACGTCGTAGCCGCGCATGCGGGCCTGACGGGCCATGGCATCGCCAATGGTATAGTTGCGAGCGTGGCCCATGTGCAGGTCGCCCGACGGATACGGGAACATCTCGAGCACATACTTCTTGGGCTTACTGTCGTCGGTGTCGACGGCAAAGAGGTTGGAGTCCTCCCAGGCCTTCATCCACTTGGACTCAATGGCCTGCGCGTCGTAGGCAGGAATCTCGTCCTTATGATCTGTGCAATCGCACATATCAGCTCCTTTAATCTTAGCTGGGGTCGGTCGGCTTAGCTTTATTCGCTACTGCGGACAGTCCTGCGCAAGACGAAGAGCACATTTAGTGCTCTTCTTTGCGTGCGGAACTTGTAGCGAACAAAGCTAAGCCGCCCGACCCTAAGGTTGACTCGACTGATAATAGCAAATACAACAAGCGAGATGCCTGCGACTTGCGGGCATCTCGCTTTATCTAAATAACGTGGTTGTGAATCAACCGCTAATTGTTACCCGCCCATGTATGGTCGGGTTTTCCAAGTGCCGCAGATTGCCGTGAAAGAGGAGCGACGCGTACTTTGGTACGCGAGCGACGGTTTGAACGGCAAGGTGCGGTGCTTAGGAAAGCCGCTTATCGATAGGAAACGCTCTGCTGGGAATCCTTGACGACTACATCGTGGGCGCCGCCTTCGACGATCGAGGTCGAGCTCACCAGGGTCAGGCGTGCCTTTTCCTGGAGCTCGGGGATCGAAAGGGCACCGCAGTTGCACATCGTGGACTTGACCTTGTAGAGCGTGCCGCCCACGCCGTCCTTGAGGGAACCGGCGTAGGGAACGTAGGAGTCGACACCCTCGACGAAGCTGAGCTTCGCGGCGCCGCCCAGGTCGTAGCGCTGCCAGTTGCGGGCACGCGCAGAACCCTCGCCCCAGTACTCCTTCATGTACTGGCCGTTGACGTTGACGCGCTCAGTCGGGCTCTCGTCAAAGCGGGCGAAGTAGCGGCCCAGCATCATAAAGTCGGCGCCCATGGCAAGGGCGAGCGTCATGTGGTAGTCGTAGACGATGCCGCCGTCGGAGCACACGGGCACGTAGACGCCGGTCTCCTCGTAGTACTCGTCGCGAGCGCGACAGACGTCGATCAGCGCGGTGGCTTGACCACGACCGATACCCTTGGTCTCACGGGTGATGCAGATGGAACCGCCGCCGATACCGACCTTGATGAAGTCAGCGCCGCAGTCTGCCAGGAAGCGGAAGCCCTCGGCGTCGACGACGTTACCGGCACCGACCTTGACGTCCTCACCGTAGTTGGCGCGAATCCACTCGATGGTGCGCTTCTGCCACTCGCTGAAGCCCTCGGAGGAGTCGATGCACAGGACATCGGCGCCGGCCTCGATGAGCAGCGGCACGCGCTCGGCATAGTCGCGGGTGTTGATACCGGCACCGACCATGTAGCGCTTGTCGCCGTCGAGCAGCTCGTTGGGGTTGGTCTTGTGGCTGTCGTAGTCCTTGCGGAAGACGATGCCCATCAGGTGATCGTAGTCGTCGACGATGGGCAAGGCGTTGAGCTTGTTGTCCCAGATGACGTCGTTGGCAACCTTGAGGCTGATGTTCTTGTCGCCCACGATGAGCTGCTCACGCGGGGTCATGAACTCGGAGACCTTCGTCTGGTGGTCATCGCGGCTGGGGCGATAGTCACGGCTGGTGACGATGCCCAGGAGCTTACCCTTGGGAGTGCCGTCGTCGGTGACCGGCATGGTGGAGTGACCGGTCTTCTCCTTGAGCTCGATGACCTGCTCCATGGTCATGTCGGGGGTCAGTGTGGAATCGGACTGAACGAAGCCAGCCTTGTGATCCTTGACGGCCTTGACCATAGCGGCCTCGGACTCGGCGCTCTGGGAACCGTAAATGAAGGACAGGCCACCCTCGGTAGCGAGCGCGACACCCATGTCGACGCCCGAGACGGACTGCATGATGGCGGAAACCATGGGGATGTTCAGGGTGATTGCCGGCTTCTCACCGCGCTTGAAGCGGGTCAGCGGCGTCTTAAGAGAGACGTTATTGGGGATGCACTGCGAGGACGAGTAACCAGGGACCAGCAGATACTCCGAAAACGTGTGGGACTCACCGGGAAAGAACGTAGCCATGTTTCTCCTTTTTCCATGCGACCGGTCGGCTGCAGGCCTCGTAGGACCCAGCCCAACCTTGGGCGCCCAATACTGGGGAAGTATCTTAACGCACTTTGACTGCTACAATGCATGATTTAAGAAGAGCACATGAGGGTTTGACGCAGGCTTTGCGTTTGCCCAGCAAACACTTTAGCGGGGAGACGTGGAGCACATGGAGTACAAGACGACGGCAAAGCTGGTCATTCAAGCGTGCGACAAGGATCTGCCGGGCGTCTTCGGCCACGGCTGCGTCTTGCTGCTGCAAGGTATCGCCCGCGAGCACTCGCTCAACCGTGCCGCCAAGAGCATGGGCATGGCATATTCCAAGGCCTGGCGCATTGTGAACGAGGCCGAAGGCCAGCTGGGCTGCAAGCTCATCGAGCGCGACGGCGCCCGCGGATCCACGCTCACCCCCGCCGGCGAGCGAGCCATCGAAGTCTACGAGACGTTGCAGGGCGAGATCAACAACGTCATCGCCACCAAAGCCAACGACCTCATCGCCAGCATCAAAAAGTAGCTAATTTGGGACGGGGCTTTTTTAGCTGCACAACCCCTTCTCATAAGTTGCGGTGAAATAGAGACTGTTTATGCGGTTAAAGCCGTAAATCAATCCATATTTCACCGCAACTTATGGAGTTGAGGATGATTTAGCTAGTTGCGAAGGGCGTTGTCAAGGGTTGACGCTACAACCAGTGGGTTGTCGGTGCCGGCGAAGAGACGGATGGTGCCCCCCTGCTTGCCGCGTGGGGCCGAAAGGCGCGTCGTTGCGCCGCCGGCAGGCGATGTGCGAAACTCCCCCGGCAAAGCGTCGAACAGCTCTCCCGCGCTACGCTCGATAAGGTCAAATTCAACTGCCGGGCCAAAACCATGCTCGAGGATTCCCGTTGCAACCGCATGGTCAGGATGCGAGCTCAGTCCGGGATAGCGCACGTTGCGCACCATCTCGTTGGCGACCAGATACTCGGCCAGCGCACGGGCGCGGTCGAAGTGTGCCTGCATGCGGGTATTGAGCGAGTCCAGCCCGCGCTCCAGCACACCGGCCTCGTCAGCAGGCAAATTAAGCTTTGCCAAGCCGCAGTCCTCAAACAGGGCATATGTGCACGCGGCGGCAGCATCCACACGATGGCGCTTAAGCTGCGAGCGCGCAACCGATACGGCAACCAACTTGCGTGAAGCATCACCGGCGCACACGCGGTCGAGCGCCTCGAGGGACAGCGCAGCACCCAGACGCAGCGGATCGCAGCCAAAAGCCGACGCCACGGTGTTGTCCACAACCAGCAACGCATGGGCCTCACGCGCCGCCCGACCCAGCGCACGCAGATCGGGCACACACAGGCCAAAGCCGCCGATTGAGTTCACAAACCACCACAGGTGCGGCCCCTCGGCATCAAACGAAGCATCAAAGTTCTCGGACGCGGCGACAAACGCTGCAACCGACGGCTCACCCACCATAGCCACGTCGCAGGCATCAAAGCCGCTCGCAAACGTATCGGCAAAGTCATCGGCAAACGCGACCAGGCGGTCACCGGGACGCACAATTCCCAGCTGCGACAGAGCAACCGGCACATGCGGGCCCGCAAGCAACCGCGCCTCACGCGCGCCGGCCCTCAAAGCCCAAGTCTCTTCTAGCTGCTGCACATCCACACGGCACCGTCCCTTCATAAACAAAAACCCACGATGCGGGTGTTCCCCGCATCGTGGGCAACGGCTGCAGTATAGCGCCGATATGCGACGAATCGCCTAGATGCTGAGCGCATGATAGTTCACGCTCGCACCCGGAGCGTCAACGGACACGCCATAGGCCTCGGGATAGATGCGCGTCGAAAACACGAGTGCGCCATCGTTCACAAACACCTCGACCGACGAAACATCGCCAACAATGCGCACGTTACGAACCTCGTCGACGGGCTCCCAACGCACGGTGCGACCGCAGCCGGCAGAAGCGCGGCTCTCATCGGTAAATCGCATCTCAAAGCGCGCGGGCAGCTCGCCCTCGGCGGGCACAAACGCCAGCTGCAGCTCGCCATCAACGGTCGCGGTAAATGCGCCGTCGATACCGCTAGAAATAACGTCAAAGCAGGTATCGCCGGCAACCTCCAACGAGCCCTCCCCCACACGCACCGAGGCATAATGGCGCTCGATCTCACGCGCCGGTTGCTGCAGCACCACGCCGCCGGCACCGGCTGTAAGCTCACGCGGCACCGTCATGCAGTGCTGCCAGCCGCACACCACGGTGGGTGCGTTGCCATAGGTCGGTTCATCGGGCATGCCCATCCAGCCGATCAGAATGTGGCGACCGTCCTCGGCCGTGAACTCCTGCGGAGCATAGAAGTCAAAACCGGCGTCCCACAGGCGGAATTCGCCCGGCTCATAGGTACCGTCACCACCGGTAATGTCGCCCGTTACAGGCATGTAGCCAGCAGCGTATACGTTGCCGCGGTCCCAACGACCGCCCTCGAGCCCCTGAGGAGAGAAGGACAGGAACTTCACCGGCACACCGTCATCGGCCTTAAGCTCAAGATACCCCGGGCACTCCCACATAAAGCCAAAACGCTCGGGCGTAGACACACGGGTCTCGAGCTCCCAGCTCAGCATATCGGCCGAGCCATACACCAGGATCTCGCCCACATCGCGCCCGGCACCCTCGCCGTGCATCGCACAAAAACGGCTCTCGACATGCGGCCCATCCACGCGACGACGGGCGCCCAGCACCATGTGATAACGCCCGTCCGCGTCACGCCATACCTTGGGATCGCGCACATGGCAGGTCAAATCCTCGGGATAATCATCGGACGCCAGCACCACGCGCTTTTGGCTGAACTCCCGACCGGCAAGGCCATCAACGCTCTCGACATAAACAGTATCGGCGCGGCGGCCGGTATTGACGTAGTCATACGTCCCGTCCGCATCGGATAGCTTCACGTTGCCTGTGTACAGCACGCGAATGCGACCGTCCTCGGCAAGCGCGGAGCCCGAATACACGCCATGACAGTCGAACGGCTCGTCGGGAAGCAACGGCGCTCCAACATATTCCCACTTCATAAGGTCGCGGCTCGTCGCATGGCCCCAGACCTTAACGCCACCCTCGACATCAAACGGCGCATACTGAAAATAGGCATGGAACACGCCGCCCGCCTGGCAAAGACCGTTGGGGTCGTTGAGCCAACCCGCCGGCGGCATAATGTGGAAGCGCTGGCCATACGCGCCATGACCGCACTCAGAGGCGGCGGCGTCAACAGCGGCGACCAGCTTTGCAAGGTCGCGACCAAGTGCATTAGACATATCAAAGTCCTAACGGATCGAAAGTTACAAGGCGCCAGATGCGGGAAACACCCGCGAGCATACAGCCCGCGGGCATTCCCTCAATCAAAAGCTCTTAGGCCTGCTCGAAAGCCTTGGGCTCGTCCTTGTACAGGACAAACGAGACGCCAAAGGAAACCAGCGCGGCGACCGCGAACATGATCGCGTACTGCACGGGTTGGGCCAGGCACAGCAGGATACCGAAGATACCGGTGACGCCCGTGCCGGAAGCAGCAAGCGAGGTGAGCGCGCAGACCAGGGCACCGCAACCGCCGCCAATGCAGCCGGCGATGAAGGGCTTAAAGAAGCGCAGGTTCACACCAAAGATGGCCGGCTCGGTAATACCCATGAAGGCGGACAGAGCCGAAGGAAGCGCCAGGCCCTTGATCTTGGCATCGCGGGTTTTAAAGGCAACGGCGAGCGCTGCGCCACCCTGGGCGATATTGGCAGCGCTGGCAATGGGCAGCCAGTAGGTCACACCGTACTGGGCGAGCTGGCCCAGGTCGATGGCGGTGTACATCTGGTGGATACCGGTAACGACCGTGGGGGCATAGAACAGACCGACGATAAAGGAACCGATGCCGAAGGGCAGGGTCAGCAGGGCCTGGATCAGACCGAGGATGGCGTTCTCGGCCCACACGAAGATGGGGCCGACGGCAACGAGCGTCACGAGCACGGTCACGAACACGGAGACAAGCGGGGTCACAAAGAGGTCGAACATCTCGGGAACGATCTTGTGCAGGCGCTTCTCGAGGAAGGCCAGAATGGCGCAGGCGATGACGATGGGGATCACATGGCCCTGATAGCCGACCCACTCAAAGCTGTACACGCCGGGAATGACGGTGACCATGGTCTGAACGCCCTCGGAGGCAACCGTGTAAGCGCTCTGCAGCGAGGAGTTGATGAACGCACCGCCGACGACAGCGCCCAGATACGGGTTGGCGCCAAAGGCCTTAGCGGCGGAGTAGCCGATCAGGATCTGCAGAATGCCAAAGGACGTGCCCGAGACCAGGTCGGCAATCTTGTAGATAAAGTTATTGGTATCGAGCGCGATAAAGCCGTTGGAGGCCATAAAATTGAGGGCGCTCATAATGCCCAGCAGCAGGCCCGAAGCCACGATGGCGGGGATGATGGGGACAAAGACATCGCCGAGCACCTTAATGGCACGCATAAAGATGTTCTGCTGCTGAGCCGCGGCCTCCTTGACCTCGGCCTTGGTGGCAGCCTCGACGCCGCTGAGCGCGATGAACTCCTCGTAGACCTTGTTGACGGTGCCGGTGCCAAAAATAATCTGGAGCTGGCCCTGGGCCTCAAAGACGCCCTTGGCGCCGTCGACGTTCTCGAGGGCCTCCTTGTTAACCTTAGTGTTATCGGCAATCACCAGGCGCAGGCGAGTGGCGCAGTGCGCGGCCGAAACAACGTTGTCGGCGCCACCGATGTTGTCGAGCACCTCTTGGGCTGATTTGCGGTAGTCCATGACTTCCCTTTCCTCCAACGGGCGCATTTACACCCGGCCATCTTTGACACTTACACTGTAATCGATTTCAGTTTCATATGTCTGCAATCGTTTTCATAGTAAGGTGAACGGTAGGAAAAAGCCGGTGAATGGTAGTTTTGAGACAAACATAAGGGCTCAGAGGCAGACAGACATGCCCAAGACCTAGACATTCATAAGCTGATGACCGAGCTTGAGTGTCTTGAGACCGCTCTCCCCCTCCACGCCATCGAGCGTGTTGAGCAA
The DNA here is from genome assembly GCA_018382775.1 of Collinsella sp. GTDB lineage: Bacteria > Actinomycetota > Coriobacteriia > Coriobacteriales > Coriobacteriaceae > Collinsella. The sequence continues at coordinate 13,699 of JAGZPG010000012.1, read as the reverse complement.
CATATTGGTCGCCTCGACGCCACTGGTCAGGTAGCCATAATGCACGGTGGGAATGCCGCCCGTCAGCGCGCGCAAAAACGCATTGTCGCCAAAACCACTCACGCGGTGTATGCCCTCGCCCATGCCGCGAACCTCATCGATGGCACGCAGCGCGCCCGCCGCCATGGTGTCGGTCGCGCAGGCGATAAATGAAACATCGGGAGCGACGGAAAGCAGCTCACGCGCCGCACCATAGCCCGAATCGAGCGTAAACGAGCCCAGGCGAATCAAGGCGGCATCGAGCGGGTTGCCCGCGGCGCGCAAGCCGGCCTCAAAACCGCGACGGCGGTCATAACCGGCCGCGCGATCCTCCTCGGTAACTCCAATATAGGCAATCTTGCCGTCCACGCGACCCCCAAGCGCATGGCCCAGCTCAAAGGCGGCCTCGTAATCGTCGTGATAGACGCACGCCGCGCCCTCAACATTCTGGCCGATCAGCACGATGGGCACGCGGCACGACTCAATCGCCCGACGGTGCTCGTCGGTAATCATAGTTGCCACCAGCACAATGCCATCGACTGGGTGGTTTTGGAATAAATCGAGGTATTCGAGCTCGCGATCGGGGGCATTGTCAGTATTGGCAAGCAGCATCTGGTAGCCACGACGACCGAGCACCTGGCCGATGCCGGCGGTAATGCGGCTCACGGATTCCGAGTTGATCTTGGGCACGATGACGCCGATGAGCTTGGTGGAGCCGGTGCGCAGCGCGCGAGCCTGGCTGGACCGCACGTATCCGGTCAGCTCAATCGCCTGCTTAATGCGCTCGGCCTTGTCCGCCGAGATATATCCACCGTTGAGGTAGCGCGAGACGGCGGCGCTCGAAACGCCCGCCAGCTCGGCCACATCTTTCATCTTTACCACGAGCACCCCTGTCGTTGAAATCGCTTTCACCATGATACCCAACCCTCGCCCGAAAAATATTCGACTGGAAAGGTCTCAGCGGATCATTTCAACCGCCCAGGTCGAGCAAACGCCAGCGATCCACCGCCGCGTGCATGTTTATGTCAAACGTAATGCGCACGGTACCTTCGTCCATCACCCACGGCTCACGCTCATAGTTCACGATGGTCCACGGGCGCATCATGTTGCAGATGCACTCGATGTAGAACTCGCGACGGAGCGGATAGGGAAAAGCCCAATTCCGGTCAATCCCTTACCGGCAACCACAGCGAATTAAGACTGAGCAACAACACGTCAGTAAAGTTACATACGAGCAGAAAATCGCACGCAATTTCGCCTTTTCTTTATTGAGATGTAAATTTTGACAGGCCGAATCTTACATCCATACAAATGATGAAAAGGGGCGGCAATTCAAAAGAAAAGCCGCCCCCGCAGGACGCAGGCCCGTAGGTTGACTGCGTCAATACCGCTAGATTCGGCCTAGTATCCTATCGGGTCCCAAAAGGTCAATCCAGTTAAAGACGGCAGGCAGCCCGAAACAACATCTTTCATGAATCTCCAGTCTTATCAAGCCCGATCGAACTTGACCGTCAAACCAGATACGGCCCAATCACATCGAATATCTCGCCCACCTTGGTTAAAGGGTTTTGCGCAGATGGCTTAATGTTACCCAGTTCCCTATGGTACGCGACGAGGCGCCCAGCACGCTGCAATGCTTCGCCTCGCCTATCATCCACTGCCCCAAACATCCCGTCAAGGTTCTTGCGGTACTCGATGCCCAAATTCTTCGACATCTCCTGCGCGAGGGCATGCTGGCAGTCGGACGCCGACATATGCGCGGTCGTGTAGCGAAAGTGCAGAAGCGGCCACAGCTCGAAACAGGGGTTGGACCACAACGCGTGGAAGGTCCTCGAACCATCAGAGAGCTCGTTGCACTTACGCTCCATCGCGTCGAAGTCGGACGCAGGGAAGTCATCCTTGTCATACACGAGCCACACGTGGTCGAACGTCTCGGGCGCATAGAGGCAGTGTTCGACGGCGAAGTCGAGCAGGTCGAGCGTATGTTTGCCAGTCCCCTTAACGACTACGGCAACCTTCCGCTCGTTTGCTGCGCCCAACGCGGCGCGCACGCCCTCGAAGTAGCGAGGCTCAGTCTCCTTGCCCTCGGTCACCACGAGATGGCGCGTCATCTGTACCATGCGAGAGCGTCCCTCGCGCTTGCCGCTGCGCCAGTCCCTCGACTTTTTCGCGGCCATACTAATCCCACTCCTCAATGCACGTGAGATACGGGTCAGCACCATAGCGGCCAGACAGGTACTGCTTGTCGAATGCCGCGTTCTTGCTGACCAAGTTACCATTTGCCTCGTGGATGTCGGCGAGCGACCATAGCTGGCTCGCCTCCCCCTCGCCGCGTGCGGCAAACCATATCTCGTCGCGGCGAAAAACATCGTTTCGCATAGTGGACACGTCCTGAGACGAAAAGATGAGCTGCGCGCCGCTCTTGTTGACTTCGGGATCTTTGAACAGCAGAATCACGTAGCGCAGGAGCTTCGGATGCAACTTGGCGTCGAGCTCGTCGACAACGACGGTACCGCCGCGTTCGAGCGCCGCCAGCAGAAACGACGCCAACCCCATGAGCTTCTGAGTACCGGCCGACTCCTCGGACAGGCGCAGCTCATAGCCCTTGCCGTCCACCTCATGCTTTACGAAGACGCGCTGGCCGCGCCATTCCGGAGCTTTCTCAACCCTAAAGCCATCGATACGTACGTCAACGGCACGCAGAAAACGCGTGATTTCGAGTGAGTCATCCTCGTCGAGCAACTGTTCGAGCATCTGCTCCAGATAGGAACTGTTGTAGTTCAGGAACACCCCATCAAGAAACCAACTGGCAGCCTCCTTGATCACCGGCACGTCAAAGTTGATGCAGAGAAACGACAGGTATGGCAGACTCGGGTTGAATCTCGCGGCCGTCACGAGCTTACGCAACGTGGGACCAAGCTCAACCCCTGTCCCCTCGCGCTCGAACAGCATCGCCGTGCGTGACGCCCCCAATTTGCGCCGCCACAGTCCTTCGGACACGATCTCGTCCGCATGCACGGACAGGGCATAGCGGTACTCATGCTCACCCGCGCGATAGTAGAGCTCGAACTCGGTGGGCTTAGCAGCCGACACGTCATCGAACTCGAACGCAGAGCAACGAGGTATCGAAGATCGGTTACCTTCTGGCGCATCAGTGCTGGCAGACAACAATCTGATCGGCCTTGCTACCGCCGAACGAATATAGTCAAGAGCCTCGAGCAGGTTAGACTTGCCGCCAGCGTTAGGCCCGTAAACCGCAGCCACCGGAAGGAAACTCTGCCCGTCAGGACACTCTATGAGGGAGCGCTCGAACTCCCTCATCGATGTTGCCTGCATGGAAAGCTCAGTTTCGTCGCGATAGGATCTATAGTTCCTGAAGGTAAACTGGCAAAGCATCGTCCTCAAAATTCCTTTCATTGTTTTGAAAAGATATTTCAGAGTTTTTATTTGATTATAGACCTTAAATAGCATCAATCAAGTGTTTGCAGCATCTGGAGCAAAGGGTACAAGGCCAAAACTCGGAAGTATGCGGCTGCGGACACGCTAATCCATGCCCGCAGCCGCAATGGCGTCAAGTCCCTATCCTCTCGGCGGGAAGGGATCGTGCCCATGGGAATCCTTTGCGCGGATCCTGCCATCAGGACGATGGGTGATTAGCTCAGAGTGCTGATTAGAACTAATTTGACGACCGCGCTTTATAGCTTCGCCCTGGGTCGTCGTAACAAAGGAAGCGCGACGCGCCCCCTCGCCCTTAACCTGCCAATTGCCATCCGCCCGCTTCGTAACGTGCTGGTTTCTACCTTTCATACTCACCTCGCCTTCACGACCGATTGATTAACGTGCTCACAGCATGAGGCTCGCAGCAAGTTCACTCGTGCCGCTTTGCTTAAAGCATAAATACTGGCGCGGACATAAGCCGGACCTGAAAGGTGTCAGTATATGGAATCTCGAAGAAGTACAAGCCGGCCTCATGCTGAAACCGCCGTATCGCGCATAGCCCATTCCTATAAACGCAGCTAGTGCTACATAAACTCAGAAAATAAGGAGGATACACATTGAAAGTTAATTGGACCTGTCTCTATCTATAGGAAATCGGAAGGTCTTGATGCAAGAATATCTAAATCCGCCAACTGCAACAGCCTTGTTTCCCTAGCGCATGACAGCCCATCACCCTGCAATTACTCTTTCCGATCGTCGGCAGGTTTTAAGGCCTCAGTCAACTCGTTCAGCATGGTCGTAAGCCGAGCAATAAGTCTTTTCGCATCTTCTCTATGGTCTTCGGTGACCATATCGCCGTAAAGCCTATCGTATTTTGAGCCCTTACCGTGCGCTGCCCCCGCCGACCGAAGGTTCTGAAGATCACGGAGAGACTTTAGGTCGGCCACGATGTCATTCCCGCTAAGAAAGGCCTCCAACTTGTTAATACTACCCTTCGCATCAGCGTCCTTTAGAGCACTTTCATCAATGTAGTCGACGAGGGCTCTCGTGAGGGCCATAGTCACGGACTCAAATTCAGACTCGCCGTTGCCAGATGGAATGTGGATTTGTTCAAGAATGCCCTCGTCTGCACGGTGGAAAGGCCTATACAGCGCCAAGCCAAACCGTTTCCTCCATGCTTTATCAAGTTCCATTCGCGCTCGCATAAGCATGGAAACAGGGCCCGACGGATCTTTAACCCACATATTGAGCAAATCTGTCTTGAATACCTCATCAGAAATACGCTGGTCAACGGGAGACATCTCGAAGGAAAGGAAATGAGTGCGCTCACTCTCGGGAAGATCGCGTCCCAAATCGCCGAGATAAACCATAACTCTGTCCGGGTCAACATTGTCAATCTCGCACCTCCACTGGCTCCCACATGAAATGTGACGCTCGCTGACATCGAAGTGAGGGCTACTCCTGTACTTATCAAGTACAGCGGGCTTAAAGAAAACGGGGGTTAAGTAATGTGGGGCGCGAGGCTCCTTATCAAAGTAGGTGCCAAGCTTATTCGGGTCACATGTGTATCGAACGAGCGAGCCGTCAGGCCGTTCGCCGATGACGAACTCGGGGTACCGTTCATTTTTCTCATCGAACGGCCATACGCCACAAGTCTCGACGTCGTCGGGCTCGATAAAGCTTCGAGCGTAGAGCATGGACAGCAGATAGCCTTCATCAATATCGCTCGTGTACCACTGTCCGATATGGTAGTTCCCTCCGACTTCATCACTCTCTGAAATGCACTCAGTGCTCCCCAAAGGATAGTTGGACGAAGATGCCAGCCGAGCGTCAACAAAGTAGACGAAGAAGCATTGCTTAGCTGCAATGAAGCGCAGTATATATTTGGTCCTGACACGCACCTCGTCTCCAGCAAAGTCAACGACTTTTTCTCTCTCGCCGCACTTGTCGACGCTATAGTAGCAACCGTCTTCGCCGCGGTAGAGTTCAAACAGCATGACAAATTCCTGGTTGACCAGAATCTGCGCTTGGTCGAGCGGATAGAAATACTGCTCGGCAACAATAAAGTCATAGCCCTCATCGCGCCCGTCATGATAAGTGACGTCATCTGCACACACGCAGAAGCCTGGCGAGAAACTGGAAGCATGCTTCAGCCAATCATCACCTGCAAGAATCTCCTGCTTCCGTGCAAGGTCGGCAAAACGGGCAAAAACGGAAGGCCTTCCATCAGCAGCGTCATGGTGCGAATAGACGGTAACCCATGCTCCGGAAAGGGGGTTCTTGACCAGCTCGATCACTTTCTCCTGCTTGAATGGTTTAGCGTCGAGCCCCAGCCTGGCTAAAACCCTTAAAACCGCTTCGTTCATATGCACCTCTTACCATTTGGCACCATCACCGTAAAATGAAGCGAAAATGAACCGTGAGAAACTATCACGGACCAAAATCGTTTAAGGAAATTGTCCATCATTGCGGGGACAAAGAAAAACCGCCAGGACGACGGTCGGAAGCTTTAAAAGACTAATTGACAAGAAATAGAAGGTATTCCCATCAAATCTGACCAACGCATTCACCCATTAGCAAACCGCCAAGAATCGAATCGTACCAGCACTGCCGAGAAGACTAAACACAGCACTTAATAAAAAGCTTCCCGAACGGTGTTAGCCTAAAAACATGATGTACGCAATCAAACCGCCATCCATCAGAAGGCGTATTATCCTTCTTTATATTTCGGATCCTGTCAGAATCCTCAATCCCAAGATAATCGTCTTCCCCCTCGTAACAGTACGTTTCTTCGCTTAAAAGTTTCAGTCGCTCCAAGTTATTCAAATACAAAGACACATTCTCAGGACATTGAACGATAGCATCGAATACGTTCGTATAATTTTCGCAAAGCACTCGCCACCGAGCTTTAATTGGCATGTCATCGTCTTCGACAACGCGTAAGTCAATAACCGGAATATGATCTTTACCAAGCCCTTCAGAAAGCCACGACATCATTTTGGCTTCATCGGGAGTCAGTTGTCCGATTATGCTAACAAAACTCGGATGGACGAGAGGAGAAACCCTTTTATCCATAGAGGACGCAAGTAAATTAACGTACAGCCCCCTTAGGTCCTGACTGTCGTACGAATATGACAGTTGCTGAATAGCCGGCACCACAACATTCTGTGCAGGCTCACAGAAGCAGTCCTCCGGGACGTCTTCCATCTTTTCTTCGATTTGCCGAATCGCCTCCTCAATATTGCTCTCGCCGTTAACCACCCATTTCTTCCAGGGGCCAAGCAATACGCCAACGGTTCTGGGAACTAAACTCAGAGTGTCTCCGACCGATGAGAGCACAGGATGCAGAGCATCATCATATGCTTTACTCAATACATCAGATGGCAGAGATGCAATTTCTTTGGAAAGCTCGTCCACTTTGTCTCACCCTATTCATACCGACATCAAGTCCATGATATATAAGGCCCACATTGATACAGCCAACAACGGGGAGGGATTGCAGTACCTAACGGCCTGACATTCTGAGTATCTCGCCCTCACTCCCCCTTCTTCTTGCGCAGCACATCTATCGCGTGTTCGCCCAAGATCGCCGAGGACAGCTTCAGTGCCGCACCCTTAACGGTGTTGAAGAAGTTCTCGAGAAACGGTGCGTTCATGTCGTAGTAGTTCATGTTCCTAAACAGTGCATAAATCGCGAGGAACGTTTGGGCAATGACCACTACAACACTCATTGCAAGAGCGTTGTAGGGCGACTGGGAAATCCGCACCAAGGGTCTCAAGCGGAGTTGGGCAAACCAATCTCCGGCAACCAACAATCCGTCTTGGGCAGTCTTAATAACCCATAGGGAAAGTAGTTGCGCATAAGGAGGTGACGCATAATTTCTTTCACAAATTGACAAACTCATAGAGGGACACGGTCCACGCGTATTCATATGATTTCTGGCGACTAGACAATAAACCATCGAGGAAAGGGGCACGGGCAGTATATGCGAACATCGTATCAGTCGACGACGAGTCGTCCGAGCCCGTCGGGGCCGAACGCTACGAGAGGGCGGCGGGCCGGGAGGTCTACCGCAGCGGCCACTACGCGAGGAAGTTCGTCACCGGGGCCGGGGAAGTCGAGCTCGGCGTGCCGAAACTCCGCGGCGCGACCTTCCGGACGACTGTCATCGAGCGCTACCGCAGGCGCGAGACCTCTGTCGAGGAGGCTATCGTCGAGATGTACCTGGCGGGCGTCTCAACCAAGAGGATCGAGGACGTCTCCGAGCTCCTCTGGGGGGCGCCGGTGTCCACCGCGAGGACGGTGAGCGACGGGTTCGCCGAGACACTGGCCTACACGGAATTCCCGCCGGAGCACTGGCGCCGGATCAGGACGAACAACGGGATCGAACGCATCGACCGCGAGATCAGGAGGAGGACGAGGGCCGTCGGGACCTACCCGGACGGCAACTCGGTCGTCATACTGGTGTCAGCGAGACTGAAGTACATAGCGGAGCACGAATGGGGCAAGAGGAGGTACCTGGACATGTCCAAACTGGAGGAGATGGACGAGCTGAAGGGAAAAGCGGAGGGCTAGAAGAGGACGAGGCCGAGGACGGCTAAATCAATTTACGAAAGTATCTTGACGGTACCCGAAAATGTGACCCAACCCCTCGCTTTGCCGTCGAGCCATTATGATAATTAACAACGTACAACGATGAGGAGCCCGATCGGAACTCAAGTAGACGGGAACAACGTGCAATCAATCGAACATCTAAAGTCCACGGACGGTCTGGGTGAAGGCAAAGGCGGCATTTGGAAAAAGTGGCCTTGGAAAGACCTAGATCACTATGAATTAATGTCTGATCTTATTCTTAAGGCCAACTACAGCATTCAAGACTTCAATGCTGCCATCAAAGACGGATTTTCTCCCAACATTAAGGACACCGTATTTCTAGTAGCACTCGCCACCTGGATTAAAGATGCATACTGGCAGATTAATTACACCTGTTTGAAAGAAGTAATTAGAACCAAATTCGAGTTCTCGAGACAGAATGAACTCACAGAGGCGCGTAATTATCTTGAAGCGGTTCGCTCAATCGTAATTGCTCACCCCCTGAATTCGACGAGGCATGAAGAATACGGCTTTGGTCCAGCGGGGCGAATTTGTATTGATGTGAGAGGGAAAAGCCTTCTCGACTCATATCCGGGCGCAGTAATCTATCGCATCTCACCAAAAGGATTAGAAGAGACTGACAACGTTGCTGAAAACGAAATCGCACTCATGACTTGTCGTAGCACTCAAACAGAAACTGGCAAGCTACATTTTGAAAGATGCTGTCTAGATATGCGCGATATCCGCAACTCAGCTCAGGTCTACATTGACGCTTTATACGAACTCGACCGATATCTCGGTCGGCTAAAGAAGAACGACTTTTTTAATGAAGCGTAGCCATAGATAGCTAAGCAGATCCTGGTTTTTGCTGGGATAAAAAACCTGGGCTAATGGAACTCTGGACGCAGACTACCGGCAACCGCAGAGGCACCCGTCCGACCGCAAACATGAGCAGAACCGCAATGCTGGAGCTATTCTCTAGCGAATTGATCTGCGCTCAGCCGCAATTGCATTTCGAGCATCCTTTAGATGCTTCTGTGCCTTTCGGTGCATATCTTTTAAATGCTTAACTGGGTCAACATCAACTTCATCATAAACATGGGTCATATCGCCATCAACATATGCAACAAAAGAAGAGCCGCCCAGCTTGCCGACTGCTTTGCTGTGCTGCAATAGCAAACTCTGCATATCCTTACGAGCGGCGCGTATTCTGGGCTCGGCACATTTCAGGAAATGACAGAATAACTCAATAACAAGTTCGTTGTACCTCATGTTTGTATATCGAAAACAAAGATACGGACAATCGGATGAATCATGGTCTTTGATTTTCGAAATTGTCTTGTTTAGAAAGGCGCGAAGTTTTGGCGAGGTATTGTATTCGCGCATATCAACAATTTGATCAAGATCAAATCTAACCCTAGTCGCATCATTTTCCCTGACAAGCGAAACAACGGTTTGACCATGCTGAACTGGATTTCGAATCTCATACATAAAAACATAGAGGCCACCTTTGTCATACCAAGAAGAAGGCAGTTTCCAATAGTCTTTATAAAGTTCTTTATTTGAACCTCGGTCATACTTCCGCATAACTGCCTGCATTCTATCGACAAGACCACGGGCTGCGGAAACATAATTTCCAAAAGCAGCGTTAACAACAGTCCTCTCGCCAAAACCCCCATTGGCAAAGCCGTCGGGTAAGAAGTCAAACTGATCACACGGAACCAAGCGCCTCAGTTCACCATAGTTCCATCGAAACTGTTCATACAGTTGCTTAGCCTCCCAAAGTGACCGCACAACGTCGTCATACTCTTTCACTTTGGTTACAGAATCACCCTCGAGATACTCAATCTTTGAGAGCGCTTTCTGAGCTTCGACACTCACCGATTTGAACGGCAAAACATGGACTAAATCTGCCAAGGGAATCCCCCTAATAGAGCAATAGCCATACATATGGCAATTAACAACGTTCCTGGCAAGGCGAACACTAGGGATGCTAACACCAAATGCCAACGGTTTTGTGGACATGACAAATGGAGTCGACGCAGGTCTAAACTTCTTGACCGCCCAGTCATCTCGAAAAAGCACAGTCCAGGCAAACGCCACACACCACTCCCGCACGAGGATCCCACCAGACGCCCTTACCTTGGTAGCAAGCAACCCGGACGCACAAAGCGACCTGGGACATCACTACCAAAGAAAGGAAACACCATGCCCAACAACGACATCGTCTACCTACTTAAGTTCGCGCCCAAAGAGGCGTTCATCGAAGACCTACTGAACGGTCGCCTCTACATGAACGCGGCCGGCTACTACCATAGCCTGCCTGGCGAGCAGGGCGATCCGCTCGAGGCGTCTATGGCTCCCGGGGTGTGTCTCTACGGATATACTTGCCTGCCCATCTACTGCATGTACACGGTCCGCGAGAACGATATCGTCGACAACGCCGTGAAAATCCCGATGCGAATGATCCAGGAGTTCGGGTGCGCGGACGGGTGGATCGGCATTGTGCAGTACGACAGCTTCACGCGCCTCGCCGACAGACACACCACCGACGACGAAAACATCTACGCCCACGGTCCCATCTCCTACGGCATCCCCGGGCCAAAACTAATCCGCGAGATCTTTGAGGGCATCCCGCACAATCTCGTTATCAAAACGCCCAAGTACGCATACCAGAGGGAGTATCGAATCATCGGGTCGCGACCGGTCGAATGTCGCCTTTTACCAAACGAGTATCACCCAGGCTGCAAATTTGAAGAATACGACCATGGAGAGCTTGACCTAAGCAGCAGCCTCGCGGACTTTACCTGGAAGGTCTCGGTGGCGAGTCTCGAAGAAGCGCGAGACGGCCTCATGCTAGAGTGGCCGCATCAGGCATAGTCAACCCAACGCGATCCACAACGTCACCGGGCAACCAACCCCTCCCCAACATTCCCCAGAAAGTTCGCTGATGTTGACTGGGGTTCCCGTAAAATAAACCGCAACAAAATATGTGCGGAGTGCTGGCCTGGAGCTGCCTTCGGACCCTATTGGCTGCTCACCGAGAGGCTCCGCTATGAAACGACCCCTTTACTACCTGCTCTGCGCGATCGCGTGCACGTCTATGGTCAGCGCGACGATGCCCATGGCAGCCATTGCGGAAGCCATTCAGCCTCGAGCGACAACCGAGCAGCAGGCGCAAGCCGACGCCACGAGCATCGACACAGGCAAGGCTGAAGACGGCACCAACACAAATACGACAGCAGATACCGAAGAGGACAGCACCACAACATCAACCGGCACCAACGCCGTCAATGCGGAAAGCGCTGACGCCACCGCCGCCGCAACCAACACGGCCACCACAGCCCCCACCCCATCCCTCCGCGCCCAAACCAACGGCACGCCCGAGGCCATTTCCGCCGCGGCAGAAACCGGCTACGACCACTCCGCTACCGCAATCCAAAACGGCGTCACCTTCACCGTCTCGTGGAACGACGCCCCGGCGGGCACCGCGACGACCTCCCACGTAACCCAGACCAACAGATCGTCCCAGGCCAAGGCGCGCATGGACGTGCCCACCTATTGGGACGGCGGCAGCCAGGAAAGCGTCTGCGACCCGTCGCGCCCGGCATGGGCCAGCTACTGCAGCCTGGGCACCGCGGGCCACGACTTTACCTTTGACTTCACGGCATCGGGCACGTACCGCATCCACTTCTACTTTATGGACAACGACAGAAACGACTCCCAAAACGACAAGGGGATCTACTACCTGCGCACCACGGCGGAGGTGACCGTAAACGACGCCGCCCACCCAAGCGTCACGCAGATCGTCAACAACGCCGTGGACCTGTGCAGGCAAGAGACAAACGGCTCGGAATACGACATGGCGCTGTGGCTCCACGACTGGACGCTCGACCAGCCGGAGTACGACAACAACCTCAACTGGTGCTCGGCCGAAAGCGGCCTCAAGCGCCACCAGGGCACCTGCGAGAGCTACCAGCGCATCTACTTGAGTTAGTCTAAAGGTTTATAAATAACGTCAGTCTCCAGAACTGCATCCATTACGGACATGAGCCGATCGTCCATCGGCACGTCAAGAATCTCAATGAGCTCTATCCCCGGTTTCAAAAATTTGGCATAGCCGAGATTAATTTTGATTTTCTCATCCTTATTATTTATAAGAAGTACATGAGACGATGAAGAAAATAGATTCAAACCGCCTTTAGGCTCAAGCGTGAACGTTATCCAGTCATTAGACGAAAGTAGTCCCAGCGAATCCATGGCGACGACAGATTCAAATGAAATTGTGCCCCCATTGTATGTCCAAGAATCATCTTCTGAGGTTTTAAGGAGAACCAGGATTGGAGTAAGTACCGAATTGGGCCCCACTTTCGCCCATAGACAGCACCGAAGAATTGAAAACAGCTGATTTGCTTCTTCCGAATCCATTTGTTCGAGTATTTTCTTCGTTCTTTTAGAGCGCGCGCGACCTGATGATACTTCCTGCGAAATCAATTTCGCCCACATCTCCCTCAGATCATCGTCATACGCTGTCTGAGCTCCATGAATATCAAGATCAATGCAGGACTCCGATAGTTCATCAACTCTATTCGAATCTGACATTCTTCCCGCGCGCTCAAGAACATTTAGCAAATTATCTGCCTGAGAAGCGCTTGCGTTATAACCATGGGCCATTAAATATAGCTGACCATCAGTAAAAGTCGGAAACGCCCGTTTATAGATTGCAGCAACATCCGCTATAGAGCTCGCTTCGATATTCCGTATCTCCGCCTCGTCACGAGCGGCCCCTATGGGGTAAAGAGCCTTACGTGCGCTACGAATAAATCGCGCAGGGAACGACGCAATATCACCGCGTCCATTAATGCCTAGGTTAACAGTTGGTTGAAAGGACACGTCATTTGTCGAAATATTTACAGCGCCCGCCTGGGCATTAGCTTTGATATCGTTATTTTGTAAGTCATTCATTGCGTCTCCCCTCATCAGGTAATAAGCGCTCACGCCTGCATTCCACTCATTCCCGTAAGTACCAAATAGGCAATTAGTTTTGAATTCTTCTAAACAGTTACACAATTATCGAAATGCGTAAAACTATGGTTCATCTGAATGTGCGCACTAAAGATGTTAACGCACTTTGTAGATTGATTTCCGATCTCAGCCGACCACATTGAGCTGATGGCTCGCTCCCGCAGTTAGCCAAACGCCCCCGAGGCCCCATCCGGGATCCAGATAGCAGCAAAAGTTTCCAATTGGCGCCATGTTCCAGACACTGAACGTCATCTCAAATATTACTATCGCTAGTTATTGCAGAACTGATTTTTGTAGTTGATTTCTTTAAGCGGTAAGCAATAATGGCAAGGCCAACTCCGATTATTCGACAAACTGAAGTAAAGCCCAGGTCGATATAGACTCATGAAGCTAGAAAAACGAATGGGCACCGGAACCCATGCTAGCCCCAGTGCCCACAAGCAATGTTAAAGATGCCGTTTCTCGATATGGTACGTCACTCAAATAAACAAATACGCAATGCCAGTTCAAGTGGCCACTCACTCTTGTTAGCGCCGGGCGATTTTAGCCGCTAATAGTCAAACTATTTTGACCAATCCCGGTCACCGAATAATGGCCACCGTGCCTCCCCGCCGCCACTACGCT
>JAGZPG010000011.1:0-69416 GCA_018382775.1 Collinsella sp. | reverse complement strand
GGACCGGGACGGGTTCAACGGCAGGCCCCGCCGACCGATTGCAAGCGGTCGGCGGGGCCATTGTGGCTCTTGACAGCGGATTGGGTCATATGAGCGAGCAGTCTCGAAGTGCCCCAGGTTGGCGCGAAAGAGGAGCGACGCGTACTTCCGTACGCGAGCGACGGTTTGAGCGACAAGATGGGGTGCTTCGGGGCTGCGCAGCGTCAACGTGGCCGCCGTTCGGTAGAACGGCGGAACAAAGTTATTCGCCAGGAAGAATGTTTGCGTAGAACTCCGCCCCGTCGTCCAGGCGCAGGATGCCAACGCGGCCGAACTCGGAACCGGTGGCCGCCGCGCAATCGATATCGATGCGATCGGGCACACCGGCGGTATCCTCGCCACCCAGGCACACAATCTGCCCGCGGCCCGACTCCTCGTCGAGTCCCGCCAGGCCGCCGACCTCGCAATAACGCCCGAGCGACACCGTGGGCGTGTGGCCGCTCACCACGACCGGGCCCTTGCCCTCGGCAGAAAGCAGTCCCGTCGGAGCATCCCAGTAGCCGTGACGAATCCACAGCAAGTCATCGGACGACTGCACGGCGAGCATTTGCTGCAGCAGCTCGCTATCGACATCGACCGCTCCCCTGCCGTCGCCGCAATCGACACCATGCTCAAGCAAAAACGCACGCGCCGCCTCGGTCTGAATGCCGGCGTGCACCAGCAGATACGGTCGCTCGGCAGTCTCGACCACCGCATAGAGCGGCAGGGCGGCAGCCCAGCGCACCAGCTCCTCGTATGCCTCAAATTCCATTTCGTTGAGCTGCTGACGCGTGGTCCAACCGCCATTGATATCCCAGGTCTCGGCATCGAGCGGGTCCTGGCCAATGATCGCGTCGAGCATAATCTGCTCGTGGTTGCCCTTAAGCACGCGAGCGTTGGGCAGCGACCGCACCAAGTTGATGACACCGACCGGATCGGGACCGCGGTCGATCATGTCGCCCAGCACATACAGCGTGTCGTCGGACGTCAGCGAGATCTTGGAAAGGGCCTCGTCCAGCGCGCGCACGTGCCCGTGAGCATCAGATGTCACATAGATCGCCATGGAACGCCTTTCCCTGCATTACGGCCGAAGCCCGATGCCACGACTAAAACTTCAAGTTGAACTTAAACGTTACCCATTGTACTCCGATGCAATAAAGCTGGAAAGTGCCACCGCAGCCAACGGCCACAAGCGGCCGCCAGCACGCCCCGGAAACCCCGCGCCACCAGCACCAACGCCCCAACCAGCGCCGCCCGCGCCCCCGCCTCGTGTCGAAAATGCGAACGCCCGCGGCTCGGACCCATAAACCCACCATCTTGGGTACAAATAACCGCAGATAACTGACCGTGCCACGCCAACCACCCAGGAGCGGACACTACCCATGAACCAGATACTTCTCTTTATCGGCCTCGTCATCATTTTGTGTCTGACCATCAAACCCGTCGGCAAAAAGCTCCCCTTCCCCACCCTGCTCATCTTTATCGCGCTCGGCATGCTGCTGGGCGTTAACGGGCCGGCGCACATCGACTTTAGCGACTACACGCTTACCGAAACCGTCTGCAGTACGGCGCTGCTGTTCATCATGTTCTACGGCGGCTTTAACACCAACATCGACCGCGCCAAGCCCGTCGCCGCGCCCGCGGTACTGCTGAGCACGCTCGGCGTTATCGCCACCGCCGGCATCACGGGCGTCTTTGCGCATTTTGCACTAGGCTTCGACTGGATCGGCGGCCTGCTGCTGGGCTCGGTCGTGGCATCGACCGATGCGGCGAGCGTCTTTAGCGTGCTGCGCGAGCACAACCTTTCGCTAAAGGGCGGGACTGACTCGCTGCTCGAGGTCGAATCGGGCTCCAACGACCCCGTCGCCTACATGCTTACCGCGGTGCTCGCGACCCTCGCGGCGGGCGGCGACATCGACATTCCCGTGCTGTTGGCCAAGCAGATCATCCTGGGCGTGGGACTGGGCCTTGCCATCGGCTGGACATCCAGCCGCCTGATTGAACGCGCGCACGCAACGGCCGAGGGCGCGCAGACCATCTTTTTGTTCGCTGTGGCGATCGTTGCCTACGCGCTGCCGAGCTACCTGGGCGGCAACGGCTTTTTGGCCGTATACCTGGCTGGCATTGTGCTGGGTGCGAGCGATATCACCGGCAAGGTCGAGATGGCGCACTTTTTTGACACCCTTACCGAGATGGCCGAGATGGCCATCTTCTTTTTGCTGGGCCTGCTCGTCACGCCCGCACGCCTGCCGCAAATGCTGCTACCGGGCCTGGCGCTCATGGCGTTTATGCTCTTCGTGAGCCGCCCCGTCGCCGTGGGCATGCTGCTGGCGCCCTTTAAAACCAATCCTCGCCAGGTCGCACTCGTAAGCTGGGCGGGCCTGCGCGGCGCGGCTTCGGTCGTGTTTAGCCTCTTCGCCGTGGTGGCCGGCGTTCCCGGCGGTCACGACCTGTTTGACCTGGTGTTTGTGATTGCCGTGTCGAGCATTGTGGTGCAGGGATCGCTGCTACCGGCGGTGGCGAAAAAGCTCGACATGATCGACGCGGAAGGCGACGTGCGCCGTACGTTTAACGACTACCGCGACGAGGACGGCATGTCGTTCGTTAAGCTCAAGGTGGGCGCGGGACATCCGTTTGCCGGTCGGTCGCTCGCCGATATTGGCAGCGTCGCCGACATGCTCGTGGTCCTGGTGCTGCGCGACGGTGCTCACCCGGTGCTGCCCAACGGCGACACCGTAATTGAAGAAGGGGACCTTCTGGTGATGGCCGCGCCGACGTTTGAAGAGCGTGCCGAGGTTACGCTGCGTGAGGTCACCGTGACGCCCCACGGTCGCCTGGCAGGACTGCGCCTGCGCGATGTGCCGCAAGGCAAGCACCCCTTTATCGTCGTGATGCTCAAACGCGACGGCCAAACCATCATCCCCGACGGCAACACCCTCATATACGCCGGCGACGAAGCCGTCATTGCCACGCTAGCGTCGTAGCCATCCCCACCCATAACTTGCGGTGAAATAGGGACTGAATAGGCCTTCTAGCAGCCTAAACAGTCCCTATTTCACCGCAAGTTATTGAGGGGATAAGGTTGAGAGGCGGGCTTGGTTACCAGCCATCGTCCTCATCGTCGACGGCGAAGTCGCGGAGGTCGAAGCCTTCGCGTTCGGCTCGAGCTAGGAGCTCTTGGGGCGACTCGTCCTCGATATCCATCATGTCGAGCATGGCGGCTGGAAAGCCCATACCGGCCGCGCTCCTCACGCGGTCGAGCAAGCCCTCGCGCAGCTGATCTACATCAACACTGATTTTCATGGTGAAACCTCCTGCCGGGCAACCGCAACCACATAACCCGCGCACCACAGATGAGATGCAATAAATCTCAGACAACGCCATAATATGTCATTGACCATCAAGGGGGCTGTAGACAATGGACAAGCTCGATACCATGACGATGCAAGTCAGGGATTTTTGCGATGCGCGTGATTGGCGCAAATACCACACGCCAAAAGAACTCGCCATCGGCATGGCAACTGAGTCCTCCGAGCTGCTACAGCTCTTCCGCTTTATGAGCGACGAGCACATAGCAGAAATGTTCCAAGACCCCAAGCAGCGCCAAGCCATCGAAGACGAAGTCGCCGACACGCTGGTTTTCCTTCTGCGCTTTGCCGACCTCAATGACATCGACTTACAGGCGGCGCTCTCGTCCAAACTCAAACGCAACGGCGAACGCTATCCCGTCGACACCAGCTCCAACGAATACAGAAAGGCGGGCCATCATGAGTAACGAGTTCGCCCTTCGTCAGTACACACTTCCCCTACCCCAGCCCTTCGAGACAAGTGGATCGTTGCAGGATTTTGGCACGCCAAAGCCCGGAGCTCACCATGACGAAAGCTGGCCTGTTCTTTACATCCTGACCAACAGCAAAAACAAAACGGCGTACATCGGGCAAACGACAAATAATCGGCGCCGCATGAAGCAACACGCCGCAAACGTTGAGAAGGACTTCGACCGGACCCTTCTGATCGACAATCCTACCTTCAACCAATCCGCAACGTTTGAGTTCGAAAATCGACTCATTGAGCTGTTCTGCGCCGACGAAAAATACCAGGTAACCAATGCCAACAACGGCTATGCCCAGTTCGATTATTTTGAGCGGCCTCAGTATCGACAGAAGTTCCGAGACCTCTGGACGAAGCTTCGCGAGGAGAACTACGCGATTCATCCGATTGAAGAGCTCGAGAACTCCGATCTGTTCAAATTCTCGCCTTTCAAGACGCTTACGCCCGACCAATACGAAACGATCGAGACGATTTATAAACGTCTCGAACAGGAGCATGAAGACGTAAAACATGGCGGCTCAAAAAGAGAACGTATAACCGTCGTGAATGGCGCGCCGGGAACAGGTAAAACAATCCTCGCCATCAGCCTCATGTTCAAAATCAAAAATGAGCCAAACCTTTCTGACCTGCGAGTCGGTTTTGTCACCCCCATGGATTCCCTGAAAAAGACCCTCAGGAAACTCACGCACTTCCTTCCAGGGTTAAAGCCTGGCGATATCTTGAGCCCCAGTGACGTAACCAATAATGATCGTTATGACATCCTACTTGTCGACGAAGCACATCGACTGGGTAATTATCTAAGCATGGGCTCCGGCATCAAGGCCTTCTATAACACCTGCGATCGGCTCGGCCTTCCACATACGAGCAACCAAGTTGACTGGATATTAAAATGCTGCGACAAAGCATATCTGTTCTATGACCCCAAGCAGCAAGTCAGGGCATCTGGTCTCGATCGAGACGGTCTTGAGCAGCGACTTAACCAGCTCGAAGAAGCGAAAATTGAAACCGAAGAATTCAACTTGAGCACCCAAATGCGAGTACGCGGCGGCGATGAGTACCTCGATTTTGTATACGACTTGCTCGATAACAAGGCATACATGCACGCCGGCATGAAGTTTGATGAGCTCTTTGCCTCGGAGCCCTACGACTCGCGAGCCGGCGACCCGAACAGCGATGTCCCCAGGTATCAGTTTGGCATCATCGACCAGTTTGAGGATTTCTGTTCTCTGCAGAAAGCGAAGGAAAAAGAAGTTGGGCTGTCTCGAATGACGGCCGGCTTCGCTTGGAAGTGGGAAACCAAGACCAATAAAGATGCGTTCGATATCGTCATCGAGGGCATTCGCAAACGCTGGAATTCAACTCAAAAGGATTGGGTCAACTCTGCCAACGCTGTCAATGAGGTAGGTTGCATTCACACAGTGCAGGGCTACGACCTCAATTACGGATTCGTAATTCTGGGTCCCGACATTTACTACGACACCGACAAGGGCGCCGTCTGCGTTAACAAGGCGAACTTTAAAGATGCCGTCGCCAAGAAAAAGGCGAGTGACGATAACCTACGAAAAATCATCGTAAACGCCTACTATGTCCTCATGACGCGCGGCATGCTGGGAACGTTTCTTTATGTATGCGACCCCGCTGTCAAGGAGTATCTGTCACGGTATATCCCGTTGATATAGACGCAGGATAAACATCGCAAATCGAAGGCATTACTCAAACGTTAAACACACGAACATATATTCGTGTTATATACTTGAGCTTGATACCCACAGCATGGTATAAAAGAGTTGCGTTCCGTTATGGAGGGCAGTCAAGGGCCGGGGGATCCCCCCGGCATTTTCTTTTTGAAAGGCTGTTTCATGAACGAACTGCCCGCATTCTCCGACAAATCAAGGCGCTGCAAGAAAAAGAACGGTCCAAGCGATCAGCGGGCACGAGCCCAGCAATCTATTGCCCGCGGCTACGATGACCTCGTAAACGGCCGTGCGCGTCCTTGGACACAGGCAAGGGCAGAAGCAGACCGCCTACGGGCAATCAATTAGCCCCTCCCCCATGTAACCATCCTGTAAATCATAGCAGCGCACTCGAGTTTTACCGTGATGCGGTCGCGCCTGGCGCTCCACTGTGCTAAAGTATCCCGAACGTTCAAACGACTACGAGGGGAACTAGAAGATGGCACGTGTGCACAACTTCTCAGCTGGCCCGGCCGCGCTGCCCACAAGCGTGCTCGCCGAGATCGCCGACGAGATGATGGACTACCGCGGTTGCGGCATGTCCGTGCTCGAGATGAGCCATCGATCTAGCATGTACCAGCAGATCATCGACGACGCCGAGGCAACCCTGCGCCGCCTGCTGAGCATCCCCGACAACTACCGTGTCCTGTTTTTGCAGGGCGGCGCCACGCTGCAGTTTGCGGGCATCCCCATGAACCTCATGCGCCGCGGCCGCGCCGGCTACGTCGTGACCGGCAACTTTGCCAACAAGGCGTACAAGGAGGCCGCCAAGTACGGCGAGGTCGTGCTGCTCGCGAGCTCCGAGGACACCAACTTCGACCGCATTCCCACCATGTCCGACGTCAACGCGCGCATTGCCGCCGAGGCCGCGGGCGACGGGCTCGACTACGTCTACATCTGCCAGAACAACACCATCTTTGGCACCATGTACCACGAGCTGCCCGATTGCGGCGACGTACCGCTGGTCGCCGATGTCTCGAGCTGCTTTCTGTCGCAGCCGCTCGACGTCGAGCGCTACGGGCTCATTTACGCCGGCGCGCAGAAAAACGCCGGCGCCGCGGGCGTGACCGTGGTCATCGTGCGCGACGATCTCATCGCAGATGGCCCCGCCTTTGCGCAGACGCCGCAGTACCTGGACCTTAAGACCCAGGCCGCCAAGGGTTCCATGCTCAACACGCCCAACACCTTTGGCATCTACGTGTGCGGCAAGGTGTTCCATTGGGTGGAGCAGACCGGCGGACTCGCCGCCATGGCCGAGCGCAACTGGGCCAAGGCCAACCTGCTCTACGACCTGCTCGAGCACAGCAAGCTTTTCCATGGCACCACGCAAGCCGACAGCCGCTCCATCGCCAACGTCACATTCCGCACCGGCGACACCGAACTCGACGCGGCCTTTGTCGCAGGCGCGGCCGAACACCAGATTCAAAACGTCAGGGGCCATCGCCTGGTGGGCGGCATGCGCGCCAGCGTCTACAACGCCGTAACCATGGAAGACGTGCAGGCCCTGGCCTCGTACATGAAGGACTTCGAAGCACAGCATAGTTTGAGTCCGCGATCTAACTAGCCCGCAACGCGCGGGCCGACCAGCCACCTCAGACCACCCTGTTTAGATCAAAACCTGCTAAGGAGTTTTTCCATGCGTAAGATTAAGACCATCGACGACATCACTAAAGACGGCAAAGTCGAGTTTGGCGAGGGCTACGAGTTTGTGGACACCGCCGAGGAGGCCGACGCCATCCTGATGCGCTCGACCGACCTGCACGGCTACGAGCTGCCCGAGGGCATCCGCGCCATCGCCCGCTGCGGCGCCGGCGTCAACAACATCCCCGTCGAGGAGTACGCCAAGAAGGGCGTCGTCGTCTTTAACTCCCCCGGCGCCAACAGCAACGCCGTCAAGGAGCTCGTCCTGGGCATGCTGGTGCTCTCGAGCCGCGGCGTGGTGCAGTCGATGAACTGGGTGCGCGACAACGCCGACGACCCCGAGATTCAGGTCGACGCCGAAAAGGCCAAGAAGGCCTTTGTGGGCCGCGAGCTCAAGGGCAAGCGCATCGGCGTCATCGGTCTGGGCAACGTGGGCTCCAAGGTCGCCAACGCCTGTGTCGACCTGGGCATGGACGTCTACGGCTACGATCCGTTCATTTCCGTCGAGCACGCGTGGGTGCTGAGCCGCGAGGTGCAGCGCGTGGGCACGCTCGAGGACCTCTGCCGCGGCTGCGACTACCTCACCGTGCACGTGCCCAGCAAGGCCGACACCATCGGCATGATCAGCACCGAGCAGATTAACCTGCTGGCCCCGGGCGCCGTGCTCATCAACTACGCGCGCGAGACCATCATTGACGAGGACGCCGTCGACGCCGCCCTGCGCGAGGGCAAGCTCAGCTGGTTTAGCTGCGACTTTGCCACGCCCAAGACCGTCAAGATGCCCAATACGTTTATCACCACGCACTCGGGCGCCGGCACCGGCGAGGCCGAGGCCAACTGCGCCGACATGGCCATCAGCGAGCTCAAGGATTACCTGGAGAACGGCAACATCGCACACAGCGTCAACTACCCCGCCTGCAGCATGGGCAAGGCGCGTGCCGCGAGCCGCATCGCCTGTCTGCACGCCAACGTGCCCAACATGATCGGCCAGATCACGGCGATTCTGGCCAAGGACAACGCCAACGTGCAGCGTATGACCAACGAATCCGCCGGCGAGAACGCCTACACCATGTTCGACACGGACGAGCACCTGGACAGCAGCACCATCGAGGCGCTCAAGCAGATTCCGTCGATGTATCGCGTACGCGTGATCAAGTAGCGTCGGCGCCAAGCCTGCCAGGCAGACCATGAAGCCCATTCGGCCCCCGTTTTCACGAAAACGGGGGCCGATTTCGTTGCTCCGGCTGGTTTTGAAAATGCTACCCATAATAAGTTTTTTCGGATAATCGACAGTGAGGCCTCAGTCGCCAAGCACAACTGCTTTTATAAACAGCTTTAACAGGGGTTTTAGTAGGTAAAAAACGATCTCTATATGCCAAATTTAAGTTGACTGTCCATTTTCCGAAATAACTTGTTCTTGGTAGCACTTTTCAAGCCAATTCCAAGGAGCGACTGAAGCCTTTCGCAACTAAAACCCTAGCCTCCGCAACCGTTTTCCACCCGCGCCGCTACATTCCCGCCCAATCGATAAAAATCTCCTCACGAAGCCGCCGTTCGAGCTCCTGCTGCCGCGGCGTCTTGTCTTTCAGCGGCATATCGAGATAGGACATGATGAGTTCCATCACCACGCGGAAGGCATCGGAGTCGACTAGCTGACCATAGGTCATTAGAACGACAGGATATCCCATCGTCTGCAGGGCCGTCGTTCGATCGGAGTCCGAGATCTTGGATTCTATGGATCCGTGAATTGCTTTACCCTGGCATTCAACCAGGCACTCTCGGCTGCCGTCCTTATTTGACAGCAGGATATCGGCGTAGCGCCTATCAAGCCCCGAAATCAGGCGAGCGCTGCGCGTCATGCGAATCTCGACGTTATTGGTGAGGTGCAGCCCTTCGCCGCCGCGCAGCCTCGAAAGGCCAAACAGCATCGAAGCCTGGACCTCGAGCGGCGATGCCACAACCCCCGTAATGCATTTCGCGGCACGTGTGAACGATTTGGCACCGCGGAGTCCCTGGATCTTATTGGCGAACTCCGTTAGTTCAGAGAGCTCGATCAAGGGAGGTCGTTTCCACAAGTCCGTTGGATTCCCAGAGACATCATTTACGTTTTCCCAGCCCAACCGCGCGTCACCCCACCGGTCCCCATATGCCTGCTCAAGGGCCAACTTTACCTGAGGCGCAATCTTGCACACGGCAAAGGTGCCGCACATCTCATACATGCACATAATCAGACGCTCGTTTGAGACCGAGGAAGCCAGGGTCAGCAGGGTAAAGAGCGGGGACGCGACATCAAGGCCAAACTCTGTCTGCCGCACGGAGCCAAACGGCCTCTCCCCGTTCCAAACATGCCTGACAATGCGACCGCCTTTACGTCCGCAGCCGCCCTGCGCCAACACGTGTAACGGGGTCCCCAAGAAATGCTTGACGAGCGGATGCTCACAAAGGCGCTCCCTGCGCGGATCGTCAGCAGAATCGGGCAGGTCCGGCATTATTGCCAAGACCTGTGGAGGTATCCGGTGATACCGAAAGGCAGATATGTCGCACAGCATGTCGTCCATGAAGGGTACGTACCCACCGCGTCGTTTGTAAACCCGCCCGGACGGCAAACGCGATGGCTCGGCCTGCGAACGGTAAATGCTGCTACGCGCGCGTCGCGAATCTGCAGGTGACTTACAATCGGTTTGCAAAGCAAACTGATTGTAAGGTTACATATGGTTGATGATGACGAGGGCGGCTATCGCCCCTTTATCGTGCCCGACCACGCCAAGGTCTGGGTCGACATGCGCCTGACGCCGCCGACCGATACGGCCGCCGCGATCAACATGATCGAGCAGGCCACTGCCACCGCCGAGGCCGCGGTTCCCGGTTGCCATGGCAGTTTCGCCGTGACGGGCGATCGCCCCGCCATCGAGCGCGACCCGAACTCTCCCCTTCTAGCTGCGCTCAAGCGCGCCGCCGATGACGTGACGGACGCGGACACGACCGTCGGCTTCTTTACCGGCTGCACCGATACCGCCGTCATTGCCGGCAAGACGGGTAACCGCAATTGCATGAGCTACGGCCCCGGCTCGTTGGTGCTCGCGCATAAGCCCAACGAGCCGGGGCCCATGCCGATATCGTTCGCTGCCAGAACGTGCTCATCGCGCTTGTTGACAACACGCTCTGGGACGCAAGCGTCCAAGTTGGGGCATAATAAGCCGCGAACAAACCGACTCGCGCGTTAGGATCGCCCATGAAAGCACTTCCGTTTCCCTGCATCCGCCCAGCTCAGGATCGCGTGCTCGAAGCGCTGCCGCAGATGGGCGGCATCCTAAGCGGCAACGACGCCCTGCGCGGCGCCATTGCCGACGGGCTCATGCTCAAAGATCCGGGCGCGGCGTATTACGTGTACGAATGCTCCGGAGAGCCAGGGCGCGTGACGGGCGTTGTGGCAATTTGCCCGGTCGGCGTACTGACGGGCGACGGCGCGACCCCCGCAGATGCGGCTGCAGCCGCCCGTGCAATCGCCGAGCTTAAGGTGCAGCCGCGCCCCGTGTCGCTCGCCTACGAGGCCTCGCCCGTTATGGATATCATCCTTGGTGCCGCCAAAGAGGGCGCGTCGCTCTATGCCGTCACCGACCCCGCCGGCATTACGCACCGCGCGTGGGAGGTCAAGCGCGAGGACGCCGTTGCTGCCATCCGAGCCATGCTCGACCAGGCACCGGAGCCGACGCCGGCAGACGACCCCACCTATGCTGCCGCGCTAGCAGGGGCGGCGCAGCTCCTGGCAGACGAAGCCCGCGCAGCCGGCGCCTACACGGGCAAAGAGCCGTTCAACTTTACCGTTGCCGCGTTATTCCCCGCCGCGCAGGTTGCCGGCGGCGCACCGCAGGTTCCGACGGGTTTGCTGACCCACCAGATCGCACGGTTCTAACAGGGCCTAAACGCCCGGCACAAAGACTCGGCAGCTCGACAAACAAGGGGCGGGGATACATGCGCATGCATCCCCGCCCCTTTCGCATCGAGCAATGATGTCGGCAATCCGCATCGCCACGCCCGCGCTACCCGCGCTGCGGACCCGCTGCCGCCACGAGCGGCTCAAGACCCAGCTCGCGCGCATAATCTTCTTGCGTAAAGACTTCGACCAGTTCAAACGTATCCGTCGCATCGTCAAACGCAAAATGCAGCACCGAGCAGTTGCCCGGAACGCGCTCGCGCTCGTCGGCCGCCGCTCCCCTCACGTGGTCCAAAAATTCCTTGATGGACGAGGCGTGGCTCACCGCGAGCACGCACTCGTGGTCCGGACGTCGCATAAGATCGGTCAACGTCGCCACCATGCGCTCGCGCACCTGCATCTGCCCCTCGCCGCCAAATTGGCGGTAGAAGTCACGCCACGGACGCTCGGGCATGAGCATCACGCGCTCGGCCTCAAAATCGCCAAAGAACCACTCGCACAGACCGTCCAGACGCTCGTAGGCAAGGCCCGGCCACAGGTTGGCGATAGTCTGCTCGGTGCGATGCAGCGTCGAGGTGTAGGCGTGGTCGGGCTCGATGCCACGCGCTCGCAAGAACATGCCAGCGCGCGCCGCCTGCTCGCAGCCCAACTGCGTGAGCGGCGAATCACTCCAGCCCTGAATAATGCGCTTGAGGTTAAATATCGTCTGTCCATGACGGACCAGATACAGGTCTTTATTCATAGGGGTCCTTTCGTTCGTTACCAGTCAAGGAGCGAAAACGCCCCGTCGCAATAGCCAAAATGAAGCACGGCACCGTTGTCGGGCTGTCCTCCCCCGCCGGCCACATACTCAAGAAACTCCTGACAGGCAGAGCCATGAGAGACCGCAAGCACACGATCGTGCTGCGGTCGGGCCATAATGCGGGACAGCGCCGCAACCATGCGCGCCCGTAGCTCGCCTTCAGATTCGCCACCAAAGGCCACCGGATAATCACCCCAGGGCTGCGGCGGCATCTCGCAATTTGATGTGCCCTCCAGCGAGCCCAAGTGCCACTCGCGCAGGTCGTCGACCAACTCTATGGAACGGCCCTCGCCAACGATAAGCTCAGCCGTACGCTGCGCCCGACCCAACGGAGACGAATACGCATGGTCAAACGTCACGCCACGGTCCTCAAACGCCGCGCGCGTCGCCAGCGCCTGCTCGCACCCGCGCTCTGTGAGCGGCGAGTCTTGCCAGCCCTGCAAAATGTTCTGCACATTGAGCTCAGTCTGCCCATGCCGCACCAAATACAGATCGGCCACACGCCCTCCCCTCGCACCACCGCAAAGGGAACAGGCGCCTTTGTGGTGGTTTTGCCGCCTGATCGCGCCGCAACGACGCAGCTACACAAGCACGTCGGCAAGCGGGCGCTTGGGTACGTGGTGTACCTGTGCCTCATCACGCCAGTAATTGATAGAGCCATCCGGGTTGGAATCAATTGTATCGATCACCTGTGTCTCGGCGGGAACGCCAAAGACCATAATCAGCTTGACCTCGTACTTGTCGCCGTCAAGTCCCATGACATCAATCGCACGAGGCGGAAAAGCCTTGAACATGCACGCCGCCACCTCGGGCGTAGCGCTGCGGGCGGCGAGCATCATCGTCTGCGCGGCGATACCAGCGTCTGCCTCGGTGATTGGCGCGGCAGGCTTGCCCGGAGCGGGACGCTCTGCAAGGATCGCGATATAGCCGGTCGGGCGCTCGCCCTCGACAGGACCCGACCAATCCTTGAGCGCACCAGCCCATGTGAGCTTTTCAAATAAGCTCGAACACTCCTCGGCGTCGCTCACCACATGAAAGCGTAGGCGCTGAGCGTTGGCGCCGCAGGGAGCCAGGTGCGCCAGCTCTGCCAGCTCAAGCAAAAACTCGCGCGGCACGCGCATGGACTCGTCAAAACGGCGGCATGTGCGGGCGCGACAAACCAGCGCGTCAAACGATTCCAGACCGAGCTTTTCGCAACCTTGCTTTGCCATCGACTCCACACTCGACGGCGCCGCGGGAACAGCTTCGTTCATAGAGACCCCCAATACAAGGCAATTGTTCTTAGGAAAATCTAACCTAAAACGCAGGCAATAACGAACAGAGCCGCAATGTTCTACACCTGTTGAATAGAAAAACGCGACATGGGGAACAACGAGAACAAATCGGGACCTTTGGGTTACACTTCGCCCTCCCCGACCCATACGCCGGTGCCTTTAGGCGATACTTGTTGTAGCAACTGCGGCATACGCCGCAAAAACAACAATGACGGCAAACGCCGTGCGGAAAGGAGACCTCATGGGCATCTTTAAGAACGACGACCAGCAGTCGAATCTGTTTGGATTTGACGAGAAAAGCATGGCAGGCAAGGCAATCAAGGCCGTGCGCTGGATCTACGCCGCCACGGGCGTCATCGCACTGCTTGCCGGCATCGCGCTGCTGTTTGCGCCCGCCAAGTCCCTCGTCTTCCTGACGACCGTCCTGGGCTTCTACTTTGTGATCACGGCTGGCGTCAGGCTGTTCACCGCCATTTTTGAGCCGCTGCTGCCCGCCGGCTGGCGCGTGACGAGCATCATCTCCAACCTGCTCATCATCCTGGGCGGCGTCATAATCCTGCGCAATCAGGCCTTCTCGACCGCGACGCTCACCACGCTCGTGGTGGTCGTGGCTGGCTTTGGCTGGATCGTCGAAGGTGTCATGTCCATTCTGGAGTCCGAGCTTTCGTCCAACCGCGCCCTCGCCATCCTGAGCGGCGCGCTCTCCATCATCGCCGGCATGTTCGTGTTTATCTATCCGCTGTGGTCGGCAAAGATGCTCGTCATCTTTAGCGGCGCCGCGCTCCTGGTGTTTGGCGTGACGCTGATTATTCGCGCTATCCGCTTTGGCAAGCTGGTGCACTAGATGCCGCGGACGCTGTTTATTGATGCCGACACCTGCCCGGTTACGCGCGAGTCGATCGACTGTGCACGGCGGGCGGGCGTCGCCGTGGTGATTGCCGGCAACAGCACGCAGAACCTGGAGCGGCACATTCGCCGCGACGATCCACGTGATGCCGAGCACGCGCGACGCGGCTTTTGGGTCACCACGCTCGATGTGAGCGTGGGCGCCGATAGTGCCGACTTTGCCATTGTCGAACGTCTGCAGGCGGGCGACGTGGTCGTGACGCAGGACATTGGCCTGGCGAGCATGGTGCTCGGCCGCGATGCCTCCGCCATCGGCGTGCGCGGGCGAGTGTACGACAAGGCGACCATCGACATGCAGCTGTTTATTCGTCACGAGGAAAAGAAGGTGCGCCGCGCTGGCGGTCGCACCCGCGGGCCAGCAGCCTTCACCAGCGAAGACCGCGCCCGCTTTAAGCGCAACCTCACCGAGCTGCTGCGCTAACCAAGGCAGATTTTTGGGACATGCCTAAAACTCTGCCTTTTTGTTTTGGACGGTGTGAGCGCTCAGGATCCGTGGCTCAACAAAAAACGGGCTTCAAAATGCCATGCGTCGCCGCATTGTGCAGACGCCGTGCATGGCTATTTTGAAGCCCGTTTTGTTAGGACTACTTAGAGGCCAAAGGCAGATAGGACGAGGCCCCAGCCAGCGCCGATGACGTACATCATGACCAGGAACACGGCGTTTTCACGGGCGCTGCGGTTGGTGCGGAACAGGACCAGGTAACCCACGCCGGCGGAAATGAGCGTGCCGGCGAGCATCGGCGCCAGTTGCAGCGCGCCTTCCAGATACAGCTGCGTAATGACCACGCTCGCCGAGCAGTTAGGGATCAGGCCGACAAGCGCCGAACCAAGAACGGCGAGCGTCTCGTTGCCGCGCAGGAACTGCTCGATTGCGGACTCGCCAAAGGTCTCGAGCACGGCGGCCAGAATCAGCGTCACCAGGAAAATGAATACCGATACCTGCACGGTATGCGAGATGGCGCTGCGGATAATCGACAGGACGGGCGCACCTTCGTGTGAGTGGGAGTGACCGTGGTCATGATGGTGTTCATGCTCGCCCTCATGACCGTGATCGTGGCCATGTCCATGTTCGTGCTCGTCTTCGTCGTCATCACAACCGCAATGGTCGCGCTCACACAGCTCATGGATGTGGTCGGCGCTCACGCCCGCCTCGGCCACCTCGTCGATGATGTCACCGCCGCTGTGGTCGTCATGCGCGCAGTTAACGTGCGCCGGATTGACAGCGGTTCCCAACACGGTACGACGAATCGCCGCATGCGCGCGGGCGTTGCGACGCAGGCCACGAATGGCAGCATCCACGATAAAGCCCGTGACCAGCGCGATCAGCGCTTTCGAAGCCAAAAGCATCGCCATAGTCTGCACGGGAACCTGCTCGGCAAGTAGCAGCGGCAGCATCTCGTCGGAGGTCGAGAGAAACACCGCCACCAGGGTGCCCAGCGTCACGACGCGACCGGCGTATAGCGTTGCCGCCATGGCCGAAAAGCCGCACTGCGGCACCATGCCCAGCAACGAGCCAACCACGGGGCCAGCGGCGCCGGCACGCTTGATGGTACCGTTGACGCGATCGCCCGCAACATGCTCGAGCGTCTCGAGAGCCAGATATGTCACCAACAAGAACGGCACCAGCGAGAGCGTGTCCTTGCCGGCATCGAGCAGAATATCAATCAGCAAATCCATGACGGATGGAACCTTTCGTGTCTTTCGGCAGCATTGTAAAAGTCCTAGCGGTCAACTAGGGTATTGTAATTGTCCTAGGCGCGATGCCAATAGTTGCCCATGGTAAACTATCATCTCGCCATAACTCGACAAACCCGAGCCGCACAACGCGGCCCGTCCAAGGAGCAGCATATGAACGTATCGCAAGCACTCGAATACGAGCGCCAGCCGTTTATCCCCATGTTTATCTACGGCGACCACGGCGCCATGGAGTCCGAGCGCCAGAAGGGCGAGGAGGCCCTCAAGGTGCTCGAGACTGAGTACTTTACCGCCGAGGACGACCCCGGCTTCGACTTTGCCACCGTGCGCGACCTAGCCGACCGCAACCGCGACCTGTGCGACCAGATTGGCGAGGCGCGCCTGCGCAACGTGACGCCCGCGACGCTTTCGCGCGGCCTGTCCGACGCCGACACCTGCGCCGCCATCGGCAAGATGCAAAAGCGCACCGCCGCGTCCGTCATGCGCGAGATCCGCGGCGACCGCGACGCGCTCGGCGTCGCCTACGCTCGCAAGCCCATCCAGGGCACGGTGCTCGGCATCGACATCGAGACCACCGGCCGTGCACCCGAGCGCGGCTACATCATCAACGTGGGCTGGGAGATCATGGAGCTCACCAGCGACGCCGTCCCGCACGACGCCGAGGCACACTACTGCGGTCTGCCCGATATCTACCGCGGCGAGGATGTGCCGTTGTCGAATATCCACCACATCACCTGGGACGACATCGACGGCAAAACGCCCTTCCGCGAGAACAAGGAGCTGCAAAAGCAGCTGCTCAAGCTTGTGAAGAAGTACCCGTACATGGCGCACAACGCCGCCTTTGAGGACAGCTGGTTCAAGATCCACCTGGACGGCTACGCCGAGGCACGCCGCGCCGGCAAGATCATCGTCATCGACTCGCGCCAGATCTGCCGCAGCCTGGACGCCGACGTGCGCTCGCTCCCCCGCGAGTCCGCGCCCGCTGCGCTCGAGAACTGGGCGCGCCGCCGTGGCACCCTCGCCGCCGACGCCAACGAGCAGCACCTGGGCCTCGACGACACCGACCTCATGCTCCGTACCGTCCAGGCCGAGTTCAACCTCAAGAACCTGTTTGCCAAGTAAAAGCGCCATTCACGAACAATACTTGCCGGGCCATAGCGCCCCGCGCAAAAGCGACACGCCGAGGCGTCCCTCTCAAGCGACGCAATGCGGGTCGATATCCAAGCGGATATCGACCCGTTTTTTCGGCACCGCGCACGCGGCCCCCGGCCATCGGAGCCTAGCCGCCGCACAACTAAGTACAACTAAGAACTTCGTTTGCGCATGTTCAAGCCAAATTACACATCATTTTTGACGCCGCTTTTGAATCAAAACGGCGCTGACCAGCATCAGTTGTGGAGGCCTACGTAGCCAGCGAGCTGCGACAATGTTCCAAATGGCATCTTTCTCCATCATTGGCGTCAAACTCTTGGACAGCTTTCGTTATGTCGCAACATTTTGCCTTGGCGTTTATCGCGAACCCCGCCGCCTGGTCTGCCATGCTAGCTGTATGAGTATCGTGCTTTCACATAACACGGCAAAAGCGGTCTACCAAGCCGCATACTCGGTATCCGCAATTGGCACCGAGCCCTGCAGCCCTGCCAAAATCTACGGGGCGCGCCCCAGCAAGGAACTGCTCGACTCTGCCGCCAACTGGCTCGCCAGGCACAATGTCGCCCTCGATGACGACGCCCCGCTCGATACAACGGTGTTCGAGCGCGCAAACGTGCGCAACATACCGGACTGCAAATGCCACGTGTCGTCCAAGCGCTTCTCGGGCTCGCGTTTCATCGAACCCGCTGACGACATCTATATTGTTGGCGTCGAACTCTGTGCGCTTCAGGCGGCAACCTATCTCCCCTTTCGCGAACTTGTGGAGTACTACTTCGAACTGTGTGGCGCCTATTCCCTTGGGCGCGATGCCTCGACAGCCTACACCGAGCGCTTCGCGCTCACCTCGACCTCGAGTCTCAAGCACTTTTTTAACTCCCTCACCGACTGCAAGGGGCTTGAGCTTGCCCGAAAAGCCATCCGGTGCGTGCGGGACGGATGCCGCTCGCCGATGGAAACGGCGTTTGTTATGATGCTCACGTTACCCAGACGCGAGGGCGGGCTGGGCATTAGCGAGATCGAGACCGACTACGAAGTAAAGGTCACAGCTGCCGCAAAAGACCTCACGCGGCGCGAAAAGTTCTATATGGATGCATACCTTAAGCGGTCCCGAACCGACATCGAATACAACGGATTTCAGCACGATGCCGAAGAAGACCGCGCCATTGACGAAGAGCGCAAGAACGCGCTGGCGTCCATGGGCTACGGAATCATTACCGTCAGTCGCTATTCCTTTATGCACGCCAGCGCCTTCGCCAGGGTCATGGAGGCGATCCAGCGAAAGGAGGGCATTCGCCCATCGCGCCTACCCAAAGATTTTGCAATTAAGCAAGAAGAGCTGCGACGATTTGTGCTCAGGAGATTTATCGAGGAAAAGAAGCGTATTGATGAGCTCCTCTGTCAAGATGCAGAGCAGCGTAGTGTACTTGAGCTCGAACACGCCGTGCTCGAAGGCATCTCGCTGAACGACCCGACAATCAACGATGCCCCAGCCATCGACGACATGCAAGTCATCGAGTTGGATTGCCCGGAGTTCGCTCAAACAAGCACTTCCACGCCCGAAGGCAGGGTGTACGGGGCCAGAACAGAGGCGGACTGACGGGGTGGGTACCCAGGCGACGTGCAAAAACGGGAGTTTTCAGCAAAGCCGGGTATCCAAGGAGCTTCGAATTGATCTATTTTGCACCGATGCCGCTGATTTTGATGTATGTTAGGCAACAACTGGGGAACATCAGTCGGCACTTACACTCCAGTAAAGCCCTGCGGCGGCAAATGCCGCCGCATTATGCAATAAATAACCCCTCGTCAATGCTGAAAACTCCCGTTTTTGCACGTCGCTAAGGTACCCACGTTGGCATCGGCGGCCTTATCCGCGATCATCGATGCCTTTAGCCGCCACCAGGGCCATTCGATAGCAAAATATTTCGTGAATTATATTGACATATGAACATGCGCTCATATACTCGGAAGTAAGTTATATGAGCGCATGTTCATATGAAAGGATATTGCGATGAGCGATCCCGCTGATGAAATAAAGTCCAGCATCGACACCACCATCGTGCCCGACATCCCCACCACCTGCTCGCCCGAGGACCTTCCCGACGAGGAGCTTCTCTACGACCTCGCCGACCTGTTCAAGGTCTTCAGCGACACCACGCGCATCAAGATCCTCTATGCCCTCATGGGCCGCGAGCTCTGCGTGGCAGACATCGCCGAAGCGACCGAAACCTCGCAGTCCGCGGTGTCGCACCAGCTGCGTACACTCAAGCAGTCGCACCTGGTTAAATTCCGGCGCGACGGGCGCAATATCCTATACTCGCTCGCCGACGACCACGTCTACACCATGCTCAACCAGGGCATGAGCCACATCTGCGAATAGCGACTAACCACGGTACCAGCGCGGCCTGCACCCAAGCCGCAAATACAGGGAAAGGAACCCACCATGAAAAAGCAGTTTAAGCTCGATGAGATCGACTGCGCCAACTGCGCGCGTAAGCTTCAGGACGAGCTGGCCAAGCTCGAGGGCGTCAAGTCCGTTTCGGTCAACTTTATGACCCAGAAGCTAACGCTCGAGGCCGATGAAGCCGAGTTCGACGAGGTCCTCGACCGCGTTGTGGAGTTCACCGCCGACGCCGAGCCGGACTGCGAGATCATTCTCTAGCCCAGGTTTACGCCAACCCGCAAGGCCGCGCTTGCCGCGGCCTTTGCTCGCGAAATTGTATGAGCGAGTGTTCATACATTCAAATGGGAGGATACGAGTCATGGCCACCGCCGACCCCAAGAAGAAAAAGAAGAAGCGCAAGAAAAAAGAGTCACTCGAGCATAAGCGCAACCGCATCCTGGTAGCGCTGGGCATTTTTGCCGTGGTGTACGCCCTCGATGAGCTCGGCACCCTCACTGCCGCATTCGGCACCCCGGGCGACATCTACGCCAGCTTTGTGCTGTTCCTCGTGCCGTTTTTGATTGCCGGCTACGACGTACTGCAAAAGGCATTCAATAACATCCGCCGCGGCAAGGCCTTCGACGAGAGCTTCCTCATGGCCGTCGCGACCATCGGCGCGTTTGCCATGGTGCTCTTCCCCGACACCGATCCGCACATGGCCGAAGGCGCCGCCGTCATGCTGTTCTACCAGGTCGGCGAGCTGTTCCAGGCATACGCCGTGGGCAAGAGCCGTAAATCGATCAGCGCCATGATGGACATCGCACCCGACTACGCCAACGTCGAACAACCCGACGGCACACTCGAACAGGTCTTCCCCGATGACATCGCCGTCGGCACCGTCATCGTGGTCAAGCCCGGCGAGCGCGTGCCCATCGACGGCGTCATCGTCGAAGGCGAAACCCAGCTCGACACCGCCGCCCTTACCGGTGAGTCGGTCCCCCGCCCGGCCAAAACCGGAGACGATATCATCAGCGGCTGCATCAACATGACGGGGCTCATCCACGTGCGCACCACCAAGCCCTTTGGCGAGTCCACCGTCGCGCGCGTCCTGGAGCTCGTAGAAAACGCCAGCGAAAAGAAGGCGCGCACCGAGAACTTCATCACGCGCTTTGCCCGCATCTACACGCCCGCCGTCACCGGCGCTGCCGCGGTACTCGCGCTCGGCGGCGGCTTGGTCACCGGCGCCTGGTCCGACTGGATCCTGCGCGGCCTGACCTTCCTGGTCGTCAGCTGCCCGTGCGCGCTCGTGATCAGCGTGCCGCTGAGCTTCTTTGGCGGCATCGGCGGCGCGTCCAAGCTGGGCGTTCTCATCAAGGGTTCTAACTACCTCGAGACGCTCGCCGACGTGGACACCGTCGTCTTTGACAAGACGGGCACCCTCACCAACGGCACGTTCTCGGTGGTCGCGGTACACCCCGAGGCCGGCTATACCGAGCAGTCGTTGCTCGAAGTCGCAGCCCTTGCTGAGTCGTTCTCCGATCACCCCATCGCGCAGTCCGTACGTGTCGCCTACCAGGGCGAGGTCGACCCCAAGCGCGTAAGCGACTCCACCAACGACGCGGGCCATGGCGTGACGGCAACCATCGACGGCAAGCACGTCGTCGTTGGCAACGCAAAGATGCTCGCCGCGGCCGGAGTCGAAGCGCCCGATTGCGAGGTCGTCGGCACCATCCTCCACGTGCTAGTCGATGGCATCTATGCCGGCCACATTGTAATTGCCGACACCATAAAGGCCGATGCCGAGCAGACGATCCGCGACCTGCACGCCGCCGGCGTCAAGCGCACCGTCATGCTCACGGGCGACCGCGAGGAAGTGGCTGCTGCGGTGGCCAAGCGGCTGGGGCTCGACGAGTTCCACGCGCAGCTGCTGCCGGGCGACAAGGTCGAGCGTGTTGAAGCGCTGCTGGCAGCCGAATCGGGCAAGGGCAAGCTCGCCTTTGTCGGCGACGGTATCAACGACGCGCCCGTGCTTACGCGCGCCGACGTCGGAATCGCCATGGGCGCCATGGGCTCGGACGCCGCAATTGAAGCTGCCGACGTGGTGCTGATGGACGACAAGCCGTCCAACATTTCCCGCGCGATCCGCGTGGCACGCAAGACCATGACGATCGTCTGGCAGAACATCATCTTTGCGCTGGGCATTAAGCTGCTGATCCTTGTGCTGGCGGCGCTGGGCATCGCCAATATGTGGCTTGCCGTGTTCGGCGACGTAGGCGTGGCAATCATCGCCATCCTGAA
Organism: Collinsella sp.; assembly: GCA_018382775.1. Lineage (GTDB taxonomy): Bacteria > Actinomycetota > Coriobacteriia > Coriobacteriales > Coriobacteriaceae > Collinsella. The sequence goes on along the minus strand of JAGZPG010000011.1, from coordinate 47,752 downwards.
CGCCATGCGCGCGATGGGGGTCAAGAACCTGTAGCGCTCGTGGTCCCTCCGGCCGGGACCGGGCTTGGTTTTGAAAACGTCCTCGCGCATGAGGCCCGTCTTTCCTGCTCCTACGGAGCAACGGAAAGGCGGGCCTCGCGCTGCGGAATGTTTTCAAAACCAAGCCCGGTCCCGGCCTGCGGCGACGTTGCTGGTGGTTCTTGGGCATCGCTTGCTGGCGGGGTTCCTTGCCTGAGTTGGACATAGTTGGCAGGACCTTTCGTCCCGGTCGCTGGTTCGCGCTTTGCGTGAACTCCGCGCTACTGGGGGTCCAATTAGGCTTCTGTTGTTGGACCCGCTACATCTTCCCGGCCCAACATCGCCCGTAGCTTCTCGAAGCTTTCCTCACTCAGGCAGTGCTCCATGTGGCAACCCTCTTGCGACGCGACATCCGCCGAAACACCGGCCTCCTCGAGCAACCGCACGAAAAAGCAGTGGCGCTCCCACATTTGGCGAGCGACATCCAGACCACGCTCCGTCAGATGAACGTCGCGCTTGCCCATTTCGACATAGCCGCTGTTCTCCAGCGTCGCCATGGCTTTAGAGACGCTCGCCTTGGTTACGCCCAGGTATTCGGCAACGTCAATCGATCGAACGACGCCCTGGCGCTCCGAGAGCACGTAAATAGATTCGAGATAGTCTTCTCCAGATTCACGTAGGGCCATGGGCCGCCTTTCGCGATGATTGTTAGTTAGCCTTTGGATACTTTCCTTGGCTTACTTTACCGCAAAAGTTGCCCATGTCTTACTACGTTGTTTAAAAAGTTAACCGTGTTTCACAAAACGCGCCAGGCGAACACAACATGGGGACACGCCCCGCAAGGAGTGTCCCCAGCTGCCGGCAGAAAAGGAACGTCCCTAAGTGCCGAATCCTCAGCTATAGCAGCCCAAAGTGCTTGGCGGCGTTGTAGATACCGTCATCGTCCACGGCGGTCGTAACGTAGGTCGCCGCGGCCTTCACCGTGTCCTGCGCGTTGCCCATGGCCACGCTCGTGCCCACGGCGGCAAACATCGACAGGTCGTTCTCGCCGTCGCCAAAGGCAATCGCCTCGCTCGCGTCGATACCAAGCCGCTCGAGCGTCGCCGCCACGCCCAGGTCCTTGCCGCCGTTAGCGGGAATAATGTCGCAGAACAGGTCGCACCAGCGCGTGGTGAGCGAATGCGACACGGCGTCGGTCACGATATGCTCGTCGACCGGGTCCACAAAGGCGCAAAACTGGTAGACCGGTGCGTCAAAGGCGTGCTCAAACGGCTCCTCGTGGTAGACGATTCCCGCGTTGCTGCCAGCCGTCACCACGCGCTCGGACAGGCGGTTCACAAACGAGTTCTCGCCCTGCATGCACAGCGAGTCGTAGCGTCCCTGCGCCACCTGGTCCACAATCACCGCAACGTCGTCCGGATCGATCGGGCAGCTGCGATAAACGCCCTTGGCATCAAAACAGTGCTGACCCGAAAGCGTAATGTACGCATCCCAACCCAAGTCGAACAGCCAATCCGGCATCTGGTAGGTCGGGCGACCCGTGGCGATTATGCACGCAATCCCCTGCTCGCGAAAGCTGTCGAGCGCCTGCTGCGCCGACGCCGGAATCCGATGAGTCTTAAAGCTCAGCAACGTGCCGTCGATATCGAAAAATGCGGCCTGGATCATCCTTGCCTACTCCTCGCCCTCGAGCTTCTCGCTCGCCTCGAGCCACGCCATCTCCAGCTCGTCCATGGCGGCGTGAGCCTCGTCAATCTTTGCCTGCTGCTCGCCCAGCGCCGTGTAGTTGGTGGGGTCGACCTGGGCCATCGCGGCCTCGGCCTCCTCCACGCGAGCGCGCTGCGTCTCCATTTTGCGCTCAAGCGAGCTCACCTCGCGGCGGAGCTTCTGGCGCTCGGCGTTGGAAAGACCATTGGGCTGGCCGCTCGACTTGGGCTTTTCGGCCGCAGTTGCCGCGGCACCGGTGTCAAACGTGCCGGTCTTGGCGCTCGGCGCACCCACGGGCTCGCCCTCGGCGGTGGCGTTGCACAGGCGCAGGTACTGGTCGACGCCGCCGGGCATATGCGTCAGATGGCCGTCAAGCAGCGCCCACTGCTGGTCGGTCACGCGCTCCATCAAGAAGCGGTCGTGCGTCACCAGGATCAGCGTGCCGGGCCAGCCGTCGAGCAGATCCTCGACAATCGCGAGCATGTCGGTATCCAGGTCGTTACCGGGCTCGTCCAGGATAAGCACGTTGGGCTCGTCCAGGATCGTCAGCAACAGCGACAGGCGACGGCGCTGGCCGCCCGAAAGATCGCCGATGCGGCTCCAGAGCTGCTGGGTCGTAAAGCCCAGGCGCTCGCAGAGCTTCTCGGGCGAAGTCTCCTTACCGTCGATGACGTAGTACTTCTTATAGTTGCCGAGCACCTCGCGGATCGTATCGCCCATGTAGGGCTCGAGCTCCTCGAGCTGCTGCGACAGCACGCCAAAGCGCACCGTCTGGCCAATCTTCACGCGACCGCGCAGGGGCGCGATCTTGCCCTGGATCACGTCGAGCAAGGTCGACTTGCCGGCGCCGTTCTCGCCCAAAAGACCATAGCGGTCGCCCGCGCCGATAAGCCAAGTCACGTCCGAGAGCACCTGCTTGGGCGCGCCATCGGTATCCGCATAGCCGGCGTCCACGTCGACCACGTCGATAACCTGCTTGCCCAGGCGGCTCACCGCCAGGCGCTTGAGCTCCAGCTCGTCGCGCACGGGCGGCACGTCGGCGATGAGCTCGCGAGCGGCATCCACGCGAAACTTGGGCTTGGTGGAGCGCGCCTGGGCGCCGCGGCTCAGCCACGCGAGCTCCTTGCGCGCCATGTTGCGACGGCGTTCCTCGGTAACGGCGGCCATGCGGTCGCGCTCCACGCGCTGCAGGATGTAGGCCGAGTAGCCGCCCTCGAAGGGGTCGACCTGTCCGTCATGGACCTCCCACATGCTGGTGCAGACCTCGTCCAAGAACCAGCGGTCGTGCGTGACCACGAGCATGGCGCCCTGACCGCGCTGCCAGCGGGCATTTAAGTGGCGCGCGAGCCAGTTGATGGTGCGCATGTCCAGGTGGTTGGTGGGCTCGTCGAGCATAAGCACGTCGTAGTCGCCAATCAGCAGGCGCGCGAGGTCCACGCGACGGCGCTGACCGCCCGAAAGCTCGCCCACCGTGCCCTCCCAGGGCACATCGCTAATAAGACCGGCCAGAATCTGGCGCGTACGCGGGCTCGAGGCCCACTCGTACTCGGGCGTGTCACCGACGACGGCATGATGCACGGTGTCGGTATCGACCAGGTTGTCCTTTTGGCCGAGCAATCCGATCGTCGTGTCGCGGCGATGCGTCACGCGGCCGTCGTCGGGCTCCAACGTGCCGGCGAGTACGCTCAGCAGCGTCGACTTTCCATCGCCGTTTTTGCCGACGATACCAATGCGGTCGCCCTCGCCCACGCCGAGCGTCACGCTATCGAAAATATGCTTGGTGGGAAACTCTAGGCTGACGGAATCGCATCCCAAAAGAATCGCCATATGCCCTGCTCCTTCGTAGAAATTCAACGTTGTCCATGATAGCAGCGAAAAGGCGGGCCGCACACGACACAAAAAGGCGGGCCACCTCACGCAAGAGATGACCCGCCTCTCCAATCAGTCCCGCGGCAACCGTGGCCGCCGCGGGCCTCAAGCATGTCCCGGACTAGGAGAACATGCCAGTGAGGTAATCATTCAGCCGCTTATCCTTGGGCCGTTGGAAAATCTCGTCGGTCTCGTCGTACTCGACCATATCGCCCATGTAGAAGAACGCCGTGCGGTTGGACACGCGCGACGCTTGCTCCATGTTGTGCGTCACGATAACGATGGCACGGTCGGCAACGATCGATGACATCAGGTCCTCGATCGCCAGCGTCGAGATGGGGTCGAGCGCCGAGCAGGGCTCGTCAAACAGGATCACGTCGGGATTGAGTGCCAGCGTGCGCGCGATGCACAGACGCTGCTGCTGGCCGCCCGAAAGCGCATAGGCGCTTTTGTCGAGCTTGTCCTTGACCTCATCCCACAGTGCCGCACCACGCAGGCTCTCCTCGACCATGCGGTCGAGCTCGTCACGATCGATAATGCCGTGGCGTTTGGGTGCAAACGTGATGTTGTCGCGAATGGACTTGCGGAAAGGATTGGGCTGTTGGAACACCATGCCAATGGAACGACGCAGCTCGTAGGTGTTTTCGGTCTTGGTGTTCACGTTGCGTCCGCGGTAGTTGATCTCGCCCTCCACGCGGCAGCCGCGAATCTCGCGATTCATGAGGTTGAGGCTACGTAAGAAGGTCGACTTACCGCAGCCCGAAGGCCCAATGAGCGCCGTGATCTCGCCCTTGTGAAAGTCGAGCGACGTATCGTGCAGGGCATGGTGGTCGCCATAGTACACGTTGACGTCCTTGGTGGAGAGCACGACCTCGTCGCTCACGGCCTTGCCGCTCGCGCGCACGCGCTTCTCGCTCTCCCCCACGCTCGACAGGAAGTTCTGGGTCTCGGACGGTGCCGCTTCGGCTGCGGGTGTTGCTTTCATCTCGCTCACTCGGCCGTCATCCTCCTTGCCAGTTGCTTGCCCACGATACGGGCGACTACGTTAAATAGCAGCACGCAAATCATCAGCAGCGCCGCGGTGCCCCAGACGATCTGCTGAGCCTCGGGGCTGCCCTCGCCGTAAATCTTGTAAATATGCACGGCGAGCGACTCGCCGGGACGGAACACGTTCCAGGCGCAGGTGGGACTCGACAGGTTAAAGCTCAAGAAGTTCAGGCGAACCGGCGAGCTCATGCCTGAGGTAAAGAGCAGTGCCGCGGCCTCGCCAAACACGCGGCCGGCCGAAAGCACGATGCCGGTCACGATGGCGGGCATGGCCTCGGGAATCAAGATGTGCAGCGTGGCCTCCCAGCGGGTAAGGCCCATGGCCAGGCACGCATCGCGCTGGGCCTGCGGCACGTCCTCGAGCGCCTGTTGGATCACGCGCACCAGGATGGGAATGTTGAACATGGTGAGCGCGACGGCGCCGGAGATGATGGAGTACTTCCAGCCCAGCTGCACCGAGAACACCAGGAAACCGAACATGCCGACAACGATGGAGGGCAGCGAGGACAGCGTCTCGATGGCGGTGGAGGCGATGTCGCGGATGGGCCCATTCGGCGCGTACTCAACCAGAAAGACCGCGCCGCCCAGACTAATGGGCACCGAGATGGCTAGGGTGATCAGCAGCAGATAGAACGAGTCGAACAGCTGATAGAGCACGCCGCCCTGGGTTCCGTTGGCGCGCGACGGCTGCGTGAGAAAGCCCGGCTGGAACAGCGTCGAGACCCCCTCGAACAGGATATAGGCCACCATAGCGATGACGATGAGCATGACGATGGCGGCGATTGCCGTCAGCACGCCCGTGGCGATGCGGTCCTGCTTTTGGACGCGCCCGAGTCTCGCCTCGTCGATATGGATGCGCGTGCTAGCCACGAGCCTTCGCCCCCTTGCGGCCGATAAGGTGGATGATCAGGATGAAGATGAGGCTCATGCCCATCAGCAGCAGACCGAGCGCCCACAGAACATCGTCCTGGGCCGAGCCCTCGGCATAGACCGCCATAGACGTGGTGAGCGTGGTGGTGATGGTGGACGCCGGCGACAGCAGCGACGTCGGCATGGCCTCGATGCCGCCGATGACCATACGCACGGCGAGCGTCTCGCCAAAGGCACGCGTCATGCCAAGGATGACCGCGGTCATGAGCGACGGCATGGCGGACTTGAGCACCACGTGCCAGATGGTCTGCCAGCGGGTGTAGCCCAGAGCGAGCGAGCCCTGGCGGTAGCTGTCGGGCACGGCGCGCAGACCATCGACCGAAAGGGTGGTCATGGTCGGCAGGATCATGACGGCCAGCACGATGGCGCCGGGCAAGATGCCCAGACCCGTGCTCACGTGGAAAACGCTCTTCATAAGGCCGACGACCACGTGAAAGCCGATGAGGCCAAAGACGACCGAGGGAATGCCGGTCAAAAGCTCAATAAGCGGCTGAAAGATCTTGGAACCAAACTTAGGTCGAATCTCGACCGCAAAGATGGCAGAGCCGATGGCGATGGGCAGCGCGATGAGCGTGGAGAGCACCATGACCGCAAACGAGGTGACGATCAGGGGCAGGGCGCCGGTATAGGGCAGGCCGTTTTTAGCCGTGTTGGCCAGGTCCCACTTGGTGCGGTAAAAAAACTCGACGACCGAAACGCCGTCCTTGAGAAAAGCCGAGAGGCCCTTTTGGGCGACCATAAAGATGAGCGCGGCAACGACAAGCGTCACGAGCGCTACGCACGCACCCGTGACGCCCAGGCCCACGTTCTCAAGGTCGCGCTTTGGCAGTTGCTTTGCCATTGCAAACCTTTCCGGGGCGATTACTTATTTAGCAGAAACCTTGCCGCTGGCGTCCTTGACGACCTTCATGGCAGAGACGGGGATAAAGCCCTGCTCCTCGACGAGCTTGCCCTGGACGTCGTCGGAAAGCATGAACTCCAGGAAAGCCTTGGTGGCGTCGTCGGCGTCCTTTGCGCAGTACATGTGCTCGGTAGCCCAGATCTTAAAGGAGTCGTCGGTGACGTTTGCACTCTTGGGCTCCACGCCCTCGACCTTGACGGCGTTGAACTTGGAGTCGTCGAAGTGCGAGAAGTCGAGGTAGGAGATGGCGTTGTCGGTGCTGGCCATCTGAGTCTGGACATCGCCGGACTTGTCGAGCTCGGCGTCGCCCTTAAAGTCGACGGCCTCGTCACCAAAGACGGCGGCCTCGAAGGTGGCACGGGTGCCGGAGCCGGCCTTGCGGTTGAGAACGACGATGGTGGCGTCGTCACCGCCGACCTCCTTCCAGTTGGTGATCTGGCCGGAGAAGATGCCCTTGAGCTGCTCAAGGGACAGGTCGTCGACCGTCACGTTCTTGGAGACGACGGGACCCATGCCCACAACGGCGACCTCGTGGTCGACGAGGTTCTTGACCTGGTCGGCCTCGAGCTTGGTCTCGGCGAAGACGTCGGAGTTACCGATGGTAACGGTACCGGCGGCGACAGCGGTCAGGCCCTTGCCCGAACCGTTGCCCGAACCGGAGACGGAAACGTCCGGGTTGGCGTCCATGAACTTCTCGGCAGCGGCCTCGACGAGAGCCTGGAACGAGGAGGCACCGTCATAGGTCACCTCGCCGGAGACGGACTCGGCAGCAGCGGCGCTACCCTTGTCGGCGGCGTCGGATGCGCCTGCGCCACCGCAACCAACGAGACCGAGACCGACGATACTGGCAAGACCACCAGCGAGGCCGAGGAACTGACGACGAGAATAAGCCTGATCGAGCATGATCTTCCTTTCATACATGCGAATCGCGGGCACCCTGCCCGCTTTGCTGTTTGGAAAGATACGGCCCCGACCGGGCAGCGCTCGCGCCAACTGCGGTTTCTTACGGGCATCTGATAGACCCTTACCGCAAGCGCGGCTCGGCTTTACAAACGAATAACATTCCCCGCCCAAGCATGGCGCGCTTTTTACACCAATAAAAACAAAGTTGCGGTGAAATAGTTCCTGCTTGGCCGTCAAATGGCCCATTCTAGGAACTATTCCACCGCAACTTAGATTGGAAAACCGCGTAACCTTAAAGTTCGAGCTCGTTGAGGCGCAGGATCGCCACGATATAAATCTTGAGCGCCTGTTTGAGCTGCTCCTCGTTGGCGCACTCGTTGGGGCCGTGCATCTGGCCGCCCCATGCGGGCAGCTCCAGGCCGGTCTCCTCGGGGCCAAACGAGACGGCGCGGGCAAAGTTGCGCGCATACGTGCCGCCGCCCATGGCAAAGGGCTCGGCATGCTTGCCCGTAAACTCGTTATAGGTATCGATAAGCGCCTTCACGGCCGGATCGTCGGCAGACACCGAGAACGGCACCTTTGCGCGACCCACGCGATACGTCACGCCAAAGCGGCCCACGAGCGGCTCGAGCTGCTCGCAGATGGTATCGGCACTGGTGCTGTCGGGGAAACGCACGTCGATGACCTGCTCGATGTGGCCATCCGCCACACGGATGACGCCGGGGTTGCAGGTGAGCGGGCCAAACGCGGGGCTCGTCGCATCGATACCCAGGCCGCGGCCATAGGCGTCCGCATGCACAAAGGCCAGAAACTTGACAAACTCGTGCTCGGCAGGCGTCAGTAGGCGCTCGTCACGGGCGCCAAACGCGTCCTCGGCCTCGCGCAGATACGCCACGATGAGGCCGACAGCATTGATCGTTCCCTCGGGCATCGAGGCATGACCGCCAATGCCGTGGGCGAAAATCTGCGCATGCCCGTTATCGAGCGTCGTGATCTCCAGGCGGTCGGCGTTCTCAACGGGTGCCGGAAGCTCATCGGCGGCAATCGCGAGCTCGCAGATAGACTGCGACGGAATGGCGTTGCTCGCCTCGGCACCGCTCCACGATACGATGCGCCCACCGTCGATCTTGGGGCTCACAAACGTCGCCCCAAACTGGCCCTTCTCGGCATTGCAGACCGGGAACTCGGCATCGGGCGTAAACAGAAAGTCGGGGTTCGCGTGGTTCTCCAGATAATGGTGAACGTCGGACATGCCCACTTCCTCATCGCAGCCCAACAGCGCGCGGAAGGTATAGCGCGGCACAATGCCGTGCTTGAGCAGGTAGGCGCCGGCGTAGAGCGACAACACCGCCGGGCCCTTGTCGTCGATCACGCCGCGGCCGAGCAGCCAGCCCTCGCGACGCTCCATCGCAAATGGGTCGGTATTCCAGCCGGGGCCGGCAGGCACCACGTCCACATGGCAGATGGTCGCAAGCTGCTTATCGCCGCAGCCCGGGATATCGGCAACACCCACATAACCCTCGTCATCGCTCGTCTGGTAGCCGAGCTTTTGCGCGATACCGAGTGCGCAATCGAGCGCATCACGAACCGGGCGGCCAAACGGCGCACCGGGCTCCGCATCGGCAGCAACGGCCACAGACGGATAGCTCACCAGCTGCTCGATATCAGCGACGACATCTTCCCAGACCTCGTCGACATACTCGGCAACGCTCTGCTCCACCTGATTCATGGACGACCTCCTTACCAATGAGCAGCGGGCACGCCCGCCCCTCACATCACGTCATTAGATAGCGAAAAGTTTAGCAAGCTCGGCCACCGAGTGCACCACCGCATCGGCGCCCGCGGCCTCGTGCTCGCCCGGCGCCGCCGCGCCCGAATAGATGCCAATGCACGGCACGCCCATCGCGTGCGCGCCCTCGACGTCGTTAAAGCGGTCGCCAATCATCACGGCATCGTCGGCCGTCGCACCGAGCGCCGCCAGGGCATCGCGGACCGAATCGGCCTTGGTCTCGCGTCCCTGCGGCGGATTCATGCCAACCACCGCCTCAAACTGAGAAAGCCCGAGCTCACGTACCATGTCGATGCACTTTGCCTCCATGCGCGACGTCGCTACGGCCATACGCTTGCCCCGGGCGGCCAACCCATCCAGCAACTCGGGGACCCCGTCGAAAACGGGATACTCCTCCGGTCCCAGCTCATCAAAAAAAGCGCGGTACTCGTCGGCCACCACCAGCGACTCCTCGCGGGAAAAGCCGTAAAAGTCGTGAAAGCTCTTCCACAGGGGCGGCCCGATCATGCGGCGCAGATCACCCATCTGCGCCTCCGAAAACCCGCGCGCAGCCAGCGTCTTGCGCGTCGAGGTCATCACCGCCCGACCCGTATCTGCCACCGTGCCGTCAAAATCGAACAGCACGACCGGCCGCCTGCATATCTCCAGCGCCTCCATCGGTATCCCTCTTCCCCAGTTGACGATTTCCACACCGACATTTCAAACTGTTGACTATTCAACAATTGAAGCTAGTAATGTGGAACGACTCTACTATACTTGTCGCACTTTGCTCTCAGAAGGCGGCGCACAAGCGCCCCAACGAAAGGTGCAATTATGTCTTTTGCCATCATAACCGACTCCACGTCGGACATCTCCCCCGCCCGCGCCCAAGAGCTCGGCATTTACGTGATTCCGCTGCATGTGATTATCGAGGGCGAGGACCTGCTCGACCAGGTGCAGATTACCGCCGAGGAGTACGTCGCCCGCATGGCCGGCTCCGAGCAGCTGCCGCACACCTCGCAGCCAAGCGCCGGCGAGTTCAAGGCGCTCTTTGATCGCGTGCTCGCCGACGGCCACGACAGCGCCATCTTTATCTCGCTGTGCAGCGAGTGGTCTGCCTGCTACGCCAACGCGTGCCAGGTTGCCGATACCCACGAGCTCGACGTGCGCTGCATCGACTCGCGCACCGGCTCGGCTGCCGAGGGCCTGCTGGTGGAGTACGCGCTGGCCATGCGCGAGGACGGCCGCAGCCTGGACGAGACCGAGGCGCAGATCCGAGCGACGCTGCCCGACGCCCACCTGCTGCTGATTCCCCGCACGCTCGAGAACCTCGTTAAGAACGGCCGCGCGCCCAAACTCGCCGGCCAGCTCACGCAGATGCTCAACATTCGCCTGGCCGTTTCGCCGGAGTGGAAATCGGGCGAGATCAAGGCCATCAAAAAGGGCCGCGGCGCCAAGCGCATCGTTGCCAACACCATGGCCGATTGCCTCGCATTTTTGACCGAGCATCCGGGCTCCAGCGTGCGTGTGCTCACGACCGGCGCCGCCGAGGAGCAGGAGCTCGTCAGCCATGCACTCGCAGGCCAAGATTACGTAGACGCCGGCACCGGCCCCATCGGCTGCACCATCGCCACCCACGTAGGCGTCGACGCCATCGCCATCAGCTACTGCCCCCGCTACCGGCCCATCCACTAGGGGCACCTTTACCACTTGCGGTGGAATAGGGACTGTTTTTGGCTTATCAGCCGCAAATCAATCCCTATTTCACCGCAACTTAAAAGCAGTTCATTTGGGACGGGGCTAAAAAGAGTGGTATGCAACGTTACGCACCGGTCTTTTTAGCCCCGTCCCATTTTGCCTACCCTACATCAGCCCGCTCAGGGCGATGTCGACGGCCTCGTTGAGGTCGTCGGTGATGTGGACGAGGTCTGGATCGAGCGGGCTGATCATACCGGCGTCCATCACCGGGCCGTTGAGCCAGTCGAACAGGCCCTGCCAGTACTCGGTGCCCACCAGCACGAGCGGCATGCGCTTGACCTTGTGCGTCTGCACCAGCGTGAGCACCTCGAACATCTCGTCGAGCGTGCCAAAACCGCCGGGAAATACGATGGCCCCCGAGCTGTATTTGACGAACATGGTCTTGCGCACAAAGAAGTAACGGAAGTCCATGCCGAGGTTCACGTATTTGTTGAGCCCGTGCTCGTGCGGAAGCTCGATACCCAGGCCGACCGACTTGCCGTTGGCACTCGCCGCTCCCCTGTTGGCTGCCTCCATAACGCCGGGACCGCCGCCGGTGATAACCGCCACACCACGTTGGGCAATCTTGCGACCGACGGTGCGCGCCGCCTTGTAGAGCGGATCGGTCTTGGGCGTGCGGGCACTGCCGAAGATGGTCACCGCGGGCCCGAGCTCGGCAAGCGCGCCAAAGCCATCGACAAATTCTGCCTGAATACGCAGCACGCGCCAGGGGTCGGCGTGCAGCCAGTCGGTTGAATCCTCGGGCGCCAGCAGGTTGGCGTAGGTGTTGTCCTTAGGAATCATGGGGCCGCGCATGACCACGGGACCGCGGCGGTACGTCTCGTCGTAGGCCGACTCGCCCTCGACGTTCTCATTCTTAATCATGGGTACTCCTATCGAAAATAGAAACGGGCGGGGTCGACGCCATGCGTCAAACACCCGCCCGAGCATCAACTATTCGGTATGGTACCCACGATGCATCAAGTGCTTGCAAGCTATCGGTCAGCGGTCGCGCAGACGGTGTTAGCAAACGTGATGACCGATCGCCGCCTGGCCTTTGCCGTTGCTCGCGCCCCGCAAGCGCGCCCGCCGCAGCTCTTAGTAATCCACCGCCGCAGGGCTGTTCATCCAGTCGCTCACGAACGCGCCGTAACGGCCCTCGATAATGGCCTGGCGGGCACGCCGCATAAGGTTGAGCAGGTAATAGATGTTGTGCATCGAAAGCAGAATGCCGCCGAGCATCTCCTTCTGCGTGACCATGTGGCGAATGAGCGCGCGGCTGTAGCCGCCCGTGCACACCGGGCAGGTGCAGGTGGGATCGATGGGACCGTCGTCGTGCGCAAAGCGGGCGTTGCGGAAGTTGAGGCGACCCTCGCTCGAAAACGCCGTACCCATGCGGCCGGTGCGCGTCGGCAGCACGCAGTCGAACATGTCGATGCCCACACCCACACCACGCACGAGGGTGGTGGGGTTGCCGACGCCCATCAGATAGCGCGGCTTGTGCTTGGGCATGTACTCGCTCGCGAGCGGTGCCAGCGTCTCGAACATGGTCTCGTGGTCCTCGCCCACCGAGTAGCCACCGATGCCGTAGCCCGGGAAGTCGCCGCACTCCTCCAGGTGGCGCAGCGAACGCAGGCGCAGGTCCAGGTGCATGCCGCCCTGGACGATGCCAAAGAGCGCCTGGTCATCGCGGGTATGCGCCTTATAGCAGCGCTCGGCCCACATGCTCGACAGCTCAACGGCGCGCTCAACGTAGGCGCGCGTGGCGGGATAGCCCGGGCACTGGTCCAGCTGCATGCAGATGTCGGAGCCGAGTTTCATGGCGATTTCCATGTTGTCCTCGGGCGTCCAGAACACGTGGCGGCCGTCGTAGTCGTTGACGATAAAGCGCACGCCCTCGTCGGTGAGCTTGACGGCGTCGTTGTGGCTGAACACCTGGAAGCCGCCCGAGTCGGTAAGAATGGGGCCGTGCCAGTTCATAAACTTGTGCAGGCCGCCCAGCTCGGCAATGGTGTCCTCGCCGGGACGCATGGACAGGTGATAGGTGTTGGCAAGCACGATCTGGGCGCCGAGCTGCTTGACGGTCTCGGTGGGGATGCCCTTGACGTTTGCCTTGGTGCCCACGGGCATAAAGATTGGCGTCTCGATGTCGCCGTGCGGGGTGTGCAGTACGCCGGCACGCGCGTGCGTCGTCGGATCCTCGGCAATCAGGTCGAATTTAAAAAGGCTCTGGTCCATAAACTGGAACTCCTTGGTTGCGGTTCATACGCAAACCATTATACGGGCAACCCGCAAGGAGCACCGACTCGACAAAAACTGGCGCAAAGGAAACCTGCCCACTTACACCAATGCACCAGGATAAAAATGATCCGTTTTCCTCCGTCCCCAACGGATCATTTCCGACAGCCACAACAACGCCGATGTTATGGCGCCGACAGCGAAAACCCGCCAGAGCGAGCAAGGTGCCTTCAAGCAAAATGGCGCCGCAGGTTGAGCATAAGTCAGCGAGCGAGTCGCATTTGAGACAAGGTGACGTGAAACGAAAGGGCGCTGACCTTTCGGTCGCGCCCTTGAAGTTGAACGTCAGATTGTCCAAATGCGGCCCGCGCAGCGTCAACTGGTTACGCGGTTTGGTAAAACCGCGTAACCCCTACGGACGCTGGCCCATGCCGCCCTCGAGGGTGACAGTCTCGCCGTTCATGTACTTAAAGTCGGGACCGCAGAGCTGAACGACCACGCGGCCGATTTCCTTCTCGACGTCGCCGTAGTGGCCTGCCGGCGGCATGTGGACGTTGGCCTTGAACGCCTCGGGGTAGGCATCCTGGAAGTTCTCGAGCGCAGCGGTCCAAGCAAGCGGGCACACGATGTTGACGTTGATGCCGTCCTTGCCCCACTCGTTGGCGGCAACGCGGGTCAGACCACGGATGCCCTCCTTGGCGGCGGCATAACTGCACTGACCATAGTTGCCAAACAGGCCGGCGCCCGAGGCAAAGTTGACCACCGAGCCCTTGGTCTCCTTCAGATGCGGATAGGCCTTCTGCATGTACAGATAGGTGGCATACAGACCGGAATAAATGGCCAGGTTAAACTGATCCATGGTGTGGTCGGCGATGGTCACGCCCGAGGCGCTGGCCTGAGCATTGTTGACGACGGCGTCGATGCGGCCGAACTCCTCAATGGCCTTGTCGATGACGTTTTGGACGACGGCCTCGTTGTCCTGACCAGCCGAGACATCGGCCTGAACAGGCAGAACCTTGACGCCGTAGTCGGCCTCGAGAGACTCCTTGGCAGCCTCGAGCTTGGCAACGTTGCGGCCGGTAATAACGAGGTTTGCGCCCTCCTTGGCAAAAGCGATATCGATGCCGTAGCCGATGGAGCCAGCGGAGCCGTCCTTAAGCGTGGCCTTGCCGCCGCCGGTGACGATTACGGTCTTAGCAGTGAAAAGTCCCATACGAAGTCCTTTCAAATCGCGACGGGCCCACCCGCCGACTGCGCGCATCCAACTTCACGCGCCAAAAGCTGAAATGCAACTTTAGCGGGTTCAAGTGAAAAATAAAGACTGCGGCAGGCGAACGGCGCAACGTCTTTCGGCGAAGGGAATGTCAAGCCTGAACTGAATATAGAGGTCGAATTTTTACTATCCAAACGAGTCATCGAACACGTTTTGAAACTTTGCTGCAGCGCGCGGGATGTCGACGCGAGACTTTATCATAGGGTGACAAACAACGATGAGGAGCACATGCCTATGACAGACGAGCTGGACCCCCAGACTCAACAGCATATTGATGATTCAGCAGACGTCGCCGCAGATACTGACGCTGCGACCTGCAATGATACCGACGTCGACGACGCCACTCTGGATAACGGCGCTGCGACGGAAGTCCCTGCGGCCGAAGATGCCGGCGAGCAAAATGACGATTCGGCCGCTCAGGACGACGCCCCCGAAAAAGAAGCCGCCCCGCAAGCAGAAGGCCCCATCGAGGTGTCTTCGGAAGAAGAGCTCGATGCCGTCATGGACTCGATGATGGATGCCGTCAAAGCGATGAAAGACGCCGTGGCCGACGCCGATGTTGACGCCGAGGAAGAGGAGGCCGCCGAGGCCGCCTCGACCTTCGTGCCCGGCGAGACCCCCGTTGCCGACCAAGGCAGCACCCTGCCCTCGTTCCTGCAGCTCGAGCACCCCACCATTGGTGCCGATGCAGTTGACCCGCATGCAGCGGGCTTTTCCGTAGTCGAGGGCGGCACCGGCAGCATCGCCACGTCACAGGTGCCCGATGCGGGCACGGAAAACGCCGCTCACCTGACCGCCCCACAAGCCCCCGCAGCCAGTCGCGATCTGGGAAGCGCCGTCTCAAACACCGCTAACGCCGTGGGCACTTTTATCGCCCAGGGCGCCTCGGCCATGCGCGAGATGAACGCCGCGAAAAAGGCACTCGCCGATGCACGCGATCACCTGGCAGAGTTGGAGCAGCGCATCGCCGATCAAGGCGAGGAGCTCGAGACACGCCAGGATATCGCAGGCCGCTACGACCAAATCGTCGCCGAGCAGCGCCAGACTATCGAAACGGCACAAAAGGGCGCCGCGGCAGCAGAAATCGGCCGCGATACCCATGTTGCCAAGGCAACAGAGCTCAAGGCGCAGCTAGAACAAATGAAGGAAGAGGACGATGCCACCGAGCGGCGTCTCAAAGCCGCGCTCGACGCGGTGGAGGCACGCGAGGCCAGCTCGCGCGAGACCGGTAACCGCCTCGTACGACGCCTCGAGGATTCAAAGCGCATCCGCGACAAGGTGCAGGCCGAGCGCGACGCCGGCGTTGCCGCCGCGCAGCAAACCGTCGACGCCACGCGTGCTCAACTCGAAACGCTGCGCCACGAGTATGCCGAGCTGCAGCGCAATCCTTCGGCGAATCCCGCCAATTACACGGTGCGCACCAGCGAGCTTTCGATGCAGATCTCCGACACGGCCGATGCCCTGCGCAAAGCCGAGGAAGATGTCCCGAACATCACCGCCGATCTTGAGCACTCGCTCGCGGCCGCCGAGCACGCCGTCGAGCAGGCGCAAGCCCCCATCGCCGACGCCAAGCGAGCCCATCAGACCGTGACGGCCGAGGCCGATGCCGCGCGCGACGAGCTGCAGACTGCAAAAGCCGCCGCCGCAACGCGCCAACGCGAACTGCGCGAGAAGATCGCCGCCGAGGACAAGGCGCGTCGAGAGCAAGAGCAGGCTATTGCCAATGCCCAGGCGGACGTCGCGCACGCACAGTCGATCATCGAACAGGCAACCGAGGTGCATGACCATCCCGAGATTACCGAATCGCTCGCGGGCTCCCTGGCCCGCGATAAGGCCGAGCACGCCGAAACCGAGCACGAAGTGGCCCAACTCGAAGCCGCCGAGGATGCCGTGCGCGAGCGCACCCGCGACTCACGCATCAAATTCACCGGCGCCATCGTCTGCATAGTCGCCGTAGTCCTCGCGATCGTCCTCATCTGGCTGTTCGCGAGCAAGTAAACCAGCTGCCAAAAACGCCCCAACGCAGTTGCGGTGAGATAGTTCCTGTTTAGCCTCAAAAAAGGCCAATTCAAGAACTATCTCACCGCAACTTATTAGATTGATGCAAGGTAGTCATTGGGGACGTTCTTAAACGACTAGTCAAACAAGAACGTCCCCAATGACTACACCTTTTTGGCAGGTTGAACCACGGCAACGCCACTGTTTTGGCGAAGTCAGCGAAAACGCCCCTAAGCGAGCAAGGTGACGTGAAAGAGGAGGGCATTGACCTTCTGGTCATGCCCGACGATTGAACGTCAGATTGCCGCTTAGGGGCGTTTGCAGCGTCGAGCAGTTACGCGATTCATAGAACCGCGTAACTAACAAATGAGCATCGCGTCGCCAAAGCTAAAGAAGCGGTAACGTTCTTCGATAGCAGCGGCGTAGGCATCCATGATCTGGTCGCGGGTGGCAAGTGCGCTCACGAGCATCATGAGCGTGGAGCGCGGCACGTGGAAGTTCGTGATCAGCGCGTCGACCACGTGATAGGTCGAGCCAGGCATGAGGTAGAGCTGCGTCGTCGCGTTCTCGCGCACCACGATGTCGCCGCGGCCGAGCGTGTCGGCGCCGTCCTCACGGCCCTCAAAATAGCGCGCCGTCACAGCCGGATCGGACACCGGCGCGTCCGCATCAAACGCGCTCTCGAGCGAGCGCACTGCGGTGGTGCCGACGGCGATTACGCGATGCCCCTCGGCCTTCGCCTTGTGCACGGCGTCGACCACCTCCTGCGACACGTGGTAGCGCTCGGTGTGCATGACGTGCTGCGTGGGGTCATCCTCCTCCACCAGACGGAAGGTATCGATGCCAACCTCGAGCTCGACGGCGGCAAACTTCGCTCCCTTGGCCTCAATAGCGGCCATGAGCTCGGGGGTAAAGTGCAGACCCGCCGTGGGAGCGGCAGCCGAGTGCTCCTCCTTCATGGCGTAGACGGTCTGGTACTTCTCGGGATCGCCCTCGTAATCGGTAATATAGGGCGGCAGCGGCACGTGGCCGGCAGCATGGATGGCCTCGTCGAGCGTGCGCGGGTCGCCGGCGGCATTGCAGCCGGCCGGCTCAAAACGCACCAGGCGGCCGCCGCGGCTATCAGTGACAAAGTCGACGACCTCGGCCGTCAGCACCACGGGAGCCCCCTCGGGCGCATGGGCGCCACCGGCGCGATACTCAATCTGTGCACCGGGCTTCAGGCGCTTACCCGGCTTGACCAGACACTCCCAAACGTGACCCAGCGGGTCAACGTCCTCACGGCGCTTGAGCAGCAGGGTCTCGACCACGCCGCCCGAGCCCGTCTTGCGACCGATCAGACGGGCCGGCATCACGCGCGTCTGGTTGATGACGAGCACGTCGCCCGGCTCGATATAGTCGATGATGTCGCGGAAGATGCGGTGCTCAACGGTACCGCCGTGCTCCAGCGGCGCTCCCGCCTGGGAGCCCTTGCGATCCACCACCAGCAGGCGGCAGGAATCGCGCGGCTCGGCAGGAGCCTGGGCGATCAGTTCCTCGGGAAGGTTGTAGTCAAAATCATCGGTACGCATAGACACGTCGGATACTCCTTATATAGCTAAAGTCCGCTCTACATCCTAGCAGGCTGCCAGCCCAAAAGAACTACTTTTTGAACGCTTTGCGCTCGTCGCGGATGCGGGCGCGGTCCATGGCCGCCTCGACGGCCGAGAATCGGCAGCCGCAGTAATTCTGCCGATACATGCCCAGCTCGCGCGAACGGCGTGTCGCCTCGGGGTAATACGGACGAAAATCGCGAATCACCGGAGTGAGACCGCGGGCGGCAGCCAGACGCTCCAACACATCATTGCAGGTTTCGAACAACTGATACGGCGAGACGGCGAGCGTCGTGCCCACAAACTCAAACCCACGCTCCTGAGCCACACGGCATGCCTCGGCCAGACGCAGGGCATAGCACGTGCGACAGCGACGGGGTCGATCGGCGCCCAGCGGGGCCACGCCGACCTCCCAGCGCTCGCGGTCCTCCCCCGCCTCGATAAGCTCGATGTCGCCATCGGCACACCACCGGCGCAGCTCGTCCAAGCGGCGCTGCCATTCATCGCGCGGTTGAATATTGGGGTTGGTCCAGCAAATCGTGGGCTCAAACCCTTCCTCGCGCAGCAGGCGAACCGGCTCCAGCGAGCACGGCGCGCAGCAAGCATGCAGCAGCAACGGCTTCATCAACATCCCCGTCCCAGAAAAATCATCCCAAAAGACTACCTTGCGAAAAAGCGCACGCCAAAGGACGTATCCTCGCAGGCGACAATGCAGCGGTCGCGCAAAATGGTCCGCACGTAATACCAGTCGCCCACACAGCCCGACAAATGCAAGCCGGCCGCCAGGTAGCACAGCAGCGGATAGCCCGAGAACGCAAACCCCAGGGCAAACGCCGCCGTCACAACAACCGTCGGCGCCAGGCAAACCGCCACGTACCGCCGGCGCGAATACACCACGCCCTCGGCGCAGGCGTAAATCATGCAGGTTTCGCGATTCGCCCCAAAGGTCACCTGCGCGCCCGCAGGCGCCAGCAGCTTAAAAAACACACCGTGCACTAGCTCGTGCACGGCAAATGACGCCGCCGAAACCGCAGCCAAGCCGACTAGCCAGCCCAAGACTGCCGTCCAGCCACCCGCGTCAGCCGCATCCAGATCCGCGGGCCCACCCAGCAGCATAAACACCGGCACCAGGCACACGGCAAATGCGCCAAGCACGGCCATCCCCCACACAAAGCAGGCGTGCAGAAAATCCTCGTCCTCAAACGCATGTATGTTGGAAATCTCATTCATAGCATCTTAGGATAGCGCCCCCGTCACGCACCCGCCCGCATGTGCGATAATGTCGAACGATATGCACGAATTGACCACCGCGTCGCCAGGCCTTGCGCCCGGCCGCGCCCTTACCATATGCGAAGGAGTCCCATGGCATCCAAATACTCCATGAACGACCGTCCCAGTTGGCCTCGCCGCGCCATCGTTACCGCCGGCGAGCCTTACGGCAACAAGGGCCTTCACTTTGGCCACGTTGGCGGCGTCTTTGTCCCGGCCGACTTCTTCGCCCGCTTCCTGCGCGACCGTCTGGGCCGCGAGAATGTCATCTTCACCTCGGGCACCGACTGCTACGGCTCGCCCATCATGGAGAGCTACCGCAAGCTCAAGGAGAACGAAGGCTACGACAAGTCCATCGGCGAGTATGTCGAGTCCAATCACTCCCGCCAGGCCGCGACCCTCAACAACTACAACATCAGCTGCGATATCTACGGCGGCTCGGGCCTTGAGCCGGCCGCGCAGATTCACAACGAGGTTACCGCCGAGATCATCGAGCGCCTGCACGAGCAGGGCACCATCTCCAAGCGCTCCACGCTGCAGTTCTACGACGCCAAGGCCGGCACGTTCCTCAATGGCCGCCAGGTGATCGGCCGCTGCCCCATCCAGGGCTGCAAGTCCGAGAAAGCCTACGCCGACGAGTGCGACCTGGGTCACCAGTTTGAGCCCGAGGAGCTCATCGCGCCCAAGAGCCAGCTCACCGGCGAGGTGCCCGAGCTGCGCCCGGTCGACAACCTCTACTTTGACCTGCCGGCCTACCTCGACTTTATGAAGACCTACACCGCCAAGCTCGCCCAGAACCCGCAGGTTCGTTCCGTGGTCTCCAAGACCATGGAAGAGTGGCTGCTGCCGGCGCAGCTCTACATCCAGAACAAGTTCCGCGAGGCCTTCGACGCCGTCGAGGACCAGCTCCCCGAGCACACCGTGCTGGAGCCCGAAGGCAACAAGAGCAGCTTTACCGTCACCTTCCCCAGCTGGAAGGAGCGCGACGACGCCCATGCGGTGCTCGCCAACGGCGGAGTGCGCTTCCGCAGCGGCAAGGCGCTCGTGCCCTTCCGCATCACCGGTAACATCGACTGGGGCGTTCCGGTACCCGAGGTCGACGGTGTGAACGACGTCACCTGCTGGTGCTGGCCCGAGAGCCTGTGGGCGCCCATCAGCTATACGCGCACCGTGCTCGCACGCGATGCCAAGGCCGCCGGCGTAACTGAGGGTGTCGCCGCCCAGGATGCCGCCCTCATGGGCAAGCCCGCCGCCGATTCCACGCAGGTCCCCGCGCCCACCTATCAGCACAGCTCACTCGACTGGCGCGACTGGTGGTGCTCGGACGACGCACAGATCTACCAGTTCATCGGCCAAGACAACATCTACTTCTACTGCATCGCGCAGACCGCCATGTGGGAGGCCCTGGGTTGGGACCTCACGCAGAGCACCGTCAGCGCCTGCTACCACCTGCTCTACATGGGCAAAAAGGCCAGCTCGTCCTCGCAGACGCCTCCCCCGCCGGCAGACGACCTACTCAACCACTACACCTGCGAGCAGATGCGCGCGCATTGGCTGTCGCTCGGCCTGTCCGAGAAGCCGGTGAGCTTTAGCCCCAAGGCATACGACACCCGCGTGACCGGCAAGGACAAGGACGGCAACGAGGTGCGCGCCTGCGATGACAAGCGCGTTATCGATCCGGCCCTTAAGGAGAGCGCTCTCTTGACCGGCGTGTTCAACCGCCTGGCCCGCAGCTGCTTCTACGGCGTCGCCGTCAAGGAGGGTGACGAGAGCCCCTATCGCAACGGCTGCATTCCCGCCGGTGCCGCCTCTGCTGCCGTGGTCGAAGCTGCCGAGCAGGCCGCCCTTGCCTTTGAGCAGGCCATGTACAAGTTCGAGACGCACCGCGCGCTCGCCGTGTGCGACGACTACCTGCGCGCCGCAAACAAGCGCTGGAGCGATGCCTCCAAGGCCGCCAACAAGCTCGAGGGCGAGCCAGCCAACGCTGCCATGAAGCAGGCCCTGGTCGACGCCTTTACCGAGCTTCGCGTGGCGACCGTCCTGATGCACGGCATCGTCCCGACCGGCTGCGAGCTCATCTGCGAGTACTTCGACGTCGACCCGGTCGCCTTCTTTAGCTGGGACAACATCTTTGCCTCCACGGACGAGTTTGTGGAGAGCCTGGGCGAGAAGCCCGGCGAGCACCGCGTGAAGCCGCTGCCCCCGCGCTTCGACTTCTTTAGCAAGCACGAGAGTCAGTACTAAAGCACGGCAGCAGCAGCGTGCCCGGAAAGTAACCAATTTGGGACGGGAAGGAAAGACGGATGTCCAAGCCGCGTCGTCGTAAGCAAAAAAAGCAGGTTAAGCCCGAGCTCAGGCTCAGGCAATTTGCCGCTACCGAGCTTTCCGACCAGCTTGCCGCCCTTCCCTGCGCCGCCGACCTGCCGCGTTTTATGGTCGACACGGTCGCCGGCGCCTATGCCCCCACCGATGCCGAGCTCATGATCGAAGGCTTTGGCGCCGCGGCCACACGCCCAGTCACACTGCGCGCCAACACGCTCAAGGCGACCGCCGAGGGCATCGCCGCCGCACTCGACGAGGCCGGCATCGCGCACCGCCCCGTCGCATGGTATCCGGACGCCTTCATCCTGCCCGAGGCCCAAGTTTCCGACCTATGGGACCTCGACATCTACCGTGACGGCAAGATCTACCTGCAGAGCCTGTCGTCGATGATGCCGCCGCTCGTGCTGGGCGCTCAGGCCGGCGAGGACATCCTGGACATGTGCGCGGCCCCCGGCGGAAAGACGACGCAAATCGCCGCCCTCACCCAGGGACAGGCGCACCTCACTGCCTGCGAGATGAGCATTCCCCGTGCCGAAAAGCTCGAGGCCAACTTAGGCCGCCAGGGCGCCAAAAACGTGCCCGTCATGCGTATTGACGCACGCGAGCTTGACGAGTTCTTCCGCTTTGACCGCATCCTGCTCGACGCTCCCTGCACTGGCACGGGCACCGTCATCAGCGGCAACGAAAAGAGCTTGCGCGGTCTCACCGAGCAGCTGCTCGTTAAGTGCGCCCGCTCGCAGCGCGCGCTTCTGGATCGCGCCATGGGGGCACTCAAACCGGGCGGCACGCTCGTCTATTCGACGTGTTCGATCTTGCCGCAGGAAAACGAGGATGCCCTGCAAGAGGCCCTCGACAAGCACATGGACTGCGAGCTCATCCCCCTCGACGGCACGCCGAGCGAAAGCGAAGCGCGTCGCGCCCAGGAAGCTGGTGAGGAACCCCGCATCGAGTCCAACGCTCTCACCGAGGCAATCGCCGCGGGCCACATCTCGGCCATTGCCAACGGCATGCCCGGCACGCTGACCATTCCGCCCAGTCGCGACTTTGAGGGCTTCTATATCGCCCTGGTCCGAAAACGCAGCTAGCGCACGGATTCAAAACTCAACAAGCTATCGCCGTGCGCGCCTGTCCTGCTGGTCCTTATGCCGCGCAAGCGCTTCACGCTCCTTGCGCTCGGCCTTTTTGCCCTTAATGGCCGTGACCACAAAGTAGATGACCGCGGCGGCAACGATTGCGCCCACGCATAGGCCAATCGAGCCCAACATTGCCGAGAATTCCATACCGCGTCACCTCTCTTTTGTATACGGGACATTCAAGATAGCACCTCGATTCCCGCCACCACAGCTCCTTCACGTTCGCCGGCCCTTCAGTCTAACGGATGGCGCGGCGGGGAAAAATCAACTCGTCAAACGATTTAGCACTCGCAACGCCGGTCGTACACTGCCGACCGCACAACATAGAAACGGACCGCCATGGATTCTCTCAACGATTTGAACGAACGCGTCGACGCCTTTGTCGCCACCAGTTCCTTCGATACGCCTGCCGCGACTAACGACCAAGCCCCCATTGATGTTCCCGCCGAGGTTCACGAGGACATCGTCGCCTCGGTCGACTTCTCCGAGGTAGAGCTTGCAGACGAATTTACCGAGCCCCAGGTGGCCGTAACTCCCAACGGCCTTTTGCCCATGGAGCCGCTGCCCATCGACGGACGTCTGCGCAAGGCGGCCCTCCGCATGCCCGATGAGATCGAGGAGGCCAGCGGCTTTACGCTCTTTGGCCGCCGCATCAAATCGCTCATCTACACCACCGACGTGGCGGTCATCCGCAATTCCAATGCCGACGCCGTGTTTGCCGTCTACCCCTTCACGCCGCAGCCCGCCATTACGCAGGCGCTGCTGACCGTTGCCGAGTGCCCGGTCTTTGTGGGCGTTGGTGGCGGCACCACCACCGGCAAGCGCTCCGTGCAGATGGCGGCCGTCTCCGAGATGCAGGGCGCGGCGGGCTGCGTGGTCAACTCCCCCGCTACTGCCGAGATGGTCGAGCACATCACCAACATCGCCGACATCCCCGTCATCGCCACGGTCGTACGTTGCGACGATGATGCACATGCCAAAGTGCGCGCCGGAGCCAAGATCCTCAACATCGCCGCCGGCAAGAACACGCCGCAGGTCCTGCGTGAACTGCGCGAGCACTATCCCAACCTTCCGCTCATCGCACCAGGTGGCAAGACGCCCGAGAGCATCCGCGAAACCATCGCCGCCGGCGCCAACGCCATCATCTGGACGCCGCCTTCGGCCCAGCAGTTGCAGACCGACATGATGAAGCGCTATCGCAAGATGAAGGAAGACACCACGCCTGTCATCTCGCGCGACGATGTGCCCATTATCGACCAGGTCGCCGCCGCCGAGGTCAGCCAGGTCGAGAACATGAATCCCGATGTGCCGATCCCCGACGAAGTCATCGAACGCGTCGCTTCGATTCACGATCATATCGAGGAGCGTCGCGCCAGCCGCGGACTCAAACCCTCGCTGCACGGCTTCTTCTTCCGCGGAAAGAAACGCTAGCCGCAGCAGCAAGGCCCGTCCCGCAAACAACGGGACGGGCCTTTTTCTGTTATCGAATGTCGGGAGGGACAGGCGCAGCCGTTAAAACCGTCAGCCAGCCCACGAACGTTAGTCCACGCGCTTGTCGCCCATAAAGAAGACGGCCACCGTGCCAGGGCCGGTATGCGAGCCAATCAGAGCACCGATGCTATTGATCTCAATCTTACCTTTGAGCTGCGGAACCTGTTCCTCTATCAGTGCCGCAACGGCCTCGGCGTCCTCGCGGCACGCCGAGTGCGACATGATGCACTTGCCCGAATAATCCGCGCCGTCCTGCACATGCGCCATCACGGTCTTGGCCATCTCGGAGATCGCGCGCTTCTTGGTGCGAATCTTCTCGCGTGGCGCCAGCTCACCTTCGCAATCGACCGTCATAAGCGGGCAAATCTTGAGCGCCGTGCCGATGATCGCGCTCGCGGCCGAAATGCGACCGCCGCGCAGGTAACTCGACAAATCGGTCGAGAAGAACCAGTGGTGCAGGTTGAGTTTATGCTCCTCAATCCAAGCGGCCGTCTCGTCGAGCGAAGCGCCGCTATCGCGAACGTCGGCGGCACATTCCGCCAGCAGGCCAAAGCCCGAAGACGCCGCCAGCGAGTCGATGACGCGTACCTTGCCGCCCTGGGGATAGCGATCCGCAAGCATCTGCGCCGCAACGCAGGCCGATCCATACGTGCCCGAAATACCCGACGACAACGCCAGGTGCAGCACGTCTTTACCCTCGGCAACAAACGGCTCCCAAAACTCCTCGTACTCACCCACGCTCACCTGAGACGTCTTGGGCATGGCGCCCGCGGCAATCTGGGCAAAAAACTCGTCCGGCGCAATCGACTGATACAGATCGTCCGTATAGACAACATCGTCGATCTCGTAATGAAAACACACGACAGGGATATTGCGCGATTCAAAGAACTCGCGGGTTCGGTCGGCGGCGGATTCACAGGTCAGGACAAAATCACTCATATGAGGCTCCTTACTCATTACTGCGCAAATTATCGCACAGCAATCGTGAATACGGTACAAATGTCCACTATTTACCAAATTGAACCAAAGGTAGTGAATATCTTTACCGTTATCATCCCTATCGATCCCGGAGGTATGCGCCTGCAAAAACGACCCCGCGTCTCCATTCAACCGCCATATCTACCTCAACTAAATCGATTTACCAAACCGTTCGGCCAACAATTTGACCTCCCATCTCCAATCGAAACAAAAGCGGCGCATACTGATAAACGTTTGACGCTGTTTGTCAGTTTTACCAACCACATCGGAAGGTGCCTCATGGTCGCATTCGATCGCAACCCGCAAGACTTCAAGTATCTGCGTCTGCTGTCGAGACAATTTCCCACCGAGCAATCCGCGTTTACCGAGATTATCAATCTCTCGGCCATTCTCAACCTGCCCAAAGGCACCGAGCATTTTATGAGCGACGTGCACGGCGAGTACGAAGCCTTTATGCACATCCTCAACAACTGCTCGGGTGTCGTGCGCGAGCATGTCGACGAGATCTTTGGCGACACGCTCTCCTTTGACGAAAAGGGCGAGCTGTGCACGCTCATCTACTACCCGCGCGAGAAGATCGAGCTGGTCCGCAGCCGGCGCGAGGACTCCCCCACCTGGTACAAGACCATGCTCGACCAGCTCATTGTGGTTGCCCGCTCGCTTTCGAGCCGCTATACGCGCTCCAAGGTGCGTAAGGCCATCCCGCGCGATTACGCCTACATCATCGACGAGTTGCTGCACACGCATCCGGATGAGAACAACTACCGCGTGCGGTATCACGAGCGCATTATCGAATCCATTCTGGAGACCGCCAGCGCCGATGACTTTATCGAGTCGCTTGCCTCGCTCATCAAGCGCCTCGCCGTCGACCACCCGCACTTGGTGGGCGACATCTTCGACCGTGGCGGCGGCGCTGCCAAGATTATGGACCGCCTGCTCACCTATCATTCGCTCGATATTCAGTGGGGTAACCACGATCTGCTGTGGATGGGCGCTGCGGCCGGTGAGCCCGCCTGCATCGCCACGGTGCTGCGCAACAACCTGCGCTACGACAATTACGAGATCCTCGAGAACGACTACGGCATCTCGCTGCGCGAGCTTGTCGCCTTCGCCGACGCCACCTATACCGCCGGCGAGTCCATCACCCCGCTGATCAAGGCCATCAACGTGCTGCTCTTTAAACTCGAGGGCCAGATTATCCAGCGCCACCCCGAGTTCGACATGACCGACCGCCTGCTGCTCGACAAGATCGACCACGACACCGGCACGGTCACGCTCGCCGACGGCAGCGTGTGGCCGCTCGCGACCAACGACTTCCCCACCGTCGACCCGACGGACCCCTACACGCTCACGCCCCAGGAGCAACACATCATCGACAAGCTCGTGTCCGAGTTTGTCACCGCCGATCATCTGCATCGCCATATCGATTTCCTCTACACCCACGGCTCGATGTACAAGGTCACCAACGGCAACCTGCTGTTCCATGGCTGCGTGCCGCTCAACGAAGACGGCACCTTTAGCAGCATGAACTGCCTGGGTACCTGGCACGCCGGTCGCGATTATCTCGATTTTTGCGACCGCATCGCCCGCCGCGCCTGGCGCGTGGGCGACCGCGACGCCCTCGACTGGATGTGGTACCTGTGGATCGGCTTTAACTCACCCGCGAGCGGACGCCTGGTGCGTACCTTTGAGCGCGCCTATATCGCCGATAAGAGCACCTGGGCCGAGCCGATGGACCCGTACTTCACGCTTACCAAGTCGCCCTCGGTCTGCGACGACATCATGCACGAGTTCGGCGTTGCCCCCATGGCTTGCTCGCCGACGGGGCACATCATCAACGGCCATACCCCGGTCAAAACTACCAAGGGCGAGCAGCCCATCCGCGCCAACGGCAAGCTGTTGGTCATCGACGGCGGCTTCTGTCGCGCCTACCATCCCAAGACGGGCATCGCCGGCTACACGCTTATCTCGAGCTCGCGCGGATGCCGTCTTAAGTCGCACCGGGCCTTTACGACGGTTGCCGAGGCGCTCACCCGCAACGTGGACATCGAAAGCGAGACCAACCGCTTTGACGAGGCCGACCGCCGCCGCATGGTCAGCGATACCGACACTGGCGCCAAGATCCGCAGCCAAATCCAGGACCTACGCCAGCTGCTCGATGCATATAGAAACGGTGCTATCGAGGAGCGCGCCTAGCCCCGCCTGCGGGGATTGGCTAAACTTGCTGAGTTTGTCATCCCCGCGGCGCTCCGGCGCCACTCTAAGGCAGGTACCATGCAAAAGCTCCTTGCGCAGATCATGAAGTTTGGCGTCGTCGGCGTCGTCGCCACGATCATCGACTTTGGCATCATGAATCTGCTCCACTACGGTTTGGGCCTCAATATCCTGATCGCCAATACCAGCGGCTTTATCGTCTCGCTCATCTTTAACTACGTCGCGAGCATGAAGTACGTGTTTGCGCACAAGGAGGGCATGAGCCGCCACCGCGAGTTCATCATCTTTGTCGTGCTGTCCGTGATCGGCTTGGCGCTCAACGACGGCATCGTGCTGGCGCTCAACGCCGGCCTGGGGCTCGAGGCCAATATCGCCAAGATTTGCGCCACCGCGCTGGTCATGGTCTACAACTTTGTGACCCGAAAGATCTTCCTGGAGGGCGACGAGACCAAGTAGCTCGACCTCCTCGTTGCACTACGGGGCCCACGGACGATGCGCATCGAGTGCTGCGTTGTTCGTGGGCCCTGCTCGTTTGCGGGAAGATTTGCAACGTTTGCGGATTACCTCTTGAATATTTGGCGAGTTCGTATAGTTCTTGCCAAAGACCTTACGTTTCCCTTGCAAAAGCTCTAAAGTAGCTCGTTGCTCGATTCGTCAACGCATTGGATGTGATTACGTGCGCAAGGCACTGGCACAACCTCATACCAAGCAGTTCCTCAAGTTCGCTGTCGTGGGTCTTATCTCCTTTGGCATCGACTGGGGCATGCTCATTGCACTCGTCGAGCTGTTCCACCTCGACTTTTTGATGAGCACCACGATCTCGTTTATCACGTCCGTCGTGGTCAACTACTGGCTCAGCATGAAGTACGTGTTCGACCATCGCGAGGGCATGAGCCGCAAGCGCGAGTTTACGATCTTCACCATCCTGTCGGTGATTGGTTTGGGCCTTAACGATCTGTACATGTTTGTGGGCGTCACGTTTTTGAGCATCGGCTACCAGGCCATGAAGGCCATCGCCACGTTCCTGGTCACCTGGTACAACTACTTCAGCCGCCGCTTCTTCCTCGAAGGCGCGCAGTCATAGTCGATTCGACATTTGCTTGAATATATAACCGGTTGGAATTCACGTTCCAGCCGGTTTTTTTGTTTGACGAGGCTGTCGAGGAAGACGTACGGGACGGGCCACGGTGCCGAAATGGGACGCGCCTTCCCCATGGGCGCCGTTCCGGAAAGCGCGTCCCAGATTGAGGCCTCAAAGCGGGACACAGTTTCCGCAACGCCACTCAAGCGGAAAGTGCATCCCGGAATCCGACCTCGGAACGGGACGCGGTTTCCCAATGGCCATCGAAGCGGAAACTGCATCCCGGAATCCGCCTCCAGAGTGGGACGCGCTTTCCGGTTGAGCCTCGATTGGGAAACTCCGTCCCATTCGCATCAAAAAACGGGCGGCCTGGATGTTTGTCCGAGCTGCCCGTTCCGTGCGTTATGTTGAGATCCCTAGCCTGTTACGTAATACCAGACGACGTTGTCGCCGTTGGAGAGAACGTAGTTGCTGCAGGCCGTCATGGGCGTCGAGCCGTTGACAGAGTACATCCAACCGCTCGTGCCGCCATACTGCTTCTCGGCCAAACCGCCGATCGCGGCGACATACGTGCCGTACGATGAGCCGTGTGCGTTGACGGAAAGCCCGAGCGCGCATAGGGCGTCGTAGACGGTGGCACCTTCGTTAAAGGTATAGGTGCCGCCGGCGGACACAGGATTGTCCACGGCGCTCGATGTGACCGCAACCGTCACCGTGACGTAACTGGGCTCCTGCGTGCCGCCCTGGCCGCCCGAGGAGGCGGTTCCGCCGTTAGAAGCAGAGGCGCCGCCAGACGATTGGCCGCCGCCCGAAGAGGTACCACCAGACGTGTTAGAAGTATCGGCAGTTTCGGTATTCTGAGCAGCCGATACATCGCCAGACTTCTTGCCACGCTGGTCTTCAGACTTTTTGCCATCCGAGTTTTTATCCGAGCTCTTGTTCGAAGACTCGGAATCGCCCTTGGCGTCACCCGAGTCCTTGGACTTATCTTTCGCATCGCCCGAAGCCTTGGAGTTCTTAGAGTCAGCTTTGCCAGAAGCAGCAGCCGAGCCAGCTCCCCTGGCGTCGTTGGCAACGACGCTCTCCCCCGTCACGGCCTGAACGATCCAGTCGATGGACCAGGCACCGCTTGTGGAGGGATGGACAAACCCCAGCGAGACGACAATCAGGGCAACGCAAGCAGCCGTAAAAACGCCGACAAGTGCCTTGCGCCGCTGGGCGGACGCCGCCGAAGCGGCGCCCTTTTGCTTTGCATCGTCGAGCTGGATAAACGAGGAGTCGGGCTGCTGCCCGTTGGTCTCCTTGGGCTTATCGGGCATTACCGTCACCCTTGCCGCGCTTGGTCAGCATGAAGACGGCGATGAGCGCGAGGCCGATCACGCCGGCCGCGATGCCGACAATAGCGAGCGGGTTGAGGCCAGACTCCTGCGCGGAAGCCTCAGTGGACTTCTTGGCAGTGGTCGTGGAAGCGGATGCCTTGTCGGACTTGGAGTCGGACTTCTTGTCGGACTTGCCGTCCTTCTTGTCAGACTTCTTCTCGTCCTTCTTGTCGGACTTGTCGGAGTCCTTCTTGTCGGACTTGTTGTCCTTGGTCCCGGTCTTGGTCGACACCGTCGTCTTGGTCACCGGCTTCTGACCCGGGGCGACAGCGCCACCCTTCGAGCCGGAGCCAGTGCCCGCGCCAGCGCCCGTGCCGGTACCAGCACCAGTGCCGGAGCCACTGCCACCGTTAGAGCCAGAACCGCCATTACCGTCAGGGTTAACGGCGTTCTTGGTCCACTTGGCATACAGCGTCATATCGGCCGTCACCGGCGTGCTGAAGTCATACGCCTCCGTGCAAGCCTCATCGGTGTACCAGCCACCGAAGGTGTAGCCCTCACGCGTCGGATCGGCAGGCTTAACCAGCTTGCCGTCGGCCGTAGTCTGGAAATCGACCTTGGAACCATCGCCAGTCTCGAACGAGACCTTAACGCCACCATTCAGCTTGAACAACGTGCCGGAATCGTTGATGTAGTAGAGGTTGCCCTTGGCGTCGCAGGCAATCGGCGAGTCGCAGTAGTTGTTGTGTCCCGTTGCGCTAAACGCACCGGTCGCCTGCGCGTCACCCAGCTTGTAGCGATAGACACCGCCGCCCGAGGTGTAGTTCACATAGTCGGAAGTCGCACCGTAGTTAACCGTGAAGTAGACATACGTGCCATCTGCCTGGGCGCTCACGAGCGGTGCACCCTTGATGCCGCCGATGGGAAGCGCGGAGCCATCAGCAGACGAAACCAACGTCGTAGCAAAGTCATTATCAAGGTCGACAATCGCCAGCGCAGAGCCACCGGAAACCTCGCCGCCGACAATCAGCTTGTTGCCATACAGCGTAGGCATGCAGGCGCATCCCGTAAGACCCAGGTCGACGACGCGCTCTTCGGAAATGCGCGAAGCGGCATCCGCACCACGCGAACTACCGTCAGAAATCGCCAAAACGTGCAGCTTGCCATCGCGCGAAATCAGATAAGCATGGCTACCGTCGGCGGAGAGCGCACAGGAGGAGTTAACGATAGCCCCAACGGAAACGCTTCCAAGCACAGCGCCCGAAGACTTGCCGAGCATCTCAACGGTACCGGCGCTGGTGGGAACCAGAATAAAGCCGTCACCCACGGTAGCACCCGTCCAGTAATAACCCTCATCGGCGTTGACGTGCTGCCAGGAAACGGCACCGGTCAGGATATTGATGCGCGTCAGATGGCCGTTGTTATACACGCCCTTACCATAGTCGACATCAACGGTGCCGACATAGAGATAGTTGCCATCGACCGTCAGCTGAGAATTCGACTGAGCAGTTTTGCTCACAGGGTCGGTAACCCAAACCGTCGTGAGCGTATCGGCCGTCAGAGCCTGGACCGCACCGCCATCGAGCGGCACGATAACCAATCCGTTTGCATAGATCGGACGCGTGGTGTAGCCAATCGCAGTCTTAAGGTTCGACTCGGCAAGCACCTTGCCCGACTCGGCACCGATCTTAAGCAAGCGCTTGTTGACGGCAAGATACACATTGCCGTTCACGACGATAGGCTCGCTCGCGTTGGGGTACGTGGCGCCCGAATAGGCCTTCCAATCAAACGTCCAAGAGCTTGCCAGCGCGCCCGTAGGCGTGGACACGTTCTCGACCACCGCATTGGAATTGCCGCTCCAGTCGGCTTTCCAATCGGTCGGGCGCGAAGCGCTCGGGTCAACTACGACTTCATCGGGATTAGGAACGGTATCGCCAGCAGCATAAGCCCAGACGATCTTGTCACCCGACTTGAGCACATAGTCGCTATCGAGCTGAGACCCAGGAACGCCGTTGACAAAGAACGACCAAGCACCCGACAGCTCGGTGCCATCAAGCGGAGAGACAAGAGTGTGAACGCCCCAATAACCAAATTGGTCGTACATCTTGGACTTGACGCCAACGGCATCGAAGTAGGCAGCAGAGGCATCCTTGATCGTCGTGCCCTCGACAAACACCTGCATCGAAGGATCAGTCCAGCGCTGAGCCTTATCGTCCTTCTTGCCGATGATCTCCATCGAAACGGAGACCTGACCAGGCATGGTGCCGTCGGAGCCATAGACCCAAGCAATCTCGTCGCTTGCCTTAAGCGTATAGGCGCCCGCACCAACATCAACAGGCTTGCCATTGACAAAGAACTGCCAATATTTCCAGGTGTTTTCGTCAACCTTCTCGCTCGAGAGGGTCACGTTCTTTTCGAACGGCGAGGTCAGCGACTCGAGATACCAACCAAACGAGCTCTCCCCCGTTTTGGCGCCAATGCCAGACTTTTTAAAGATCTGCTCGGAAAGGTCAGCAGCGGTTGTTCCCTCGTCCACGAGAGCTGTCGTAGGCTGTGCCCACGTCTGCTGGGCGCCCGAAGCATCCTGGCCGATAACGGTGCAGCTTACCGAAAGCTGATCGGCAGGAGCGGGGTCGTTGTACTTCGAGTAGCACCAGACGACGGAGTCGCCGGCCTTGAGCGTGTAGCCGCCGGCGCCGACCATGGAAGACTTGCCGTTGATGAACAGCTGCCAGTACGCGCCGGTCGCCGAGTCGTAGGCGAGCGTGCGGTCGGAGTCGAAGGGCGACGTGATCGAGTTGAGCGCCCAACCCCAGCTGCCATCGGGGTCGTAGTCGGCCTTAAGGCCAGTCTGCTTGAAAAGCTGTTCGGAGAGGTCGGCCGCAGTCGAGCCTTTCTTCAGCGTAATGTTCTGAGCGGCAGCCCAGGTCTGCTGAGCACCCTTGGCGTCGGTGCCGACGACCGAACACGTCGCGGAAACCTGCGTGGAAACCGCGCCCGTGGGATCCTCGTACACCAGCTCGAGCGTGTCGCCATCGCTCGGGTAGTAGCCCGTGGCATAAGAGTTGGCAGCCTTGCCATTAATATCAAAACGCCAGTACTTATAGCCGGACGCCGTGTTTTCCGTCGCGAGCGTCTGGGACTTATCGGGGTTCGTAACCGAATAGGGAACGCCACCGTCCGTGCTATAGCTATAGCCGGCGTCGTCAAGCACCTTGGCAAAGATGTCCCAGGCAGACATTTTTTGGGTACTCGACCACTCAAACGAGGCCGTCGGCACCCAGTCCACAAGGTCATAGGACTGACCGACATCGTGTTTGCTTACGCCTACAACCCTGACGTTAACGGAAAGAGACTTTTCGTCGGAAGAATTAACGAGCCAAGCGGTGCTCTTGACATCGTTGTTGCCGGCGTTTGCCACGACATAGGCGTATTTGCCCTCAGCCGAGGCGGGAAGCGTGATCGCGCCGGTCGTTTCGTCGGCGCCAAACAGCTCGTGGGCATTTGTGCCCTCAGCGTCATCGGCGAGATACCAGCGGTAATCGACGAGGGAGCCCTCGGGGAGTGCCGTCTCGTAATCGCCCCAATCGCCCGTTGCCATGTAATTGGCAGTAGGGGTAAGCGTTCCGCCGACCTGTGCAAGGTTGCCGCTCGAAGCGACATTAACCGATGTCAGGGTATACGCCTTGGCATCTTCACCCTTAGCGATGGCATAACGTGTGGAGGCATAGTCGGTGTTGTAGCCACCGTCGACGATGCACTTGAGGTACTTGCCGACGTACTTTTGCGAAATTACGAACGACGGCCTATGGGCGTTCTCATCCGTCAGCGTCGTGAACGGACCCTGGGAGCTATCGGCAATCTGCCACGTATAGGTCAGTTGATCAGATGTAAGCTCGGCACCCTTTGTTCCTGCAGGCGTCTTCTCGAATGCAGTAACACCGATCTTTTCGCCACTCTTGTAGACAAACTTGGCGTCATCGCTCTGATCGCCGACGATCTTTTTGAGATACGTCAGGAACAGCTCGTGCGAGCCTGCGGCCTTAACGGCCACAGCAGTAGTCGCCTCTACGGTGTTATCGCCCGCAGTGGCCGACACGCTCACCCAGCGCTTGGCATAGTCATCGGGAATCGTAAAGCTGCTGTCGGTTTTGCCCTCGACCACATGCCAGTCGGTCTTCGCATCAAACGCAGAGGAAGACGGGTCGACAGAGGACCAACGCCACGTGTAGGTAACGCCCTCGGTAACCGGCTCAGACGAGTAATCGACCGCCTTGTAGGCGCACGCCTCAATCGTAGAGCCAGTGTCCTTGGCGCCCTTGCTCGCGTTGGTAAATGCAACTGAATCGAGCGTCGTCGCGCCCTTGGGCAGAATGCGGCCCGCCTTGGTCTCACAGCTATCAGAGCCGGGGATACCCTTCTTGGCCTTAGCGACAACCTTGAGGTAGCGGTTCGCGCACTCCTTGGTAACCGTGTAGGTGTCACCAGTTGCAACCTGCTCGAACGAGCCGTCGGCGGAATCGGCCACCCACCAAGAAAAATCGACCTTGTCGGAACCGTAGAGGACAGTCGGCGTGTCGTAGTTGAGGTAGTAGGCAGCAGCCTTAATCGTGTCGCCGACGTTGGCACTCGGAACGCTCTCGTAATCGTTGCCAAATTCGGCACCGTTATAAGCAAGAACGATATGGTCTAATGCGATCTGGCCGCTCGCGGCAACAGGACCCGGAGTATTGTAGTCAACAGACGAGGGCGTCTTTAAAGAGCTGCTCGGGCCGAACAGCTCTTGACCGTCACCGACAACCTTAACGCGAATGTACTTGCCCGCAAGCTGCGATGCGAGTTCATCCGTGATCGTCAGCGACTGGTCGGTCTGGCCCGGAATTGCCTGATAGGCGGAATCCTCGGCATCGCGCACGTCAGACGCAAGCCACTGATAGGTCCAGCCGGCCTGTGCCGCAATACGCTTGTTGGGAACCGCTTCGCCGTCATAGGCATTCGCCCAAAGCGTAGTGCCAGGGTTCAGTGTCTCTGCCTTAACGGACGAAATCGAACTCGAATCGTCTGCCGAAGACTGGATGAGGACATAAGACTTTGCATCCAGGGCCGTCTTGGTAGGAACGGGTGCCTTGACGGCGGTCGTTGCCGTCAGCTTTTGGTTGTTGGCGCCCCTAGTCGGGCCGTAGATAACGTTACCGCTTGCATCGGTAATGCGAACGCGCAGGCACTTGCCGTTAAGCTGAGTGCGCAGGGCATCGTCCAGAACGATCGATGAGCTCGTCTGGCCCTCGACAGCAACAAACGCAGAGTTGTCCGCATCGCTCTTGTTGGCGATATCGGCAGCAAGCCACTGATAGGTGCAACCCGAAACACTGGCGCGCTTGCTGGACGAAGTCCAGACATTCGCATAGAGCGTAGTATTGCTCTGGATAAAGCCAGTGACGTTAGAGCCAGTCCAGCGAGAAGGCGACTGGCTCTTTCCGACGCTGACACCATTTTTAGAGGAAAGCGTGGCAGCGGCACGGGGTGCGGCCTTAGCTGCATTGGGCTCGCTGACCACCGCGGGCGCATCGCCGGTCTCGGCGGTGGTGTCGGACGCCTCGTTCGCCGGAGAGGCCGAAGCGGGGTCTGACGCAGCGGGGTCGCCTAGCGCGTCATTGCTCGCGTTGTCAGGCGCGACTGGACTCGTATCCCCAGTTTCGGAGGATTTATCGGCAGCCGAATCGTTTGCGCCAGTAGCAGCCGCGGTGTTATCTGCAGCACCGTCCGCAGCTCCCGCGTCCTCGCCCGGCGTCGTAGCCTGAGCCACAGCCTCGGCAATGCCCTCGACGCCGTCGGCCCACAGCTGGGCCGGCGTGGTGCCAAAGGCCATCGCGAAGGCCAGGAATGCCACCAGGCCGCGCTTTGCTACACCGCGCGCAATTGCGCCACGACGATGCGAGGCGCGCTGGCGCTCGTCCTCGAACATATCCATTTGTCTCCTACTGTCTGTACTTGGAGCGTTGCCCTGAGGCTGGCCCACGTCATCGCGCATGCTGCGCTCGAGTTCCCCCATCGGGGTCCCCCTTCCCTCCAGAGCCCTATGCACACCGGCGGCATACGCCGCAGCCGCATGCAAGATGGGAGGCGATCCGACTTAACCTTAACGGCTCGGGCGCGTCGTCCGATCTGCGACGCGAGCATCCCGAGCCAAGAGGAATTACGGTTACTGGTACAGCCGGGGATTCGCACCCCGATTCTCCCAAATGCGCAGGAAAACCGCGCATTCGTGCGTCTCCGCACCACCATCTAGGCCATTGATTATTACCGTCAGTATGGTATCACGCAAAAGGGCCTCGCACACAGGCGAAGCCCAAGGTAAAAGCTATTGTTTGCGATAGGAAAGAGTTGGGTATGGAAGGGCGCCGTGGGACAAGACACCGTGCAGCTACGCTAGTGCTTGCCGCCGTGACTGTTGCGCCAGATATTGCGGCCCAGCATGAGCGCCAAAACCAGCGCGCTCACATAGCCAAAAAAGCCGATGACCGGAATACCGAGCACAACAGGCTCGATGCGCGCATAGTAGACCACCGAGGAGCCGATAAACAGACCGGCGATAACAATGGCCATTGACATGCGGTCGACGATGCCGCCTATCTGACGCAGCGCCTTGTCGCTGCTCATGAGTTGCAGATTCACCTTAAGCTGGCCGCGCGTGAGCATGCGCGATGCCAGGCCCAGATACTCAGCCGCCTCGAGTGAGCCCTTGGCCGCACGGTAGCTGCTCGCCGCAAAGTCACGGCCCATCTCGCGAACTCGGGCATAGGTGCTCTTCTCGTTTTTGATATGCGTCTGGATGATCTGGATCATGTTGACGTTGGGCATGTACTCGGTCAGCAGGCCCTCGAGCGTCACCATGCCGCGCGCGAACATTGTCACCACGCTCGGCAGCTCAACGTCGTTCTTGCGCGCCAGATTGAGCAGCGAGGTCAAAAACTCGCCGATATCCAGGTCCTTAAGATCAAGACCCGCAAAGTCGGCGACGATAAAGTCCAAGTCGGACAAAAAGGCCGAATGGTCGAGCTCGGCGGAGTCGCCGCGCGTCACGGCAAAGCGCATGAGCGAGTCCTTGAGCTTGGGCACGTCGCCCTCGGCCACGGCGAAAATCATATCCTTGACGATACCGCGGTCGTGGCTCGACATGCGCCCGACCATGCCCAGGTCAATAAAGTAGACAATGCCGTCCTTGAGGATGATGTTTCCCGCATGCGGGTCAGCATGGAAAAAGCCATCATCGAGCACCTGCGTCGAATAGTCCTCGACAATCGCCGAGCCGATCTTTTCCAAGTCATAGCCCTCGGCCACCAGGCGCTCGGGATCGGCAATCGAGATGCCGTCAATGTAGTCCATGACCACGACGTGTTCGGTGCAAAGGTCCAAGTAGGATTTGGGACACGACACACCATGCACGCTTTTGTGAAAGTCATAGAAATCGTTGAGGTTTTTGGCCTCGGCCAAAAAGTTGGTCTCCTCGCGAAACGAGGTCCACAGCTCTTCGACCACGCCGTGTAAGTCAACAAACTGGTCGGTGTTGACGAACTTGGAAACGATGCGCACCACCGAACGGATGATGTCGATGTCCTGTGCCATGACCTGTTGCGCGCCGGGGCGCTGTACCTTAACGGCCACGTCCTCGCCGGTCACCAGACGGGCGCGGTGCACCTGCGCGAGCGATGCGCTACCGAGCGGGTTGGGGTCGATCGCGTCGAACATCTGCCCCAGGCGCTGGCCGTACTCCTCTTCCAGACAGCGGAGCACTACCTCATACGGCACCGGCTCTACGTCGGAGCGCAGGCGGCGCAGCTCGTCGCAAAACCGCTGCGGCAAAATCTCGGACCGGTTGGCCAGAATCTGCCCCATTTTAACGAACATGGGGCCGAGCTCTTCGAGCAGGCGGCGCAGGCGAACCGGCGTGAGGTTATCCCATACGCGGTACTTTTTGATCAGGCGAACGATCTGCCCAATGCGTTCGCGGCGGCCTGCCGGCGTGAGCTGGTATTCCTCGTCCGGCGCCATCGCATCGGGCTCTTCGGGAACCATATCGACAGCACGCGGCTTCTTGCGAGCGCCCGAGACGGCGGCATCGACCTCATCGACAACCGCCGCCTCGTCACCCAAGGGATCTAGATTGTTGTAATCGGTGGTGGAATCTGCCATCTGCGCTGCTACTCGGCCTCTTCGGTGTCCTCTGCATCGTCGGGCTCAACGGACTCGACGGGCACCGAGGTCACGTTGTCCTCGACCGAATCGACGATGTCGCGCACATGGGCCAAAAAGGCCGTGCGCTCGGGGGCGGTCATTACGCGGACGCGGGCCAGGATGAGCTCGTCAAGCACGCGCTGTGCCGCAGTCTCACCCTGCATGCCCAGGCGCTCGGTGAGGTCGGAGATGGTGCCGCCGGCCTGCTCGAACATGTCGGACACGCTGCGGGCGATATCGGGGGTGCCGGCGTCCTTGCGGACCTGCTCGCCCTTGGTATTGAGGTCGTCGAGGACCTTCTTGCCGCCCTCGACGGCAACGGCGGCGGCGCCGAAGCCCACGTTGATGGCACCGTTAACAAGCTGATCGAATTTCATAACCATGGTTGGCTCCAATCGTGAACAACTGCAATGGCCTTCTTGTACCCAAGATTGGGCGAACGACACAAAATCGTTTTATCGCCGGGATAGAAATCGAGCGGGGCAAAGCCTTTGACGGCGTTTGTCCCGCTCGCTCGTTGCAAGGTTATCTTTACCTCACGTTGTCGTTCATCGCGAAGGAGTTCTTCATGGCGCAGCTCGTGGTGTAGAGTACCTTGCCCAACAGAGCATCGGTCTCCACGCGCACGAGTTCGGCAAAGGTCTCGTTGGCGCGGGCGAGCTCGGCGGGCACCTCAGTCTCGGGCAGTGCGGCTACGACAGCGTCAACGTCGTGAATCTGCTTGTGGCCCATGCCGCCGACCTTCTCCTGATAATCCTCGACCGCGCGACCACACTCGTGGAAGCGAACATCGGCCAAGGCACCGATCAGGCGATTTGCCCAATAGAAATTCTCCGACGTCACGCGGGCCTGCGTGTCGGCATAGTACTCGGGCATGGTCTCGACATTGGCGTACAGCGGCACGAGCGCGTTAAACGAGTTAGAGCCAAAGGCCATCCACTGTACGGCGCGATACGCCGGCTGTGCATAGGGGCGCAGTTGCAGCACGGCGAGCTGACCGTTGCGGTTGATGCCGATGGGACGATAGGCGCCGCGCGTGGCGGGCGTGCCCTTGCTGCCGTAGCAGTCGTACTCCGTACCCTGGTAGTGGCTCGAAAGCACGTACTTGATATCCTCGATGGTCACCTTGCGCTCGGGCACGCGGCTCCAGGGGATATCGTCGCTCTCGGGCGTGTAGTCGGCCTCGGGACCGTCCCACACATCGCTGGGGTTGAGGCAGCGCTGCATATACCAGGCGCGCGGCGTGTTGTAGACGTGGTCGCTGTCGCTGTGCGAGCCAAAGGCCTCGCGCGGGTTAAAGACCGCAGCGGGACCGTCGCCCTCGACGCCCAGCGTCAGGTCCAGATGCCACTCGGCCATCCAGGAGCGCAGGTCGGCGGAGCACATATGGTCGACCTGGGCGCCCTCGGCATCGTCCAGGTCAAAGCTATCGATACCCAGCTGGTTAGGCATGGTCACATAGGCGTCATCGGGCACGCGCTTGGCGATCCAGTGGTGGCCGCCGATGGTCTCGAGCCACCAGATCTCGTCCACGTCACTAAAGGCGATGCCGTTGTTCTCGTAGGTGCCGTAGCGCTCGAGCAGGTCACCCAGGATACGCACGCCATCGCGGGCAGACTTGGCGTACGGCAGCACCAGGGTCACCATATCCTCCTCGCCCAGGCCACCGGGCTGCGCCGGAACATAGCCGTCCTCGCCCTCGTTACCCTTGGCGGGCACGTAGTCCACGAGCGGATCGGCGCCGCGGACGCGCTCGTTGGTGGTAAGCGTCTCGGTTGCGGACATGCCAACGTTGAGCTCGTTGAAGCCGGCCTCGGCCCAAATGCCATGACCCGGGACAACGTCGGGGACGCTTGTATAACGCATGGGATTATCGGGCAGCTCAACGGTCAGGTGGCTCAAAACGCTCGTGTAGACACGCGGCTGCTCGTCGGGGTGCACAACACGCATGCGCTTGGGCTCAAACATCCCGTTGGACGAGTCCTCGTTGCGGGCAACCAGCGTCGACCCGTCGTAGCTCGCGTTCTTACCAACCAAAATCGTTGTGCACGGCATGCGCATCCTCCTTGAGCGAAGAAATCAAACGGCAACAGTGTATCGCTTCGGCGCAAAAAGGGCGAAACAGCCGCCCCGGCAACCCCTGTGGTCAAAAACGACTATTTCGATGCGCGCTCCGCCGCCTCGATCACGTGCTTGGCGAGAATCGCGGTGGTCACAGCCCCCACGCCGCCCGGCACCGGAGTAATTGCGCCAGCGATCGGTTCCGCAGCATCAAAATCGACATCGCCGACCAGCTTGCCAGCGGCCTCGTCCCAGTTAATGCCGACATCGATGATCGTCTGGCCCTCGCGAACCGCATCCGCGCCAATCGTGCGTGCGCGTCCAACGGCCGCAACCACAATATCAGCCGCACGGCACTCGGCAGCCAAGTCGCGCGTATGCGTATGGCACATCGTCACCGTGGCATTGCGAGCCGTAAGCATGGCGGCAACGGGACGACCAATTACCAGCGACCGACCAACAACCGTGACCTTTGCCCCATCCAGCTCAACACCGTAATGGTCCAGCAACGCAAACACGGCCTCGGCCGTGCAGGGAGCAAAGCCCTCGCCACGACCCGAAAGCGTGGTGAGCAGCGAGGCCGGTGTCATGGAGTCAACATCCTTGGCGGGATCGAGTGCCGCGGCAACCGCATCCTCGTCAAGCCCAGCGGGCAACGGACGAAACATCAGGCAGCCATGAACAGCGGGGTCGGCATTGATGTCCTTAATAGCCGCCAGTAGCTCATCCTGCGAAACATCGACAGGGAGTAAAACGCGGCGAGCCTCAACGCCAACCTTCTCACAGCGCTTGAGGGCGCCGCGCTCGTAGGATAGATCGTCCTCGCGCTCGCCCACGCGAACGATGGCCAGCGTCGGCACGATGCCCTGTTCGCGCAGGGCGACGCAACGAGCGGCAAGTTCCTCGGTCAAAGCACGGGCAACGGGAGCACCCTTGAGCAGCTCGGCCATGGCTATCTCCTCTTCCTTGCGGCGTCGGCAGCGCGGCGCGCCAGTGCATCGGCGCGCGGCAGCCACGTATCCAGCAGCTCATCGCACGCCGCCTCGAGTTCCTCGGCGCGCGCCCGGTCTTTCATAGATGTGGTGTTGGCAAAGAGCGTCAGGCTCGCACCCTGCATGGCGGCGCGGCAGAACACGGCGCCGCATGCCACGTCGGACAGCAACTGGCGCGAACCCTTGTCGGCCATGTCCTCGAGCAGCGCCAGCGCGCGCCCGCAGGCATCCATGATCCGGTACGGCGGCATGGCCGCCACGCGCAACGCGTCCTGAATCGCCGCGGGTCGAGCCGGGTCCTCGCGCGGAATGCCATACGATGCGGACACCTGGCCGTATGCACGAACATCCTCGGCAACCAGACCCACTAGTTCCTGCGCCAACTCGTCTGCCTGGGCAAATGCACGCGTCAGATCGTCCGCCCGATCGCTAAGCGCGGGATTGGTCGCCCCGTAGCGAGCGACCATCCCGCAAAGCGAGGCGCCCAGCGCGCCCACAAAGGCGCTCGCGCTACCGCCGCCGGGAACCGGCTCGCGCGCGGCCAGCGCCTCGGCAAACCCACGGCAGGTCTTGTCCATCATCTCTTGGCTCATACGCATGCACCTTCAAGTCATATAGATCGGTCGGGCGGCAACCGCCGACCAACCGCATCAAACACGTAATGATGCTAAGTCTAGCCCATAAGCACATGAGCGTCAGCACACCTGGCCATCGCGGATTTCTATGACGAACGATAGGCGTCGGCGCCGCAAACATGGGACACATGGCCCACCTTTCGAGACTTCCGGACGTCACAGACTGGGGCATATCTATAAGTAAGGAACCCGTTGGGGCAAGGCCGCGCAACGGCCACAAGCGATGAACGGAGGCATAAGCCGCACAGTACACAGAGACATCCGCCGCCAGCGCAATCAGTACCCCAACAGCATGCGGCGCCGTGATGTCATCGGCAGACAAGGAGGACGCCACCATGAAGAAAAAGACCCTATCGATCCTTTCCCTGTGCATCGCCCTCTTTGCCGCACTCGCCCTTGTCGGCTGCGGCGAGAGCGGATCGGGCGGGGGCAGCAGCGCATCCAAGAGCGAGGGCAAGGAAAAAGCTCCCGTCGCCAAGAAGACCGACTTTATCTGGTTTAAGATCGAGATGCCCGAGAGCGTTGGCGTAAGCGACTCCGCCGGCAAGAACGCCGACAGGGTCCAGCTCACCTTCCCCGAAGACGAGAACGGTTCGGCCGATCGCTTTATCCCCGTTTGGAAAAAAGCGCTGACGGCAGAGGAATCCCACGCCGACCAGGCAGAAAAGAAAGGTGATACGTTCCAGTGGAAGGATGGCGGGTCCGTCGAGTATAACGGCAGGACGTGGCTCGTCGGAACGTACGA
This sequence comes from Collinsella sp., assembly GCA_018382775.1. Taxonomy (GTDB): domain Bacteria; phylum Actinomycetota; class Coriobacteriia; order Coriobacteriales; family Coriobacteriaceae; genus Collinsella. Next base: position 5,296 of record JAGZPG010000011.1, on the reverse strand, counting down.
GGACAACAGCGGCGTCTCAACCCTCCTCTTTACCGACGTTGAGCCGGGAAGCGTATACGTCCTCATCTCGAACTTCGATCTGCATAAGAAAGAAGCCGAGGCGCTCCTCAACTCCATCGAGTTTCCCGATGACATGGCGAAGGCAGTTGCCGAGGCACGCGAAGTCGAGATTTCGAGCATCGAGATCAAGCATTAGGGGATCGCACGCAGCATCGCATGCGCAGTCATTAAATGATCGGACGCCCAGCCAGGGGAGGATCGGATCGGCCGGCCCTCCCCTCTTTTACGCTCGGGCATATTGCCACTTGTCGGCGCAAATCCGGCCCTCAGAATGGGACACATGGCCCACCCGAACGAGCCGCTCGCGCGTACAGTAAAGACAGGTAATCCATAGGCGGTTACAGATCGAGGAGGACACGACCATGAAAAAGAAGGCCTTTGCGATTCTCACCCTCTGCATCAGCCTCTTTGCCGCAGTTGCCCTGGTGGGCTGCGGTGGCAGCGGCGGCGCTACCGGAAGTGGCGGTGGCGGCGGAGCTGAAAAGCCAGCCGTGGATATGAGGACCGACTTCATTTGGTTTAAGGTCGAGGTTCCCGAGGGCGTCGAGATTACCGACGTTGCCGGCGACACGGCCGACAGGGCCCAGTTTAAGTTCACCGAGAGCGAACACGCCAGCGACCGCTTCATCCCCGTCTTCGATCCTGACAAGAAGGCCGATGAACTGTTTGACTACGAGGCAAAGTGGAAGGCCAACTCCGGATGGACCGAGAGCGATCCCGTTAAGTACAACGGCAAGACCTGGCGCAGCGCCTACTTTACGCACTCGGGCGGCGTGACGACCGAGTACTTCACCGACGTTGACGGCGGCAGCGTGTACGTGCGCATCGACAACGTCGAGGAACACAAGGACGCCGTCGAGACCATGATGGAGTCTCTGGAATTTGCCGACGACATCGCCAAAGCCAAGACCGAGGCCATGGACGTTAAGCTCGAGGATATCGAGATCAAGCGCTAAAGCTCCAACGGCATGCAGCAGCGCCGTTTTAGCTCAGCCGGGATGCAAGGTGTGACTCCTTGCATCCCGGCTTTTTGTGTTCGAAAGCGCCCGGTCACATCACCATATTGAGCACGTTGACGAATTCCTGAGCCCGGGAGCGGCTGCTCAGGCAAAAGACACAGGCAGTCAACAACCTGTTGCGCAGAAAAACATTGCGGCCCTTGATCCTGTTAACGCCCGTGATGTCCTTAAGGTAGACAATCTCGATATGCTTGCCGCCGAAAGTGCCCTTCTTGAGCACCTCGATGCGGTTAGGGTAGATCTTGACGTCTTTAAACCTGCCCGAACCTTTGTCCTGGAACAGCAAAGTGTTGTTGTCCATAAGCGCCACCCCTATGAGGTTCGATAAAACTGTCTCTATGGTCACATTTTAGTCACCGAAAGGCTCCCATGCGAAGGTGCCAGACAGCACAGCAATTCGTGTCCGCGCGAGGCTTTAAACTAAATGCGATAAAGATGCATTCCACAAGATGAAAGTGGGGCGACAATGATGGGCGAACTGGTAAACCGTGGAGAATCGGCAATCGTGCCAGAAGTTTTTTACAAGCAGGTTTCCTCGATTCTCAACGCCGCTCGCGACAAGGCCTATACCGCCGTTAACTTTGCGATGGTTGAGGCGTATTGGGAGATCGGCAAGAGCATTGTTGATGAACAGGGCGGAGAGGAGCGCGCAGCATATGGAGAGGCATTGATTGCAGGCCTCTCCAGAAGGCTTACCGCGGATTTCGGAAGAGGCTTTGGCATCGCAAACCTTCGCAATATGCGTCAGTTCTTTCTTGCGTTTCCAATTCGCGACGCACTGCGTAGCGAATTGAGCTGGACTCATTACCGCAGGTTGATGCGCATTCCCGACCCTGATGCTCGCGCCTGGTACATGAACGAATGCGCCGATTCTCGTTGGAGCACGCGTCAGCTCGAGCGCCAGATCAACACCATGTTCCGCGAGCGCCTGCTTGCCAGCAAGGACAAGGAGGCCGTCACCCAGGAAATCCAAAAGAGCGCCCCGGCTCGTCGCCCCGAGGATATCATCCGTGACCCATATGTACTGGAGTTTTTAGGTTTCTCGGACGATACTGCGTTTTGCGAGAGCGATCTAGAGCAGGCGCTCATCACGCATCTTCAGAAGTTCCTGCTGGAGCTTGGCCGTGGTTTCGCTTTCGAGGCGCGCCAAAAGCGCATCACCTTTGATGGGCGCCATTTCTATATTGACCTTGTGTTTTACAACTATCTGATGCGCTGCTTCGTGCTCATCGACCTTAAGACCGATGACCTTACGCATCAGGACCTGGGCCAGATGCAAATGTACGTGAACTACTACACGCGCGAACTCATGAACGAAGGCGACAATCCGCCTATAGGCATCGTGCTCCGCGCGGACAAAAGCGACTCGATTGTCGAGTACACGCTGCCCGAAGACAACGACCAAGTGTTTGCCGCCAAATACTTGCCGTATCTTCCAAGCAAGGAAGAGCTGGCGCGCGAGCTGAGTGCCGAGTACCGCGCCATCAACGAAGCGACTAATGGCGAAGCGCAAGGGTAGCAGCACGTTGCGACCGATACCCCCGACGGCGTTTCATATCCCCCGACATAAGAGGAGCGCTCCATGACAGACAGACCGAAAACGACACTGCGCGACTGCATCTATGGGCTTGCCGTCGGCGACGCGCTGGGCGTTCCTTACGAGTTTAGGCCCCGCGGCACGTTCAAATGCACGGACATGACCGGCTACGGCACGCATGGGCAGCCCGACGGCACCTGGAGCGACGACACGTCCATGACGCTTGCTACCTGTGACTCGATTAGGGAGCTCGGGCACATCGACACCGCGGACATGCGCGACAAGTTCGTAAGCTGGATTGCCCGTGGCGAGTATACGATCGACGGCGTTTTCGATTATGGCGGCACGACCGCCCGCGCCCTGCACACCGGCAAAGGCGGCTCCGGCGAACGCGACAACGGCAACGGTTCACTCATGCGCATCGCGCCCCTGGCGTTTGTCGACGCGACTGACGACGAGATCTGCGAGGTCTCCGCGATAACGCACGCCCACAGAACGTCGACCGATGCATGCGTCATATTTGTCGAGCTGATGAGGGGCGTGATGAACGGCACGCTTCCCTCGTGGGCGCTTCATCTGAAAGGTGTGCCTGAGCAGGAAATCAGGTCCGGCGGCTTCGTGCGCGACACGCTTAAGGCAGCCACCTGGTGCTTCGTCAACACTAACAGCTACGAAGATTGCGTCCTTGCCGCCGTCAATCTGGGCGACGACACCGACACCACCGCAGCCGTCGCAGGCGCCCTTGCCGGCACAGCATACGGCATGGACGCAATTCCGCAGGAGTGGGTCAACGCCTTGCGAGGCAAAGAGTTGATTGAGGGCTGCTTGTTTTAGGGCGCGCTGACAGCAGAAACAGGCCGGGAGGCATCGTGGAGAGGTCGACGCTGCGCGCGGCTGCGAGGGTCTTTTCGCGATTCCTTCAGCGCGCTCTCGTAGAGCGCCTTGTAGTCGGGGTCCTGGCCGGTGTCTCCGCCCTGTGCAGGTTCGGTCGGCTCGGTCTCGGCGAGCGTGGTCTCCTGGGCCATGCTCCCTCCATTTCTGCCCCGTGTGAGGCATCGTCTTGTCCCGTGCGGGGCGCTTTTCGGCATGAACCAGGCCACCCGTGCGGATGGCCTGGTTCAACGTTTGGTCAGGCCGGCTGGACTCGAACCCGCACGGGCGAAGCCCACGTGCTCCTGAGGCACGCGCGTCTATCAATTCCGCCACGCCCCGATGGCACCTGGCCGAGGAATCGAACCCCGGTAAGCAGTTTTGGAGACCGCCGCACTGACATTGCGCTACCCAGGTGTGTATAATCTGATTTGAAAAGCCCTGGGCGTGCTGGATAGCTAACCTGGGGCTCATTTCTTTATGTCGTCTATGGCCCCGCCCTGGTCAACAAGATAACGCGGTCGATGTCATGCCTCGACATCTCAAGCCGCACGCGCTTCAGCGCGTCCTCTCTTGTCACAGGGACTTCCTCGCAGTTAAGCACGACAATAGAGGGGCTTACCGGCCCACCTTCCACCTTTTCGAACTGCCGCACTGCCTTTCTTATATTGCGCTCGATGTTTGATTACCAGTTAGATCGGCACTGATCCAAAACTTGATAAGGTTGCCAGCGTAAGGGAAAATAGAAATCGCGGAAAGTAGCACAGTACGAGGAGTGCCCTTGATTGAGGAGACGTAGGTGCAAATCCTACCGCCGCGCAAGCCGTCCTTCGGGGCGGCTTTTTATGCCAATAGGAGGCGGCGGATGCCCCTCGAGAAACCCGCCGCCGTAGCCGCCGACCCCGTGAAGAGCGCTAAGTGGGACGAGCTCACCGCCGGCCACGCGAGATCATCCCCGCATGCGCGAGGAACAGCGACGACCTCGTTTGCAAGAGGGTCAACGGCGAGATTGCGGCACTTGGTGTAAGGGCCGGTGCCGACGTGTCGGATATCTTCTCCGGCGTCACCGACAACCGCTGCAAGGATGGAGTGCGGCATCCTGATTACGATTGGAACAACGACCTCATCGCGAGGGAGGCGTTCGCCGAGTTTTTCAGCGCCAGCTTCACAAGTCCAGAATCAGCCGAACAACTGAGACGCTATTTCCCGGAATCGGGTAAGATATTCGATGAGATGCTCGACGAGTTAGGAAGGGGCTGACATGTACATCTACCTAAGCAAGGAGGACAGCGAGAAGCTGGACCGCCTCATGCGTGAGTACGAGCAGGCCTTCCATGAGAGATGCTATGCCTACTGCATGAGCGACCCTATCGCCGAGATAGAGAAGTGCCTGAAGACCGGCAAGCCATCCAAGCTCAAGCCTGAGCCCGAAGCGGTCTACTAGACACCAACGGTGAGTCGCTTGCAAAGTTTGACGAGCTTGTAGAGAGGCTGGCACGATGAGGGATTCCGAGAAAATGACCGCCGAGGATGCGCTCGAGGCCCATATGGAGCGGTTCGGCTTCATCCCGTGGGGGCTTTCGACAATGGATGACGATCACATTGTCGCCGCTGTCGAGAAGGCGCTCAAAGACGGAGAGCCGTACAAGGACGAAGTGCCTGAGGACTGCGTCCTGTAAATACGAAACAACTTAGACGCTGAAGTAAAAGCCGGCTTATAGGACAAAATGTGTGTCTACTTTAGGGGCATCGGCGCAGGTCGATGCCCCTTTTTCAGCCGTTTAAATTCCGTGGCCGCTTTTAACCGCTC
>JAGZPG010000027.1:0-3916 GCA_018382775.1 Collinsella sp. | reverse complement strand
CATGCAGCGTGCGCGGGCTCTCCCGACGGGAAACGAAAAAGCCCGGTTTCAAACCGGGCTCGAACGAACATGCCTATTGACAATGGCTTTCTCATATTAGTTTAGGCCCGGTGACTTGAATCAGCGGTCATCCCGGGCCCATCAGAGCTCGTAGAACTCTTGGTTGCTTTGGTCTCGCTCTTCACGGCGCTTATCGAACTTTCCGAGGCACTCAAGCAGCATTCGAAGCATAACAAGTCGCTGCCATTAAGGCACTGACCTCTTGACCAAGCAACGGCGCTGCCCAGCTATCACCCTTGGGCTGCCGTCAACTTTATTCTATCCGCGAGCATCTGGTTTACCAAATGGATTTTCGGTAAAGGAAGCACGGCACGCCCGCAAAACCACTACGCCCCAAGTGCCGCCATGGGGATCACCGCCACGCCGTCGTCGCGTCTGTAGGTAATGCTCCCCTTTCCAACCACGACCGCCAAAAACGCCGGCGCGGCATTCTAAGACGCGCTTTCCACTTGAAGCCATGTCGATTCTGGGACACAGTTTCCGCTTGAAGCCCATCCGGAAAGCACGTCCCATTCCGAGGCTTGAATCCGGGACGCAGTTTCCACTTGAGCTCCTGACGGGAAAGCGCGTCCCACTCTGAAGCTCGATTCCTGGATACAGCTTCCGCCAGATACCTCAACCGGAAACGGCATCCCACTCTGGAGCCAGAATCCGGGACGCAGCTTCCGCTTGAAGGCCGATCCGGAAAGTGCGTCCCAGTCTGAGCGCTCGTTCCGGGATGCAATTTCCGCTTGAGAGCCGATTCGGAAACGACATCCCACTCTGGGGCCGAAATCTGGGACACGCTTTCCACCGGCATTCCGCTGGCAACTAGCACGACAACAGAGGGCCCCGTTCCAGCCATTCGAGGACAGGCTTTACCCCCGAGCAGCGTTATCCCGCTCACACATCTCAGCAAACGAGATCAGCTTGACGTCTCCCCTACTCTCCGCGGTATCCCGACATCCCTGCGTAAAGCCGTGCTTCGAGAAGATCACGTAGCTTTTATGCTGCCGCCTAAAGAGCTCGCTTCGGTACACGAGCTTTTCCAGAACATCCTCGCCCACCGGTTCATTGCGCCATTTGCACTCCGCAAACAGCGCAGTGCCCTCGCCATCGTCAACAATCAAGTCGATTTCTTCCTGCGTATGCGTGCGATTATCCGTCCCCCACCAGCGCCCGACGCTCGCCGGAACCACATCGAGCTGGCCCGCTCGCGCGAGTTCGTACACGTATTGTCTGCATATAAGCTCAAAGACCGTACCCATGTAATCCGATACGTGTGGCTCAATGCGCTTATACGCCATCTCGGCCATATCGTTTTGAATCAGCCCGATGTTCTGCGGAACAAACTTGTACCAGAACCTAAACATCTGGTCGCTCAGCAGATACACGGCTCGCTTATTGCTCGTCTCGTTTAGGGGCAGCTCGCGCTCGACAATCCCAAGCGACGCCAGCTTATCCACATAGCTCTTTACGTTGCTCGCAGGGATTCCCGTAGAGCTCGCAATCTCCGAGATCCTCGAGCGCCCCTGGGCAATTGCCTGCACGATCGCATCATATTGCTCGGGATTGCGGCACTCTTGCAACAGCAGGTTACTCGGCTCCTCAAAGAGATAGCCCGTAGGAGTTAGAAAAAGACGTTTGATGTTGTCCTTGAGCGGTGCGGCAGGATCGACTTTCTCGATATATGCAGGAATGCCACCTGTCATGCCATAGCAAACTGCAGCGTCTTCGCGACCCATGCTCTGCCACAACCCGAGGGTCGTCGTAAAATCGAGCGGCATGATCTTAAACTGGGCCGTACGCCTACCGTATAGTGGGCTCTCGTAGCCCAACACCTGTTCCTCCATAAACGAAAGAGACGAGCCGCATAGGATCAGCATTAGCCTGGTCTCTTTGTATAAGTGGTCGATCTTGTCTTGCAGCAACGAGCTGATCTCGGGATTTGATTGGGCGAGATAGGGATACTCGTCAATCACGACAATCAAACGCTCCGTTCGAGCCATGGTGACCAATGCATCGAACGCCTCGTCAAAACTACGAAACGACACGCCTGCAGCACCAACCGAGCCTGCAAGTATCGCCTGGCTAAAGCCGTGCAGGTTTGCCTCCGCATTGGTACGACGAGCTTGAAAGTAAATAGCCTTCTTGCCTTGGATGAACTCTGTGATAAGGCGCGTTTTACCCACACGGCGGCGGCCGTAAATCACAGGCATCTCAAAGGAGTCCGTGCCATACAGTCGATTGAGCTCGGACATTTCCGCTGTTCTTCCGACAAACATAGACCATCCTTCCTTTACGTTATAGCTAGCTATATTATACCTTCCTATAATATAGCTAGCTATAACGTAATTCGACAAGCGGAGCACGCAAAAGGAGCGGTACACCACCGCACGTGGACCGTTCCGGAAAATGCATCCCGTTCTGGAGCCAAAAACTGGGCCGTAGTTTCCGCAGGTACAAGACGACGATCCGCGGCCCTTATCACATGCCTTCAAATATGCGATCCAGAAACACAAAACAGCAGATAGAATGCTCTTTTTCAAAAAAGTACACGTCCCGAAACTTACCAAGACTTCATATCTAGCTACCGTTCAAGGTCGCCGATTACCGCCCACCGATTCGGATGTAAAAATGTCGCCGAAAACAGGCCATCTACCTGCATGGTTAGATTTTGGTCAGCTTTTGGTCAGTTGGGCGGCAAGTTCCGGCTGATACGTTTTTGCCACCCAAAAGGAGGCGGTAGCTCATGACCCATTGCAATGACCAACTCATCGACCAGCTGTTGAACCAAGCCGAACAAGAGGGACGCTGTCTGATTCCCCCGAGCACGGCGATCCGAAAAGCGCTCCTTCGGCGCACCGGCAGCACGGTCGTCTCCCCCATGCCGGGACTGTTCGCGCGCAAAATGCGCTGGGATGAGCTCAACCGGGCACAGCGTCATTGCGAGATTATTCGCGCCCTTGCGATCATCCACCCCGATTGGACGTTCTGCTCGTTTTCGGCCGCCTGCCTGCTGGGGCTCGAGGTCTCGTGGCGACACCTGAATGTCGTGCATGTCTGCAGCTCGACAAAGCCGTCGGCTCGTCCGGGCGCACATATTCAGCGGCACCAGATTGAGCCGGCCGGAGCAATACGCAGAGCCGGCATATCGGTAACGCCGCCCATCCAAACGGCCACAGATTGCCTGCTGCAAACTGGTTTTGCCGACGGCATGCCCATTGCCGATTCGGCGATCTCAAAGCTCGGCCTTGCGCCGGAACAGCTGATGGAGGCCGTTGAGCAACGAGCGACTGCCCGCAATGGTCGCGCGATTCGCACCGCCCTCACAACGCTTCGATATGCCGACGCCCGCGCCGAGAGCGGCGGGGAATCGGTCGCCCGAGCCGTCATGATCGAGACGGGCTTTGCGCCCGACTGGCTTCAATACGAGCTGACGGACCCCTTCGATTCGGCCAAGCCCATACGAACGGACTTTGCCTGGGAGCGCCAGGCGCGGGAACTCACGCTGGGCGAGCTCGACGGGCTCATCAAATATACCGACCAGACCATGCTGGCCGGACGCACCACCGCCGAGGCGCTCGTTGCCGAACGACAGCGCGAGGCGCACCTATCGCTCTACGGCCACCCTCTGCTGCGCTTTACCATGAACGAGGTCCGCTCGGCAGGAATGCTCGCCAAAAAGCTGCAGACGGCAGGCATCCGGCAGACCGCGCTGCCGACATGGCTCAACGAGGTGGACCTGTAGGAGCTGCTAGGCCACGCATCGCCGGATCGCCCATTACAGTCTGAAGTGGGCCACCGATAAATTTCGATGGCGAGCATTCGGCGCATTGCCTACGATACGGGCAAGCCCCGAGGGGCCGCCGATCGG
>JAGZPG010000010.1:0-74488 GCA_018382775.1 Collinsella sp. | reverse complement strand
GTTGAATAAGCCTCCGTTGAAATATCAATTTCAGTTACGATTGCTCCCAACTTTTTGAATAATTTTCGAGCCGAGCCGACATAACCGGTGTAGCCTTCACGCAGCGAGGCTGTTGGGATAAATGCGACTTTTTTATTTACAATTTCTTCCTTTATCAGACTTCCTACACCTGAAAAGTGTGAACATAAAAACATTTTCATCAATATTCTCCTTTATATATAAATTCTTATTTGTTGAACTAAGCCGTGTATACCATACTCACCAATGAAAGAACGCCCTGATATAGCGTAATTTGCTGTTTTCCTGCGTACGTGCGTACACACCCCACAGGAATTCTAAGGGCCCTGCCCCCTTAGCACACGGACTTTGGAACAAAGTCTAGTGTGTTACGCCTTGCCAGAGGTGTACAGGCTCCCGGTACGCACGTACGCAGCAATTGCCATCAATGCGCCATATAAGTGGCGATCAAGTTCGCATAAAGCGACCTTGGTTCCGCAAAACAAAAGGCAGGATACCATCACCACGATGGTACTCTGCCTCTGTTCGTTTCTGTTTACCGTTCCGAGTGGTCCTTCCGCAGAATTACCGATAAACAAAAAACGTACCCGGACCCTTTCTCGTATAGAATCGGGTTCGAGTGCGAACTGAATGTTGGAGCAATAAAAAACCACCACAAAGGTGCCTGTCCCCTTTGTGGTGGTTTTGGGTTAGAGCTAGAGCGTGTGTCCGTAGGCGTTGGCGGCCTTGATGGCGGCGGCGAACTTCTCGTCGGTGAAGGGCTCCGGGTTACCCTGCTTCCACTCGTTGGTGGCGTGGGCATTCTCACACAGCGCCGGGATGTCGGCCTCGGTAAGGCCGACCTGCTCAAGCGTCACGGGCAGCCCCATCTGCTTGTTAAAGGCAGCGTAGTGCTTAAGGTTCTCGGTGTCGCCCGTGTAGGCGAACAGCACGAGCACGCCCAGGCTTACGACCTCGCCGTGCAGGTAGGTGCCCTCGCGCGGAATGCTGCAGGTGGCGTTGTAGAACGCGTGCGCCACGCTCGAGTTGTAGTAGTAATCGTTTTGGTTGGTCAGGTTGGAGACGTAGCCCGTGTTGACCACGATGTCGAGCGCGATCTGCTTGACAGCCTCGCTCGACAGGTTCTGGCGCACGTCCTCAAGACCCTGGACGCCATAGGTAAACAGTGGCTCGGAACAGGTGTGGGCGAGCGCCAGGCCAAGACCGGCGGTGTGCTCCAGGTTGCCGGCGCTCGTGGCGTACTCGACCTCGGGCTGTTTAGACAGGGCATCGCCCACGCCGGCCCAGAAGTACTCTGCCGGTGCCTCGGCGATGATCTTGGGGTTGATGAAGATGTGCGCCGGTCTGTTGGGGTACGAATAGCCCTCGAGCGAGCCGTCGTCGTTATACACGACGGCAATGGCGGTCGCGGCCGAGCAGTTGGAGCAGATCGTCGGCACCGTAAAGACGATCTTCTTGAGCTCGATGGCCGCCGTCTTCACGGTATCGAGCGCCTTGCCGCCGCCACAGGCAATGAGCACGTCGGCTTCCTGGCAGGCAGGGGAGTTCACGACCTTGGCGATATTGGCACGCGTACTGTTGGTACCGTAGACGCGCGTCTCCAGAATCTCGACGTCGGTACCTGCCAGCGCAGCTTCGATACCGGGAAGTGCTGCGGCCAGTGCCTGCTTGCCACCGATGATCGCGACCTTTGTCGCGCCGTACTCCGCCAGTGCGGCGGGCAGCTCGTCAAAGCAATCCTCGCCAACGGTGTAGTCGCTCATTCCAATCGTGCGCATAGCAACCTTCTTTCGTTCGATAGAGTGCTTTCAGGTATTTTGCTCCTAGAGCAGGGCTGTAATAGCGAGAAATTTCGAACGTATAAAACCAGTGTTGAGGGTTTTTAGCCGGCGCGGAACGTGCTAGCATACTCCGCATAAGCGTTGATGGGGACGAGTAGTCGGCCGTCCGCATGCTACAGAGAGCGGGGAGCGCTGAGAACCCGTGCATGCGACCGATGAAAATCACCCCGGAGCTGCGGTCCCAACGGACGTACCGCGCAGGTTCGTCTTAGTAGACATCGCCGAGATGGTCGTCGATACAGGCCAGCCGAGTAACGGATGCGAGCGCGCGAATACGCGGGCGAGGGCATCTAAGCTGGGTGGTTAAGCGAAGAGCTTTTGCGGGCGTGCAGCCCGTTTTGTGGCGCTTCGTCCCAGCTTGCAGGGACGGGCGCTTTTTTGGTGCCCAACGGGCGTGCGCGCCCATGACAAGAAAGGGGTACCGTGGCAAACGAGTACAAGCAGACGATGAATCTGCCCAAAACCGGATTTCCCATGCGTGCCGGTCTTTCCAAGTCCGAGCCCAAGCGACTCAAGGACTGGCAGGACAACAAGGTCTACGAGCAAGTTTTAAAGAAGAACGAGGGTCACAAGAAGTTCGTGCTGCACGACGGCCCTCCGTACGCCAACGGCCCGATCCACATCGGCCACGCCATGAATAAGATCTCCAAGGACATGATCAACCGTTACTGGATGATGCAGGGCTATGAGGTTCCCTATGTCCCCGGTTGGGACTGCCACGGTCAGCCGATCGAGCACAAGGTCGAGGAGAAGCTCGGCACCGAGAAGTTCAACCAGACCTCCACGGCTAAGATCCGCGAGCTTTGCAACAAGTTCGCTGTCGAGAACATCGAGCTGCAGAAGGCCGGCTTCCGTCGCCTGGGCGTGCTCGGCGACTGGGACAATCCCTATCTGACGCTCTATCACCAGCATGACGCCGCCGACATCGAGGTCTTCAAGGCCATGTTCGACAAGGGCATGATCTATCGCGGCCACAAGCCCGTCCACTGGTGCAAGCACTGCCACACTGCACTCGCCGAGGCCGAGATTGAGTACTCCGACGAGACGAGCCCCTCCATCTTCGTGCGCTTTGAGATGACCTCCAAGCCCGCCGGCCTCGAGAACTTCGACGGCCCGGTTGACTTTATCATCTGGACGACCACGCCGTGGACCATCCCCTCCGACCAGGCAGTTTCCCTCAAGCCCGGCGCCGCTTACGTCGCCGTTGAGCACGACGGCCGCGCCGAGGTCATGCTCGAGGACCTGGCTCCCAAGTGCTGCGAGGAGTTCGGTTGGGAGTACACCCCGGTCATGGTCGACGGCAAGCCCTATGTGGTTCCCGCCGAGACCTTCCACCACATCCATTACAAGCAGCCGGTCTTTGACGGTGTCGAGGGCGTGGCGCTGCTGGCCGATTACGTCGGTGTCGACGACGGTACCGGTATCGTCCACAACTCGCCCGGCCATGGCGTCGACGACTACTTTGCCTGCCTCAAGGAGGGCATCACCGACATCTGCATGCCGGTCGATGACGACGGCAAGTTCTACACCGGTGAGGAGTTTGGCACCGGTGGCCCCTTCAGCGGTATGGATACCGATGAGGCCAACCCGCACATCATCGAGTTCCTGCGCGAGCGCGGCACCCTGGTCCTCGAGAAGAAGATCACGCACAGCTATCCGCACTGCTGGCGCTGCAAGCACCCGGTGCTCTTCCGTGCTACCGACCAGTGGTTTGTCTCGATGGACAAGACCGGTTTGCGCGAGCAGGCTGGCAAAGAGGTCCGCGAGAACGTCAAGTGGTATCCGGCCCATGCCGCCAACCGCATTGGCGCCATGGTCGAGCAGCGTCCCGACTGGTGCATCAGCCGTCAGCGCAACTGGGGCGTGCCCATCCCCAGCTACACCTGCGCCGACTGCGGCGAGAAGGTCATGAACGATGCCACGCTCGACGCCGTCATCAAGCTCTTCCACGAGAAGGGCTCCGACGCCTGGTTCACCGACGCTCCCGAGAGCTACCTGGGTGAGGCCTGCGTCTGCCCCAAGTGCGGCGGCCATCACCTCAAGGCCGATAAGGACATCCTCGACGTGTGGTGGGATTCCGGCGTGTCCTGGAAGGCCGTCTGCGAGTACCGTCCCGAGCTGGAGTATCCGGCGGACGTGTATCTTGAGGGCTCCGACCAGCACCGCGGTTGGTTCCAGAGCTCGCTGCTCACCTCGGTGGGTGCCAATGGTCACGCCCCGTACAAGGCGGTCGTCTCGCAGGGCTTCACCCTCGACGGCCAGGGCCGCAAGATGTCCAAGTCGCTCGGCAACGTCATCGACCCCAACAAGGTCTGCGACGAGATGGGCGCCGACATCATCCGCCTGTGGGTCGCCTCGGTCGATACCAGCTCCGACGTGTCCATCGACCACGAGATCCTTGCTCGTACGTCCGATGCCTACCGTCGTTTCCGCAACACGCTGCGCTTCCTGCTCTCCGAGCTCGAGGGTCAGTTTGAGCCCGAGACCGACGGCGTCGCCTTTGCCGACCTGCTGCCGCTCGACAAGCTCATGGTTGCCCGCCTGACCCAGGTCCAGGCCGAGGTCGACGACGCTTACTCCTGCTACGAGTTCCCGCGCGCCTACCGTGCGCTTTACGACTTTGTGGTTACCGAGCTCTCCAACGTGTACCTCGACGCCCTGAAGGATCGTCTGTACTGCGAGAAGCCCGGCTCGCTCGAGCGCCGCAGCGCTCAGACCGTGCTCGCCGAGCTCTTCTCGATGCTCATGCGCGATCTGCAGCCGATCTTGTCCTACACCGTCGACGAGGCCATGGCCTATGCGCCCGCCGGCTGCGTTGATCACCAGAATTACGCCGCGCTGCTCGATTGGTACAAGTCGCCTATCACGGTCGACGAGGCCAATGAGTTTGAGGGCGTGCTCGAGGCTTCGCTCGAGCTCCGTAGCGCCGTGACCAAGGCCCTTGAGGATGCCCGTTCTGCCGGCACCTTCACCAAGAGCCAGCAGGTTCGCGTCAAGGCGGTCGTTCCCGCCGAGATGTATGCGCTGTTGACCGGCGACAAAGCCGTCGACCTGGCCGAGTTCTACATCGTCTCCGATGTTGAGCTGACCCAGGGCGAGGAGCTTTCCGTTGCTATTGAGGCTGCCGAGGGCGAGTGCTGCGACCGTTGCTGGAACTATCGCACCACTGTCGGCGAGTACAACGGCCACGCGCATATCTGCAAGCGCTGCGCTGACGCCCTTTAGGTTCCGCCGTTCTACCTAACGGCGGACCTGCCGACGCTGCGCGGGCCGCATTTGGACAATCTGACGTTCAATTTCAAGGGCGCGACCGAAAGGTCAGCGCCCTTTCATTTCACGTCACCTTGTCTCAAATGCGACCCGCTCGCTCATTTATGCTCTACCTGCGGTGTTTCCGTTCTTGGGAGATTTGTCGCTTCTTGCTTGCGTCAATGTATGATTATCTACTGCGTTAAACGGAATTCGATTGTTCTTGAGGGTAGGGGATTTCTTTGGGTCGTTCTGCGGATATGACGCCGCCTTTGCGTTGGCGGTTGGGTGTTGCTGGTGGGGTGGCGCTTGTTGTGTTGCTCGTTGACCAGCTGACCAAGCTTGCGGTTCGTGCCGCGGGCGATGCTCTGCATGTGACCGTTATCCCCGGCGTGATCGATTTTCTGTTTGTCCGCAATATCGGAGCCGCCTTTAGCATGGGCGAGGGGCATGGCATAGCGTTTGCCGTGCTGGCGCTTGCGGTCATTATCGCCATTGCCTTGTACTTGCTCCGTGCGCCTCGGCTCGCTCGTCTTGAGGTTGTGGGCATGGCTATGGTTGCGGGCGGTGCTATTGGCAATGCTATCGATCGCCTTGTCTTTGGCTTCGTGACCGATTTTATCGCCACCACGTTCATCGACTTTCCCGTCTTTAACGTTGCCGATATCGGCATTACGGTCGGTGTCGTGCTGGCGCTCATCGGTTATATGTTCTTGAGTCCTGCCGCTCGCGAGGTCGATGCGACCGCCGAGCTCAACGCCCGTGACGAGGCTCGCGCCAAACGCAAAGCCAAGCAACGTGGGGAGCGTGCCCGCAAGATTCGCGAAAGGAATGAGCGCTAATGGCCGACATCCATATTCTCGTTGCCGACGATTCCGCTGGTCAGCGTCTTGACGCCTATCTGGGCGCCAACGATGGCTGTCCCACGCGCTCTGCCTGCGCGCATCTGATCGAGGGAGGCGCCGTGGCCGTCAACGGCGAGACCTGCCTGTCAAAAAAGTATGCCGTGCGCTCCGGTGACCGCATCTCGGTCGACCTGCCCGAGCCGCACGATCCCACTGATGTGATTCCCGAGGCCATTCCCCTCGATATCCGTTACGAGGACGACTACCTCATCGTGCTCTCCAAGCAGCGCGGCCTGGTGTGCCACCCCGCCCATGGCCACGAGAGCGGCACCCTTGCAAACGCTCTGGTCTACCATTGCGGTATCGATCATCTTGGTACCGTGCAGGGTGAGGACCGCCCCGGCATCGTGCATCGCCTGGATCGCGATACCTCGGGCCTTATGCTCGCGGCAAAAGACGACGACACCCAGCGCGCGCTTCAAAATCTTATCCGCACGCGCACGCTCGACCGTCGCTATATCACGCTCGTTCACGGTCACATCGCCATGGACGAGGGCACTATCAACACCGGTATCGCCCGATCGACGCGCGACCGCGTCAAGATGGCGGTTTCCGATGACCCCTTTGCGCGTCAGGCCATCACGACCTTCAAGGTGCTCGAGCGCTTTGATTCCACGCGTTTCGACGACGGCTACACGCTCGTCGAGTGCCACCTGTTTACCGGTCGCACGCATCAGATTCGTGTGCACATGCGCCATATCAACCATGCCTGCGTGGGCGACCCGCTCTACGGCAAGTGTGATACGCGTGCCGATCAGGGTCTGACCAGGCAGTTCCTCCATTCCTGGCGCGTGGCGTTCGACCATCCCGTGACGGGCGAGCGCATCGAGTGCCGCGACGAGCTACCGTGGGATCTTGCGGCGGTTTTGGATGACCTGGCCCCGCGTTCGCTCGGTCTCACTGCCGCCGGTGACGAAATCGTCCCGCAGCTCGGTCTGTTCGAAGCCTAGCTAGTATTAGGTGGTTTCTTGAACTCGGTAAGCCTGCGGTAAGATATACGGTTGTCTACGTAACGCGTTGCTGGGAGCCTGCATGCTCGCCTTTTTACAAACCAACACACCCATCGTGATCTTCAATCAGATTGTCGTCACGCTGCTCACGGTCTGCTTTCTGTACCAGGTGGTCTTCTTTGTCATCGGCGCTCTTCGTGGCGAGGTCGCGCCTCCCAAGGCCAAAAAACTCCATCGTTATGCCTTCTTTATCGCGGCGCATAATGAGGAGGCTGTGATCGCCAACCTCGTTCGCTCCATCAAGGATCAGGACTATCCGTCCGAGCTTATCGAGGTCTTTGTGGTCGCCGACGCCTGCACCGACAACACGGCACAGCTTGCGCGCGAGGCGGGCGCCATTGTCTATGAGCGCAACGACCTTGCCCGCAAGGGTAAGAGCTGGGTCATGGACTTTGGTTTCGACCGCATTCTCAACGAGTATCCCGATACCTTTGAGGGCTATTTTATTTTCGATGCCGATAACGTCATCTCCCGTGATTACGTCTCCAAGATGAACGACGCTTTTGACCAGGGTTTCCATGTGGTCACGAGCTATCGTAACTCCAAGAACTTCGGCAGCTCGTGGATCTCTGCGGCTAATGCCACGTGGTATCTGCGCGAGGCGCGCTTCCTCAACAACGCGCGCAACATCTGCAAGACGTCTTGCGCCGTCTCGGGTTCGGGCTACCTCATCTCCGCCAGTGTTATCGAGGGCATGCACGGCTGGCAGTTCCACACGCTGACCGAGGATATTCAGTTCACCACGTTCTGCGCCATTCACGGCATTCGCATTGGCTATGCACCGGCGGAGTTCTTTGACGAACAGCCCGTGACGTTTAAGGCTTCCTGGAAGCAGCGTATGCGCTGGACCAAGGGCTTCTACCAGGTGTTCTTTACGTATGGTAAGCACCTGGTCAAATCGACCTTTCGCTACCATCGCTTTGCCGCTTACGACATGTTTATGACGATCGCCCCGGGTATGTTGCTATCTCTGATCTCGATGCTCGCCAATGCCACGTTCCTGATTGTGGGCGGTCTTTCGCACGGCTTCCTGGCCACCGAGGTTGAGATGCAGGCGTGTGCCGCTTCTCTCATTATGACCTTCGCCATGATGTATCAAACGTTCTTTATCCTGGCGCTGCTCACGACCATCTTTGAGTACAAGCACATTCACTGCGCGCAAAAGTGGCGTCTGGTGACCAACCTGTTTACCTTCCCGATCTTTATGTTCAGCTATATCCCCATTACGGTGGCAGCACTGTTCTTGAAGGTCGACTGGGTGCCGACGCAGCACGCCGTGAGCGTTACCCTTGACGAGGTCATGCAAGGCGCCAAATAACCACGATCAAAACCACCACAAAGGGGACAGGCACCTTTGTGGTGGTTTTTGCGTTTGAGCTGCTGCCCAAGGAGGTGTTAGATGGTCTATATTCCGTTTTGGATTTGCATCTTTGCCGGCGCGGCGATTGATGCCCGTGAGCGACGGTTTCCCAATCAGCTTGCCGGCGCGTGTGCGGTGGCGGCGTTTGCAGGCGTTTGGCTCGACAAGGGCGTTAACACGGCGCTTGACCATGCCGGTCTTGCTGCCATCGCCTACCTTGCCCTTATGCTTACTGAGTCGCTTTGGCGTCGTGTTCGCCACGCTCCCGGCATTGGTATGGGGGACGCCAAGGCGCTCTTTGCCCTTTGTACCTTCGATCCCTTGGGTGGTATCGTCGCGTTTGCGGCTGCGCTCCTGGCCCTTGCCGCCGCCTGTCTCATCGCAAAATCGCGCTCCCTGCCATTGCTGCCGTTTTTGGTGCCGATATTTGCCATAATCGAGGTTGTGGGTAGTACGCTGTAACCGTTTGCGCGCCCTTTTTAAGGAGCATGCCATGGCAACCAATCAACAGACAGCCGCCATTAAGGCGCGTATGGATCGCATTCCCGCGGCGTTGTCGCCCGAGTTGGTCGGGCGTATCGCCGCCGACCGCGGCTCAGGTGTCGTTAATCCCTATCGATGTTGTGACGACCAGGTCATTCGACGCTTCGATCGAGCCGCAGATGTGGGCACGCTCATGCGTCCGGCATTTATGCGCGATACCGAAAAGATTTTGCATCTGCCCGCATACACCCGTTATGCAGGCAAAACGCAGGTCTTTAGTTTTCGCAGCAACGACGACCTGTCGCGTCGCGGCCTGCACGTGCAGCTTGTTTCGCGCATCGCGCGCGATATCGGACGTGCCCTGGGGCTCAACTGCGATCTGATCGAGGCGATTGGCTTAGGCCACGACTTGGGCCACACGCCCTTTGGCCATGCCGGTGAGCGATTCCTCAACGATATCTATCACGAGCGCACGGGTCGTTATTTTTTCCATAACGTGCAGTCGGTCCGCGTGCTCGACGCGCTGTACGGCCGCAACGTGTCGCTCCAGACGCTCGACGGCGTGCTATGCCACAACGGTGAGTACGAACAGCGTGTGTTTGAGCTTTCGGACATGAGCTCCTTTGACCAGTTCGACCTTACGGTTGAGGATTGCATTGCCACAGGTTACAGCGCAATTGAGCACCTGCGCCCCATGACGCTCGAGGGCTGCGTGGTTCGCATCTCGGATATCCTTGCCTACGTGGGGCGCGATCGCCAAGACGCCATTTCGGCGGGTCTGCTGTCACCCGACGCCTTTGACGATGACCTGGGCGGGGCATACAACAGCTGGATCCTTACGCATGCTTCCATCGATATCGTCGAGCACAGCTATGGTAAGCCACGCATCGAGATGAGCGAGGACCTGTTTGAGGAGATCCGCCGAGCCAAGCGCGAGAACTACGAGAAGATCTATAGCAAGGGCGGCATTGAAGGCGACTCCGAAGCGGAGCTGCGCGAGGCCTTCGAAAAGCTCTACGACCGTTGCCTGCAGGATATAAACGAAGGCGACGAGTCTTCGTATATCTTTAAGCACCACATTTCTCGCATTGAGCGGCAGCTTTTCTACTACGATCGCACCTATGCCTGGCAGGACGACAAGGATCAAGCGGTGGTGGATTACATCGCGAGCATGACGGACGGCTATTTCTGCGAGCTTACGAGCAAGCTGTTCCCGGGATTGGAGTTTCCGCACCGTACCTATATTAACGAACGGTAGTTCGTATTTATTCGGTATACTGTTGGTGGAAAACGTTTTTGATTGACGCACGGGATGGCTATGGACGACCTTTTTTCTGCTTCGACGCGTGAGCGTTCCTTTCAGAATGCGCCGCTTGCGGTGCGCATGCGGCCCAATTCACTCGACGAGTATGTGGGCCAGCAAAAGGCCGTCGGTAAGGGCTCGTGGTTACGTGCCGCGATTGAGCACGACGTGCTGTCGAGTGTGATTCTGTACGGGCCGGCCGGTACGGGCAAGACGACGCTGGCCCACATTATCGCCAACCATACTAAGAGCGAGTTTGTCGAGGTCAGCGCCGTGACGGGCACCGTAAAGGACCTTCGTCGCGTGATTGACGAGGCCAAGACGCGCCTGAATACCTACGACCGCCGCACCATTCTTTTCATAGATGAGATTCACCGCTTCTCCAAGTCGCAGCAGGATGCCCTGCTGCATGCAGTTGAGAACCGTACCGTCATAATGATTGGCGCCACGACGGAGAATCCGTACTTCGAGGTCAACTCGGCATTGCTCTCGCGCGGTCGCGTGGTGGAACTTGAGCATCTTAAAGACGAGGATATCGCCACGCTTATTGAGCGTGCGCTCGAGGCGCCGCAGGGTTTGAACGGTAAGTTCTCGGCCGATGAGGATACGGTCAAGACCATCTGCACGCTGGCAGCGGGTGACGCTCGCTCGGCGCTCACGACGCTCGAGCTTGCGAGCGAGATTGCCGTCACGCGTCCCGATACCGAGGGAACGCCAGCGCCCGCGGCGGGGGAGCGCTATCCCATCACCGTGGATGACGTAAAGATCGCCAACCCGCGTCGCGGCTTTACGTATGACAAAAACGGCGACATGCACTACGACATCATCAGTGCGTTCATCAAGTCCATGCGCGGTAGCGACCCCGATGCCACGATCTATTGGCTCGCGCGCATGATCGATGCTGGGGAGGATCCTAAGTTTATCGCTCGCCGCATTATGATTCACGCTTCTGAGGATGTTGGCAACGCCGACCCGCAGGCGCTTTTGGTGGCGCATGCCGCGTTTAAGTCTGCCGAGGTCATTGGCTATCCCGAGTGCCGCATTAACCTGGCTCAGGCTGCACTCTATGTGTGCTTGGCGCCAAAATCCAACGCGTGTGAGGCTTCGATCGATGCGGCGCTGGCCGATATACATTCTAGTGGGCTTCGCGAGGTGCCGAGTTATCTGCGCGATCGCCATCGCCCGGGCAGCGATGAATACGGTGTGTATAAATACCCGCACGATTATCCTGAAGGCTGGGTCGATCAGCGCTATTTGCCCGAGGGGCTGGAGCGCGGTGCGTTCTGGCAGCCTGCCGGGCGCGGCTGGGAAGAGTGGCGCGTAGAGCAGAGCGAACGTGACCGCAGCGGGAATGCACCGAAGTAGCTGCTGATAATTTTGTCCCACGTTGCTGCTCTTGGCATGTTCGGTCCCCTTTGGGGTACCATGAAAAGCGTCTGTATTTCGATTCTTCCGGGAGGCTTGTATGAGTCCCATTCAAATCGCCCTGCTGCTGCTCGCCGTTGCCGGCGTGTGGGCCATCGCTGAGCTCGCGCTTACCCTGCGCAAGACCCGCAATGTTGTTGACTCGCTCGATAAGACCGTGAACGACCTCAACAACACCATCGCCGAGGCTCAGCCTGTGGTGGCAAAGCTCGATGGCGCTGTCGATGAGCTTACGCCGGCGCTTGCCCAGATGGAGCCGCTGCTTAAGTCGAGCAAGACGGCAGTTGATGCCCTTACCTCCAATCTCGTAGAGGTCGAAGCCGTGGTTCGCGACATTTCCGAGGTTACGGGCAGCATGGCCGAGGCCAGCAATGCTGTGTCGAGCGTGACCGACTCTGCCGCCGGTGCTGTGCAGAAGCTCTTCAATAAGGTGAAGGCTCCTGCAGCTGAAGCCGAGCGCAAGCTTTCCGCTGCCGCCGAAGAAGCCGAGCACCCTACCGAGCGCGTCCTAATTGGCGAGGACGAGGCCGCCGCGGGCGACGATGATGGTCAGAAGTCTGTATCCAAGCCGGCTCAGTATTACACCTATACGCCCGCCGAGACCTCTGAGGAGTCCTGCGATGAGTAGCGAAGCAACCTGCCCTATCGCGTTGACCGTTGCCGGTGACCCGCGTCTCGCTCGCCTTGTGCGCATGACGGCAGCCAACGTTGGTGCCCTGTGCTCTATGTCTGTCGATCGCATCGAGGACATCCGCATGGCTGCTGAGGAGGCTTTCATCTTTGGTTGCACCGCGGTCGACTGCGATGACATCACCATCAAATTCGATGTCGATGAGACCCACGTTGGCATGACTATTACCTTTGGCGACCAGGCTACGGTCGATGAAGACGACCAGGCTGCGGTGTATGCCGAGCTCATCCTCGCGAGCGTGTGCGATTCCTACGAAAAGACTGCGGCGCCCCTGACGCTTTCCCTCGACCTCAAGGCGGATATCTAATATGACCGAACGTTCCCGGAGCGGTAAGACCGCTTGGGACAAGGAGAAAACCCGCGAGCTGTTTCGTCGCTACAAAGAGACCGGTGATCCGGACGCACGTGAGCAGCTCGTCATGTCCCATATGAACCTGGTAAGGTTTCTTGCCAACAAATTTAAGAACCGCGGCGAGCCGCTCGACGACCTTATGCAGGTCGGCTATCTGGGTTTGCTCAAAGCTATCGACCGCTTTGACCCCGAGCGCGGACTCGAGTTCACGACGTTTGCCACGCCTACCATCCTGGGCGAGATCAAGCGTCACTTCCGTGATAAGGGCTGGAGCGTGCGCGTGCCGCGCCGTTTGCAGGAGCTTTCTGCCAAGGTCAACCAGGCCACCGACAAGCTCACCAATGAGTTGCAGCGCTCGCCTAAGGTTGAAGAAATCGCTGAGTACCTGGGTGTGACCGTCGACGAGGTGCTGGAGGCCATGGAATCGTCTTCGGCCTATACCTCGGTGCCCATCGAGGCTCCTGGCGCGTCCGATTCCGATGATGCCCCCTCGATTCTCGACCGCTATGCCGATGACGACAACGAGCTCGATTTTACCGATGACCGCCTGGTGATCGAGGAAGCCATTCGCGATTTCTCGCCGCGTGAGCGTGAGGTTATCGAGCTGCGCTTTGTGAAGGGCATGACCCAGATCGAGATCGCCAAGAAGCTGGGTATCTCGCAGGTGCAGGTTTCGCGCCTGCTGCGCCGTACCCTTAAGAAGATACAGGACAAGATCGACCCCGACGGAGTGATGGTTCGTTCATGATTGAGCGCCCCCAACAAACCGACCGCACGCTGCGCGATACTCGTATTCTGACGCTTCGCATTTGGGCTGTCGTTGGCTGCATTGTCATCGCAGCCGTCATCTTTAACCTTATGGGTATCCTGGCGCCTGTTATCGAGTTTCTCGCTGTCGGTTCCATCATCGCTTTTGTGATGTCGCCGATCACTAACTGGCTCGAGCATCACGGCGTCGGTCGTGGCATCGGTTCGCTCATCGCGCTGATCGTGGTTGTGGCAGTGCTCGTCGGCGTCGTCTGCATCCTGTCGCCTATTTTGCTCGGTCAGATTATGGAAGTCCTGAGCCGTCTGCCTGAGCAGCTTCGCGTTGCGGGCGGTGATCTCAACGAGATGATTTCGCACGCTAAGACGCTCAACAACACGCCGCTCAAGGAGTACCTGGACGATAATCTGTCCTCGCTGGTTACTGTGGCGTCCAAGTACGTATCGCAAATCGCCGCTGAGCTCGGTCGCGGCGTGTTCCCGCTGATCACCAACACGGCCTCGCAGCTGTTCGTAATCTTCCTGGGTTTGGTGCTTGCCCACTGGCTTGCCTGCGATTATCCCCGTATGCACCACGAGGTCTGTACCATCATCGGACAGGAAAAAGAGACCTCGTACCGCTTTATGGTCGCGATTCTTTCGCGCTCGGTCGGCGGTTATATGCGCGGCATGGTCGTGACGTCCATCTGCGGTGGCATCCTCGCCTTTATCGGCTTTACGCTCATTGGCCATCCCTACGCGGCACTCATGGCCATCTTTACCGGCATCATGCACTTGGTCCCGGTTGTCGGTCCCTGGGTAAGCGCGGCTATCGCCACGGTGCTTGGCTTTATGTTCAGCCCCATGCTGGCGTTGTGGACGCTCGTTGTGACCATGGTGGCTCAAAACGTCACCGATAACGTCATTTCCCCCAAGGTCATGCAGAGTTCGGTGCAGGTGCATCCCATCATGAGC
This sequence comes from Collinsella sp., assembly GCA_018382775.1. GTDB lineage: Bacteria > Actinomycetota > Coriobacteriia > Coriobacteriales > Coriobacteriaceae > Collinsella. The sequence continues at coordinate 60,132 of JAGZPG010000010.1, read as the reverse complement.
CTGACGGCCCTCGTTATTGGTTCGGCACTTATGGGTCCCATCGGCATGGTCATCGCCATTCCGCTGTGCGCGGCCCTCAAGGGCATTTTCGTCTACTACTTTGAGAACGAGACCGGTCGCCAGCTCGTGGCATACGACGGCGCTGTATTTAAGGGCACGCCATATCGCGATGCCGAGGGCAACCCGGTCGCCGCCTACGACGCGCTTGGAGACGATACGTTCATTTACGAGTCCGAGCTCATCGGCAACGAGACCGCGCCCGAGGCCCAGGCGATGCCCAAGCCCGAGCTCGAGAATCCCTGGATCAAGCTCTCGGGCCTGCAGCCCGATGCGACGAGCTTTTTCAAGAATCCCTTCGCCAAGGACGATGACTCCAACTCGGACGACGATACCAAAACCGGCATCGACGGCTCCATGGACGATTCGGATTCCAAATAGGCACCGCTAGCGTTTCTTGAAGTTGTAAATGACAAGAAACGCGAGCAAAGCGATTGATAAGGGGCCGGCTACATAGAAAAAGAGAACGTCAATTGCGCGTAGAGTGTAATAGGCTTTATCGCCGGACATTACTGCATACAATACGTAGCCAAATGCTGGTTGGTTTGCGTACCAGCAGGAGAAAGCCAAAAGCGCTAAAAGTGCTACAACCAGAAGTGCATTCAGGACAAATCGTTTGCTTTTCATCGATCGCTCCTTCCGGGTGAATCTTATATGCAATTCTATAGTAGCTTTTTCAATGCATCGCATACTCCTAAATAACGTGCACTTTCGCTGTAGGGTCGGCTTTATGTCGGCCCTCTTTTTTGCACTTGCGCGGCGGGATGGTAATATCGTTACGTTTGAACTGTTTCGATGTGAAACCGAGGAGATTCCCTCTATGAGTGCTGACTACCCGTCAATGACTACGGCCGAGATCCGCTCCAAGTTCCTCAACTTCTTTGAGGAGCGCGGTCTTAAGCTCTATCCTTCTTCGTCCCTTGTTCCCGACGACCCCTCGCTGCTGCTTGCCAACGCCGGCATGAACCAGTTTAAGGAGTACTACCAGGGCAAGAAGACCATGAAGGAGATCGGCGCGATCTCCTGCCAGAAGTGTGTCCGCACCAACGACATCGACTGCATCGGCGAGGACGGCCGTCACCTGTCGTTCTTCGAGATGCTCGGTGACTTCTCCTTTGGCGGCGTCTCCAAGCAGCAGGCTTGCGCTTGGGCCTTCGAGCTCATCACCAAGGAGTTCAAGCTGCCGCTCGATCGCCTGTACTTTACCGTCTTTACCGAGGACGACGAGACCCACGACGTGTGGCGTTCTCTGGGCGTTGCCGAGGACCACATCTCCCGCCTGGGCGAGGACGACAACTTCTGGGCTGCCGGCCCCACCGGCCCCTGCGGTCCGTGCTCCGAGATCTACTTTGACATGGGCGAGGAGGTCGGTTGCGGCAGCCCCGACTGCAAGCCCGGCTGCGACTGCGACCGCTTCCTTGAGTTCTGGAACCTCGTGTTTACCCAGTACGACCGCCAGGAGGACGGCTCAATGCCGGAGCTGCCGCACCGCAACCTCGATACGGGCATGGGCCTGGAGCGCATGGCCGCCATCATGCAGCACAAGACCGCCAACTACGACGGCGATTTGATGCAGCACCTCATCAAGCTGGGCGAGGAGATCAGCGGCAAGACCTATGACGCCGACGATTACTCCGGTGCCAGCCGCTCCCTGCGCATCATCGCCGACCACTCCCGTGCCGTCGACTTTATGATCTCTGACGGCATCCTCCCCGGTAACGAGGGTCGCGAGTACGTCCTTCGTCGCCTGCTCCGCCGTGCCGTGTTCCACGGCCGCCTGCTGGGCATCGAGGGCGCCTTCCTGACCAAGTTCATCGACGAGGTCAACGCTCAGATGGGCGAGGCCTATCCCGAGCTGCTCAAGAACGTCGCGCTCGTTAAGGGTATCGTCGCCTCCGAGGAGGAGCGCTTCTCCACGACGCTCGACAACGGTCGCGTCTACCTGGACGAGGCCCTGGCAGCGCTTGCCGATGGCGCCGTGCTCCCGGGTGATGTCGCCTTTAAGCTGCACGACACCTTTGGTTTCCCCATCGACCTGACCGTCGAGATTGCCGGCACCGCTGGCCATGACGTCGACATGGACGGCTTCACCGCCTGCATGGAGGACCAGAAGGCCCGTGCTCGCGCCAATGTCAAGGGCGACGCCTGGGGTAGCTTCAACGACGTGTGGGTCGAGCTTTCGGACAAGGTCGCTGCGACCGAGTTCGACGGCTATGACAACGATGTGATCGAAGGCGCCAAGGTTGTCGCCATCGTGCGCAACGGCGAGTCCGTCGAGTCCGCTGCCGCGGGCGATGATGTTGAGATCGTGCTCGACCGCACCCCGTTCTATGCCGAGATGGGCGGCCAGCAGGGTGACGCCGGCGAGCTTTCCGCCGAGGGCGCTTCGCTGACCGTTTCCGATACCAAGAACCACAACGGCCTGTATGCCCACGTTGCGCACGCCGCCGAGGGCACGCTGACCGTCGGTGCTACCGTGACCGCCGCGCTCGACGCCGAGCGCCGTGGCTTCCTGCGCCGCAACCACACCGCCACCCACCTGCTTGACGCCGCGCTTAAGCACGTCCTGGGCGAGCATGTCTCTCAGGCCGGCTCGCTGGTGACGCCCGAGCACCTGCGCTTTGACTTCACGCACTTCGAGGCTCTGTCCTCCGAGCAGCTCAAGGCTGTCGAGGATCTGGTCAACCAGCAGATCTTTGCATCTAAGCCGGTCGTGACCCGCGTCATGGGCATCGACGAGGCCAAGGCCGCCGGCGCCGTCGCCCTGTTTGGCGAGAAGTATGGCGACGTCGTCCGCGTCGTTTCCGTGGGCGCCGAGGACCAGCCGTTCTCCCGCGAGCTCTGCGGTGGTACGCATGCTACCAACACTGCCGAGATCGGCCTGTTCAAGATTATCTCCGAGTCCTCCACGGGCTCGAACGTCCGCCGTATCGAGGCCGTTACCTCTAAGGGCGCCCTCGACTACATGGCCGACCGCCTGGCACTCGTTGACGCCGCTGCCGCTGCGCTCAAGTGCCGCGTTGACGAGGTTCCCGCTCGTGTGGAGAACCTGCAGGCCGAGCTGCGCGAGACGTCTAACAAGCTCAAGAAGGCGCTGACCGGTGGCTCCTCCGACGCTATCTCCAGCGCCATCGAGGGTGCCGTCGAGCTCGACGGCTATAAGCTCGTCGTCGCTGAGCTCCAGGGCCTTGAGGCTGCTGACCTGCGCAACGTCTGGGATACCGTGCACCAGAAGTTCGCCGGCCCTGTCGCCTGCGTCGTTGCCAGCGTGACCGAGAAGGGCACGCCTGCGTTGCTCGCCGCCGGTTCCGACGACGCCGTGAAGGCCGGTTTCCACGCCGGCAACGTGATTAAGCAGATTGCGGGCCTGGTCGACGGTCGCGGTGGCGGCCGTCCCAACATGGCCCAGGCCGGTGGTAAGAATGCTGCCGGTATCGCCGATGCCCTCGCGGCCGCCAAGACCGCGCTCGGCGCCTAAGTAGTCGCTGTGGTCGCGCTCGCGCTGGACATAGGGGAGACCAGGATCGGCATCGCCGTCTCGAGCCGTGATGGCAAGATGGCGATGCCCGTCAAGGTGCTCCCGGCCGCCGAGGTCACTGGTATGGCTAAGACGTTCCGTTACCTGGTCGAGGACTATGAGCCCGACATCCTGGTAAGCGGGCGTCCCCTGACCATGGCCGGCGAGCCTGGCCCCCAGGCCGAGCGCGTTGCCGCCGTAGCGCAAAAGATCGCCGACGAGCTCGATCTTCCGCTGGAGTTTGAGGACGAGCGCCTGTCCTCGCAAGAGGCCAAGCGTATCCTGCGCGAGCAGGGACTCAACGAAAAGCAGATGAGGGGCAAGATCGACATGATCGCCGCCAGCCTGTTCTTGCAGACGTGGCTCGATCGCAAAAACGAGGAGGTTTCGCATGTCTAGCGCTTTCGATCCGCGCCAGCCGAATCGTACACGACAGCCTGCGCCACGCCCTGTATCGTCCGGTCAGCGTCCGATGCAACCGACTCAGCGCGCGGCCCAACCCGCCGCACGTTCGGCGCAGCCCTCTTCTCGCCCCACTCAGCCCACTCAGCGTCCAGGCCAGCAGCCTGTTCGTCGTCCTGCTCAGCAGTCTGCTGCCCATACAGCCCAGCCCGCGGGCGGTTCCCGCTTTAAGCAGCAGGCTCCTGCCCAGCGCACGCAGGGACAGGCACCGCAATCACGCTCCCACGCACATCATGCTCATGGCTCGCACGGCGTTGCTCCGGCCACGCGCTCGAGCTATAACACGCGCGCTCGCCGTGGTGCCCAAAAGAAAAGCTCGCCGGTGCCTATGATTATCGGTGCTGTGGTTGCGGCGATCGTTCTTGCTGCCATCGCCTTCTTCGCCGTACCGGCCGTCAAGGGCTTTTTTGCCGGTGAGGATGCGAAAGTCACTGCTGGCCAGCAGGTTACTATCACTATTCCCGATGGTGCCTCGGGTGACAGCATCGCTTCGATTCTCTCCGAGAACCATATCGTCGAAAATCCCAAGGATTATTATGCGGCGGTCAAAAAGCTCAACGCCGACATGTCGCTCAAGCCCGGCACCTACTCGTTCACGACGCTCATGGATGCGACCAAGGTCGTTCAGCAGCTCATGGAGGGCCCCAATGCGGGCTCCGATGCACTGACTATCCCAGAGGGCCTGACGGTTGACCAGGTCGCCGATCGCGTGGCCCAGGCGTACGACAGTATCTCAAAAGAGGACTTTCTCAACCAGGCGAAGGCCAGCAATTATGTGAACGACTATCCGTTCCTAAAAGGCGCTGCCAACGATTCGCTCGAGGGCTTCCTATTCCCCAAGACCTATTCGTTGGGTAAGGACCCGTCTGCCGATGATGTGATTCGCGCCATGCTCGATCAATTCAACACCGAGTACAAGTCGCTCGATTTTGCCGGTTGCGAGGCCAAAATCAAGGAGCGCTACGGCGTGGAGATGTCTGATTACGACATCATCAATCTCGCTTCCATCGTTGAGCGCGAAGGCCTCAACGCCGAGCAGCGCGCGCATGTCGCCTCGGTGTTCTACAACCGTCTTGCCGGCAAGCTCGATGGTCTGCGCTACCTCAATAGCGATGCGACCATGATGTATGTCACCGGCGGCGAGGTTATCGCCGACGACCTGCAGAGCGATAGCCCGTATAACACCTATAAGCACGAGGGCCTGCCGCCCACGCCCATCTGCTCTCCGTCACTCGAGGCGCTCAAGGCAACCCTTGAGCCCACCGACTCCGATGACTTGTATTTCTACATTACGCAGGACGAGGAGTTTTTCTCGCAGACCTACGAAGAGCACCAACAGTCTTGGAATTAAACATGAGGATTTTCAGCCCCAAACGATATGTTGCCTCGGTCGACCGCATCGACCTTGATACCCTGTGGGCCGACGGCAAGCGCGCCATTTTGCTCGACCGCGATAACACCCTGGTGCCGCGTGATACCGAGCAGGTTCCCGCTGCCGTCTCGGCCTGGCTCGATGCCGCTCGTGCCAAGGGCTTTAAGCTGTGCATGGTGTCGAACAACTGGCATCGCGAACAGGTCATGAGCTCAGCACGCGAGCTGGGGCTCGAGGCCATCAGCCATGCCATGAAGCCTGCACCGTTTGCTCTCAAGGCCGGTCTTAAGCGCTTGGGCGCCACGGCCGATGAGGCTGTGCTGATCGGTGACCAGCTGTACACGGACGTGTGGAGCGGTAACTTTGCCGGCGTCGACACGATCTTGGTAAAGCCACAGGCAACTCAGGACCTGTGGTATACGCAGATCTTCCGTATCTTTGAGCGCCGGGCCCTGCGCGACCTTCCCTGCGAGGAATAGGTTTCGTCATGTCCCAGCACACCAAGCACGGCTGCGACCATATCTTCTTTATCGGGTTTTTGGGTGCGGGCAAATCGACGCTCGCACGCAACGTGGGCACAATGTTCAAGCGTCGGTTTATTGATACCGACCGCCTTGTCGTGCGCCGTTGCGGCAAATCGGTAACCGAGATTTTTGAAACCGAGGGCGAGGAGCGCTTTCGCGAGCTCGAAACCTCAGCGCTCCGTTCGCTCCAAAGCGAGCGCAGCTTGCTGGTTTCGTGCGGTGGCGGCATTGTCGAGACGCCGGTCAATATCGAGCTCATGCACCAGATGGGTACCTGTGTGTACCTCGAGGGCGATTTTGAGGATTCGATGCGCCAGATCCGCCGCTCCGACACGCGTCCTGATTTCCGCTCGCCCGAGCACGCGGCGCTGCTCTTTGAGCATCGCCGTCCGTTGTATCGTCAAGCTGCCGATCTTACCCTTGATATTCGCAACAAGTCCTTCGAGGACGTTTCCTACCTTTGTGCCGAGATGCTTTTGGAGCGTGGACTGCTATGATTCGCCGTCAACTTATCAATTTCCAAAACCGCAGTGTCGATGTCCGCGTCGGATTGGGCGCGTTCGAGGAGCTGTCGCGCATGTTTGCCTCGGCTGTGGGCAAACCCAAGCGGGCGATGGTGGTTTGGAACAGCGCCACATCCGAGCGTTTTGGCGAGGTTGTCGAGCATGCGCTGGTCGACGCCGGTTTTGCCGTGTCGCCGCTTGTCCTCGAGGTTTCGCCTGCCGGTGCTACGCTGGCCGATGCCGATACCGTTTTTGGCGCCCTGTCGGCTAACGGCATTACCTGCGACGATCTCGTTGTCGCTGTCGGCGACACGGCGACCTGCTCGGTCGTTTGCTGGTGTGCCAATCAGTGGTGCGGTCGCACCGAGTGCGCCTTGCTGCCGACGATGTTCGACGCCATGCTCACGGTCGCGACGACTATGAAGCCACTCGTCGCCTCGTCGGCGAATGCGCTTCCCGCTATCGCGTTCCGTCCCGAGCCGGGCTTGGTCGTGTGTGACCTCGAACTTGTTCGCGAAGCGGACCCCGAGGACCTCAAGCTCGGTTATGCGGTACTTGTTGGTACCATGCTTTCGAGCAGCAAGTCCCGTTGGAATCAGTTTACCGAGACCGTCCCCGAGATTCTCGCTGGCGAGGAAATCGCGCTCGTCAATGCCGTTCAGTGGTCTCAGACTGCCCGCAAGGACGTACTGATGGCCACGAACCCGAGCGCCCGCCATGCGCTCGATTTTGGCAAGACGGGGGAGCGTACCCTGCGCGCCTGCTTGGGCGATGCCGCTTCGCAGATCCCTGCCTACCAGCTGTTGTCCGAAGGTATGCGCTTTGAGGCGCGCCTAGCACATGATGCCTGCGACTTCGATGTCGATTACGTCTTTGAGGTCGATGACTGCCTGGAGGACTTTGGTATCGAGGAGTTTGCCTTCGATCTGGAGCCCGCCGCATATATCGAGGAGTTCCGCAGGCAGCAGTTTGTCCGCTCGAACCGCAGTATGTTGCCGCTGCCCGCGGCACTTGGCGCCATTCGTCTAACGAGCGTTGAGGACGAGGTTCTTGAGCGCCATGCTCACGCCTACTTGGCTTCTCGCAAAGAACTTCTCTAAGTTTTATTGACATCCATCGTCTTTCGTATCATGTTGAGGTGCGGGTTTTCAATCGGTTGCGGATCGCGTGCGAATCCGTCTTTCGATCGGGACCCGTCCCACTTTTATGAGGACAACAAGAAAGGAATCTGCATGTCTGAGTTTGCTGCCGGTCCTGCCGGTCGTATCGAGCGCGTCCGTGCCCTGATGGCCGAGCGCGGCTACGACGCCATCGTCGTGCGCGACGAGGCCAATCTCCGTTGGCTCACGGGCGTGAAGGGCGTCTTCGATTACACCTTCGAGTTCCCTCACGCCGCGTTTATTACGGCCGATCAGTGCCTGTTCCACACCGACTCGCGCTATCTCAACAGTTTTGAGGAGAACACGCCCGCCGGCAGCCCCTGGGTCTACGACATGGACGAGGGCACCATCCCCGGCTGGGTCGCCGGCAAGATTGCGGCCAACAAATGCCGCGTCTGCGCCGTCGAGGATGACATGCAGATTAACTTCTACCAGGGTATTCAACGTGGTCTGGAGGACCGCTCCGTTGCCTGCATGCTGCCGCTGATGCATGACGACATCCGCAAGATGCGTGCCATCAAGGATGCAGAGGAGATCGAGCTCATGCGCCACGCGCAGTCGATCACCGATGCCGCCTTCCAGCACATGCTCGGCTTTATTAAGCCCGGTATGACCGAGAAACAGGTCCGCAACGAGCTCGAGAACTTTATGTTCGCCAACGGCGCCGACAGCCTGGCCTTTGGCTCCATCGTCGCGAGCGGTCCCAACACCGCCAACCCGCATGCCGTCCCGAGCGACCGCGTGATCGAGAAGGGCGACTTTGTCCTCATGGATTACGGTGCGGGCTATTGCGACTACCGCTCCGACATGACTCGTACCGTCGTGATGGGCGAGCCCACCCAGGAGCAGCTCGACCTGTACGCGCTCGTGCGCCGCACCCATGAGGAGTGCGTCGCCGCTATCCATCCGGGCGTCGAGGGCAACGACATTTTCAAGCTTTCCAAGAAGATTATCGGCGATGCCGGCTATGGCGATTACTACAACCATGGTCTGGGCCACGGCGTGGGCATCGACATCCACGAGCTGCCTAACTTCAATCGCAGCAAGAATATCATCGAGGTCGGCTCGGTTATCACCATGGAGCCCGGCGTGTACCTGCCCGGCGTGGGCGGCGTGCGCCTGGAGGACTACGGCGTCGTCACCGAGAACGGCTATGAGCCCTTCACCAAGACCCCGCACGACCTGCATATTATCGATTGCTAAACCATCCATTTGGGTTTTTGGAGGCGGGGCGTCCGGATCGATTCGGGCGTCCCGCGTTCTCTTTTTATGCGCTCGCCGCAGCCGCCGTCTGCAAGTGTATAATTTCGCTCGTATGTAAATTGGACGTTTGTGCGTCTAGCCAATAACAAGAAAGGTCGCTATGCCTACTATCTCTACCGCCGACTTCAAGAACGGCCTCGGTCTCCGCATTAAGGACAAGGTCTACACCATCGTCGAGTTCCAGCACGTCAAGCCGGGCAAGGGCGGCGCTTTCGTGCGCTACAAGACCCGCGACATCAAGAGCGGCCGCGTCGTCGAGAACACCTGCAACGCCGGCACCAAGTTCGAGAGCGTCATGCTCACCACCCGTGAGTTCCAGTACCTCTACAACGACGGCGCCGACTACATCTTCATGGATAACGAGTCCTACGAGCAGGTTCCCGTTCCCGAGGATATGGTGGGCGAGAACGCCAAGTGGCTGCGCGAGAATGACACCTGCCAGCTGCTCTTCGCCGACGACGAGCTCATGGGCGTGACCCCGCCGATGTTCATCGAGACCACCATCGTCCAGACCGACCCGGGCTTCAAGGGCGATACCGTCCAGGGTTCCACCAAGCCGGCCACCATCGACACCGGCGCTGTCATCCAGGTCCCCATGTACCTCAACGAGGGCGAGGTCATTAAGGTTGACACCCGCGACGGCAAGTTCGTCTCCCGCGTCTAGCAACCAACTCTTCTAGGAGGACTCATGCCCCAGGAAATCAAGATTGACGGCATCGGCATTTCGCCCGATGTTCTGACCGCCATCGTCTCGCGCGCCGTCACGGATGTCGAGGGCATCGCCTCCGTGGGCGTCAAGGACCTTGCCACCAACCTTGTCTCCATGATGCTTTCGTCCAAGGCCCCGGCTTCCGAGCCGGCGGTCGAGGCCGAGGTCATCGGCGACAAGCTCGCGCTTACCGTGCGCGTCGTGGTGTTCTTTGGCTATCCGTTCAAGAAACTCGCCGAGGCTGTTCGCGCCGCCGTGGTTGCCGCCATCGATGCCCAGGTGGGCGTCGAGGTCGAGCGCGTTGACGTTTGCATCGACGGCCTCGTTTTCCCCAAGGAGTAACCTTTGAGCCTTAAGGTTTATCGCGGGCGTACGCTTGCCCGCAGTCAGGCGCTGCAGCTGCTGTTCCAGGCCGAGGCCACGGACAGCCCGCTCGAGCGCGTCCTCGAGGGCGATTTCCTGATCTCGAAGGGTCCCCTCGACCCCTACGCGCTGGAGCTGTGCCGCGGTGCCTACGAGCACATCGACCGCATCGACTGCGCCCTGCGCTCCGTCGCCAAGAACTGGGATCTTATGCGCATGCCCGGTGCCGACCGCAATCTGCTGCGCATCGCCGTCTATGAGATGCGCTTCCTCACCGACGAGGAGGTCTCGGATGCCATCGTGATCAACGAGGCTGTCGAGCTTGCCAAGGCCTATGGCACCGACCAGTCCGCGTCGTTTGTCAACGGCGTGCTGGGCAAGATCGCTCGTAGCGAGGAGCTGCCGGGCGAGGACCTGTATCAGGATTTGCTGGCCGAGGACCGTGCCCGCGAGGAGGCCCAGGCTGCCGAGGCTGCCGCCAAGGTTGCCGCCGCTCAGGCTGCGGCCGGCGTTCTCGACGAGGATGCCGATGTCGCCGAGGTCGAGACCGGTACCGTCGAGGAGTAGCCATGCCAGAGGGTTCCGTCCGCAACTTCGACGAGATCTCGGACCGCTTGGACCAGATTATCGCGACCGTTCGCTCCAAGGATACGTCCCTGGAGCGTTCGCTCGATCTGTTTGACGAGGCGATCGAGCTGGGCTCCCGTGCGGTCGATATGGTCGACAAGTTTGAGCTGACGCCTCGCGAGGCGGATAAGCTCGAGCAGGAATACGATGAGGATGCGGCAAACGAATCCAAGGATAGCCAGGCCGCGTCTCCGGATACGAATGGTTGATGGCATTCATGAAACGTGTGCGTCTCGATGACGAACTGATTTCACAGGGCATCTGCGCCGATCGCGCGGATGCCCTTCGCACTCTTATGGCCGGCTTGGTCTCGAGCGGCGGCGAGCGTTTGACCTCGCCAGGTCTTAAGGTGACGCCCGGCCTGCCGTTGCACGTGAAGGGTCGTATTCCCTACGTGGGGCGCGGCGGGCTCAAGCTCGAGGGCGCGCTCGATGCGTTTGGGATTGATCCGACGGACCTTCCTTGCCTCGATGTGGGCTGCTCCACGGGCGGCTTTACCGATTGCCTGCTCAAGCGTGGCGCCGCCACGGTCGTTTCGGTCGATGTGGGTCGCGCCCAGTTTGATTGGTCACTGCGCCAAGACGATCGCGTGACGCTCCACGAGCGCACCAACGTCACTCAGCTGCCCGAGCTTGGCTACGGTGGCGCTATCGATCTGGCCGTGTGCGATGTGTCGTTTACGAGTATCGCGAATATCATTGACGCCGTGATGGAGTGCCTCAAGCCTTCGGGTTCGTTTTGCACGCTCGTAAAGCCCCAGTTTGAGGCGCCGGCTGCGCTGGTGGGCGAGGGCGGCATCGTGACCGACCCAGCCGTCCGCCGTGATACGCTCGTGGCGGCGATTGGGCTCTTTGCCGCCAAGGGCCTGTTCCCGCGCGACGTGTGCGTGTCGCCCATCCATGGCGCCAAAGGAAACGTTGAGTTTTTCCTGTACGGCACGAGGTTTGCCCCCGGCGAACGCACCGACGATGAGCTGCATTCCCAGGTATCGGTTTTGAGCGAGAAAGCTGCAACGCTATGAAGGTCTTTCTGGTTCCCAATTTCTACAAGCAAGAGGCGGTTGAGAGCGGCCTGATGCTCGAGCTTTGGCTTTCGCGCCAGGGCTACGAGGTCGCATGGGCTGCCGACCAGCGTTCCAAGATCCAGAGCGCGCCCGATGTTGACGATGCCGACTTGGTTATTACGCTCGGCGGCGACGGCACGCTGCTGCGTGCCGCCCGCATTCTCAACTACCGTGAGATTCCCATTTTGGGTCTTTCCTATGGTCATTTGGGTTTTTTGACGGCCGCGAGCCCCGAGGAGCGCGACATTTTGCAGGTCGTGAGCGATGCCCTGTCCGGCGAGCTCCATGTGAGCCGCCGTGCCACCATCGCCGCCGATATTGTTTCGGTTCGCGAAGACGGCACGAAGGATGTTGTGCGCACGTTTGCCCTCAACGATATGGCGCTTACGCGCGGGCCCCTGTCCGATATGGTCGAATTTGACATCACGGTGTCCGGCCATCATATCGACCGCCTGCGCGGTGACGGCGTCGTCGTTTCGACGGCGACCGGCTCCACCGGCTACGCGCTTTCCGCCGGCGGCCCCATTGTCAGCCCCGATTACACGGGCATGGTCTGTGTGCCCATCGCTCCGCATACCATTCAGGCTCGCGCCTTTTTGACTTCGCCGAGCGATGTCGTGGAGATTTTTATGTCCGATGACCGCCCGAGCGTTCCGGCGATCGCCATCGATGGACAGTTTATTACCTGCGATGGCACGGTCGAGAGCGTGGCTGTGCGCCGTGGTCCCGGCGATGTGCTGCTGCTGGATTACGGCCCCGAGAGCTTCTATAACTCGGTGAGCCGCGTGTTCTACGGAGTGCGCCATGATCGATGAGCTGCAGGTTTCCAACATTGCACTCATTCGCGAGGCGACGTTGGTTCCGAGCACGGGCCTTACGGTTTTGACCGGAGAAACCGGCGCCGGTAAGACCGCGCTGCTCTCGGCACTCAAGCTCATTTTGGGTGAGCGCGCGGATTCATCGACGGTGCGCGAGGGCGAGGCACTTGCCAGCGTCGAGGCGCGCCTGTTTGATGGCCCGCACGACACGGAGGGCTTCACCGTGCAGCGCAGCCTTTCTGCCGAGGGCCGCAGCCGTGTAAAAATTGACGGCCGCATCGCCAGCGTGCGCGAACTTTCGGAATGCGTCGGCGTGATGATGGATCTTTGCGGTCAGCACGAGCACCAGCGCCTGCTCGACCCGGCGCACCACGTTGCCATGGTCGATGCTTGGGCTGGGCGCGCGGCGCTTGAGGCGCTCGAGATGTATCGCACCTGCTTTAAGGCTTCGCGTGCCGCCGCCAAGGAGCTTCGCCGTGTGGAGGAAGCCTCACGCGCGCAGGGGAGTCGCGTCGAGGAAGCGCGTTTTGCTCTCGAGCGTATCACCGAGGTCGACCCCAAGCCAGGCGAGTACGAGGAGCTCGAGGAGCTGCTGCCGCGCTCCGAGCATGCCGAGGTGTTGGTGGCCACGGCCAACGATGCCCATGCATCGCTTGCTGCCGAAGGGGGAGCGCTCGATGCCGTGAACAGTGCCGTGGCGGAGCTTTCTCGCATGGCTACTGTCGATCGAAAGCTGGGCGACATTGCCGATGCGCTTTCGGATGCCTGCATCTCGCTCGAGGATTGTGCTAACGAGCTGCGCGCCTATCGCGATGGGGTCGCCTTCGATCCGCGCGAGCTGGCTCGTATGCGCGAGCGTTATTCCGATCTTAAGGGCTTGCTGCGTCAGTGGGGGCCCACCATGGACGATGTCTTTGCCATGCGCGATCGCTCACAAGAGCTGTTGTCCCTGGTCGATGATGGCGATGAGCGGATCAAGAAGGCACGCGAGGCACTCGGGAGCGCCGAACGCGAGCTTTTTGCTGCTGCCAAGGCGCTTAAACGCGTGCGGAATACCGCAGCCCCTCGCTTTTGCCACGAGGTAGGCCGTCAGATGGCGCGCTTGGAGATGGGCGACGCCGAGCTCGTTTGGGAGTCGCGCGATCTTCCGCGTGCCGAGTGGACGCCGGCGGGCCCTTCGAGCTATGAGCTTTTGTACCGCAGCGGTGCCGGATTGACGCCGCGCCCCCTGCGCCGCATTGCGTCGGGCGGCGAGCTGAGCCGCGTTATGCTGGCGAGCAAGGTTGTCCTCGGTAACGCGGACGGCGTCGACACGCTGGTTTTTGATGAGGTCGATGCCGGTGTCGGCGGCTCTACCGCGCGAGCCCTCGCGAGCGTGCTGGCAGATCTCGCTGCTACGCATCAGGTGATTGTCGTAACGCACCTGGCACAGGTTGCGGTCATGGCCGACAAACACTACGTGGTGAGCAAAGAGCCCGGCGACGTTCCCCAAACGCATCTGGATGAGGTAGCTGGGGACGCCCGTACCGCAGAGATCGCCCGTATGCTGAGCGGCGATCAATCGGAGGCAAGCCTAGCGCACGCCAGACAGATGCTGGATGAGGCTCGAGGTTAGAACGAGCTGGCGGTGTTGGGGGGCAAAATATCAGTAATCCTTGCCTCGCCACTTGCCCGTCTGGCCCGACCGTCAAAAACTATGCCGGTTTACTACGATGAATCGGCGTAGCTCGAGCACAGCTAAAATTGTAAAAAGAAAACCGCAGGTAGAACGCCTGCGGTTTTCTTTTAAATCGCGATGTGGTCACACATTGCGATTTCATCGTAGTAAATCGGCATAGTTTCATGCGACAAGCAACTAACGACTCCCTATAAAGTCTACTCCACGACCTTATCCGGCTGGATGAGCTCCTCGTAGAAGCTGATGTGCTCTCGGGCGTCCTCGATTTCGGGCAGCAGGAAGTTGTAGATAACCTCGATGATCATCGTGGCGCTCATCTTGGAGAACGCAAAGTCACCAGTGGTGAGCAGTGCCTCGTGGTTCACGGTATTAAAGGTGTAGTCGGCCAGGCGAGCAAGCGGCGACTTGCTGTCGCTGCTGATGACGACAACGGTGGCGCCACAGCCGCGAGCCGCTTTTGCCATGCGATTCAGTCGACGCGACTTGCCGGAGTTCGAGATCAGCACGATGACATCTCCGGGGCGCAGCGTAAGCGCAAAACCAATCGAGGTCTCGCTGATGGTGCTTGCCATACAGCGAAGGCCCAGCTGCGAAAACTTAAACGTCGCGTCGAGTGCGACGGCGTTGGTGTTGCCTACGGCTGCAAACTCGATAGCCCCTGCGTTCTTAAACGCGTGCACGACGGCTGTCAGCGTGTCGTGATCAATGCCATCGATAGTCGCATTGAGTTCGCTGACCTTGGCAGCGAGAATATTCTTGAGGCTCTGCTCCATATTGTCGAGCGAGACCTCGTCGGTGAGGCCTTCATTGCGCTGGCTTTCCAGATCGCGCGCCAGCGAAAACTGAAAACTGCGAAAGCTGCCAAAACCTAGTTTGCGGCAGAAGCGCGATACGGTGGCCTCGGAGGTTGCGGCTGCGCGCGAAAGCTGGGCGGCTGTCAGACGCGGGGCCTCGGACTGGTGCTCTAGGATATAGTCGACAATGCGTTGCTCGGACTCGCTGTACCCCCTGTGCATACTAATAAGGGAGAGTGCGCTCTTGCTGCTATCGGACATGGGATGGCTCCTGGCTGGCATGAAAATCGGACTTGTTTTGTAATGTCGTAGTATACGGGCATTTTCAATTACAAGATACACCTTGCCGTTTCAATAGTTGATGGTATACTTTCATCGACCGTTTACGGTAATGAAAGAACATTTCACCGGAGAAATGAGCTGTATTGCTTCTCATATAAGCGGTGGGTTGGTATCTTTCAGGTGTGGAAAAATGCGTATCGAAGCGCGTGTGGGGGAGCGCCCGCGGGCGCTGTACTCAAGAAGGAGGGACACATGGCTAAGTTTGACATCATCGCCGCGACCGGTTGCCCGACCGGCATTGCGCACACCTTCATGGCGAAGGAGGCGCTGGAGAAGGCAGCTGCCGAGCGCGGTCTGACCATTAAGGTCGAGACCCATGGCCAGGTCGGTGTCGAGAACGAGCTCACCAAGAGTGAGATCGCTGGTGCCAAGGCCGTCGTCGTCGCAGCCGATAAGGATGTCCAGGCGGAGCGTTTCGCTGGTAAGCCCATGGTTTCCGTTGGTGTTTCCAAGGCCCTGTCCGTCGAGGCTGCCGGCAAGCTGATCGATCGTGCCCTTGCCGCCAAGGGCGACGACACGGTTGCGGCTGCTGCCGATGTCGAGGATGAGGTCGAGGAGAAGGAGTCCATCGGCCACATCATCTATAAGCACCTCATGAACGGCGTCAGCCACATGCTGGTCTTCGTCGTTGCCGGTGGTGTCCTGACCGCTGTTTCGTTCCTGTGGGGCATCACGTCCTTCGATTCGACGGCTGCCGACTACAACAGCTTCGCCGCTATGCTCAAGATCATCGGCGGCATTGCCATGAACCTCATGGTTCCCGTGCTTTCCGCCTACATCGCCGAGTCCATCGGCAAGCGACCGGCGCTCGTTCCCGGCTTTGTTGCCGGTATGATCGCCATCCAGGGCCTGCCCGTTAACGCCGATACACACATGATCGATGCTGGCGGCACGGGCGTGGGCTTCGGCTTCCTCGGCGGCATCGTCGGCGGCTTCCTCGCTGGTTATGTCATCTTGCTGCTCGAGAAGGTCTTTGCCGGTCTGCCCAAGAACCTGGACGGCCTCAAGGCCATCTTCCTGTACCCGCTGTTCTCGACTGCTATCGTCGGTCTGGTCATGCTCGGCATCTCCGGCCCCATGGCTGCCATCAACACCGCCATGATGGACTTCCTCAAGGGTCTGTCTGCCTCTGGCGCTGTTGTCCTGGGTCTTGCTATTGGTTGCATGTGCGCCTTTGACATGGGCGGCCCGGTCAACAAGGCTGCTTACGTCACCGGTACCGCCATGCTCACCGAGGCCCTGGCTGCTGGTGTCGGCACCGACACCTACAACTTCGGCACCAACTTCATGGCTGCCGTCTCTGCCGCCTGCATCGTTCCGCCGCTGATCACCACCTTTGCCGTCATCGTCGGCAAGAAGTACTTCAGCCAGGAGGATCATGACGCCGGTGTCGTCAACCTCATCCTTGGTTGCACCCACATCACCGAGGGCGCCATTCCGTTCATGACCAAGAACATCTGGCCCGTCATGCCCATCATGATGCTCGGTTCCTCCATCGCCTCGATCCTGACCATTATGTTCAACGTTCACGATCCGGCGCCCCACGGTGGCTTCCTGGTCCTGCCCGTTGTCGAGAACGGTCCGCTGTGGGTCCTCGCGATCCTCATCGGCGCTGTGGTCGGTGGCATCCTGTTCGTCGCTTTCAAGAAGTATGACTTCGAGAAGAGCCAGAAGGCCGCTCCCGCCGCTCCCGCTAAGCCGGTCGAGGCCCCCAAGGCCGCTGCCGTCGAGGCTCCCAAGGCCGAGGCTGCCGATTTCGTGAAGGTCGAGAACGTTTTTGTCGCCGAGAACTTCGCTTCTCGTGACGAGGCCCTGAGCTTTGTCTCCAACCAGGCTGTCAAGGCCGGTGTCGCTGACGACGCCGATGCCGTGATGAATGCCTTCCTGGCCCGCGAGGCCGAGGGCTCCACGGGCATGATGGAGGGCTTCGCTATTCCGCATGCCAAGTCCGATGCCATTACCGATGCCGCCGTCATCGTCGTCAAGGACGACTCTGGCGTGACCGGTTGGGACACCATGGATGGCGCTCCCGTCAACGTGGCTATCGCCCTGCTTATTCCCGGTGCCCAGGCCGGCACCACGCACCTCAAGATCCTGTCCAAGGTCGCCGAGGCGCTTATGGACGAGGGCTTCCGTGCCACCGTCAAGGGTTCCACCGACGCCGCCGAGATCGCCAAGACGATCAACGCCCGTCTGGTCTAATCCCCCAGCTCGCGAATAACATCGCCCTTTGTATAAAAGGCGGAGACTCCACCAGGAGTCCCCGCCTTTTTCTACCCTTCCCACAAGTTGCGGTGAAATAGGGACTGTTTAAACGATTCAACCCCAAATTCAATCCCTATATCACCGCAACTTACAAAAGGGTATAGAGGGGGCTGTCTATCGAGTCTTTGTCGCGAACAGTTCATCAGCCAGAATTCCGTTCGCACGTTATTGCTCTGGACCGACCGAGTTTCCGCAGCTCGCCTGCCGGGCGGGGCGGTTAAGTTTGTCGCGAGTTCCGCACGCAAAGGAAAGCACTTAATGTGCTTTCCGTCTTGCGCAGGACTGTAGAGCAGCAAACTTAACCGCCCCGCCCGGCAGGCGAGCGTGCTGCAACGACATCCGTCCAATAATTCGTGCGAAACACAATGAAAAACAGTTTGATGTGAGTTAATATAAACAACGTCGTGAATATGGCTCCTGTCGCATGGCTGACAGGGGTTAAACACAAAAAGGAGTCAATTATGGTTTCTGAGAAGGCTACCCTCGTTAATCCTCAGGGTCTTCACATGCGTCCGGCTGGCCTCTTCGCCTCCACCATGGGCAAGTACGCCTGCGACGTGACGGTCGTCACCCCCGAGAAGGAGGTCAACGGCAAGTCCCCGATGGCCCTCATGGCTGCTGGTATCCCCTGCGGCACCGAGGTCGAGGTCAAGTGCGACGGCGCTGACGAGGCCGAGGCTCTGGCTGCTGCCATCGAGCTCATCAAGAGCGGTCTTGGCGAGTAGAACTCAAACGGGTCGCATGTTGAACAACTAAGTTCATATTTGGGGGCGCAGTGACCTGTTTTAAGGTAACTGCGCTCTTTTGTCATGGATATGGCAAAACGCTTTATCACATGACACGGAGAGAGGAATGGGAATGTATCAGGGAGTCAACGCTTCCGAGGGCATCGGTATCGGCACCGTTATGGTCGCCGTCGATCCCGACTTGACGTTTGAGCCGCACCAGGTTGCTGATTCGGCAGCAGAGAAGGAGCGCTATCAGTCCGCTCTTTCGGTCTTCTGCGAGAAGACCCAGGCTCAGGCCGACCACATGAAGGAGACGGTGGGCGAGGCCGAGGCCGAGATCATGAGCGGACACATCGTCCTGGCTCAGGACCCGGGCATGACCGACGCCATCAACGCCGCCATTGACGGCGGCACCTGCGCCGAGCAGGCGCTCATGGACACCTCGACCATGTTCGAGAACATGTTCCTGTCCATGGACGACGAGATGTTCCGTCTGCGCGCGGCCGATATCGCCGACATCCGCACCGGTATTCTGGCCGAGCTGCTGGGCAAGGAGGTCGTCGACCTTTCCGTCCTGCCCGAGAACACCGTCGTTGTCGTGCACGACCTTACGCCGTCCATGACCGCTACGATCGATAAGGCCCACGTTGCCGGTATCGTCACCGAGACCGGTGGCCGTACGTCGCACTCCGCGATTATCGCGCGCGCCCTCGAGATCCCGGCTGTCCTTTCGGTTTCCAACAGCTGCACCGCACTGCGCAACGGCATGACCGTTGTCGTCGACGGTGGCAAGGGCATCGTCGAGGCCGATCCCGACGAGGAGACGCTCGCCGCCTACACCGCCAAGGCCGAGGCCTTCGCTGCCGAGAAGGCAGCCCTCGAGGCCTTCCGCGGCAAGCCTTCTGTGACTGCCGATGGCATCAAGAAGATCATTGCCTGCAACATCGGTAACCCCGATGACGTGCCCAACGCGCTCGATCACGACGCCGAGGCTATCGGTCTGTTCCGCTCCGAGTTCCTGTTCATGGACTCTGCTGAGCTTCCTTCCGAGGAGGAGCAGTTCAACGCCTACCGCAAGGTCGCCAGCGCGCTCAAGGGCGCTCCGGTCATCATTCGTACGCTTGATGTGGGCGGCGACAAGGAGATCCCGTACCTGCACATGGTCAAGGAAGACAACCCCTTCATGGGCTTCCGCGCTGTGCGTTACTGCCTGGCCAATCCCGACCAGTACAAGGTCCAGCTCCGCGCCCTGCTGCGCGCCAGCGCCTTCGGTGACGTCAAGATCATGATCCCGCTCGTCACCTGCGTCGAGGAGGTCGTGGCTGTCAAGGAGCTCGTCGAGCAGTGCAAGGCCGAGCTGACCGAAGAGGGTCGCAAGTTCAACGAGAACATCGAGGTCGGCATCATGGTCGAGACGCCCGCCGCTTCGCTGCTCGCTGACCGTCTTGCCGAGGTCGCCGACTTCTTCTCCATCGGCACCAACGACCTGATCGGCTACACCATGTGCGCCGACCGTGGCAACGACACCATCTCCAACCTGTACCAGGTGTACTATCCCGCCGTGCTCCGCTCGCTCAAGAACATCATCGAGAGCGGCGTGAAGGCCGGCATCATGGTCGGTATGTGCGGCGAGGCCGCTGCCGATCCGCTGCTTGAGCCGCTGCTGATCAGCTGGGGCCTGGAGGAGTTCTCGATGAGCGCTCCGTCGATCCTGCGCGCCCGTAAGACCATCAGCCAGTGGACCAAGGCCGAGTGCGACGAGCTCGCCGAGAAGGCACTCGCCTGCAACACTGCCGCCGAGGTCAAGGCGCTTCTCGAGTCCGCAGCTCGCTAATTTGGTATCAGAGGTAACCGCGTGGTTGGAATGGGCCGGCCACGCGGCTCTCACATATACAGGGGGTACTGTAAATGTTCTACACGCTAACCGCTAATCCGGCTGTCGACATGACGGTTTCGAGCTCTCCGCTCGAGCCCGACGAGAACGTCCGCACCGGCTCGGCCAGCTACACGGCCAACGGCAAGGGCCTCGACGTGTCCTTCGCCTTTAAGAAGATGGGCGTCGACACCGTCGCGCTCGGCTTCTTCGCTGGCTTCACGGGCAAGTTTATCGTCGAGGAGGTCATGAACCTGGGTTGCCTGTGCCGCCCGGTCTGGACCGATGGCATCACGCGTATCAACACCTACGTCAACGATGGCCAGCACGAGTACGGCATCCTGAACCCCGGCGCCCCGATTACGCCGGAGCATCAGAAGGAGCTCTACAACATCCTGGACACCGCGGGCGATCTTGAGTGCCTGATCGTCTCCGGTTCCGTGCCTCCCAAAGCTACGCCCGACTTCCTGGCTCAGGTCATGGAGCACGCTCAGGCCCGTGGCGCAGACGTCGTCCTTGACCTGTCCTCCGACAAGCTCAAGGAGCTCGCTCACAAGAAGCCGCTGCTTATTAAGCCGAATCATCACGAGATGAAGGCCATCTTCGGCGTGCCGGTCGACACCGACGACGAGGTCCGCGTTGCCATGAAGCTCGCCCACGACGCCGGCGTCCAGAACGTGCTGCTCACCCGTGGTAGCCGCGGCGATGCTTATTTCTCCAACGGCGAGGACATCTGGTACGCCAAGCGTGAGTTCAACATCAAGCTGGTCTCTTCCGTCTGCGCTGGCGACTGCACCCTCGCCGCGTTCCTGCACAAGTGGTACAGGGATCGCGACAACGTCGAGGAGGCCATGAAGCTCGCTATGGCCACCGGCGCCAACGTTGCCGAGTCCGTGGGCATTGGCGACTTCGGTCACGTCGATGAGTACAGCAAGCGCGTTGCTGTCCGCAAGCTCGATCGCAAGTAAGCGAAACACGACATATTCGTGGTTCTATGGCGCCCCTGCTTTGGCCGGGGTGCCATTTTTTGTTAATTGCAAAAGAGCGTCAGGGCAAGCCCCCTGATTTTTTGCCGCGCTTTGCCGCTTTTCTGCCGCCCTGCACGCGTTCTACACCGTTCGCCGAGTCGCTATGGTCTTTTCCCGAAGCGTGGAATATACTTTCACTAACACGTTGCCTTGTGAAAGGAACTTACATGATTTACACGCTCACTGCAAATCCCGCCATTGACTACAACATTGCCTGCGACGGTCTTTCCGCCAACACCGTCACCCGCACTCGCAACGCGGTCTATACGCCCAACGGCAAGGGTCTTAACGTCTCGTTCACCCTCGATCACTACGGCGTCGACACCACGATCCTGGGCTTTTTTGCCGGTTTCTCGGGCGAGTTTATCGTCAAGGGCGCCGAGGCCCTGGGCGTGCCCGTCAAGCCCGTGTGGACCGACGGCATCACGCGCGTCAATGTCTTCCTCAACGCCGGTCCCGACACCGAGTACAACATGGTCAATGCAGGCGCTGCCATCAATGCTGCCAACGAGCAGGAAATGTTTGAGCTCATTGATTCGCTCGACGACATGACCTGCCTGGTCATTAGCGGCTCGCTGCCCCCCAACACCTCCGAGGGTTTCCTGGCCGAGGTACTTCGCCGTGTTAAGGCAAAGGGTGCCGAGTTCGTGCTCGATATCTCGAGCCATCAGCTGGCCGACCTCATTGCCATGGAGCCGTTGCTCATTAAGCCCAACGACGATGAACTGCTCGACATCTTTGGCATTAAGGTGAGCGGTGGCGACGACGAGTCCGTCAAGGGTGCGATGGCCGAGCTCCACGCCAAGGGCGCTAAGAACGTGCTGTTGACCCTGGGTGGCGCTGGCGCGTACTTCTCCAACGGAGAGCACATCTGGTTTGCCAATCGCACCTTTGAGGTCAAGCTGCTGTCGACGGTCTGCGCCGGCGACTCCTCACTTGCCGCCTTCCTGTCCGTGTGGCACGACGCTCCCGAGCGCGTCGAGGATGCCCTGCGCCTCTCAATGGCTACCGGCGCCAACGTGGTTGAGTGCCCTGGTTTGGGCGATTTTGCCAAGGTGGACGAATATAAGAAGCACATCGAGGTTCGCCAGGTCTGCTAACCGCATCGATATGTCGTTGTCGAACACCCGCTTTGGATCTCCGAGGCGGGTGTTTTTTTGCGCGCTGAACGTATGTGGCGTCTGCCGTCTCGTTTTATCGAATCGACGACGCGATTGCGTGTGCGCGCTTTCCCGTTTCTTGTTAGACTTCTTGAGAACCATCGATTAATGCTCGCAAGTGCAGGAGGCCATAGGCATGTGCAATGTTTCGCTCAACGGTACGCAGCCCTCAGACGCCTCCCTGCGTGTGCTTTATGCGCTTGAGGCCGCCGGTCTTGAGGCCTGGTACGTGGGAGGTTGGGTACGTGACGCCCTGATGGGACGCCCCAGCCACGATGTTGATATGTGCTGCAGCGGCCTGTGGCAGGAGTCCAAGGCGGCACTCGAAGCCGCCGGCATTGCGGTAGTTGAGTCGGGCATTAAATTTGGCGGCATTACCGCCATTTGTGACGATGAGCGCATTGAGGTCACGACGTACCGCCTGGACGGTTTTTACACCGATGGCCGCCATCCCCAGAGTGTGGAGCGTGCGGCGTCGCTTGAGGACGATCTGGCGCGCCGTGACTTTACCGTTAATGCCATGGCTTGGCATCCCGAGCGCGGTCTTGTCGACCGCTACGATGGCCAGGGCGACTTGGAGCGTAGGTTGATCCGTGCCGTCGGAGATCCCAAGCGTCGCTTTAACGAGGACGCGCTTCGCATGTTGCGCGCCGTGCGTTTTGCCTGTCGTTTGGATTTTATGATCGAGCCTAAGACCAAACAGGCGCTTGCCGAATGCTCGCCGCTGCTCGATGCCGTGGCACGCGAGCGCGTGGGTATTGAGCTCGAAGGCATTCTTTCGACCGGTCACGGGGGAGACGCGATGCTGCGCTATCCCGAGCTCATTTGTGCCGCCGTGCCCGAGCTTGCTGCGGGTAGGGGCTTTGACCAGTGCAGTGTCTACCATGCCTTTAACGTCTACGAGCATATCGCCCGCGTGCTGACGGTGGCAGGGGAGCTGGCGCTGTGCGATGGCGTCGCGCCCTCTTCGAGCCTTATGTGGGCGGCGTTTTTGCACGATGTCTCCAAGCCCGATTGTTTTACGGTCGACCATGCGGGCAGCGGCCACTTTTACGGCCATCCCGAGCTTGGCGCCAAGAAGGCGCGCACCATTATGGACCGCCTGGCGCTTTCGCACGATTTGGTTCGCGACGTTTGCCTGCTGATCAAGTATCACGATAAGCCGCTGCGCCCCGAGCGCTCCTGTTTGCTCAATTTGATGCGCTTGCTTTCGGGCGAGGGCATCGACACGCCGCGTTTGATTGACGAGCTTATGGACCTTAAACGTTCCGATACGCTGGGTAAGGCGCCGTCGTGCTTCTATTACGTCGAGACGATCGAGGAGATGCGCTCGCTCGCCCATGATCTTCTGGAGGCGGGGGAGCCCTATACGCTCAAGATGCTTGCCATCAACGGTGGCGACTTGATTCGCGCCGGCGTTAAACCGGGGCCGGAGTTGGGGCAGCTGCTCAACGCCGCCCTCGATGCCGTGATCGAAGACAACATTCCCAACACACGCGTTGCCCTCCTGGCCCACCTGCACCTGGGGCAGCTAATTTGGGACGGGGCTTTTTTAGCTACCTCTGCCAGAATCTCTATCGGTTCATCCGATTGACAGCAGGAGTAGCTAAAAAGCCCCGTCCCAAATTAGCTGCCCAGTTGACCTGCGTGTTCCATAACCTCCCGACAAAATTCCGGCAATTTGGAATTTCTTCTTGCGCTCGCGTTTTTTGTCCCGTAATATATTTCCTCGCAACACGGCAGTGCAGATGTCATGTGGCCCGTTCGTCTAGCGGTTTAGGACGCCGCCCTCTCAAGGCGGAGATCACCAGTTCGAATCTGGTACGGGCTACCACTTCTTTTCTGCTGAGGCTTATGGCCCGTTCGTCTAGCGGTTTAGGACGCCGCCCTCTCAAGGCGGAGATCACCAGTTCGAATCTGGTACGGGCTACCATGTTTTAGATTTCCGGTCTTTCGTAAGAAGGCCGGGTTTTTTTTTGCAAGTGGTCTGGTCTGTTAATCCCATTTGCCTCATAGCTTTACGTTTTGCTCATCTCCCATACGGGTACAATAGGCCAGATACTTTGACGGTCAAAAGGAGCCTCATGACGGAGTCCTCTCAGCATAGCCCAAAGCCCCAGGTCGAGGTTTCTGGCGGCGATGACAACAAGAGCGCGCGTCGCGGCGCCATCTTCATCGGCATTGTGCTGATCGGCTATATCGTCTATCTGGTCGTGACCGGGCAGATGGGACAGTTTTGGGCCGCTATGTCCAGCGTTCAGATGCCCTGGCTCTTTGCTGCATGCTTTTGCATGTTTCTGTATCTCGTTTTTGGCATCGTGGCGTACGCGATCGCCGTTTGGCTCGACCCCGATTCGCCCGTCGGCATCCGCGACCTCATTTCGGTCGAGGCGAGCGGCATCTTCTTTGGCAACCTGACGCCCATGATGATGGGCTCTACGCCTGCCCAGATTTACCGCCTGACCAAAGCCGGCCAAAACGTGGGCGAGGCAGGTGCCACGCAGTTCACGCGCTTTATCGTTTACCAGTTTGGCCTGGTGGCATGGGGCGCCATTCTACTGCTCGCCCGTATGCCGTTTTTCGCCGAGCGGTATGGCGACATGACACTGCTGTGCGTCTTTAGTTTTGGCGGGCATTGCTGCATCCTACTCGGCATCTTTGCTGTTGCGTTGATGCCCAAGACCGTCACGCGCGTCGCTCATTGCATCATCAATTGGCTTGAGCGCGTAGGTGTTTCCGCCACAAAGATCGAGGGCTGGCGCACCTTTGTCGATGGCGAGATCTACTCGTTTTCCGAGAAATTCAAACTCTCTGCCGGCCATTTTTCGTCCATGCTGCTCACGGTCGTCATCACTATGCTGCAGCTGGCGTTTTTCTACCTGGTTCCGTACTTTTTGATGCTCTCTTTTGGCCACCACGAAGTCGACTTTTTCTCGGTCATGGCTGCGAGCGCCTTTGTCCAGCTGCTGAGCTCCGCCGTTCCGCTGCCCGGCGGCACTGGTGGCGCCGAGGGTGGCTTCGCATTGTTTTTGGGTCACTTTTTTGGCACGGCATCGACTGCCGGCTATCTGCTGTGGCGTCTGATCACCTTTATCGCGCCGACCATTTTGGCCGCCCCGCTGCTGGGCCTTAAGAGCGCTCACAACGAGAGTATCCATGCACGCTGGGACCGTATGATGCGCAAGCTCGGGCGCACGCCTCAGACGCCCTCTACGCCCGTTAAGGCACATCCTGCGTGCCAGGTTACCGTTGATCCCAATCAACGTGCTCAAAAGCCTGCTGTGGCCCCTAAGCCGGCACGCCAGACCTACGTTCGCCAGACTGGCGACGGCATTCGCGTTTCCCCGGCGGCGCTCAATAAAAAGAAGCGATCTTAGGGCCCGGTCGGCGAGTCGTGCGTTCTTGATGACGCTCGTCATTGCGATGTGAGTTGTAGGATAATCCTCTTACGTTGATTATCTCCCACATGTAGAGGACTTACAGGTGGGCTGTTGACATGAAGGGGACTCGTCTATGGCTACCACCAAACCGCGCCTTGACCGTCGTATCGTCCGTAGTCGCAATGCGATTCTTTCGGCGTTTGAGCGACTGCTTATGGAAAAGCCCCTGGCCGATATTACGGTGAGCGCTATCGCGCGCGAGGCAAATGTCGACCGTAAGACCTTCTACGTGCACTTTGGCACGGTCGACGGCTTGCTCGACGCCATTGCCGTCGATGTGGTCGAGATGATCGTCGATTCAGTCGAGAAGACGCTTTCCTCCATGGGCGGCGACACCAACGAGCGCGCACTTGGCGCGGCGGCGTCCTTTTTCAAGACCGTTAACGAGGCGCTGTGCAACAACCTGGTGCTTAATCGCCAGTTGATCGAAAACATTCCGCTTGACGACTTTATGGCTCGTCTGCGTGTGCCGCTTGAGCACGAGATCGCTGAGCGCGATCTGCTGCCCGAGGGTCTAAAGGACGAGATGTTCGACTACTACCTGGCGTTTTTGCTGTCCGGCATTATCGGCATCTATCGCACGTGGGCGTTGTCCGATGGCTCGGTTCCCATCGAGCGCGTCTCGGCGGTCGCCAACGACCTGACGTTGAATGGACTATCGAGTCTGGAATCTCGTTTCGAATAGCACTAGCGCCTTATCCCCCCCTGAGTTGCGGTGAAATAAGGACTGAATAGGCCTTTTAACAGCTTAAACACTCCCTATTTCACCGCAACTCAGGGGGATTGCATTACTGATAGCGCAGGCACTCGACTGGATCGAGCTTTGCGGCGCGGCGGGCGGGATAGAAGCCAAAGATGACGCCGATGCCGACCGATACGGCAAACGCGAGCAGCACAGTTGTAATGGAGAAGCTCGGCGTAATCGTCCCGGTGGCTCCGAACTCGCTCATAATGCCCGAGTTGGCGGCAAAGAACGTGAGCCCCCAGGCCAGCAGATAGCCAATCACGACACCTAAAATGCCACCGGTGATGCACAGCGCCGAGGATTCGGCCAAAAACTGGGCCGTGATATCGCGTCGGCTTGCGCCCAGAGCGCGGCGAATACCGATCTCGCGAATGCGCTCGGTCACGTTGGTGAGCATCATGTTCATAATGCCGATACCGCCGACTAGAAGTGAGATGCCAGCAACGGCGCCCATGATGAGCGAGAAGGCGCTCATAAAGGAGTTGAGGGCATCGATAGCGCTCTTCATGGAGCTTGCCGACACGCTGTCGTACTCGTCGTCCTCCGAGATGCCCTTCATGCTGCGCACCTTGGACTCGATCGTCTTGCAGAGCTCGTCCATATCGGTGCCCTCGGCGGCGATTGCCGTCACACTGGGAAACGATGGATTGTCATCGCCGAAAAGCTCGGCGATCGTTTCTCGTGGCATGTACAGGCTCAGTGAGCCCATGGAGTCGTTGCCGCCGTCGATGACGCCAATGATCTGCACGTCTCCGCTCGAGACCTTGATAGTCTTACCGACTGCGTCCTGTTCGTTGCCGTACAGTTGATCGGCGCCGCCGCGGCCAATGAGCGCCACGCGCGCGCCGGATTTGGACTCGATGTCGTTATAGGTGCGACCGGCAACGATCTTGCTGGCGCCCACGGCATCGAGCATGTCACTATCGACACCTTGGGCCATGACGGTATAGCTCTTATCCCCAACTTTGTACTCGGAATA
Organism: Collinsella sp.; assembly: GCA_018382775.1. Taxonomy (GTDB): domain Bacteria; phylum Actinomycetota; class Coriobacteriia; order Coriobacteriales; family Coriobacteriaceae; genus Collinsella. The sequence continues at coordinate 32,662 of JAGZPG010000010.1, read as the reverse complement.
GGCGCTGTCGACGATGCCGATCTGCTTGATTTGCGGCACCGTCTTGCGCAGCTTCTCGACATCCGAATCGGTGAGCTCTTGGGACGAGTAGATCTGCACCATGCGGGCCGCGTTGAGGCCCAAGCTGTTGACCAAGCTGTTTTGGATGCCGCCGATGAGCGAGGTCATGGCTATGACCGAGGCGATGCCAATGACGATGCCCAGGATGGTGAGCAGACTGCGTCCCTTGTTGGCCTCGAGCGAGTGCAGGGCTTCTTGGACAAGATCGCGGGTGCTCATGCCTCTGCTCCTTTCGGCGGTGTAGAAGGTGCGCAAATCGCGGGTAGGTTGCTGACGGCTCCGCGTAGCGTATTCGGCGCATGTGCGATATATGCGCCGTCATGGATTCGTCCGTCGCGGATAGTCACGGCACGGGCGGCCTCGGCAGCAATGCCCGGGTCGTGCGTGATGAGTACGATGGTCTTGCCTCGTTCTTGGAGCTTATGGAAGGTTTCCATGACGAGTGCCCCGGTTGTCGAGTCTAGGTTTCCCGTGGGCTCGTCGGCCAGGATGATAGGCGGATCGTTGACGAGGGCGCGCGCGATGGCAACGCGCTGCATCTGTCCACCAGAGAGTTCTGATATGCGGTGGTCCCAATGGTCGACCGGTAGCGTGACGGCTTGCAGTGCGTGCACGGCGCGCATCTCGCGCTGGTTGCGCGGCACATTGGTGTAGGACAGCGGTAGCATGACGTTTTCGATAACCGACAGGCGCGGCAGCAGGTTAAAACTCTGAAAGACAAAGCCGATGCTCAGCGCACGCACCTCGGTGAGCTCATCATCGTCGAGTTCGGCCACGTTGAGCCCTTGCAGGTAATAGTCACCCGCCGTCGGTTTGTCCAAGCAACCCAAGATGTTCATGAGCGTCGACTTGCCTGAGCCCGAGGGGCCGGTGATGGCGACGAACTCACCGGGGTCTACCGCCAGGCTCACATTGTGCAGGATGTGGGCGCAACCGGCTTCGCTCTCAAAGATGCGGTGCACGTTGCGGATGTCGATGACGGGACGCATTACATGCCCTCGTCGACAGGCATGCCGTCGCCGCCGTCTGCCGTCATGCCCGCGTCAGTATCCATTACGATGGTGTCGCCATCGCGCAGCTTGGTAACCGGCACGTCGGGGTTGATTTCGTTGCCTTGCTCGTCGCGCTTGACCTGCGTCTTGCCGACCACAACTTCGTTGTCGTTTTGCGTCACGTCAGTTACCTTCACGCGGCGCGTTTCCTTGCCTTCGTCATCGGTGGCCAGATTGACGTAATAGTGCTCGCCATCCTCGGTCATGAGCGCCATGGTGGGCACCATGACTACGTCGTCAAGCTGCTCGGTCACCACCGAGACCTCGGCAGTCATACCGGGCTTAAGGCGGCTGTCGGGTGCTTCGATGAGGATGTCGACGTTAAAGGTCACGCTTCCGCCACCACCGTTGGCTGCGTCGGAGTTTGCCACCGATGCGATAGCCGTGACGGTGCCCTGGCTCACGATATCGGGAAACGCGGGATAGGTAACGTTGGCGCTCTGGCCCACGGCGATCTTGGCGATGTCCTTTTCGCCCACCTGAACCGTCACCTTCATCTTAGAGAGGTCGGCGATTTGCATGCACTGCTTGCCGCCGCTCGTGTCGCCTTCGCCCATGACCATGCCTCCGGTCACCGTGGCGCCCACTTTGGCGTTGAGTTCGACGATGCTACCCGAGCTGGGGGCCTTTACGGTGCGTTCGGTCGCCTTGGCGTTTGCCTGGTCCAGGGTTGCCTGGGCCGAGGCGAGATTGCGCTGAGCGCTCGAGACGGCGCTGGCGTTGGCGGTTGCATCCGTCGGGGTGGTCGCTCCGTCGGCATCCAGCGTCGGTGCTGCCTGCGCGGCAGCAAGTGTCGCCTGCGCGTTTTTCAGATCTTCCTGGGCAGCCGCGACCGCGCGCTGCGCCTCGGTAACGGCGTTGTCGAGCTCATCGTTTTTGATGGTCATGAGCACGTCGCCCTCGTTGACGGACTGGCCGGCTTGCACGTTGATCGAAGCCACCGTGCCATCGACAGAAGGGGAGACCACTGAGGCAGAAATTGGCTTGAGCTGTCCTTTTGCCTCGACAGTCGTGGTAAAGGTGCCTTCCATGACCATGTCGGTAACAGGTTCACCTGCAGATTGCGGCTGCGAATTGAGGACAACGCTCACAATAATGGCTATTAGGATAATGCCGCCCACGATGCCGGCAGCGATGCCGCGTCGGACGAGCTTTTTGTGTCGCCGTTCGGCACGCTTGGACTTGAGCTTTGCGTAGGCCTCATCGTCGGATATTCCGGCGTTACCTTGCTCGCCGTCGTTTTGCTGCGCCGTGGGGGCGCTGGTGATAAACGGCAGCGTTTCAGTTGCGCCTTCCGGCACGCGCCCGGTATCGTCGGGGCCCGGGGTGATGGTGGGGACATTCGACATAGCGTCTCCTTTATAGAACATACCGCGATAAGTATATGCGCCCACCGGTTGGGGCGGGCGCATAGGCGCGTTTCTTTCAGCATCGAAAGGTAGGTGTCGCTGAGCTTTGTTGCGTTGCGCGTGACGTGCTAGGAATGCACGACCACGCACAGACCGACTTTGATGCAGTCGTGGAGCGCCTTGGCATCGGCCAGGCGCAGATTGATGCAGCCGTGGCTACCGCACCATTTGTACGATTCGGCGCTATCGAAACTCGAATCGTTTTGCCAGGTAGCGTCGTGGAAGCCAACCATGTTGCCCTCAAACGGCATCCAGTAGCTCACCGGGCTCTCGTATTTGGGCTTACCGGTCTTGGGGTCCTTGGCGCCGATAAGCTTGGTGGCGCCGTCGTTGCTGTTGATCTGCCACACGCCCTCGGGGGTGGCGTCTTCGCCCGGTTTGCCGGAAATAAAGTTGGCCTCCCAAACGATATTGCCGCTCTCGTCATAGTAGCGCGCGTGCTGCTCGGACAGGTCGACGTCGATATACGCCTTCCAATCGGGCTCTCCCTTGGCGGTAAAGGTGTCGGCCTTCTGGGAGTAATTGATCTCAATTTCGCCGGTCTGCTTGTTGTTAATAGCATCCTCGACCTGCTTGGCAAGCGTGCTGCTATCGATAGACCAACCAAAGTCACCGCCTTCGACGGCACATTGCTTGCCATCGGCGCGCGTCCACCAACGAGTGGAGCCCACGGTGTTAAAGCCATTGGCGAGGTCTGCTGCCCAGTTGCTGATCTGGGAGGTGTCGAGTGTGGGGTTCGCGGGGTCGGCAAAACTGATCCACTGCAGCACCGAGCTGCCGTCGACCTTGCCGGCATCGTTGCCGTTGAGCTTAAGGGTCACGTTAACGCCCAGGAAGTTGTTGGCGGCATCGCATGCGGCCTGGATCTGGTCGTTGGTGAGCGTGCCGTTGAGCGGCTCGTAGGCATCGTTTCCGAGCTTCGTAAGATCGACGGTCTCGGACAGCGACGCGAGCTCGATCTCCGCATATTTAATGACATGCTCGCGGTTGAGCTTTTCGTTGGAGCGGGCCTTCTCGATCGTGAACTTGCCCGCCTTCTCGTCGTAGGAGCTCGATGCCTCAAAGGTACCCGTGCGGCCCTCGTTGAATGCGTCGATGGCGGCACCCAGATCCTCCTCGAACTGCTTTTGGTCAAAGGCGTCCGAGAGCATGGACAGGTCGACGTCCTGTTCCAGGTCGATGGTACCGTTTTTGGTCGCGCTAACGTTCTTGCCGCCGAGCGAGGCAATCAGGCGCGAAGGCCACAGCAGCGGCTCGTTGCTGCCGATAATCTCGTGGGCAGCTGCCTCGCCGTCGACGATGGGCTCGTCGGATTCGGGCTGATAGGTCCAGCTAAAGTCTTCACCCGAAACGGTGAGCTTGTAGTGCTTCCAGGCGGAGTCGACCTTGGTAGCGGCGGATGAGGCGTTGGAAAACGAGATATCGACGCCGGCGATGGTGGTGTTGGGGTAGGCAATCTGCGAAAACGTCACGACGCCCACGATATAGACGATGGCGACGAGGCCGAGGACGACGAAGAACGCCGTCTTGCCGCCCGTCTTATTACCCTTTGCGGAGCGGTTGTTGGCGGGGCCGCGGTTGTTGGAAACTCGAGTGTGCGAGGAGCCCTGGTTGTGACCGGCGCCATGTGCGGAACGCTGCTGGTGCTGTTGATATTGCTGACGCTGCTGATGCTGGCCCTGATTGGGACGCGGGGAGGTATTTGCCGCGCCGTGCTGTTCGCCATGGGCTGGCGCGATGGGACGCGGCGATTGGATTCCTCCGGGCTGCCTGCTGGGCTGTTGCGGATCGGGGATCAGTTGGCTGCGGTCGATTTGCGACATCGTGTATATTTCCTTCGAGTTTCGCCTTGCGGCTCATCGTGTTTTAACTGGGCTTGAATTATAGCGATTACGCAGTTGCTTGTGTTACGAAAACAGTGGCGATAAACGATAGGTGGGACATATGTCCCACCTATCGTTCGCTTTTGCTCACTATCCGCATATTCCGCATTTCGCGCACGCCGAAAGCGCTGCCGGAGCCTGTGCGATGCCGCCTTTGGCCGTCTCGCGCAACGTGGCGGGCAGGGCGTGGCCCACCGAGAGCATGACGTGTGCCATCTGGTCAAACGGCACCAGGCTCTTGATTCCGGCGAGGGCGAGCTGCGCCGAGCTGAAGGCCGCGGCCACGCCGATGGCGTTGCGGTTTTGGCAGGGCACCTCGACAAGACCGCCGACGGGGTCGCAAACGAGGCCCAACAGGTTGCTCAGCGCGATGGAGCTGGCGTCGAGCGCTTGCTCGGGCGTGCCGCCCATCATCTGGACCAGCGCGGCGGCGGCCATGGCGGCAGCGCTTCCAACCTCGGCCTGGCATCCGCCCTCGGCGCCGGCGACGCAGGCGCTCGTGGTGAGGTTGAGGCCGATGGCGGCGGCGCAGTAGAGGGCATCCATGACCTGTTCGTCGTCGAGCTGGAGGTGATCGGCAAGGGCCAGCACGCAGCCGGGGACGACGCCCGCGGAGCCGGCCGTGGGGGCGGCAACGATCACGCCCATGGTGGCGGAGCGCTCGAGCACGGCCATCGCGCGGGCCACGGCATCGGTCTGAACGGGGCCCATCAGGCTTGCACTCAAATCGTTGCGGCCGGTGGCATCGACGAGCTTGGCCTCTCCGCCGATAAGCCCGCCGATCGATCGCTGCGGATTGGCGATGGGGGCCGTGGTCTCCTCGCGCATGACGTCGAGCACGCGGCGCATGGCTGCGATAGCATGGGCCTCGCCGGTCAGACGCGCCTCGCGCACGGCCATGACGGCGCCGATATTCAGGCCGAGCTCGGCGCACGCATCGAGCAACTGCTCGCCGTCGTCGAAGATCTCCTTGGCCGAGACGCCGGGGGAGAGCGACGAGGCCGAGCCCGGGAGCTCGATAAACGTGGCGTAATCGACATTGTCGAGCTTGCGCAGCATGGGGACGACGGTGTCGTCGGGAGCGCCGTCGGTCTCAAAGACGGAATAGGCCTGGCCGCCCACCTCGGTGCGGTAGGTGCGGCAGAAGGCGATGTTGACGTGTGCGTAGGCGAGCAGGTTCGTGAGTGCTGCGAGCACGCCGGGAACGTCCTGGTGCGCCACGAAGAGCGTGGAATACATGCCCGAGATGTCGACGCCGACGCCGTTGATGCGGCTGATGCGCATCTTGCCGCCGCCGAGGCTCTCGCCGCGGACCTGTGCCGTGGCGCCCGTGTCGTCGACCATCTCGATGTCGACGGTGTTGGGGTGGATGGAGGCGTCGTCGCCCTTGATGTCAAAGTGAAAGTCGAGGCCCTGCTCGCGCGCGAGGTCAAAGGCCTGCTTGATGGTCTCGTCGTCGGTATCGAGGCCCAAGATACCCGCGACGAGCGCGCGATCGGTGCCGTGACCGCGGTAGGTGTGGGCAAAGGAGTTCCACAGGCCAAAGGTGACCTTGGTGATGCGGCCTTCCAGCAGGCTGGCGGCAACCTGGGCGCAGCGCAGGGCGCCGGCGGTGTGCGATGAGCTGGGGCCGACCATGATGGGGCCCAGGATCTCGAATGCCGAGGTCGTAGCTAGTGTTTGCGGCTTGCCTGCCATGGCTGCTCCTTCTATATCTCGTCGTCCCGAGGGGCGGGGCATACTTTGTCCCGCCGTTCCGAGGGCTTTAGTATTTGGTCGCCTGCTCGGACAGTCCTGACTCGCACGGAGAGCACATTAAGTGCTCTCCGGCTCGTGCGGAACTCGCGACCGACCAAATACTAAAGCCCTCGGAACTTAGGATACATGGTAGACGCGCGCGTGCTGCAAAATTCATTAGCTGGAGACCTATCCTGTGTCCCATCTCGACTCATCTTCACTACCGGTTAATAAAAAGAGGTACCGGTTGTTCCGGTACCTCTTTTTGGTGCGTTTCTATTTGGCTGCGGCTTTTGTCGCTGGCTTACAGACCGCAGGCTGCTTTGAGTTCTTCGACTCGGTCGGTTTTCTCCCAGGTGAAGTCGGGGTCTTCGCGGCCAAAGTGACCGTAGGCTGCCGTCTTTTCGTAGATGGGGCGGCGCAGGTCTAGGTCGCGGATGATGGCGCCCGGGCGCAGGTCGAAGGTCTTCTCCACGGCCTCGACGATCTTGTCTTCGGCAACATGTGCGGTGCCAAAGGTGTCGACCATGATCGACAACGGCTTGGACACGCCGATGGCGTAGGCCAGCTCGACTTCGCAGCGGTCGGCAAGGCCGGCGGCGACGACGTTCTTGGCGACCCAGCGAGCGGCGTATGCGGCGGAGCGGTCGACCTTGGTGCAGTCCTTGCCGCTAAAGGCGCCGCCGCCGTGACGGCCGTAGCCGCCATAGGTGTCGACGATGATCTTACGGCCGGTTAGGCCCGTGTCGCCCATGGGGCCGCCCACGACAAAGCGACCGGTGGGGTTCACGTAGATATCGGCGTTGTCCCACGGCATGTTCTCGGCAGCCATGACAGGCGAGATGACATGCTCGATGAGGTCGTCCTTGATCTTGCCCATGTCTTCGATCTCGGCTGCGTGCTGCGTGGAGATGACGATGGTCGTGACCTCGACGGGCTTGCCGTCCTCGTAGCGCACGGTGACCTGGGTCTTGCCGTCGGGGCGCAGATAGGGCAGGGTACCGTCGTGGCGCACGGCGGACAGGCGCTCCGCCAGGCGGCTTGCCAGGTAGTGCGGCATGGGCATGAGGGTTTTGGTCTCGTTGGAGGCGTAGCCGAACATCATGCCCTGGTCGCCGGCACCGATAAGATCGATCGGGTCGGTGGTAGCGCCGGTCTGGGTCTCAAACGACTCGTCGACACCCTGGGCGATATCGGGGGACTGCTCGTGGATAAGGCTCATGACGCCGCAGGTATCGCAGTCAAAACCGAACTTTGCACGGTTGTAGCCAATGCGGCGGATAACGCCACGGGCAATTTCCTGCACGTCGACGTATGCCTGGGTGCGGATCTCGCCGGCGACGATGACGGTACCGGTGGTCACGAGGGTCTCGCAGGCGCAGCGGACGTTTTCCACGTTGGCGGGCACGCCATTGGGCGCAATATAGCCCTGCTCCTGCAGCTCTATTTCTTTGGCGAGGATTGCGTCGAGGACGGCATCGCTGATCTGGTCGGCGATCTTATCGGGATGGCCTTCGGTCACCGATTCCGACGTAAACACAAAGGACCCGTGTTGGGGTGGGATGGAACGAAGTTCTTCTGACATGATTGTCCTTTCAAAAACGCGTCCCGGCGACCGTTACCATTCCGCCGGGCTCTGTATGCAAAGGGACATCATAGCGCGTAAATCCAACATTCACACCCTTTCCGCACCCACTCATTGGGGACAGGCTTAAATGACCAGTCGGGTGCTCATTGGGTAGTCATTTAAGTCTGTCCCCAATGAGTAGGTCGATGCCCTTTGTGCGGAGGTGGGCATTGTTGCTTTATACTGGTGCGGTTAGACATCCATCCTGCAATCGAGGAGATTTCCATGGCATCAGACGTTCGCGTCCGCTTTGCACCCTCACCGACGGGCAAGCTGCACATCGGCGGCGCCCGCACCGCTATCTATAACTGGGCTTTTGCCCGCGCAAACGGCGGCACGTTCATCCTGCGCATCGACGACACCGACCCCACCCGTTCCACCGACGAGAACACGCAGATTATCCTGCGCGCCATGCGTTGGCTGGGCCTGGACTGGGACGAGGGTCCCGAGGTGGGCGGCGACTTTGGCCCCTATGCACAGACCGAGCGCCTGGACCTGTACAAGCAGGCCGCCCAGAAGCTCTGGGACGAGGGCAAGGCCTATCCCTGCTTCTGCACCAAGGAGCAGCTCGAGGTCGACCGCAAGGCCGCGCAGGAGCGCAAGGATCCCTTCCAGGGCTATCAGCGCCGCTGCCGCGATCTTGATCCCGAGGAGGCGCGCCGCCGCATCGAGGCCGGCGAGCCCTACGTCCTGCGCATCAAGGTGCCCGAGGACCGCGGCGACGTCGTTATCCACGACGCCGTCCACGGCGAGGTGACCTTCGATGCCAAGGAGCTCGACGACTTTGTCATCTTCCGCTCCGATGGCACGCCCACGTATAACTTCGCGACCGTCGTCGACGACGCCATGATGAAGATCACCCATGTCATCCGCGGCGACGACCACCTGTCCAACACCCCGCGTCAGGTCATGGTCTATGAGGCCCTCGGCGCGCCCGTGCCTACGTTCGCCCACATCTCCATGATCTTGGGTGCCGACGGCAAAAAGCTCTCCAAGCGCCACGGCGCCACCTCGGTGGAGGAGTACCGCGACGCCGGTTACCTGTCCGATGCCTTCGTCAACTATCTGGCTCTGCTGGGCTGGTCGCTCGACGGCGAGACCACGATCATCCCGCGTGATGTCCTGGCCAGCAAGTTCTCGCTCGACCGCATCTCCAAGAACCCGGCGACCTTCGATCCCAAGAAGCTCGACTGGGTCAATGCTGAGTACATCAACGGCATGACCGATGCCCAGTTTGCCGACGAGATCATGGTCCCCGAGCTGCACGAGGCAGGCCTCATCGAGGGCAACGTCGAGTACGGCGAGGACTGGATCGACGCGCTCGCTGCCATCGTCAAGCCGCGCACCAAGATGCCGGCCGACGCCGTGACCGTCGCCGCTCCCATCTTCGCTACGGCCGATACGCTCGAGTATGATGAGAAGTCCGTCAACAAGGGGCTGGCCAAGGAAGGCATGAGTGCCATCCTGGATGCCGCCAAGGTCGCGCTCGAGGGTGTTACCGAGTGGACGGCTGCCAACATCGACGCCGCGCTTGAGCCGCTGCCCGAGCAGATGGACCTTAAGAAGCGCGTGGTGTTCCAGGCCGTGCGCGTCGCCGTTTGCGGCAACATGGTGAGCCCTCCGCTGGGCGAGACCATGGCGCTCGTCGGCCGCGACGACTGCCTGGCGCGCATCGACCGCGCCCGCACGATGGCCCTGTAACAGTCGCGTAAACGCATGTATCCGAGCCCCGCTCAATACGAGTGGGGCTCTTGTTTCTGAAGACGTATGGGATGGGAGGTACAGAGACCATGGCCGAGCAACTGCCACTGTTTGGTTCGCCTGAACCCGAGCGGGCTTCCGTAAAGCCTGTCCGCACGGCCAAGCAGGCCAAGCCCGCGCCTGCGCCCGAGCCCGTTGCCGCCTATGCGAGCGTGGTCCTCGACATTCCCACTCGTGCGCTGTCCGAGCCGTTTGCCTACGGTATTCCACAGTCTCTCGCCATCGAGGCGCAGGTCGGCTCCACCGTCCTGGTCCACTTTGGCAACCGTGCGGCTGCTGGCTATATTGTCGATATTGCGTCTGTGTTGGGCGAGCTGCAAGGCAACAACTCCCTCGACCCCTCGTGCATCAAGCCCATCGAGGCCATCCTCAGCAAACCGCTCTTTGGCGCCGAGGCCGCCCGCATTGCGCGTTGGATGAGCCGCGAGTATGTCGCGACGCTTTCCGAATGCCTGCGCCTGTTCTTGCCTCCTGGCGGCAGTCCGCGGGTCGTGAAGGGCGATGACGGGGCGTGGACGGTCGAGCGTCCTGCCGTCAAGCCTATTCAAAACCGCTGGGTCATGCTCACGCCTGAGGGTTTCGACTATACGCCGCCCAAGACTGCCGTTCGCCAACGCCAGCTCATCGAGGCGCTTCAGTGCGGTCCGGTCACGACGCGCGACCTTAACCTGCTCTACAACAACATGTCGGCGACCATCAAGGCGCTCGAAAAACGCGGCGTCGTGGTGGTGGAGGAGCGCCGCGCTTGGCGTGGCTGCAGCGAGAAGATCACGCTGTCCTCAGCAAGCGGCAAGGCGCCGGTCGCGCTTACGAACGGCCAGCAGCAGGCGCTCGCGCAGATTGAGTGCGCTCGCCTGGATGCGCACGGCGACGTGGTGCTTGTGGACGGCGTTACGGGCTCCGGCAAAACCGAGGTCTACCTCTCCGCCATCGAGCGCGTGCTCGCGGCCGGCCGCTCAGCGTGCGTGCTTGTGCCCGAGATCTCGCTGACGGCTCAAACCGTCGGCCGCTTCCGTTCGCGCTTTGGCGAGACGGTCGCGGTCTTCCATTCGCGTCTTTCGGCCGGTGAGCGCCTAGACCAGTGGGACATGGTCGCCAGCGGTGCAGCCCGTGTTGTCGTCGGCGCGCGTTCGGCGCTTTTTTGCCCGCTCAGCGACCTGGGCCTCATCATCATCGACGAGGAGCACGAGACCAGCTATAAGCAGGGCTCCAGTCCGCGCTACCATGCGCGCGAGGTGGCGGCCGAGATGGCGCGCCGCTATCGCTGCCCACTCGTGCTGGGCTCGGCTACGCCTTCTGCCGAGGCCCTCGACCGCTGCCGCCGCGGCACGTACAACGGTGTCACCTGGACGCGCGTCGAGATGCCCGAGCGCCCGGGACACGCCGTGCTACCCACGGTCCGCATTGCCGACCTGCGCCGCGAGTTTTCGCACGGCAGCCGCTCCATGTTCTCTAAACCGCTGATGGAAGGTTTGGAGCGCGTGGTCAAGCGCCGCGAGAAGGCTGTGCTGCTGCATAACCGCCGCGGCTTTGCGCCGTTTTTGATGTGCCGCGAGTGCGGTTGCGTTCCCACCTGCAACCACTGCTCTACGGCGCTTACGTACCACGAGCGCACCCATACGCTGCAGTGCCACACCTGTGGTTCGTCCTGGCGCGTGCAGCCGTATCCCGCGCCCACGAGTCGTTGCCCCAAGTGCGGCAGCCGTTACCTGGCAAAAATGGGTCTGGGCACGCAGCAGATTGAGGACGCGCTGCACCAGATGCTGCCCGAGGATGTCGCCATCATTCGCATGGATGCCGATTCCACGCGTGGCAAGGACGCGCATAAAAAGTTGCTCGAGCAGTTCGATGCCGCCGATTGCGCGGTGCTGCTGGGCACCCAGATGATTGCCAAGGGCCTCGACTTTCCCGAGGTCACGCTTGTGGGTGTAGTCAATGCCGACTTTGCGTTAAAGCTGCCCGATTTTAGAGCGGGGGAGCGCGCCTACGATTTGCTGGAGCAGGTCGCGGGCCGTGCCGGACGCGGCGATCGCCCTGGCGAGGTCGTCATCCAGACCTATCTGCCCGAGGATCCAGTCATCCGCGCCGTCGCCGAGCACGACCGTTCGATCTTTACCGACTACGACCTGGACCAGCGCCGCGACGCACTGTATCCGCCGTTCGTTCGTCTGGTCAACATTTTGGTGTGGTCGGCTAGCCGCGACGATGCGCAGGATTATATCGGGCGCATCGCAAAGCTGCTCAAGCGCCGATGGCATGCCGCCGCTCCCGACTTTTTGCGGTCGGGCAGCGCGGTGCCGCAGGTGCTGGGTCCGGCTTCGTGTGTAATCGAGAGAGCAAAGGACCGTTATCGCTTCCACCTGCTTGTGAAGTCGCCCGTGGGGTACCATGTCTCTGATGATATCGATGCCTGCCTCAAAGAGGTGGGTTCCGTGCGTGGCGTGAGCGTGAGCGTTGACGTCGACGCCTATGATTTGATGTAACAACCCGAAAGGATGGCCATGGAAGCCAACGGAATCGTACTGTCGCCCGACCCTCGTCTGCGCCAGGAGTGCGCCGTCATCGAGGAGATCACCCCGGCGATCGAGGCGCTTGCCGAGAAGATGAAGAAGATGATGTTCGACAACGGCGGTTGCGGCCTGGCCGCCCCGCAGATCGGTGAGCTCATTCAACTCGTCACCATTGACTGCGATTACAGCGACAAGAACGACTATGACCCCTACGTGCTCATCAACCCTGTCATTGTTGAGCAGAGCGACCATCTGGTGCCGTTTAGCGAGGGCTGCCTGTCCATCCCCGGCATTAGCTGCGAGATTGAGCGTCCCGACCATGTCGTCGTCGAGGCTTACGACCTGGATGCCAACCTGATTCGCTATGAGGCCTCGGGCGACCTGTTCTGCGTGTGCCTGCAGCACGAGATCGATCACCTGCACGGCAACACCATGTTTGAGCGCCTTAAGCCCATGCAGAGGCTCAAGGCAGTCAAGGAGTACCAGGACGCCCTGGCCCGCGGCGCTCGACCGGGCGAGACGGAGTAGGTTCCACCGTCCCCTTCCGCCGCAGGGCTTAGGTTTTGCTCCATGCTCAAACAGTCCTGCTCGCACGAAGAGCACATTAAGTGCTCTTCGGCTCGTGCGGAACTGCGCGTGGAGCAATAACCTAAGCCCTGCGGCGGAAGGGGACTGCATTTTCGTGCTCCTTTTCGCCCGGGTGGCGTCAGGCCAGGGAGGGGCGTCTTCGCTGATAGTCTTTGTTGAGAGGGAGCTGCTTTTATTGCGGCTCTTTCTTTGGTTTTGGGTATATTTGTTCTTGTTGAATTGTTATTGCGGATGTGCTGGGTACTTGGCTTTCCGCCGTTATTTGTAGCTGTCTCGGCTTTGGTTGAGGGGAGACGTTCTTTATGCGTATTGTGTTTATGGGTACGCCTGATTTTGCTGTGCCTTCGCTGACTTCGCTTGTTGAGGCTGGGAATGAGATTGCGCTTGTCATTACTCGTCCCGATGCTGTTCGTGGGCGTGGTAAGAAGCTTGAGCCTTCTCCTGTTAAGGCCAAGGCGCTTGAGCTGGGGTTGCCGGTTGTTGAGGCCAATCGTATGACGCCCGAGGTTGTCGAGTCGCTTCAGGCTGCGCAGGCTGATATATTCTGCGTGGCTGCCTATGGCTGCATTTTGCCTGATGAAGTGCTGCATATGGCGCCGCTTGGTATTGTGAATGTTCATGCGTCCTTGTTGCCTCGTTGGCGTGGGGCTGCTCCCATTCAGCGTGCCATTCTTGCTGGTGATGAGGTTGCTGGCGTTTCCATTATGCGCATTGGGCATGGCGTGGATACTGGTGCTTATTGTGCCCAGGCTTCCACGTCGGTTGCCGGTAAGCATGCTGAGGCGCTGACCATGGAGCTTGGTGAGCTTGGCGGCAAACTGCTTGCCGATACGCTTCCTTCTCTTGCCGATGGCACCGCTGTGTGGACCGAGCAGGATGAGTCGCTCGTCACGCATGCTGCCAAGATTTCCAAGCAGGAGATGCGTCTGGATCCGCAGATGGGGGCGCTCGATTGTGTGCGTCACGTGCTGGCTTCGTCCGACACTGCACCCGCTCGCTGCGTGATTGCCGGCAAGTCGGTTCGCGTGCTCGATGCTGCGCCAAGCGATGTGTCGCTTGGCGAGGGCGCTGTTGCCGTTAAGAGCAAGCGTGTTTACCTGGGCCTGTCGGATGGCTCGGTTGAACTGCTCGAGGTTAAGCCTGACGGCAAGCGTGCTATGGCTGCTTCTGCCTGGGCTGCCGGTCTGCAGGGTGCCAATCTGACGTGGGGTGTTTTGTCATGAGCAAGCTTTCTCCCGCGCGCAAGCTTGCGCTCGATGTGCTGATGGAGGCCGACCGTCGCGGTATGTACGCACGCGACGTGTTGTCTTCCCGTGCTTCCGCCAAGGCCATTGACCAGCGCGATTCCGCTTTTGCCGCGCGTTTGGCGCTCGGTGTTGCCGCCACGCAGGGCATTTTGGATGAGCTGCTCGATCAGTTTCTCGATAAGCCCAAAAAGGTCGCGCCGCGCGTTCGCATGGCGCTTCGCATCTCGGCCTTCGAGATGCTCTACCTGCATACCCCAGGTCGCGTTGCCGTAAGTCAGGGTGTTGAGCTGGTTCGTAGCGGCGCTAAATCGGCTGCCGGTCTGGCGAACGCCGTACTGCATAAGGTCGCGGACAACGTCGAGGACTTTGCCACTGCGGTGGATGCCGATGAGTCCGAGCGCCGATTGGTTCGCCTGTCTCGCCTGATGGGCATGCCGCGCTGGCTGTGCGCCCGCATTATGGCGTCGTTTGATACGCCCGAAGGCGCGCTCAACTTTGCCGGCAATCTGGCGCCCGCGCCGCTCGCTTTGCACGAGAACGCCTTTGCAACCAAGCCTGATCCGTATATCTCGCAGCTTGTTGCGCCTGTCTTCCCGGGCTGCCATGCTCCGGTCGATGCGCAGGCCACGGTTGCGTCGGGTGTGTTTGAGCGCGCGGCTGCCGTGGCCTCGGACCTTAACGCTCAGCTCATCGCTACTGCGGCTACTCGTCCCGGGCGCTGCCTAGAGATTGGCGCCGGTCGTGGTACCAAGACGTATGTGATGATGTGCCAGGCTAAGCGTGCCGGCTACGACCGTCAGCACACTGCACTCGATTTGCACGATCGCAAGTGTGACCAGAATCTCGCGCGCCTGCATAAAGCGGGTATTACGGGTGTTCGCACGGTTTCGGGCGATGCCTGCGAGCTCGACGAGGTGCTGACGTCGTTTGACGCCATGCTTGGTAAACCTGTTCTGTTCGATACAGTGTTTATCGATGCCCCATGCTCTGGCACCGGAACCATGCGTCGTCATCCCGAGATTCCGTGGCGCTTGACCGAAAAGGACGTGACGGTTGAGCTTCCTAAACTGCAGCTGACGATGCTCAAGGAAGCCGCCGCGCGCGTGGCTGCCGGCGGTGAGCTTATCTATGCCACCTGTTCGGTTTTTGATGAGGAGAACGCGCAGGTCGTGGATGCCTTCCTGGCTTCTCCCGAGGGCGCCGGCTTTACCGTGGCGCCGCTCTCCGAAGCCCAAATTCTGCAGCTACCCGAGTTTGCCCAGGCTAAGAAACTCGTCTCCGTCCGCCAGAACGCTCGAGGCCTCTTCCAAAGCGTCCCCGTAAACGCCGACTCCTACGACGGCCACTTCTGCGCCAGACTGGTCCGCAAGTAACTACTAAGTTGCGGTGAAATAGGGATTGAAAAGCGGCTTCTACCCGCCAAACAGTCCTTATTTCACCGCAACTCATAAGGAAGATTTTTCTGGGACTGGGACTAATAAATCGGATATGAAAGTAAGCGGTTGGGTTTGGTAAGTTTCTGGATGCATGAACCGCTCGCAGATTTGATATTGAGGGGTTAAAATGATCGATCTTAATAGTGACAAGATTGACAATCCTGAAGATAATACTCAGGAAAATGAAGAGGTTGAGAATTCTTCGATTAAAAAGCGAGTAATTATTGGTGCCGGTATTGTTGCTCTGCTTATTGCTGGTTGTGTCGGTGGTTATGCTGGTTACAATTACAAGCAAGCATGTAGTGAACATAATCAGCAGGTTGAAGTTTTGTATTCAAAGGCTAGCGATAGTGTTGCTGCCTTTAAGGTTGATCCTGGGCTACTAACTTTTGAGCAACGTCTTGATACCATTAAAAATGCTCAAAATAATAAAGAGATTTTGAATAAAGAAATCTCTAATGACAGTTTTAAGTATGCGGATGGCACTTCCCCTGATTGGACGAAGTTGCTCAATAAATACGATTCCATTATTAAAGGCTGCCGTAAGGCTCAAAATAATGAGTGGAATACTTCTCTAGTTGATCATGCTAATTTTGATGTGAATTCTACTGAAGATACTGACTCTCTCCAGCAGCATATTAATAGCCTCAATGGTCTTCTTAATGATATTTCTAATAAAGATAATCAGAAGCTTATTTTTGAAGATGCCAAAAAGGATTCTAAGAAGTTCATTGATCAAATCAATGAACAGATTAGTCGTTATCAATCTCGTATTGATGATGTAAACAAGGCAAAAGCTGAAGCGAAGGCTCAAGAGGAAGTAACAGCACAAGCTCAACAGCAGACTTCTCAGCAGAATAATTATTCTAGCGGTAGTAACTATTCTAATAATAATTCTGGTGGATCTTCTAGCAGTATTTCTTCTTCCAATAATAGTGGTGGTAAGTATGTCATTCGTCAATTAGATCAATATGATGCAGCTGGTAACTATATTGGATCTACTCATTGGTATAGCGATGGTACTTGTGATGATCCTTATGCTGCCGGTATGGGCGGATTTTAAAATATACTAATTACTAAAAATTAATTAGCTACGTATAGCGCAAAGAAGTGGCCCCGCGATCGGCGTTGATCGCGGGGCCACTTGTCACTAGTGGCTATGCGGGCAATTGGCGCAGCAGCCGCTGGTGGCGCTGGTGCTGGAGCCGCCGCTTCGCTGGTCGGTGTTGTAGAAACCGCTGCCTTCGAACTTAATGCCGCTGGCCGAGAACGTCTTGGATGCCGGGGCGCCGCAGCTGGGGCATACGACCTCGGGCGTCTCGGACATGGGGTGCTCAACCTCAAACACGTTGCCGCAGCTCGTGCACTTGTAATCGTAGCGCGCCATAATACTTCCTTTTCAGCACAAAGCGGGCAGATCGCTCTGCCCGCAAAAATTCAAACAGCTGTAACTGTACCCTATATCGGGGGTTTTATCACGCTTCACCCCAGAATCTATGGGTGTTGCGCAGGAGCTTCGCAGTTTTCTCCTCGGCTGCTGCAACGTCGGCCTCCCGAGCCTGCCACGTCCAGTTGCCCGTGGCCACGCCCGGCACGTTCATACGTGCATCGTCGCCCAGCCCTAGCACGTCCTGCAGCGGCATCATAACGAGCGGAGCATCGCTGGCCAAGGCGTTGCCCATGAGCTCACCTGCCAATGCAATGCCGCTCGGCTCGTCGCCGCCCGCAAAGGAGCGCGTGCACCAGCCGGCGAGCGTCGAGGTGTCGTGCGTCGAGGTGTACAGGATCTTGCCCGGTGTGGGATGAATTCCGCAGCGAACGTCGTAGTTGCTAAACTCCAGTACGTCCATGCCGGGGAAGCCACAGGTCGAAGCCATTGCGCGAACACCAGGCGTCAAATAGCCCAGGTCCTCGGCAATAAAGTTGAGCGGACCCAGCTCGTCGTAGGCCGTTTGGAACAGGTCCTTGCCCGGGCCAGCCAGCCAGCGGCCGTCGGCACAGGCCTTGCCGGCAGGGATGCTAAAGTAGCTGTGGAAACCCAGGAAGTGATCCAGGCGCACACGGTCGTAGAGTGCGAACGCACGGCGCAGGCGGTCGAGCCACCAGCGATAGCCATTCTCCTTCATGTGATCCCAGCGGAAGGTGGGGTTGCCCCAGACCTGGCCCTCGGGTGCAAAGTTGTCGGGCGGCGCCCCCGAAATCTCAATCGCCTTGCCGGTGTCGGACAGCCAGAAGTTTTCGGGCTCGCTCCACGCGTCGGCCGAATCGTCCGAGACATACATTGGGATATCGCCGATGACCTCGATGCCCTTCTTGTGTGCATAGTTCATAAGCTCGCACCAGGCAAGGTCAAAGCGATACTGCATGTACGCCTGCAGCTCGGCCTCGTCGTGGAATCGCTTGTCATCGATCAGGTGCTCGTTGTAGCGCGCGACATCCGCCGGCCAATCGTGGCGCGACAGTCCCTCAAAGTGCTTCTTTACCGCCATGTAGACGCAGTACTTCTCGAGCCAGTCGGCGTTGCGATGTTTAAACGCCGTGTACAGCGGGTCGGCATCCTCGCCGCCGCGGGCCTTCCAGGTGACGAAGTCGGCAGCCAGCTCCTCATGGCTCTCGGGCAGCACGTCGATATTGCCTGCAAAGGCCGAAGGACCGGCGTAGGGGGAGCGGAAGAAGTCCGTCGGGTTGACGGGAAGGACCTGCCAGTAGCGCATGCCCATGGCGGCCAGGTGGTCGATAAAACGACGCGTGGGCGCACCGATTGTGCCGGGCTTGCCGTCATCGGTCGGCACCGAGGTGATGTGGCATACGACGCCCGCGCCGTGGTCGAGCGGCTCCTGCAGGCGCTTCTCGGCATGGTGATAGATGATCGAAGAGCCCAGCGGGTACAGGTCGAGCGTGACGGTACCGTTGTGGATTTCGCACTCGTGGCCGCTGATCACGTCGCTTGCGCATTCGCCGAGCGCCGGAATCGTCACGCAGTGCGAATTGCGCAGGCTGCGGTTGATGATAACCGTCGCGGCCTCGCCGTCTTTGCCCGTGCGGGTGTAGGCCAAGACGTCGTCGTTGAGCGCAAAGGCCTTGATCTCGCCATCGACCATAAACGGTAACGCGCGGCGAATGGCAGATGCGTTCTTAACGATGGCTAGCGTATCGAAGTCGTGGAGTTGGTCCTTGGTCGGCAGGGTGCGGCGGTTGCCCGGATCGGTGAGGCCCTCCAAGCCGTACTCGTCGCCATAATAGATCGAGGGCACGCCTGGGAAGGTCATCTGCATGAGCGTCGCCAACCAAAAGCGGCTCTTGGCCAGGCCCATGGAGTTCTCGTCCAGGCGCCACTTGCTGCGCTCGCTCTCGGGCAGCTGCGACTCGTCGGGGCCGCCGCCGAGCACCGAGATGATGCGCGGACGGTCGTGGCTCGAAAGCAGATTGAGCGCGCAGGCCAGTGCCTCGCGCGGGTAGTTCTCGCGCAGGGTCTCGATATCCTCGGCAGCCTGGTAGGCGTTTTTGTAGCCCATCAAAAAGCCGATGACCATGTCGCGGAAGGGGTAGTCCATGGCAGAGTCGAGCTCGGAGCCCTGCAGGTAGCGGCGCAGGTGGCCATAGCTGATCTTGTTGGAGGCGTCCTCCCAGACTTCGCCGAGCAGTAGCGCGTCGGGCTTCTCGGCGAGCACGGCCTTTTTGATCTCGGCCAGGAAGTCATCGGAAAGCTCATCGGCCACATCGAGTCGCCAGCCATGGGCGCCAGCGCGCAGCCATTTGCGGATCACGCCGTCCTTGCCCAGGAGCCGCTCGCGCACCAGTTCGGAGCTCTCATTGATGGCGGGCATGTTGCCCACGCCCCACCAGCAGTCATACGAACCGTCTTCATGGAAGTAAAACGCATCGCGCCACGGCGAGTCCTCGCTCTGCCAAGCACCGACGCCGGGATAATTGCCGTAGCGGTTAAAGTAGATCGAATCGTCGCCCGTGTGGTTGAAGACGCCGTCCAGGATGATAGAAATGCCGAGCTTCTCGGCCGCCTTGCACAGCTCCGTAAAGTCCTGCTCGGTGCCCAGAATCGGGTCGATCTTGGTGTAATCGGCCGTGTCGTAGCGGTGGTTGCTCGCGGCCTCAAAGATGGGGTTGAGGTAGATGGCCGTAAAGCCTAGCTCGGCAATGCGGGGCAGGTCATTTTGGATACCCTTGAGCGAGCCGCCGTAAAAATCCCAGGTCTTGATGGAGCCGTCTTCGGCACGCTCGTACTCGGGCGGCTCGTTCCAGTCCTCGACCATGCGGCGCTGGATTCCGTTGCGCGGTTTTTCGATCTCGGCCAGCGTACGCTCGCGCCAATGCTCGTCGCGGGCATAGCGGTCGGGGAAGATCTGGTAGACCATGCCCCGCTCGTACCAGGTGGGACGGTTCTCGCGGTGCTTGTAGACGGTAATCTGGAACGACGGGACCTCGGCGTAGTTGTAGGTTACGCCCTCGCCACCGGTGCGGCCTTGTGGCGCACCCAGGCGGACCACGGGCTGGCCCTCGATATTGCAGATAAAGCTGTACCAGATAAGACAGGGCTCGGTGCACTCAAGCTCTACGGTAAATATGCCGTCGCCCTCGTGCGTCATGGGATACAGAGACTCACCGATCTCATCGATCCAGGTGCGCAGGGTGAGCGTCGCCTGGTTGGGGTCGGCATCCTCCAAAATCACCGAGAGCGAAACGGAAGTTCCAGTGGTCACAGCGCCAAACGGAGTGCGAAACTGCGGCAGACGGCTGTTGTGAATCAATCTCATAATACGGTCCAGTTCAATAGAATCACGGCCTGCGGGCCATGGGCTTTACGCACATGTTATAAGTATATCTGTTGTACACAGGCTGTATAAACAACATCCGTTTACCATCGGCGAACGGTTGTCCTAGAAAATCGTTTTACCATCCAAATTATCGCGATATTCGAAAACGCCCAGGCGGATACTATCTGTAGTCAAACAAAAGTACTTCGGTTTACTACGACGATTTGAATGATCTCAACCACAGTCATTTTGGTGATACTAAAACCGCAGGTAAAAGCGTTGCCAATTTCGTAGATTGCACGCCGTGATCGGTCGGAGCCATTTTGTCGTAGTAAACCGCCCTCTTTTTAATAGAGAAGTTCAACCAAGAAGAGGGCGCCTGGTTGGGGCGCCCTCTTTTGCGTTGGATTAAGTTTTAATCGTCCTGACTAGTGACGCTTGCGGGTGGCCGTTGCCTTACGGACGGAGGTCTTCTTGGTCGGAGCCTTTTCTTCGGCTGGAGTGGCGGGGGAGATCGGGGCCTCCTTGGCGGGCTCGGCCTTTGCCGTAGCCTTGGGAGCGGTCTTGACCTCGGCGACCTTCGGCGTCGGCTCGGCCTTTACTGCGGGCTTGTCCTCGTCCTTAGTCTCTGCCTTGGGAGCTGCAGCCTTGGTCGTGGTCTTCTTGGCCGTCGTCGTAGAGCGCTTGCGCGTGGTGGTCTTGGCGGCCGGCTTTGCCTCGACAGCTGCCTTGGCCTTGGGCTCGGAGGGCGCCTCCTCGACCTTGGCGGCGGGCTTTGCAGCAGCCTTCGGGGTCGTCTTCGCGGCGGCCTTCGTCGTAGCAGCCTTCGTGTTCGTCGACTTCGTTGCCGTGGTCTTCTTGGCTGCCGTTGCCTTCTTGGCGCTCGCGGTCGTCTTCTTGGCAGCGGTCTTGGCCGGAGCCTTTGCCGCGGGCTCGGCCTTTACCTCGGGAGCGACCTCGGCCTCGGCGGCCTTTTTGGCAGCGGTGGTCGTACGCTTGCGCGTAGTCGATGCCTTGGCAGTAGTTGCCTTAGCGGCGCTAGTCTTGCTAGCAGCGGCCTTCGTGGTCGTGGCCTTCTTAGCCGTCGTCTTGCGGACCGTCGTCTTCTTGGCGGCAGGCTTCGCGTCGGGCTTAACTTCGGCCTTGGCCGCCGGCTTCTCCTCGGCCTTGGGCTCCTCAGCGGCAGCGGGCTCATCGACAGCTGCAACATCAGTCACACCCGCCGGCCTCTCAATCTCCGGGTGCATAAAGAAGTACAGGTCCAGATACTTGTCGGCCGAGCGCGTCCAGCTAAAGTCCTGGCTCATGGCCTGCGTGACCAGCTGGTTCCAAGCGTCGCGGTTATCCCAGAACAGGCGCGCCGCGCGGAAGACCGCGTCGCCCATCTCGTCGCCATTAAAGTTGCTAAACGAGAAGCCCGTACCCTCGCCGGTAAACTCGTTATACGGGATAACGGTGTCCTTCAAGCCACCGGTCTCGCGCACGATTGGCAGGGTGCCGTAGCGCATGGCGATGATCTGCGACAGACCGCAGGGCTCAAACTTCGAAGGCATCAGGAACATGTCGGCGGCGGCGTACATACGCTGCGACAGCGCCGGGTCAAATTCGATGCGCGCGGCCATGGTGCCGGGGTACTTGTCCTGGAAGTAGCGCAGGCCGTCCTCGTAGTCGCGGTCGCCGGTACCCAGCACGGCCACCTGAACGCCGCCGGACAGGATGCGGTCGAGTGCGTACATGACCAGGTCCATGCCCTTCTGGCGCGTCAGGCGCGTGACCATCACCATAAGCGGGCGGTCGTCGCGAACCTCGAGGCCCAGCTCCTCCTGCAGCTTGGCCTTGCACACGGCCTTGCCGGAACGGTCGTCAACCGTGTAGTTGGCGGCAATGCGCTTGTCGGTTGCCGGGTCAAAGGCCGCCACGTCAATGCCGTTGAGGATGCCCTGCAGCGCATAGGAGCGCTCGCGCAGCACGCCGTCCAGGCCCTCGCCAAACTCGGGCGTCTGGATCTCGCCCGCATAGGTGGGGCTCACCGTGGTGATGGCATCGGCATAGTGCAGCGCGCCCAGCATGTAGTTGATACTGCAGGCGTCGCAACGCAACTGCGTAGCTGCCGCCGGAATTTGCGCCACACCTAGGATGTCCTCCATCACGGTGTCGCTAAACTGGCCCTGGAACGCCACGTTGTGGATCGAGAACACGGTCTTGACGCGGTCGTACAGCGGCAGGCCCTGGTAGAACTCGCGCAAGAACACGGGCGCCAGCGCCGTCTGCCAGTCGTTGCAGTGCAGGATGTCGCACTCAAAACCGGCCGGCAGGTGCTGCAGGCTTTCGGTGATGGCCTTGGAGAAGAACGCAAAGCGTTCGCCGTCGTCAAAGAAGCCGTACGGATAGTCGCGCGCAAAGTAGCGCTCGTTGTCCACGAACATATAGGTGACGCCGTCGCGCTCGAGCTTCTCCAGCCCGCAGTACTCATTGCGCCAGCCCAGGCTCACGTAAAAGTCGGCAAAGTGCTCCATTTGCGCCTTGTATTCGTCCTTGATGGTGGTGTACTTGGGCACCATCACGATGACCTCGGCGCCGGCGCGCACGAGTGCCGCAGGCAGCGAGCCCGCCACGTCGCCCAGGCCACCGGTCTTAACAAACGGTGCGCACTCGGCCGAGGCAAACACGATCTGCATCTTTTTGCTGGAATCTGCCATATTGTCTCCCATGTTCCAATTCGAGAATAGCCGCCTGGCGCTAACCGGGCGGCTATTCTACATGTTACGAGCGATGTTGCGGTGTCAACGTTAACGTACGATGGTGGTGTCGGAAGTTAACGGAGCCTTGCCCAGCACCAGGATGTTCTCGGGCGTGCCGCGAAGCTCGGTGTTGGTGGGAACCACGTTGTTCTTGTCCAGAATGGCATTCTCGACGCGGGCGCCGCTCTTGATGATGCAGCTCTGGTTGATGATCGAGTTGGTCACCGAAGCGCCTTCCTCGACCACGACGCCGCGCGACAGGATCGAGTTACGCACGGTGCCCTTGATGATGCAACCGGCCGAGATGATCGAGTTGCAGGCGTGACTGCCGGTCGCATAGCGCGAAGGCGGCACGTCGTGAGCCTTGGTCAGGATCGGGCGCTCGGGATCGAAGAGCTGGTCGGCCACGGTCTGGTCGAGCAGGTCCATGCTGCGACGATACAGCGACTTCTCGCTAAACACGCCCACGACCTCGCCCTTGTATTCGTAGCTGCACACGTCGATGTTGCCAAAGTCGCCCTGGAGTGCCTCGAGCAGGTCAAGATAGTCGGCGGCCTGGTAGTGGTCGATGATCTCGAGCAGTGTCTCGCGGTTGACGATGCAGCAGTCCATAGAGGCGTTGTCGCCGTACACGACGCCGGCGCTCACACCCGTCAGGCGGCCGTTCTCGTTAATCTCGAGTTTGGTCTCGTCGTCGACGTTGCGCGTGGCCTTGCAGTACACCACGGTCATCTGGGCACCGGAGTTCTCGTGCGCGTCGATGATGGTGTTGAGGTCCATGTTAAAGATGATGTTGGTGCCCATCATCACGACGTAGGGCTTGTCCGAGCGCTGGAAAAGCGTCTTGTTGGAGATGATATCGCGCAGCAGGAAGCGCATGCCGCCCTTGGTGGTGCCATACGCGTTGCCGGGCACCATGAACAGACCGCCCTTCTTGCGGTCCAGGCCCCAGTCCTTGCCCGAGCCCACGTGGTCAATCAGCGAGCGGTAGTTGCCCGGCATGACGACGCCAACGGTCTTAATGCCGGCATTCATCATGTTGGACAGCGGGAAGTCGATCAGGCGGTAGCGGCCCAAAAACGGAACGGACGCGATAGGGCGGTCCTTGAGCAGCACGCTGCCGTAGGTCGAAGAGTAGTTAGCGGTGATATAACCGATGGCCTTGCGATTGATCATCGGATCATTCCCCCTTCCCGATAACGACGTCATTTCCAACGACGGCCGTATCCTTGGTGGTATCGACAGAGCCGAGCTTCACGCCCTCTTCGACCGTGGAGTTCTCGCCCAAAATAGCGCGGCAGATGTGCGCACCGCTCTTAACGTGCGCACCCGGCAGCAGCACGGAGTCCTCGACCACGGCGCGCTCCTCGATGATGACATCGGTCGAAAGAATCGAGTGGCGAGCGGTGCCGTAGATCTTGCAGCCGTTGGAGACCAGGCAGTCGTCCAGGCGGCCGTCCGGGCCAATGTAGTGCGGCGGACGCGTGGTGATGTTGGACATGATGGGGAAGTGCTTGTCGAACAGATCGAACTCGGGGTTGTTGCCCAGCAGGTCCATCGAGGTCTCGTGGAAGCTGGCGATGGTGCCGACGTCCTTCCAAAAGCCGTGGAACTCGTAGCTGTACAGGCGCTTGCCCTCGCCGAGCAGCTTGGGGATGATGTCCTTGCCAAAGTCGTGGCTCGAGCGCTGGTCCAGAGCGTCCTCCTCGAGCGCCTCGATCAGCACGTCGGCCGAGAAGATGTAGATGCCCATGGACGCGAGATTCGAATCGGGCTTATCGGGCTTCTCGGTGAACTTGGTGATGCGGCCATCCTCGGGGTCGGTGGTCAGGATGCCAAAGCGGCTGGCCTCTTCCCAGGGCACGGGCATAACGCTCACCGTGAGGTCGGCGTTGTTCTCAATGTGCGTCTTGAGCATCTTGCGGTAATCCATGCGATATAGGTGATCGCCCGAAAGAATCAGGACGTACTTGGGGTCGTTGGCCTTGATGTAGTCGAGGTTCTGCGTAATGGCGTCGGCCGTGCCCGCATACCAGGCGCCGCCGGTCTGCGTCTCGTACGGCGGCAGGATCGACACACCGCCGTCGCGGCTGTCCAGATCCCACGCCTCGCCGGAGCCCACGTAGGCATGCAGCAGGTAGGGGCGATACTGCGTCAGAACGCCCACCGTGTCGATGCCCGAGTTGGAGCAGTTGGAGAGCGAAAAGTCGATAATGCGGAACTTGCCACCAAAGCTAACCGCCGGCTTAGCGATCTTTTGGGTGAGTGCCCCCAATCGGCTGCCCTGTCCTCCTGCGAGGAGCATCGCGATGCATTCTTTCTTACTCATCGATTTCTCCTTCTGTCATCGATGTTCCTAAACCCATTAGCGACGGGCGCGGCGCAACGTCACGCCCGTCGAGTAATGCCGTGCTGGCATAGGGGAGCTCGCGCGCCTTTAAGCGTGCCAGATCTCGTCGCGGTACTCGCGAATGGTGCGGTCGCTCGAGAACCAGCCGCTCGAGGCGGTGTTGAGCAGCGCCTTGCGGTTCCAGGTCTCCTGGTCGCCATAGCTGCCGGTGAGCTTCTCCCACGCATCCACGTAGCTGCGGAAGTCTGCCATGACCAGGTCGAGGTCGTTGTTGTTCATGAGCTCGTTGTAGATGCTCTCAAAGTTGCCCGAAAGGCCGGCAAACGTGTTGTCCTTGAGCTCGTCCATCACGCGGCCCAGGCGCTCGCGATCGTTGTTGAGCGTATCCCAAGCAAAATAGCTGTTCGACGCCCAGAGCTGCTCGACCTCGGGGGCGGTTAGGCCAAAGATGGCCTCGTTCTCGCGACCGGCCAGGTCGGCGATCTCGATGTTGGCGCCGTCGAGGGTACCCAGCGTAATGGCGCCGTTCATCATGAGCTTCATGTTGGACGTGCCCGAAGCCTCCTTGCCGGCCGTGGAGATCTGTTCCGAGATCTCGGCGGCGGGGTAGATGAGCTGGGCGTTGCTCACGCGGAAGTTGGGGATAAAGCAGACTTTCATGACCTCGTTGACGCGCGGGTCGTTGTTGATGACGTCGGCCACGGAGTTAATGAGGCGGATAGTCTCCTTGGCAAAGGTGTAGCTCGAGGCAGCCTTGCCGCTAAAGATGAAGGTCGTCGGCGTCACGTGGAAGTTGGGATTCGCGATGCGACGGTTGTAGATGTCCATCACCTTCATGATGTTCATGAGCTGGCGCTTGTAGGCATGGAAGCGCTTTACCTGGACATCGAAGACGGTGTTGGGATCGATGACCAGACCGGTCTCGGCCTTGACGTAGGCGGCCAGGCGCTCCTTGTTGGCGCGTTTGGAGGCGCCCACGGCCTTCAGGAACTCGGTGTCGTTCTGGAACTCCTTGAGTTTCTCCAGCTCAAAGGCGTCCTTGAGCCAGCCGTCGCCAATGGCCTCGGTGACGAGCTTGGCGTAGGTGGGGTTGGCCTCGGCAAAGAAGCGACGGTGCGAGATGCCGTTGGTCTTGTTGTTGAACTTCTCGGGCGTCAGGGCATAGAAGTCCTTGAGCACGATGTTCTTGATGATGTCGGAGTGGATCTTGGCCACGCCGTTGACGCTGTGGCTGCAGATCACAGACAGGTTGGCCATGCGAATCTCGCCGTCCCACAGGATAGCGGTCTGGCGCAGGCGCTCCTGCCAGCCCTCCTGCGTGGTGTCGAACGACTCGTGCCAACGACGGCTGATCTCGTCGATGATCTGGTACACGCGGGGGAGGAGCTTGGAGAACGTGCCGATGGGCCACTTCTCCAGAGCCTCGGGCAGGATGGTGTGGTTGGTGTAGCTCACGACCTGCGTCACGATGTTCCAGGCGTCGTCCCACTCGAGCTTCTTCTCGTCGATCAGGATACGCATGAGCTCGGGGCCGCACATGGCGGGGTGGGTATCGTTGGTATGGATGGCCACAAACTGCGGCAGCAGCTCCCAGTTCTCGCCGTGCTCCTTCTCAAAGGTGTCGAGCAGGCTGTAGATGCCGGCCGAAACAAACAGGTACTCCTGCTTCAGGCGCAGCAGACGGCCGTGCTCGCCGGCGTCGTTGGGGTAGAGGATGGCGCTGATGGCCTCGGCCTCGGCGCGCTCGGCGTCGGCCAGGGCGTAGTCGCCGCGGTTGAAGGCCTCCAGGTCAAAGTGCTCCTCGACCGGCTCTGCGGCCCAGACGCGCAGCTTGTTGACGGTCTCGCCGGCATAGCCCACAACGGGGATGTCGTAGGGGACAGCCAGGATGTCCTGCGTGTCCACCGTGCGGTAGAACGTGCGGCCGTTCTCCTCAAAGCCCTCGACGTGACCACCAAACTTAATGGTCACGGCTTTGTCCTGACGACGGACCTCCCAGGGATAGCCGTGGGTGAGCCACTCGTCGGTGGCCTCGACCTGGCTGCCGTTGACGATCTCCTGCTTAAACAGGCCGTAGCGGTAGCGCATGCCGTTGCCGTAGCCGGCAATGCCCTCGGCAGCCATGGAATCTAAGAAGCATGCGGCCAGACGGCCCAGGCCACCGTTGCCCAGAGCCGGATCGGGCTCCTGGTTCTCGATGACGGACAGGTCGAAGCCCATGTCGTCGAGCGCCTCGGCGACCATGTCGCGCACGCCAAAGTTGAGCAGGTAGTTGTCGAGCAGGCGGCCGATCAAAAACTCGATCGAGAAGTAGTACACGCGCTTCTTGCCCTCGGCGGCCACACGGGCGTCGCTCTTGGTGGCAACGGTGCGTGCCTTCTCGGCCACGAGCTTGGCCAGGGCGTTAAAGCGGTCCAGGTCGCTGGCGGCCTCGACGCTCTTGCCGCTGATGCTCATGACGGCATCGCGATAGAGCTCGGTAAACTCCTGCTTGTTGTCGAAGATCTTATTCATACGTTCCTTTCCCCCGGGGATGTTTCTCCCGGAACGGTTATGACTTGTATCCTACGCCCCCGCGGGGCGGGTAATTACAGCTGTAACGCTTTTGTTACGCATCCTTGGCAGATGGCTTAACAGCAGCTGCCTTGGCCTTGGGAGCAGCCTTTTTAGTGGCTGCCTTTTTGGCCGTGCTGGACTTGGCCGAAGCCTTGGCAGCAGACTTGGCAGCCTTCGTCTTAGCCGGAGCCTTCTTAGCAGCCGCGGTCTTGGGCTTTACCGAGGACGAACGCTTGCGCGTCGCCTTCTTGGGCTCCTCAACCACCGGCGGCTTGTAGCTGCTGGGACCGCGGCGCTTAAGCACCACGCCGGCCAGGCCGGGCACCTTGATCTCAATAGAGTCCATCTGCCCGTTCCAGGGATAGGGCTCGCTCGAGCAGGTGTAGGGCTCATCACCGGCATAGCCGCTGCCGCCAAACTCGGGACGGTCGGAATCGAAGATGACCTCCCAGTCGCCCTCGCGCGGCACGCCCACGCGGAAGCTCTCGTAGCTCGCCGGGTCAAAGTTGATCAGGATCACCAGGTCGTCATCGACGTCCTCGCCCTGGCGCACAAAGCTCACGATGGACTGCTTGGAGTTATCCGCGTCGATCCAGGTAAAGCCGTCGTCGGTGTAACCGCGCTCGTACAGGGCGGGCTCGGCGGTGTACAGGTGGTTGAGCGCCTTAATAAACGCCTGATGATGCTTGTGAGTCTCGTACTCCTCGGTCAGGAACCACTGAATGGACTCGTAGTAGCGCCATTCAATAAACTGGCCGATCTCGTTGCCCATAAAGTTGAGCTTGGCACCGGGGTGTGTCATCTGGTAGAAGGCCAGCGTGCGCAGGCCGGCAAACTGGCGCCACCAGTCGCCCGGCATGCGGCCGATGAGCGAGCACTTGCCGTGCACGACCTCGTCGTGGCTCAGCGGGCAAATGAAGTTCTCGGTAAAGGCGTACATGATGGAGAACGTGAGCAGGCCGTGGTTACCGGGGCGCCACGGAAAATCGGTCTGCATGTAGTGCAGGGTGTCGTTCATCCAGCCCATGTCCCACTTGTAGTGGAAGCCCAGACCGCCGTCCTGCGGCGGATAGGTCACGAGCGGCCACGCGGTGGACTCCTCGGCCATCATCATCACGTCGGGGTAGTGCGCCTCTACAGCGCAGTTGACCTGACGGATAAACGCGCTGGCGTCCAGGTCCTCCTCGGTACCGTACTTGTTAAACTTCTTTTGGCCGGGATCGTCAATGCCAAAGTTGAGGTACAACATGCTGGACACGCCGTCCATGCGAATGCCGTCCACGTGGAAGTTTTCGAGCCAGTACAGCACGTTGGAGACCAGGAAGGAGCGGACCTCGCCGCGGGCGAAGTCAAACTTGTGCGTGCCCCAGTTGGGGTGAATCTCGTGCTCAAACAGCATGTGGCCGTTAAAGGTGGCAAGGCCGTGGGAGTCGGCGCAAAAACCGCCGGGCACCCAGTCCATAATCACGCCGATGCCCGCCTCGTGGCATGCATCGATAAAGTGCATGAGCTGCTGCGGGTTGCCGTAACGCGACGTCGCGGCGTAGTAGCCGGTCGTCTGGTAGCCCCAGGAGCCGTCGAAGGGATGCTCCATAAGCGGCATGACCTCGATATGCGTATAGCCCATGTCGCGCACGTAGTCCACGAGCTCCACCGACAGGTCGTCGTAGGTGTAGAACTCGCCGCGCTGTGCGGGGAAGGGATCCATGGGGCCGGGGTAGTTGCCGTACTCGTCGGGCTCGCCCTGCGGCGCGTCGCCGTGGCGCTTCCACGAGCCAATATGCACCTCGTAGATGTTGAGCGGCTGCGACATGTGGTTATGGTCGGCACGGCGCTTGAGCCATGCGGCGTCGTTCCACTGGTAGCCATCGAGGGTCCACAGCACGCTGGCGGTACCCGGAGGGCACTCGGCCTTAAAGGCGTACGGATCGGCCTTATAGAGCTTTTCGCCCTCGTTGGTCTCGATAAGGTATTTATAGAGCTGACCCTGCTCGGCGCCAGGAATAAAGCCTTCCCAAATAGCGCTCGTATGCATGGGCACCAGCGGGTTGGCTTGCTCGTCCCAGTCGTTAAATTCGCCAATGACATGGACGCTCTTTACGTCGGGCGCCCAAACGCAAAAACGCCAGCCGCGCGTACGGTTCTGCGTGTCGGGGTGCGCGCCCATCTTTTCCCAGCTGCGCTCCCACGTACCGATGCCAAACAGATAGACATCGTCTTTGGTGAGCTCCGGCGCGTGCGGGGCGGGTTTACGGGTAGCAGGCTTTTTGGTTGCTGGCTTTAGCTTTGTATCGCTCACGTTTGATCCCATCATGACGCGGCAGCGTGTTGCCTTGGTGACTAGATGCGAAAGGTCCAAGGCTGCACGAATCGAAGGGACGGCGACAGTTCTATGATTCGTTCCACCTCGCGTGCTCGGTGGAACTTTCGGCAAAAACTACGATAACACCTGTACGTTAGTTTTATGAACGAAAGTGGATTTGCGGTGGCGTTTAATCGGTAAGCGCCATGTTTATACCACTGGCAGAATTGCGATGGTAAAACTCTTGGCAGCTTTACCAATTAGGGTTTCTATCTAGATTGTTAGGTTTACGTTTGGTAAAACGTTTTTAGCAGGTTGTTTACCATTTGACATCGAAAGGCTCGTTTATGGACCGCATCGCTGCCCCAAGTGTTGCTTTTATTTTCGATTGCGACGGCACGCTGGTTAATAGCACTCCCGTTTGGGCCTATGCCCAGCCCGAGTTATTGCACCGCCACGGAGTTGACGTGACGGTCGACGATTTTGCCCAGTTTGAGCATTTGTCGCTCGAGGACGAGTGCCAGGCCTACCACGATATCTGGGGCATTGGCACAAATGGCGAGGAGCTCTACCGCGAGTTGAGCGACATTCTGATCGATGGCTACTCAAAGGTGCCGCCGCGCGAGGGCCTGATTGCATTTCTGAAGCAGGCGAAGGAGGCCGGTATTGCCATGTGCGTTGCCACGTCCACGCCGGCCGAGCTGGTTACGTCTGCACTTGCGGGCGCCGGGCTCGATACCTACATGGAGTTTATTACCACGACGGGCGAGGCGGGACGCTCCAAGCAGTTCCCCGATGTGTACGAGCTGGCGCTGCGCCGCCTCGAGGAGCGCCACGGCTGCAAGTTTGAGCGCGCCTGGGTGTTTGAGGACGCCGTCTTTGGCCTTAAGAGCTCTGGCGCTGCTGGATTTAACCGCGTTGGTATCTATGACCCACACGGCCGCATGGAGCGCGATGAGGTTCGTGCCAACTGTGACATCTTTATCGACAGCTATGAGGACCTGGACCTGGCCCACGTGCTTTCGTTTGAGGGCTAGGCGAGGGCCGTGGCTTGCAAAGTATTAGTGGTTTGCGGCTCGCCGGTGGTGGCGAGTTTGGATCTGTTGCGTCGGCTAGCGGGGGAGTGTGACCACATCGTTGCCGTAGACCGTGGGCTGGACGCCCTGTTGGGCGCTGGCCTGAGCTGCGACGTATATGTGGGAGATGCCGACACGGTGAGCGATGAGGGACGCGCTCTGGTCGATGCCGCTGCCGGTTTTGAAGTGGAACGCCACAGCCCCTACAAGGACTACACTGATCTAGCGCTCGCCCTAGACGTCGTCCGTCGTCGCTGGCCAGCCGCCGAAGTGGTAGCAACCTGCGCCACCGGCGGCCGCCCGGACATGGCCCTGTCTGTGCTAGGGCTACTGGCAAGCTATGCGGACGCCCCCGTCTGGATCGAAGAAGACGAAATGACGGCCAGAATTCTGCACCAGGACGAGACCTGGACCATCGAGGGCGCCGAGGGCAAAACCTTCTCCATCATCGCCATCGCTCCCAACACAGAGATAAGCGAGCACGGCCTAGAGTGGGAACTAGACCACAGCCCCCTAGGCCTGTTGGCCGACACGGGTATCTCTAATGTCGTCAGGAAAACGGCCAAGATCCAAGTCCACCAAGGAACGGCGATCGCCTACCTTTACAAGTAAGGTGCCGCCGCGTGAGGGTTTTATCGGGACGGTGGGTTAATTGACTGATTTTGCCGAAGTCAAAATCAGTCAATTCAGCCCCGTCCCAGGAAAACCCGTAAGTGTGAGAATCAACCCAAAAAACTTCTTGCATCCCCGAAGATCTTCCCCTATAGTACTACCTCGTCACGGGGGCGTAGCTCAGCTGGGAGAGCGCTTGACTGGCAGTCAAGAGGTCAGGGGTTCGATTCCCCTCGTCTCCACCATCGTGCGGTCCAGTTTTGTTCCCGCTTGACTGGATCGCACGCAGTCAGCTTGAGTCGCGGTCATTTTTGCGATGCACGTCCGCGACTCTAGCCACTGCACTCATACATACCGTTCACGGTGGGGCAGAGCCACGTGCTTGTCTAACTGGGCTTAGGGTTTGAATATGGAGCGCCTTCGCGCACAAGCGCCCTGGCGAAGCCATACACAAACCCCGTGAGCCACACGTAAGACAGCAAGGGGGTGGTGCTCGTGTGGTATGTGATTCAGGTCATTAACGGTCGCGAAGACGTAATGCGCGAGCGCATCGAGCGCATGGTGCCGGCTGGCGCCATGCAGGAGCTCTTTTATCCCCAATTTCAAACCGAGATCAAAGTACACGGAGAATGGGTCAATACGACCAAGCCGCTCCTTCCCGGTTATCTTATCTGCGATACGGCAGATCCCCGCACCGTGCAGCAGTATCTGCTGCGCATGGACGACTTTGCCAGGGTGCTATCCCAGGACGGTCAGTTTGTGCCGCTGGCAAAAGAAGAGGTTCAGCTTATTGGCAGCTTTACGCATAGGGGAGACCGCGTAGTGCCCATGAGCGAGGCCCTAAAAGACGGCGACCGGGTCGTAGTGACGGCAGGTCCGCTGCTGGGCCACGAAGGCCTTATCAAAACCATTAACAGACGCAAGAGCACTGCTTATTTGGAGC
>JAGZPG010000009.1:0-104670 GCA_018382775.1 Collinsella sp. | reverse complement strand
CGGGACGGGTTCAACGGCAGGCCCCGCCGACCGATTGCAAGCGGTCGGCGGGGCCATTGTGGCTCTTGACAGCGGATTGGGTCATATGAGCGAGCGGGCCGCATTTGCGCCAAGGTGACGTGAAATGAGAGGGCGCTGACCTTTTGGTCGCGCCCTCGAAATTGAACGTCAGATTGGCGTTAATGCGGCTCGCGCAGCGTCAACGGGTCCGCCGTTCGTTAGAACGGCGGAACATACACCACGTTGTCGCGGCGAGGCTTGGCCTCGGGAAGCACGTCCTCGGCGTAGCCCAGAATGCAGTTGCCCACACCGCGCAGGCTTCCGTCGGCGGGCAGACCCCAGCTGGCCAGCAGTTCGAGACCCTCGGGCGAATCGAAAACCTCGTGGGCGCGATGAATCCAGCACGAATCGACGTCCAGCGCATAGGCTGCGTTAAGCAGGTTGCCCATGGCGAGCGAGCCGTCTTCCAGGTGCGTGGGCACGCTGCGGTCGACGAGCACTACCACAACAGTCTTGGCCCCGTAGAAGGGATCGCCATCGCTGCCCATAACTTGGGCGTTGAGCTGCGAGAGACGCTCGACGGTCGCGGGATCGGTAACGGCGACAAACGTTACCGGCTGACGTCCCATGCCGCTCGGCGCGTACTGGCCTGCCTCGATAATGCGTGCGAGCTTTTCTGCCTCGACGGGGCGATCGCTGTAGTTGCGGCAGCTACGGCGATGGATGAGCGCTTCGATGGTCTCCATGGGTTCTCCTAGCGATGACGTTGCAGATGCTCCGTTCTTACCCGTCGTGCCGTAGCCGTAATCGTGCAGAGGGCCCCAAACAGCAATAGCCACCAATCGGAAAAGTCGGCTTGCATAAAACTGCGGCAAGAATGTGAGAAGCTAATGAGATGGTTAAACGTTTTATCCCGTCTACCCTGCGGTTTTTTACCACTTGCCTAAAACATGGGCGCATATCCGTTGATAAAGGTTTTACTAAAGGAGTACCAACGTTTATCAATGCGCCGTGGTGGCGCCGGGCCAGGAGGTAACATCATGTTCCAGGCTGGAGATGTCGTCGAGACCGACTTCGAAGGATTTCTGAAGCTGCTGCGTTCCAAGACGCGCGCTTTCGTGTCGATCAACGATCACGAGTACTACATCACGCACACCGATGGCTATTGGCGTGTTCAGGATTGCGAGGCCCTCAACGACAAGGGCCACTTTACTGACTGTTCTGAGTTGGTCAACACGGTCTGCGAGGTCGTCGAGCTGCCGTGGATTGCCGGCAAGAGCCTGCATGACAGCTTCTCGGGCGCTACGGTCTATGAGGCCGTCGCCGCTTAACAGGCAATAAAACCCGATTTTCACGTGACCGCTGGCGCCGCCCCCGCGCCGGCGGTCTTTTTCTGCCGATAGGCCATAAAAATGCACGCATTTGCGGAGAGCCTGTTGACGATAGTCAAAACTCGGACTAATCTAGAGACACATAATTGGTCAAAAATCGGACAATTGAATGGTGGGATAGATGAATAGTGCGGTTACGCTGGTCGACTTCGATCGGTTGCTCAATGGACTCGACCATATCTATTCGGAGTTCTCGCGCGCCTGCGGCCTTTCGGACTGCGCCTATTGGATGCTCGTCGACACTAGCACGGCGGGCGGCAGTATTGCCGTAAGCCGTCTGACAAGCGAATGGTTCTACAGCAAGCAGACCATCAACTCGGCAATTAAAACCTTGACGGCGCGGGGCTTCGCAACGTTGGGGTTTGCCGAAGGCAGTCGTAAGAACAAGGTTGTGAGCCTGACCGAAGAGGGCAGGCGATTTGCCGAGCGTTATGCGCTGCCGGCACTCAAGGCCGAGCAGCGAGCCTTTGGCGCGCTTGAGCCATGTGAGCAGCGCGAGATTATGCGCTTGATCGGCAAATTCTCTCAGGTGCTCGGCGACGAGTGCGAGACATTTAAACAGCAGGTGGCAGCCGCAAGCCAGATGCAGGATCGACGTGAGGGGGAGTCGTGCGACTGTTAATGAGGTTTCTAAAGCCATATCGAGGGCTTGTCGCAGTGACGCTGCTGGTGCTGCTGGTGGATAACGTCGGTACGCTGCTGGTTCCCACGATGCTGGCGAACATGGTCAACACCGGTATTACCACGGGCGATGTCGACTACATTTTACGCAACGGCCTATACATGTTTATTGCGACCAGCATGGCTAGCGGCGGCACGGTGCTGGGCTGCTATCTTTCGGCGCGCCTGGCCGCCAACGTGGCTTGCGATATCCGCAATGCCGTGTACGACAAATCGCTCGAGCTCGCGGCCAGCGATTTTGAGCGCTTTGGCACCGGATCGATGATCACGCGCTCGCTCAACGACATCAACGTGATTCAGCAGGCGATTCTGCAGACGATTCAGCTGGTGCTGCCCGTGCCGTTTTTGGCTGTGGCGGGCATCATCTTCGCCTGGTTTATCGATCCCGCCATGGGCACGCTTCTGGGCGTAGTCGTTGCGATTGTGCTGGTGGCGGCAGTCTTTACGGTTGCCCACGCGGCGCCGATTTTTATGCGCCTACAGGGCTTTATCGACCGCATGAACGTGGTGCTGCGCGAGAATATTGTGGGCGTGCGCGTCATCCGTGCGTTTAACAAGGAGCGTCACGAGGAGCGGCGCCTGGACGAGGTGTTTAGCGAATACGCCGCCAACGCCATCAAAGTCAACCACCTGTTTGTGGGCCTCGACAGCTCCAGCTTCTTTTTGATGAACATCGCCGAGGTGGCGGTGCTGTGGGTGGGCGGCAACCGCGTAGGCGCCCACGCCATGCAGATTGCGAGTATCTCGGCGGTGCTGGAGTATGCAATTCTGATCCTGTTCTTTGTGATGATGGCCCAGATGGTGGTGCTGACGCTTCCGCGTGCTGCCGCGTGCCTGAACCGTGCGCAGCAGGTGTTGGAGATTGAGCCGAGCATCGTCGATGGCGAGCGCACGCTGGATGACGGGGCGCGCGAGCCCCAAGACGAAGCCGATGCGGTGGCCGTGTTCGACCACATGTCGTTTCGCTTTGACGATGCCGACGAGGACACCCTGTGCGACCTGAGCTTTGCCTGCCATCGCGGTCAGACGACTGCGATCGTTGGCTCGACAGGCTCGGGCAAATCGACGGTGGCAAAGCTTCTGCTGCGCTTCCACGATGCCACCAAGGGCTCCATTCGCCTGAATGGTGTGGACCTGCGCGAGCTTACGCAAGACGAAATCCGCGGGCGCATTGCCTATGTGCCGCAGAAGGCGTGGCTGTTCTCGGGCACGGTGGCGAGCAACCTTCGCTTTGGTAACGAAGGCGCGACCGAGGGCGACATGCTCCACGCGCTTGAGGTTGCCCAGAGCACCTTTGTACTCGACCAACCGCAGGGGCTCGATACCCCGGTGGCGCAGGGCGGTACGAACTTTTCGGGCGGCCAGCGCCAGCGTTTGGCAATCGCCCGTGCGCTCATGAAGCATGCCGATCTATATATCTTCGATGACAGTTTTTCGGCCCTGGACTTTAAGACCGATGCGGCCCTGCGCCATGCATTGCAAGACGAGACGCGCGATGCCGCGGTGCTCATCATCGCGCAGCGCATCTCGACGATTCTGCACGCCGACCAGATTGTCGTGCTCAAGGATGGCGAGGTTGTGGGCTTGGGCACGCATGGCGAGCTTATGGAAACCTGCGAGGTGTACCGCGCCATCGCGGAATCGCAGATGAAGGGAGGTGAGTAGCATGACCGAGGAGCTCAAGAAGCAGGGCGGCCTTGTCGATGCCGCCGCTGCGGACGCTGCCGAGGAAGCGGTCGAGCGGGCTGCCATGTCGACCGAGCTGGATGACGCCGCCAAGGCTGCAGCCGAGCGCGAGGCTCGCCGCCAAGCGCTCTACGAGGAAAACGAGCGCGCCGAGGACGAGCGCGCCCGCGCCGAGGCAGAGCGTATGCGCGACGTGGACGACGAAGACGAGGACGAGACGCCTCGGGATACCTGGGCGACGGTGCGCCGCCTGTGGAGTGAGGCTGCCGGCGACCACTGGCGCTTCTATATCGTGTTCGCGAGCATTGTGTTCTATGTCATCTTTAACACTGCCGCGCCGGCATATAGCGCCCGCGTGATCGATGAGCTGTGGGGCCACATTCAGGTAGCGTTTGTCAACAACGCCACCTTCAGCATCACCTGGGAGAACTGCGGCAGGACTATCTTCATCTACTTTTTGATTTGGACGGCCGCCGCTTCGTTCTACGCGCTCCAGAGCTTTTTGATGTCGAGCGTGGCCGAACGCCTCAATCTGCGCCTACGCAACCGCATCGCACAAAAGCTCAACCGTCTGCCGCTTGCCTACTTTGATGCACATCGCCCCGGCGAAGTGGTCAGCCGCGCGACCAACGACTTGGACAAGATGTCCGAGAGTATGCAGCGCGGATTGCTGCAGCTGCTGGTATCGATCGGTACCGTGACGGGTGCCATCATCATGATGTTCGTGTTTAGCGTGCAGCTTACGCTCGTCTTTCTGTTCTTTACGGCACTGTCGCTGCTGGTGACGAAGGTCGTCTCGCGCCGCACACACGATGTGACGGGCGAGCGCCAGGAGTGGGTGTCCAAGATTACGAGTGCGGTCGAGGAAGGCTATTCGGGCCGTCTGGTGATCCGCGCGTTTAACCGCGAACGTCAGAGCTCCGCTGAGGTGCACGAGGCTTCGAAGGAATTGGCTCGTGTGAGCACCAAGGCCGACTTTATGATCAATGCTGTCGGCCCCGCGGTGCGCTTTATCGGCCGTTTGGCGCAGATCGTTATTGCGCTGGTGGGCTGCAGCATGCTGGTTGCCGGCCACATGACCGTCGGCGTGTTCCAGGCGTTCTTCCAGTTTATCTACGAGGCGTCCGAGCCCATGACGCAGCTGTCGTTTACCTTCAACTCGCTGCAGAGCGCGCTGGCGAGCGCGGAGCGCGTGTTCGACCTGCTCGATGAACCCGAGATGGAGGCAGATCCGCGGCCGGGCGAGGCTGCCAAGCTGCCGGGTCGCGTGGAGGGCCGCGTCGCTTTTGAGCATGTGCGCTTTGGCTACGCGCCCGACAAGCTGCTCATGCGCGACGTGTCGTTTACCGCCGAGCCGGGCCAGAAGATCGCCGTGGTGGGAACCACGGGCGCGGGCAAAACCACGCTCATCAATCTGCTCATGCGCTTCTACGAGATTGACGGCGGGCGCATTACGCTCGACGGCGTGGACACGAGCCGCATGGATCGTGGCGAGCTGCGCCAGCAGTTTGGCATGGTGTTGCAGGATGCCTGGCTGTTCGACGGAACGATTGCCGAGAATATCGCCTACGGCTGCCCCGAGGCAACGCGCGATGAGATCGTGGCGGCCGCACGCGCCGCGCAGGTCGACTTCTTTGTGCGCACCATGCCGCAGGGCTACGACACGCGCGTGGCCAACGATGCCGAAAGTATCAGCCAGGGCCAGCGTCAGCTGCTGACCATTGCGCGCGTGCTGCTCAACAACCCGGCGATTCTCATCCTGGACGAGGCGACCTCAAGCGTGGACACGCGCACCGAGCTTGCCATCGGCCGTGCCATGGACGCTCTCATGCATGGGCGCACGAGCTTTGTGATCGCGCATCGCCTGTCGACGATTGTGGATGCCGACCTGATTCTGGTCATGGACCACGGCAACATTATCGAGCAGGGCACGCATAAGGAGCTGCTCGCGGCCGAGGGCGCTTACGCCGACCTCTATCTGAGTCAGTTCGCATAATGTGACAAAGGGACAGTCCCGCATGTCACATCAAAAAGAAAGGCGCGCCGGGGATGGATTCCCTGGCGCGCCTTCTTGCGTTGATGCCGATGTCGTTTTGTGCCGCTTGCGTTCCTAGCGCTCGTCCACGAGCTTGGCGACGAGGGCTTTGAGCTCGGCCACCTCTCGCTCGAGTTCTTTGACGCGGCGGGCGTTCTCGGTGATGCCTTGGCGGTTGAGGGCACTCTGCTCGGCAGCGTCATCGGGCATGTACTCGCGATGCTGCTTGGCGTCGAAGCTCTCCTCGAACACGCGGCAGCCGTTGCGCTTGATGATGCGTCCCGGCACGCCCACGACGGTGCAGTTGTCGGGCACGTCCTTGACGACGACCGAGTTGCCGCCGATCTTGACGTTGTTGCCGATGCGGATGTTGCCGAGCACCTTGGCGCCCGTGCCCACGGTGACGTTATCGCCGAGCGTTGGGTGGCGTTTGCCGGTCTCGTTGCCGGTGCCGCCGAGCGTAACGCCCTGGTAGAGCACGCAGTTGTCGCCCACAATGGTGGTCTCGCCGATGACGACGCCCATGGCATGGTCGATAAAGAAATGCTTGCCGATCTGTGCCGCGGGATGAATCTCGACGCCGGTGATGTGGCGGGTGATTTGCGAGAGCACGCGGGCGAGCGAGCGATGACCGTGCTCCCAGAGCCAGTGCTCGGGCACGTGGTTCCACTTGGCGTGCAGGCCAGGATAGGAAAGGAAGATGACCAGACCGTTTTGTGCAGCGGGGTCTTGCGCCTGGACGGTCTTGATATCCTCGCGAATGGTATTGATAAAGCTCACCGGCCGTCCTCCCTTAGCGCCATGGCAATGCGATTCAATAAAGTATAGCGATTTGCTAGGGATTAGGAAGGACAATCTTGGCGCCATTGCGCTACAGATGTCAGTTATGCAAACTTGCTGGTAATGGAGTCATGCTTTTGTGGGGTTGCGCACGAGGGGGCACCGCAACCGTATACTGGTCAACTTGGACGTATCCGCGCCCACAACTGAGAGGTTTTATTTCATGGGTTTCATCAATTTTATCGCCGAGCTGCTTAAGGATCCGCGCACCGCGATCGCCAGCTGGATCGCCGCCGGCCCGCTTATGGCCTACGGCTGCGTGTTCCTGATCATCTTTATCGAGACGGGCGTGGTGTTCTTCCCATTCCTTCCCGGTGATTCGCTGCTGTTCGCCTCGGGTTTCTTTGCCCACAATGGCGGCTTTAACATTGTGGCGCTTCTGGCCACCGCATGGGCCGCTGCCATTTTGGGCGATCAGTGCAACTTTATGATCGGTCACTTCTTTGGCAAAAAGATCATCGCTTCGGGCAAGGTCAAGGCCATGACGCCCGAGCGCATTAAAAAGTCCGAGGACTTCTTGGACAAGTGGGGTCACCTGGCCATCTTCCTGGGTCGCTTCTTCCCGTTTATCCGCACCTTTGTGCCCTTTATCGCTGGCATGGGCGGCATGCACTGGCGCAACTTTGTCGTCTTTAACGTGCTGGGCGGCATTACCTGGTCGACGGTCTTTACGCTGCTGGGCTACTTCTTTGGCGGCATTCCCTTTGTGCAGGAGCACTTTGAGCTGCTGATCGTCGGCATCGTTGCCGTGTCGATCATCCCGACCGTGGTCGGTCTGGTCAAGGCTAAGCTGGGCAAAAAGAACGCGTAGCTCGAGCCAGCGCGCAAACCGTGCAGTTGAGGCCCGTCACCGCTTACGGTGGCGGGCCTCTTTAGTTTCGGTCAAATGAAAATACTTTACTTAGTTAAAGAAAAGCGTTTTATCAGACGCGTACGGGGAGTACAATCTCGTGCATGCGAATCGACGTGCCATCGGCTTTGATGCTGTTCGCGTGTCCCGTCCGGCTCTACGCTCCGGGCGTGCGACGTTGCGACGCGGTCGGCCTCGGTCCTTGCGTGCGGGTTCGCGAGTTTGCAACTGTGTATGTAAGGAGCGACATATGACTGTCGAGAAGAAGGATATCGATTGGGGTAGCCTCGGCTTTGGCTACATGAAGACCGATTACAGCTACGAGGCTCATTGGAAGGATGGCGAGTGGGACGAGGGCGGCCTGACCACCGACCACACCCTGCATGTCTCCGAGTGCGGCGGCATCTTCCATTACTGCCAGGAGGTCTTTGAGGGCCTGAAGGCCTACACCGCCGAGGACGGCAGCATCGTCTGCTTCCGTCCCGACATGAACGCCGAGCGCATGTATAACTCTGCGCAGCGCCTCGAGATGCCCCCGTTCCCCAAGGATAAGTTCGTTGAGGCCGTCAAGCAGGTCGTTTCTGCCAACGCCGCCTGGGTTCCGCCCTTCGGCTCCGGCGCGACCCTGTACGTGCGTCCGTTTATGATCGGCTCCGGTGACGTGATCGGCGTGGCTCCCGCTCCTGAGTACACGTTCCGCATTCTCGTGACCCCGGTCGGTCCGTACTTTAAGGGCGGCCTCAAGCCCGTCAAGCTGCGCGTTTCCGAGTATGACCGTGCTGCACCGCACGGCACCGGCAACATCAAGGCCGGCCTGAACTACGCCATGTCCCTTAAGCCCACGATGGAGGCCCATCGCGAGGGCTATGCCGAGAACCTGTATCTCGACTCCGAGTCCCGCACCTATGTCGAGGAGACCGGTGGCGCCAACGTCCTGTTCGTGAAGAAGGACGGCACCCTCGTCGTTCCTCAGTCGCACACTGACTCCATCCTGCCCTCTATCACCCGTCGTTCGCTCGTTCAGGTTGCTCAGGACCTGGGCATGACCGTTGACCAGCGTCCCGTCGAGTGGGCCGAGGTCAAGGCCGGTACCTTTGTGGAGTGCGGCCTGTGCGGCACCGCTGCCGTCATCTCTCCGGTTGGCGAGATTGACAACAAGGTTTACGGCGCCGACGAGACCGTGACCTTCCCGGCTGGCTACACCGAGATCGGCCCTGTGATGAAGAAGCTTCGCGAGACCCTGACTGGCATCCAGTCCGGTGCTGTCGAGGATAAGCACAACTGGGTTTACACCGTCGCGTAAGCAGTCTTAGCTGTCCGGCCCGAGGGCGGCCTTCCCTCCCGGCGCGTCCTCGGACATGAAAGAACCCCCGCTGCGCACTTCGTGC
Source organism: Collinsella sp. (assembly GCA_018382775.1). GTDB lineage: Bacteria > Actinomycetota > Coriobacteriia > Coriobacteriales > Coriobacteriaceae > Collinsella. The sequence goes on along the minus strand of JAGZPG010000009.1, from coordinate 95,799 downwards.
GGCGGAGGTTCTTTCGTCCTGCGGAGTGCGCCGGGAGGGAACTTGCTCTCCGCCCTGCGGGCTCGGCGTTGCCACAACGGGCAATAATTAATCTGAATAAACATGGCGCGCGGCCTTTTAGGCCGCGCTTGTGTTTTGCTTCGCGCCATGTGGGGGCGGTGGCGACGTGCATTTTTGCGAGTATTCTGCAATCGAAGGTCCCTGCATACCGACCTCGGGCAAAAAATCGGGAGTTCTCGATGTTTTCTACGAATGATGGGCGGGGTTATGGGCTTATAGCGTTTGATTTGCAGGGATATTCGCGGTCTTCGGCATGTATCGTGGCGCCCGAAGCTCTTGGTTATGTTGAATACTCCTAAAAATGCACGGCGCTTAGAGGGGGACCTTCGCGAAAAAAGAAACCGCCCCGTCGAAGTATGCATTCGACGGGGCGGTTTATGCATTTGGCCGATTAAGGATGCGCTGCCAAACTACTAGAACTTGACAGTCGGGGCCTGGCGGGCTGCTTCGGCGGCCTCGAAGCCCTGGCGCTCCTTAAACTGGAAGATGCCGGCAAAGATGACAGCCGGGAACGTCTGAATGGCGTTATTGTAGCTGAGCACGCAATCGTTGTAGCTCTGGCGTGCATAGCTAATCTTGTTCTCGGTATCCTCGAGCGATGCCTGCAGCTGCGTAAAGTTGGTGTTTGCCTTAAGATCGGGATAGGCCTCGGCCACGGCGAAGAGCTGGCGCAGCGCACCGGTCAGCACGTTGTCGGCTTCCATCTTGGCCTCGGGCGTGGTGGCCTTGACGGCGGTGCTACGCGCGCTGATCACGGCGGAGAGCGTCTCCTGCTCGTGCTTGGCGTAGCCCTTGACGGTCTCGACCAGGTTGGGGATCAGGTCGTTGCGGCGCTGCAGCTGTGTATCGATGTTCTGCCAGGCGTTATCGATGCGGTTACGCTTGGTGACCATGTTGTTGTAGATGCCGGCGATGGCGCAGACAATCACAATGACAACAACGATGCCGATGATGACGGTAATCATGATGTCTCCGTTTCGAATGGCCGCGGCGGCATGCGCCAGCTGCCGTTGGTATAACGCTACTAGTATACCCGCAACGTTTTACCGTGCCGAACTTTCCGGTAAGCGTTGTGTTTTCGGCGGGGTTGGCACCGGGGCAAAGCGCGCGAGGTACAGGTGTAAGATATGCGACAGATTGACGAGTGTTGTCTTTGCCCTGAGGATGGCGATACCAGTGGACCTTCGCATCAAGAAAACCTACCGCGCCCTGTTCGATGCCTTTACCGAGCTTCTCGAGGAGCATCGTTTTGAGGACCTGACGGTTGCCATGCTGTGCGACCGCGCCATGATTCGCCGCACGACGTTCTACAAGCACTTTCGCGACAAGAACGATTACTTTGCCTTTTATATCGATGAGCTCATGTCGGGCTTGCCGCAAAAACAGCCCGATGAGGCCGGCGCAGTGTCTGCCGAGGACGTGCGCGCGCTTCGGCACGCGATTTTGGACGATGCCATGGATTTGATTCTGACGCACGAGCGGCTCATGGATAACATTTTGGCAAGCAGCATGTCGGACATGTTGACCAACGTTATTTGCGACCGCATTGCCCGCTCCATCCGCGAGCGTGTGATGAACGTGCTTGCCGAGGATGCCCTGGCCCCCGTGTCACTCGAGACGACGTCTGAGTTTGTCGCCGGCGGTATTATTCGACTTTTCACGATATGGTGGGAATCGGGCCACGATCTTGAGCGTCGACCTGAGATGGCCGACGTGGTCGATGCACTGTTCGAGCGAACCATGACACCGGTGCATCACTAAAGTGGCGGAGAGAGGGGGATTCGAACCCCCGGAACGCTCTCGCGCTCAACGGTTTTCAAGACCGCCGCATTCAACCGCTCTGCCATCTCTCCGTGAGTCGTAATGATAGCATCGTTTTGAATTTGCAACAGGGAAGGCGAACGATGACGATCACCGAAATCGACGAGAAGTTCATGCGCGAGGCGCTGGCGGAGGCGCGAGCCGCCGCGGCGGTGGGCGAGGTGCCCATCGGAGCCGTAGTGGTGCGCGACGGCGAGATCGTCGCGAGGGCGCACAATCGGCGCGAGCTCGATCAGGATCCTTCGGCTCATGCAGAGTTCGCGGCCCTGTGCGCTGCCGCTCGGTCGCTCGGTCGCTGGCGCCTTTCCGACTGTACGGTCTATGTGACGTTGGAACCCTGCTGCATGTGCGCAGGCCTTATGGTTAACGCGCGCGTGGGGCGCTGCGTGTATGGCGCGAGCGACGCCAAGGCGGGCGCGTTGGGATCCCTATACGATTTGAATGCCGACTCGCGCCTGAATCATCGGTTTAACGTGACGGCTGGGGTCCTGGCGGATGAATGCCGCGAGCTGCTGAGTAACTATTTTGGCGGTCTGCGCGGAGCGGGCGGCGCTGATTGCGGTTGTGGGGCCGATCTTGAAGCACACGTCGCTCACGCCGCAGCGCTTGCAGGTGCCGGTGAGGATGTTGGCACGGCGGTTGACTTTGGTCCTGCGTGCCGTCGGCCTCGCCGTGTGCTGCTGGCGATTGATTCCTTTAAGGGCAGCGTGTCGAGTGCGCAGGCGGAGGCGGCGGTTGCCGAAGGCGTGCGCCGCGTTTGGCCCGATGCCGAGGTGCGCGCATTGCCGCTGGCAGATGGTGGCGAGGGAACGCTCGATGCCATCGCCGCATGCGGTGGCGAGCTCTCAACCTGCGATGTCGCAGGTCCCTTGGGCGATCGTGTGTCTGCCCGGATGTTGGTGGACGGCGAGCACGAGTCGGCTGTAATTGAGATGGCCGAGGCGGCGGGTATTGGGTATTCACCTTGCACGGAATCGGCGGCGCTGGCTGCTACAACCTATGGCGTGGGCGAGCTGATGCTCCGTGCAGCTCGTGTCGGGGTAAAGACTATCTATATTGGCTTGGGCGGCAGTGCCACCAACGACGGTGGCGCCGGCATGCTGCAGGCGCTGGGCGCGCGTGTGGTCGATGATCAGGACTGCGATGTCGCCCCCGGTCTTGCGGGCCTTGAACACGTGTCGAGTATCGATTTGACGTCAGCGCTTCGTGCACTGAGCGGCGCTCGTATCGTTGTGCTTTCGGATGTCGAGAATCCGCTCGTGGGACGCCGCGGTGCGCTGGCGGTGTTTGGCGGGCAGAAGGGCCTGCCGACGGATGACGCTGAGGCGCTGCGCAGGTACGACAGCTGGATGGTCGGCTACGGTCGCCTGCTCGATGCGGCAATTACCGGGGTGCGGGCTCAGGGATTGTTGCGCGTGCCCGAGGGTGCTCGGACATTTGGCTCGGTGCTCGGAGTGCCCGGTGCCGGTGCCGCAGGCGGCCTGGGTGCCGCGCTGCTGGCGCTCGGGGCGGAGCTGCGTTCGGGCGTGGAGACGGTGCTCGATCTCGTGGGGTTTGACGAGCGCGTGCGCGATGTCGACCTGGTCATAACGGGCGAGGGCAATATGGATGAGCAGTCCGCCGCCGGTAAGGCGCCGGTGGGTGTGGCCCGTCGTGCGAAGCGATATGGCAAGCCGGTGATTGCTGTCGTGGGTGGTCGCGCCGTCAACCTGGATGTGGTGTGTGTGCAGGGCATCGACTTGGTGCTTCCGATCTGCCGCAAGCCCATGCCCCTCGACCAGGCGCTCAATCCTCAAGAAGCCACAACCAACCTCATCTTCGCCGGTGAGTCAGCCGCCCAAGCCTACGACCTCGCTCGCCTCTAAAACCCATCCCCTCGATAAGTTGCGGTGAAATACGGAGTGTTATTGCCTTTAAGGTGCCAATTCAGTCCGTATTCCACCGCAACTTCGAGAATGTCCATTCGAGGTTGGCTGCCTTGTGCCTTGGGTCGGACCGCCTGCCACGAAACGTGGCCATCTACTACGTTAAACCGGCCACCCTCGACCATTCCGGAATTTGCAAAAACAAAACCGACGCTCCTATAAGTTGTCAAGAGACAGTTTGCGGGAGCGCTCTCTCCAATTCGCACAGGAGCTCGTAATACCTCCTCTCCAGTTTCGTCGACCGCCGTTTCCCCCGCTCCAAGTGCCCGAGTGTGGCTGCGGACAGGCCGAGCTCCGCGGCGGCCTGCTTCTGAGTCACCCGCATCGCCTTGCGCATCTTCGCGAGCTCGGGGCCCTCCGGCGCGGCGCCGTCGGGGTTCGGGTCCATGAGCACGCGGTACACCTCCCGCGCTATGTAGCGCTTCAGGCAGCGGATCGCCTCCCTCCGGGACTTCCCCTCGGAGGTTCGCCTCGCCACGTACCTCTTCGTCCTCTCGTCGTACGCCATGCGCTTGATCGCGATCTCGTAGAGCGCCCAGTTCGCCTGCCGGTTGCCGCCGCGGTTGAGCCTGTGCCGGTCCGTCTTCCCGCTCGACGCGGGGATCGGGGAGGCGCCGCACATCATCGAGAACGCCGCCTCGCCCTTCAGCCTGCCGGGGTTGTCGCCGGCGGCCACGACCAGGGCGTCGGCGGTCGTGGTGCCGCAGCCCTCGACGCCGAGCAGCGCGGGCGCGTTCGCCTCCAGCAGCGCGCGGATGCGCGCGTCGAGGGACTCGACCTGGCTGCGGGCCTCCTTCCAGACCGCCGCGACTGACCGCAGCGAGGCCAGCACGCTCTCCTCGAGCGCGTCGCCCGCCTTCCTCCCGCGCGCGAGCAGCGGCATGAGGTCCTTCGGCCGCTCGCTGCCCCTGAACCGCTCCCTCAGGGCGCTCGGGGCCGTCGTGAGCATCGACTTCGCGCATGCCACGCAGGACGTGGACGTCGCGACGGCCAGCCTGCGCGCGACGTAGAGCTGGCGCACCGCCTCGACCCAGCCGTCCTGCGACTTCGGCACGGAGCAGCCCCTCCCGGACGCCGCCTTGCGCGCCGCGCGCTCGGCGTCCAGCGGGTCGCTCTTCCCCTCGCCGGGCCTCGCCTTGTCCCTCTTGGGCCTGAGCACCTCGACGACGTTGTACCCGAGCTCCACGAGCCTCCTCGTCAGCCCGGCCCCGTACGATGCCGTGCCCTCGACGCCGACGACCATGCAGCTCCCCGGGTCGCCTATCGCCTCCGCCAGCCTGTCGTAGCCCTCGGGGTCGGCCCCGAAGCTCCCGCTCCAGATCTTCCTCCCGAGGCCGTCGAGCAGGCACAGAACATGCACGTCCTTGTGCGTGTCGACGCCCGCGATGACCGTTTCGCCTTCCATTTTCGCTCCCCTCGGTCTGCCGCCTGCTCCGCGCCCGGGCCTCCCAGACATTGCACTGACGGGAGCGCTACAATCCAATTGGCTTGTCCGATTGTCCGCGCTCATGCTCCTATTAGGTCATGGCAGGACTCCGGGACGCGGATGCCGGGGCGAGACAGGTCGGATTTGAGGACGGCCGAAGAGGCGTCAGCAGGTCAGTGGGTCATCGTCCCGGCATTCAGCATCAGGGTAGCGCTGCGACGCGGAAATCGCGCGCCGTTGCCGCGCCCCGCAGTGCCCGCTTCCCCCGAGAACAATTATCAGTGCAGGTAGACGGCTTGTCGATTTTCGAAAAAGCCGGCTATGGTTGACCCCCTCGGCTTAAACGTAGTAGATAGGCCCCTTTCGTGGCACGGCGTCAGACCAGTCTAATTGGGATGGGCCTTATTTGACTACTTGTCGATCTGATTGCCCGAGTAGTCAAAAAAGCCCCGTCCCAAATTAGCTACCTTGCCCCATCGGGCGGGAGCGGGTAAGATATATCGAGCGCCTAGCGCGTTCGATGGGTTCGGATGACGACATGTTCCGAATCTGGTCAGGTCCGGAAGGAAGCAGCCATAAGGAGCCTCTGTCGGGCATCCGAATCCATCGAGCGCACGGGCGCTTTTTGGTGCCGCGGCTACCCGCGAGTGCCGGCAGGGCGCTTGGTGTCTCGCTGGTCCTCGGCTTCGCCTGCGGGATCGCTCGACTACCAAGTGCCCTGCCGGCACTCGCGGGTAGCCGACCAAAACCGCCTGAAAGGTCACATTTATCTGAATAATTTAATCCCGTGCCTTTTGCTGCTCGCTGGCGTTGTCTGGAGCACGGTGGCTATGTGGTTCAAGAGGCGGCGGTGCTGTTGCTTGAATTTTTGCAGTTAAAGAGGCCCGTTTCCCTGGGTTGGGGAAACGGGCCTCTTTTTGTCTCTGGGCTTGTGGATTGGCGAAGACAATAGCCGCTGGCGGCTATTTTGAGTTCTTGAGGCGGCGTGTGGCTGTGGCGGTTATTCCGAGGCCTGCGGCGGCGATTCCTGCTAGTGCGATTGCGCTCGGCGCTGCATCGCCCGTGTTCGCGAGCTTGCCGGCGGTCGTATCTGCTTGCTTGCCTCTGCTCATGTTCGCCTGCTTGGTGGAGCTCGATGGAGCGTATTTGCCGGTCGCGGGCGAGCTGGCGGGCTGTGCCGTTTCGGCCGGCTGCGCTGAGCTGGAGGGTTTTGTCGTCTCGGCGGGTTTCGTTATCTCGGGCGAGGTGGCCTTGTCTGCCGCGGCTTTTGCCTCTTCGTATGCTTTGCAGGCGTCGTCATAGGCCGCTTGCGCCTTTTCCAAATCGCTGAGGAGCGCATCTCGCTTGGCTATGTCCTCATCGATGTGGGTTTTAGCTTTCTCCGCCTCACTTTCGAAATCCTGAACCTGTCTTTCCTGGCTTTCGAGCCGGCGTTGGCAGCGGTGAAGATCATCTTCACAAGATTTTTCTCGCCTTTCTGCCGACATGATCTCACTTCGCAACTGCTTAATAGTTTCGTTAGAAGCTCCGTCGTCGATTGCCTTATTTAATTCTGCCTGAAGGCCGCTTGTCCGGTTGTGGGCCTCATCGTATTTGGCTTGGGCTGCATCGACGTCCGCTTGCATGGCGGGAAGGGGTTCCCTCCGTTTGGCGGCTTCCGTCACCACCATGTCGTAGATCTCTTGAAAAGCGGCAATGTCATCATCGATTTCCGCAAGTTTCTCGGGACTTGCGGCGTCTTTTGCGGCCTCGAGGGTTTTGAGCGCTTCCTGCATGGCTGCATACGCTTTTTCTTTTGCGGCGGCCGCATCTTCCGTCTGCAAGGCAACTGCACCGGTGGGGGAACTGGTTTCCGCCGCCATCGCCGTTGCGGGGGCGATTCCCGCGACAAGTGCCGCGGAAAGGGCGATGCCCACGGTTGCTCGTCTTGCTCTTCTTGCGAGAATGTCGTTCATCTCGGCACCTCATTTCAAGGGTCGGCGACTAACTTGGTAGCACTAAGGTAAGTATACCAAGTGGTCGACCCGACACTGGCTGGGCGTGCGCGTGCCCCTCCGCTTCTTTGGAAACCGAACCCCATTAGAAATGACGAGTTGTTTACGCTTCTTTTGGGGCGGCGGTACTATCATGGTTCGAATTGAGTGTGAATGATGATAGGGAGCGCCTATACATGATTGAGCTGCTCAGGCGTTTTGGTGGTAAGTTTCGCCGGTATATGGTGGTTGGTCCTGCGTGCAAGCTGATCGAAGTGATCTTTGACCTGCTGACGCCGCTGGTGATTGCCCAGATGATCGATAAGGGCATTGGCTCGCACGACGTGAGCGCCGTTATCCACTACGGCATGGTACTTGCCGCTATGGCCGTGATCGGCATCTCGTTTACGCTCGTCTGCCAAAAGATGGCGGCGCTCACGTCGCAGGGCATGGGCACCGACATTCGCGGCGCACTCTACAAGCACATCAACAAGCTGAGCTATGCTGAGCTCGATCGCTTTGGCACGCCGTCGCTCATCACGCGCATCACCAACGACGTCAACCAGGTGCAGCTTGCCGTGGCGCTGGGCGTACGCATGCTCATCCGCTGGCCCTTCCTGGCGGTGGGCTCTATGTGTGCGGCTCTTGCCATCGACCTTAAGCTCGGCGTGATCTTTTTGATTTGCACGCCCGCTATCGGCCTGGTGTTTTGGTTTGTCATGGCGCGCTGCATTCCGTATTACAAGCAGCTGCAGGCAAAGCTCGACCGCATCGCGCTCATTTGCCGCGAGGGGCTTTCGGGCGCCCGCGTGGTCCGTGCGTTTGTGCGCGAGGACCACGAGCGCGAGCGCTTTGCCCAAGCCGCCGACGACCAGGCTCATACCGCCATCGCGGTGGGCAAGCTCTCGTCGATCCTTAACCCCGTAACGTTTTTGGTGATGAACCTTGGTGTGTGCGCCATCCTGTGGGTGGGCGGCATCCAGGTCAACGTGGGCGAGCTTACGCAGGGCCAGGTCATGGCGTTTGTGAACTACATGACGCAGACCCTTACCTCCATCGTCTACGTCGCCAACCTGGTCGTGGTCTTTACCAAGGCGAGCGCCAGTGCGTCGCGTATCAACGAGGTGCTCAATTGCGTGCCGAGCATCACCGACGAGGGCAACCAGCCGGTCGAGCTGCCCAAGCCGAGCGAACTGGCGGGTGGCGCTGCTCCAGTCCCTGCGCTGAGCTTTGACCATGCGAGCTTTTCGTTTGGCGCGGGCGCGGCAAATGCCGTGAGCGATGTGACCCTGGAACTGCCGGTGGGCAAAACGCTCGGTATTATCGGCGGCACGGGCAGCGGCAAGTCCACGCTCGTCTCGCTTATCTCGCGCCTGTACGACGCGAGCATCGGCAGCGTGAGCGTAATGGGTGCCGACGTGCGCGCCTGGCCGCTCGATCAGCTGCGCCGTGTGGTCGCGACTGTTCCGCAGCGCGCGTCGCTCGTGAGCGGCACGATTCGCAGCAACCTAACCTGGCGCGACGATGCGGCAACCGACGATGAGCTTTGGGCGGCGCTCGATATGGCGCAGGCGAGCGAGTTCGTGCGCAAAAAACCTCAGGGTCTGGACGCGCCGGTCGAGGCGGGTGGCAAGAACTTTAGCGGTGGCCAGCGCCAGCGCCTGACCATCGCACGTGCTCTGGTGGGCTCTCCGCAGGTCCTAATCATGGATGACTCTGCCTCGGCGCTCGACTTTAAGACCGATGCGGCGCTTCGTCATGCCATTCGCGAGCGCAGCGTGCGCGGTGCCGCCGAGGGCGGTCTGCCGCTGACTACGGTCATTGTGAGCCAGCGCGTCTCGACCGTGCGCGACGCCGACATGATCTGCGTCCTCAATCACGGCTCGGTCGCGGGCCTGGGCACGCACGATGAGCTGTACGCGGCCTGTCAGCTCTATCGCGAGATTTGCCAGTCGCAGCTGCGCCGCGAGGAGCTCGAGGGCCAGCAGGGGAGTACGACGCCCGCGTCCACCCCGATCGCCTCCGCATCCGTCTGCGCAAAGGAGGGCTGCTAAATGAATCCGTACACTTCTTCCGGTTCGGTCGCTACGATGACCGCCAACGTGTCCGGCAACGACAAGCTCAACGATCTGGGCGACGGTCCGCGCCAGCCTGGCGACCCTGAGCGCTATCCCGTGGGCGCGGTGACCCGCCGCCTGATGGGCTACGTCCGTCCGCACCGTATTTCGTTTACGGCGTCGTTTGTGAGCGCCGCCATCTCGGTGATCCTGCAGCTCTACACGCCCATCCTCATCGGCGAGGGCATCGACCTCATCGTCGCCACCGGGCAGGTGGACTTTGACGCGCTGCTGCCGCTCGTTACCAAACTAGCGCTCGTCGTGGTGGGAGCCGCGGCCTTCCAGTGGCTGCAGGGCTACTGCGTTAACCGTCTGTCCTACGAGACGGTGCGTGACATGCGCGTGGAGGCGAGCGACAAGCTCAGCCGTATGCCGCTCAGCTTTATCGACAGTCATGCCCATGGCGACCTTATGAGTCGCGTGGTCAACGATGTCGACCAGGTTGGCGATGGCCTGCTGCAGGGCTTTACCCAGCTCTTTACCGGCGTTATCACCATCGTTGGCACGCTCGCGTTTATGCTCTCTATTAACCTGACCATGACGCTTGTGGTGGTGCTCGTCACGCCGCTTTCCATTTTTGCAGCCGGCGCCATCGCCAAGCTTTCCAACAAGAGCTTTACGGCACAGCAGCGCATCCAAGGCCAGCTTGGCGGTCATATTGAGGAGTATGTGGGCGAGCAAAAGCTGGTGGATGCCTTCGCCTACGGCCCGCACGCTCAGCAGCGCTTCGATGCCCTCAACGCCGAGCTCTATACGGCAGGTGAACGCGCGCAGTTTATGGGCTCGCTCTCTAACCCCGGTACGCGCTTTATCAACAACATCATCTATGCCGTGGTTGCTGTGATCGGCTGCGTGGGCGTGATCACGGGCGTGCCCGCGGCGCTCACGGTGGGCGGCGTGCAGATTTTCCTGTCCTACGCCAACCAGTACACTAAGCCGTTTAACGAGGTCACGAACGTCATTACGCAGATCCAGACGGCGTATGCTTCGGCGCGCCGCATGTTTGCGCTGCTCGATGCGCGCGAGCAGGAGCCCGACGCGTCGGACGCTGTAGAGCTTGCCGCACCGCAGGGCGAGGTCGCCTTTGAGCATGTGGACTTTAGCTATGTGCCCGACCGCAAGCTGCTGCAGGACATTTGCATTGACGCTAAGCCCGGCATGCGCTTTGCCCTCGTTGGCCCCACGGGCTGCGGCAAGACGACGCTCATCAATTTGCTGCTGCGGTTCTACGATATCGATGCTGGGCGCATCGCGGTCGATGGTCGCTCCTCGCGAGACTACACGCGCGCAAGCCTGCGCCGCGCCTTTGGCATGGTGCTGCAGGATACGTGGCTGTTCGGGGGCACCGTGGCGGACAACATCGCCTACGGTTGTCCCGATGCCACACGCGAACAGGTTATCGAGGCGGCCAAGCGCGCGCATGCGCACAAGTTAATCGTGCAGCTGCCAGGCGGCTACGACACGGTGATTGGCGAGGACGGCGGCACGTTTAGCCAGGGTCAAAAACAGCTGCTGTGCATCGCGCGCGTCATGCTTACCGACCCGGCGATCTTGCTGCTGGACGAGGCGACCTCGAGTATTGACACGCGCACCGAGCTGCAGGTTCAGGCGGCATTCGACGAGCTCATGGCCGGTCGCACAAGCTTTGTGGTGGCGCACCGCCTGAGCACCATCCGCAACGCCGACTGCATTCTGGTGATGCGCAACGGCGAGATTATCGAGCGTGGCACACACGACGAGCTGCTGGCGGCAGACGGCTTCTACGCCGAACTCTACCGCAGCCAATTCGCCCAGTAAGCACGGTCATGGGGCAAATTAATCAGAAGTTTTTGTCCCAAGATTATGCATTCTATCTGCGGCGTGGTGACAATTGACGAAATAATGTGGTGACGATTGATCTCGATTGGGGGCGCTGGGAAACTTAACTGTTTCAAAGCGTATACCTTTTGAGACGTCAGGGCTTTGAATATGAACAATAAGATGCGTATCAGTTCTCGATTTGTCGCGAATCTCCGCGAAAGCTTGCGAACCATCGCGAAATCCTGTGGCCCATTCGCGATGGTTCGATGATGGGACCGGCTATACCGGTTTTTCGATATGGCTATGGCAGTTTTTATATATCGAGTGAGCACGAAGGGCCAGAAACTCGACTCGCGGAGGGGGCGGCGGCAACCCGCTGGTGAAGGGAGTTAAGTTGGCGGGTTCGACCTCCCGGTTCTAAAAATACTCAGTATACTGAGTGATTTTACTCAGTATACTGAGTATTTAAGAAACAAGGAGGTAGATTGACATGTTTGAGCGCCATCAAGTTGCCGTGATAACCCAGAGGATGCGGGAAACGAATAATCCGTTGATGCAATTTATAATCGGGCCCCGCCAAACGGGAAAGTCGACCATGTTCGTGCAGGCGTTGCACCATGCAGACATGCCCTGTCACGTGGCCAATGCGGACGATGTTGTGAATCCCGATGCCAGCTGGCTGCAAATCGAGTGGCAACAGGCAAGAAACCTCACGTCTGGAGGTAAGGTCCCGGCCGTTTTCGTTGTTGATGAGATTCAAAAGGTGCAGAGTTGGTCCACGGTCGTCAAGGGATTGTACGACCGGGATCGCCGGGAGGGGACGCCGCTCAAGGTCATTTTGACCGGATCGTCGTCGCTGCTGCTGCATAAGGGCTTGGAAGAATCCCTTATGGGCCGTTACGAGCTCATTCGGTCGCCGCATTGGTCCTATCGCGAGTGCAGCGAGGCCTTTGGCTTTTCTTTTGAAGACTATCTCTATCACGGCGGATATCCGGGTGCGGCGCCGCTGGTTTCCGATGACGCCCGTTGGCGAAACTATATCCGAGATGCGATCGTCGAGCCGGCGATCTCGCGCGATGTTCTCTCGTTGGAGAATATCCGCAAACCGGCGTTGATGCGCGCGCTCTTTTGGCTCGCGGCGAGCTATTCGGGGCAGGAGCTTTCGTATTCAAAAATGGTAGGCCAGCTGCAGGATGCCGGTAACACGGTCACGGTCGCCGGGTATTTGGACCTGCTGGGCAAGGCCGGTTTGGTTACGGCGACCCCCAAGTTCAGTGACAAGGAGCTCGCAAAGCGCCGAAGCACCCCGCGGCTCATGGTTTATGACACGGCGTTTATGACGGCGCTCGGCGATAAGGGCCGAGCAGAATGGCTGGAGGATTCGGCGCGGCGGGGTCATTTGGTGGAATCGGCAGTGGGTGCACGACTGCTTGCACGCGCGCCGGAAGAGGGCTTTGAGGTCATGTGGTGGCGTGAAGGCGTCAAAGAGGTCGACTTTGTGCTGCGAAGGGATGATGCGCTGAGTGCCATCGAGGTCAAAAGCGGTGGAGAGTCCGGCCAGAGCGGCATGTCGACGCTCCTAAAAAAGTATCCGCGAGCCAAGCGGATCGTCGTGGGAGGGGCGGCGGCCGGGGCGTGCACCGTGGAGGATTTTCTGCTCGATAAGGTGACGCTGTTTAACTAGCCTGAGCAAATTGAGAAAATACTCAGTATAGTGAGTGAAATCACTCAGTGTACTGAGTTTTGACTTGGGTGTTGGATGGGTGCTCGGCCGCCGCGTGCGATGGTGAAAACCGGGCCAGGCCTTACTAACGGATATGCATGCAGGAGGGGCTTCCAATTTTCATGTCCCGCTCATATCGTCTGTCAGAAACCTGACGAATGACCTGTCCCCCTGTCATGCCCTTGTCACAAAATCTATTAACGGGACCGTCAAATTTCCTCCTGCATTTTCTGACGGTACCGCGGTTCCCGCATGATTTTTGGCGCTTGCGCTTCAGGCGGCTTTATCCATTGATGTCAGCTGTGCCGTCAATCAGCAGAAGTTGGTTTACATCTGTGGTTTTAGTACTAAGATATTCATCTAATAAATTGCATTAGTGGCTTTAGTTTTGGGGGAAACGAGGCAACGTGACTATGACATGCTCTTTGGTGGTTAACAGCAAGAGCGGTAATACCAGGATGGTTTCGGGCGCGATCAAGCGCGCCCTGCAGGCTGCGGGCGTTGAGTTTGTCCATGCCGCGGCGTTGAGCGACGATGCGGATGCAGGTCAGGTTGCGCTCGAGGCGCAGGGCGCCTGCGCGGCCGACACGGTGCTCGTCGGTTTTTGGTGCGACAAGGGCGCATGCACGCCTTCGGTCGCGGCGTTGCTCTCCGCCCTACACGGCAAGCGCGTTTTCCTCTTTGGTACCTGCGGTTTTGGCGCCGACCAGAGCTATTATCAGCAGATTATCAATCGCGTGACCTCCAATTTGGCCGAGGATGCCGAGCTTGTGGGTTGGGCAATGTGCCAGGGCAAGATGGGTCTCGCGGTCAAGCAGCGCTACGAGGCCATGCTCGAGCAAGATCCCGACAATGTCCGCTTTAAGATGCTGCTCGACAACTGGGTTGCCGCAAAGGATCACCCCACCAAGGAAGATCTGGACAACATGGCTGCAGCCGCCAAGAAGGCCGTGCTGGGCGAGTAGCTTCGCCGCTCGCGGTCCTTCGCGCAAAACAATACAAATGTGAAAGCCTCGAAATCCTCGAGGCTTTTTTCTTGACACTCGCGGGCGCAACCGTGGCAAGCATTTGGGGGTGACATTTTCCATCACCCCGATGACGAGACCGTCCTAGACGACACGCTCGCATGCGTTCGCTGAATGTATCGCCAGATGGAGTACGGCTGTCAAAAGTATCCGGGTTTCTTTACGCATCACTCGCTGAGTTTTATGCAGCAAGACACTGCGGACGGCAAGCGCCGCATGCATCATGCCTGGCAGCATATCCTCGACCAGCTTTGCGTGGTGCTCAAGCGTGATCCTCGGGTACGCCCGGACGCCTTTACCGATCAGTTTTCTGCCGAGCAATTTGCCGAGGTCCTGTTCTCGCTCGTGCTCTCTGCCGTGATTCGGCAAGATTTCGATCCGAGTGCCGCGCTCGAGATTACGCGCCGAACCCTCTACTAACGGCCCCGCGCAAGGCGGGGATTTTTATGGTTAGAAAGTGAACAGCGTTCACGTTAGGAGGTGGTGCGTGGCACCAAGAACCAAAACCGTTCGTTTGCAACCATTCATTAAGGGAGACGTATATATGCGTGCTTTATTCGAAACGCTATTCGACATCGTCTATCTGGTGACGGTCATTACCCTCGGCATTCGCATGATTCGCGGCAGCAAGGGCAACCGTCAGTTCCAGCTGTTTGGCTGGATGGCGGTCGTTTTGGGCGCCGGTGATTCGTTCCACCTGGTCCCCCGCGCGCTGGCGCTCTGCACGACCGGCTTTGACGCTTATGCCGTGCAGCTGGGCCTGGGCAAGTGGATTACCTCGATTACCATGACCATCTTCTACGTACTGCTCTACTACGTGTGGCGCGAGCGCTACCAGGTGAAGAACCACGTCGGAACGACCGTGGCGATCTTTGCCCTGGCCGTCATGCGTGTCGCGCTGTGCATGCTGCCGCAAAACCAGTGGCTCACCAACCAGACCCCGCTTGCATGGGGTATCCTGCGCAACATCCCGTTTGCCATCATGGGCCTTATGGTCATCGTGCTGTTTTACCGCAGTGCCAGGGAAGATAACGACGAAGCCTTCCGCTGGATGTGGCTCACCATTGTGCTGAGCTTTGGCTTCTACATTCCCGTGGTCCTGTGGGCCGAGGTTGTCCCGGCTATCGGCATGCTCATGATCCCCAAGACCTGCGCGTACGTGTGGACCGTGCTGATTGGCTACAGCGCCATGAAGAAGGAGTGCTAGGTCCATCTTCTAAATGTTTCGCCCGCCCGGCGGCGGAATATAAGGTTTCCTACTCTACAGTCCTGCTCGCACGGAGAGCACATTAAGTGCTCTCCGGCTCGTGCGGAACTCGCGATAAACCTTATATTCCACCGCCGGGCGGGCGCCCCTTTATTGATGGAAGGCCTTATAAGCGGATATTCCATGTCCGGATGTATTCAGAGCGGGACGGGCTTTCCGAATGGGCGGGGTCTTGGAAAGTATGTCCCGGAATCAAGGCTTGGAATGGGATGCACTTTCCGGTTGAGGGGCTCAGTGGAAAATGCATCCCAGTATTCGGCTGAGAAATGGGACACGGTTTCCGGTTGAAGCCTTGGCGGAAAATGTGACCCGGAATTTGTGATCGGAGTGGGACGCGCTTTCCCATCGGTGTCACAAGCGGAAACCGCATCCCACTCCGGACCTGAAGATTGGGACACGCCTTCCAGAAGGTATGGGCTGCGAACTACAATGGGCTGCCTTAAACTCGCAGGGGGGTTAAAAATAAATAAGACATAGGGCAGTATGTTTTAATGTCGGGGGGGGGGCGCATTCTTTTAGATATTCAAAAAACAGACCCCCTATGAAGAAGATGCGTAGGGGGTTAGTAGTAGATATTGGATATGGCAGTCCGGTATGGGGATAAATGACCGCTTACGCCTAAATTGGTAGCGTTTGGCGCTGAGAGCTTGATAAAAATGCAGGACATCGCTAACGTTTTTGTTACGAATAGAATTCAAATTGGCTTTTTTTCGAACTCACTTTTTAGTGCCTTGCGGTGCCCGAGGAAAGCGACTGCCCCTTCAGGGGATCGAATAAGGCCTCGATGGGGATGGATTAATCGTTTTGATGACTCGCGGACTCAAACGTTTTATTGCACTTCTTAGCAGTCTGGCGCTTGCGCTTGTCATAGCCCTTGCCGTTGTTTCTTTTGCTCCCCGCGCATTTGGATACACGCCTTTTGCAGTGCTTTCGGGCTCTATGGAGCCCAAGCTTCCCGTTGGCTCCATGGTGTTTGTTCGCCAGGTTGAGCCATCGGATATTGCCGTGGGCGACAATGCAACTTTTTACCGATCGGACGGCGCCGTAGTGACCCACCAGGTGTACGAGGTCGACCCTGTGGCGCAGACGATCAGCACGCAGGGAATCGCAAACAAAAATGCAGATGGAAGCATCATGCACGACGCCGAGCAGACGCCTTTTTCACGCGTGATCGGCGTCGTTTCTTTTTGTGTCCCTTACCTGGGCTTCGTTAACGCATATTGCACGACGATGCCCGGTTTGCTTGTTGTGGTGGCCGTTCTGGCGCTGCTGGTCGCGGCGTCGATAGTGCTCGATCGGATGGTTCCCGACGAGCCTGCGGGCAAGCATACCCGCGCGCATGTGAGAGAGCGGCGTTCATAGCAGCAGGGAGAGGTGTCGGCGGCGGCAAGGGCCGTTGCCGGGGAAGTCGGTTTTCGAAAGGAAGAGAACGATGGAAAACAAGAAGAAAAAACGCTACGGCATCGTTGCCGCCCTGCTGCTGCTGGTGCTGGCTGCCGGCGTGGGCACCTATGCATGGCTGACAGCCACGCAGACGCTGAACAACGTGTTTACGGTGGGCAGCATCAACATTCCCGAAAAGAAGCCCGATCTCGACCAGCCCGATAGGCCTGGCACCGATAATAATACCGACAAAGCCTATCTGTTCGAGACCAAGTGGAAAGACAACTCCAAGATTGTTCCTGGCTCCAGCACCGATAAGAACCCGAACGTTGGCATCGCGAAGGGCTCAGACGACGCCTACGTGTTCATCTACGTGAAGAACGCCATGGTCAAGGATGACACCGCTGCCGAGAACACCCCGTACTTCGCCCTCAACGACAACTGGAAGCCGGTTGATGGACAGGTGACCTTCTCTGCCGACGGCCAGTACCTGAGCGGTCTGTTCATGTACGCCAAGGGTGCTACCGATGACAAACCTGTTGCCCTCCCCGCCAAGAACGCTACTGAGGACGTCTACACCGGCGAGCTCTTTAGCGAGGTTGTGTTCCCGGGCACCCTGGAGGGCTCCATGGTCGCCAGGAACCCCACGATGAAGGTTTCCGCCTACATCTTCGGAGCCGACCAGACGGACGGCAACACCAGCGCTGCTGACAACGCCGTCACTCAGGCCAAGACTTGGGCTAATACCATTAAGAACCAGTAGTAGCCCCACCCCCACTGAGATCCCAGCCCGCTCCCCATCCCCATTTTCGGGCCGGGATCTCGATCCCCCTCTTATCGACGATTGGCGAACGTAATGCTCAACAATCTTTCCGACAATCAGAAACGCACCTTGGCGCTTGCCGCGATGGCGCTGTTGGCCCTGGCGTGCCTGTGTGGCACGCTGGCTTTTACCGTTGATATGGTTCCGGCGAACAACGTCCTATCGTTTGGCGGCGTGAAGGTACGAGTCTGCGAATACACCCTAAACGAGCGGGGCGAGGAGATTCCGTTTGAGGCCAACGAGCACGGGGACTATCCCGACACCAAGGCCGGGGGCTCTGACATCAGCCGCATTGTGCGCGTGGAGAACGCCGGCGCGCAGCCTGAGTACGTTCGCGCTCGTCTGCGCATGGCGTCAGTGGCACCCGACGGTTCGAGTGCGGATGCCTCGGGCAACGTTGCCTTTAACGTGAACGCGGGCGAGGGGTCCCCGTGGATCGATGGCGGCGATGGGTGGTACTACTACCGCGGATTGGCTGGCCGTGGCGGCATGCTCGACCCCGGCGCCATGACGGAGAGTCTCATGGACTCGCTGCGCTTCGTGGGCGACTACAACGATGCCGCGCGCGGTGGCTCATTCAAACTTGATATCGACGTCCAGGCCGTGCAGGCCAAAAATCAGCAGGCAAACGATACCGTCCTCGACGTGCTCGACGTCGTGGGCTGGCCGGAGGCGAACTAGCCTATGAAGATCAAGAACAGAAATCGAGGTGTGCTCAGCAGGCTGATTGCCGTCGCGGCGATTGCCCTTTGCTGCGTTATGGTGCTGCCGGCGGTGGCGCATGCCGAGGGTAAAACCGAATTCCACATCAAAAACGAGGCTGACTTTTTGTCGTGCGTGGCGCTTTCGCGCGAGCGCGACACGCGCGATTGGCACGTCTATCTCGATAACGATATTGAGCTCGATGGTGAGGACATGAAGACCATCGTCTCAAACACGGTCAAGCACCTCTCCTTTGGCAATAAGGAGCATCCCTTTAGGGGCGTTTTCGATGGCCAGAACCACACCGTTAAAGGTCTGGACTACGCCAACAATATGTTGGATCCCGAGCGCGATACGGGCTTTTTTGCCGAGACCGATGGCGCTACCATCAAGAACTTCCTGGTCAAGGATGCCAACATTTGGGCTGACTTTCGCGGCGGCATTATCGTGGGCAAGGCCGTCAACACTCGCTTCGAAAACGTTATGGTCATGGAGAGCACCCTGCACGTTACGTGCGCCAACAACATGCTCAACGTGATTACCAATGCGGGCTTTGAGGGGGGCCTGATTGCCGGCGAACTCGACGGCTGCACGCTCTACAACTGCGAGGTCCGTGGTGGTCGCGCCGTTAACAACACGACTTCGGGCGTACAGGCAATCGGTGGCGAGGGCCTGTATATGGCGGCGTTTGCCGGCTACGTTAAGAACTCGACCATCGAGTATTGCCGCGTGACGCCTACGCGCAACGAGGATGGCTCGATTGCCGAGAAGGGCATGACCGACGTTACCAATAAATACGATGTGGCCATTGGCGCCCTGGGCGGCAACAACGTGTACGCCTCGGGTTTTGTGGGCTGCATGGCAGAAGGCGCTAAAGTCATTGATTGCTTTTCAACGGCGAAATGCTATAGCTATGCTGCTTCTTACGTGGGCGTTGTCTCCGTAACGCGCGCTTGGACGGGCGGTCTTGCAGGCCGCATCTTGTCTAAGAGCGGTAATGAAATCACTCGCAGCCATTTCGCCGGCGATTTGAGCTCGCGCCAGTACAACCCCATCGCCGTGATCCCCATTATTCAAAACGACGTGAACCTGGGCGGTATTGCTGCACGCGCTAATGCGGGTGATGCGACTATCACTGATTGCTACTTCAAGCCCAGTGTCAGCCTATCCGGGTTTAGTCAGGGTACGGCAGCCAAGAAGAAGATTTACGCCCTTGCGGGTGATGGCACGGTATCCGGTGCCGGATTCGGTCCCTGGGACGACGAACGCTACGTCACACGTGAGCTGTGGGAGCAGCATGATTACGACTTCTGTGCCGGCACCATGCGCTCGACTGCTAACGATGCGTATCTGAATGACTCACACCCCAATGAGTGGGCGATGGACTACAAACTGAATATTCCCGTGCATGGCCAGAGCGTTAAGGCGACGATTGATTTTCCCGGTGCAGGCATCGCGACCATCGAGGCAACCAAACTCGGTATTGATCAGGCGACCTCTGATCCGTATACCTTTGCCGTGAGTGCCGTGCTGGCGGGAACGGCCCAGGGCTTGGTCCAGGGCGATACGTCGGTAACGTTTAAGCAGGATACCTCCGCAAAGCCTGAGGGGCTGAGCGGGGAGAACGGCGGCTACCGTTTTATGGGCTGGTTCCGCGAGCCCGATGTGCAAGTGAATCGAATTGGACAAGACAACAGCTGGTTTGACGGCAAGACCGATGCCGATGCTGTGGCTGCTGGCAAGCAGGTCCAGAAGAGCGAGTTGCACGACGAAACGTCAACCTATACTGCCGATAACGCGAAAGGGGCCAAGGCTTTTGAGGGCAATGACCTGTTTATCGCTTCGTACGAGGCACAGGTGCTGTTCTATAACGTTAAGGGCGAGACGCTTGATTGGAAAACCGGTGCTGCGCACGGCAAGTCAACTGATTGGTACCGCTATGGCGTGGGTTTGACGCCCGCTGCCCCCGCGGATCGCGGCAACTTGAAGCCTACCGCGACATTTATCGGCTGGACCACGCAGCCTAGCAGCGAGGCGGGGATGAATGGTGGCTATGCCGCTATCACCTCGACTCAGTTAGCCGAGCTTAAAAATCAGGGAGCTTTTTATCCTGCGGGTTGCGAGATCACGGTTGTCCGTCCTACCGACTTCTACCCGGTGTACAGCGACTACGTGTCGAACATCATAACGGTGTTCGAGGGCAATGAGCAGGACACAGCCGACGATAAGACTCTGCGCGACGGTGTGGGCAAAACCAATGTCGACGTCCAGACTACCGAGGACGGCACCAGCGTCTACACGGTACAGGTGTGCAACACGGAAGGTACGCCCCTGTCCAATGGCGGCAAGCTGCCCGATGGCTATCGCTTCTTGGGTTGGTACGAAAACAAGGGAACCGAGGATGCTCCGCTCGAGGTGCGCGTAAGCCGCGATCCCAGCTATACGCTCCCCGCAGATGTCGATTTAACCGCGCCGCATACCTACATCGCCCGCTTTGAGTACCGAGTGGATTATTACGTTCGGGCTTATACCAACCATGAGTTTACGGACAGCAAGCTACTTTGTTCCGTTTGGAATCGCTATCAAACGCCCTTTGAGGAAAACGTCGGTAGTACCTTCGTGCGTGAAAACGTCGTCCACTGGGGTCCGGAGCATGTTGACCACGGTATAAAGGATAGGTATGACAAAACGTGTGGCACGCGCTTCACGAAGGAAACCCTTGTCGTGAGTCCCCTTAACGCGTACTCGCACAACGTTAAAAACGATACGGGAGCCGATACTCTAAAAAACCTCTATGCCGATACTGATTTTCCAGGCGCTGCAACTCTAAGCGATACTTGGACTTCGGCTTCGCTGAACGTAACGGCCAAACTGGTGAATGATCGCTATCGCCTGAATTTCTGGACGCTTGAGCGCGATGGTGAATATTGGACATATGTGAAAAATCCCATCGAGAGCATAGTGCGTACAGATAAGAAGTACTACGTTCGCGCGATGATTACCACGGACGTTAATTTCTACAACAAGGGCGATAATGTCGTGAGGACTGCCACGCGGCGCTATGAGAGTAACTTGCTGCAGACCAAGGTGAACGGGGCGGATCCGACGTTCACGTATTACTACCCGCATGTTAATAAGTCGGTTAAAGTGGCCGAAAAACCAGAAGATGGTGAGAAAGGATCGTATGAGAGCCCCCTGACCCTCGAAGCTTCCCCGACCGATGCCGACATGGCCGTGCCGGGCTATAAGTTCCTGGGCTGGATTTCGACCGCCGAGGTCAAGAAGGATTCTGCCGTCTGGAAATATATCTATGATGTCGCCAACGACCCCTATGTGACGAGCGATCCGGAGAAGGCGACGCCATACTTGGCGACCGACGCGTCCAAGGTTACCCAGTGGCAGGATGCCTATCCCGTATACGTAAAATATAACGTTAACTACACCACCAACCTGCACCGCAAGGGCTTTGATGGAACGTCGGGCATCAATGTTCCGCGATTCGACATTACGCCTAAACTTGATCCTCAGCAGAACGGTGACGTGGTGGCTACGGTGAGCCCCGACATTACGACGACGGTGTATGCCGACGGTACTGGTGGCGCCTATCAGCTTAAGAAGCTCGAGATCGAGCTTCCCGACGGAACGGTAAAGAAGCTCGATCCGACGGGCGAAGGCGGCAATACCTATTCCTATACCGTGGAGCCGGGTAAACCCTATACGTTTGTGGCCTACTACACGCCCATTGCGGTGGTGTATCACCTGAACGACACCGATATCGATGGCAAGCTCGCGCAGGAGGGCAATACGCTCGGCAGCCTTAAGGATGGCATGCCACTGCCGACGTATAACGTTGGCGACATCGATGCTGCAACGAACGCATGCAATGCCTTCGTAGGCTGGACGGAAACTAAACCGGCATCCGGCAACGGTTATGTCATTTGGTCGGACGGCCTCCCCATGGTGAATACAAACACTGTGGTTAACGCCCCCATGGAGCTGTACCCGGTCTACCGTGCCAGCGCGGTAATTGTCCAATCGAATATCGATGCCAATCTGGATAACCCCGATTCCGTGCGTTTTCTTTCGCGCACCGACTCTGGCGATCAAATTTCGCTGGAAGTAAGAGCTACAGCTGAGGTTGTCGGCAGGGATGGCACCAAGTACGACTTTGTCGGCTGGTCGCGTGACTATGAATCCGATAGTAAATACACTCTGATGACCGAAGACGATAAGTATCCCCTCGAGGGTAGTGAACCCTTTAAGGGCGCGACGTATACCGCGGTGTACAAGGTCACGCCGTATAAGGTGCGCTATCACAGCGTCGACGGGGCGGTCATCTTTACGGCGACGGTCGACTCGGGCGACGAGCGTGCGCAGGACGGTAAGCCTGGCTTTGTCTACACGGTCGATGTTCCCAAAATGGACGAGAGCGGCAACCCTGTCTACGACAACGACGGCAATCCTGTGATGGAGCAAAAATCCGTGGCGTACGATCCGGACGCCCACTCCAAGATCGTCGCGCTGCTCGATGAACAGGCTGCTGCCAATGGCGATAAGCGTGAGCTCTTCTTGGAGTGGCGATATGTGGGTGCGGATGGCAATGCGAAGTCTTGGGATGAGTTTAAGAGTGAGCCAGTCAAGGGTGACATGGACCTGTATCCCGTGACGTATCGCGTGGTTGCCAACGATACGTCTGATCCCGCGAGCCCCGTAACTATGACCGCGCAGCTTAAATGGCTGCTCGATCCCGCCGCCGCCAACACCGTCGATGACGGTGCCGACAAGGCGCCGTTTAAGGTCTGCTTTGCCGAGCCGTTTATGGGGACGCAACTGACTGTTACGGTAACGCAGGCAAGCTACGGCCCTGGTGCAGAGGGCGTTTCTGCGGCGGAAGAGCCTGTGAACGGCAAGTTTGTCTCGCTCTACAGCCTGGGTTCGGGTAATGGTTCGTTCGACCTGGCCAACCGTCTGGAGTATAAAAAGACGGGTGAAGACGGCCAAGGCGACGGCAATGCCGTGTTCAACTTTGACCAGACTCATGCGCTGACGATCGTTAAAAAGACTACCGATGCTAGTGCCATGGGACAGACGTTCCGCTTTAAGGTGACGAAGACGGCGGAGGGAGCCTCTCCCGAGACGCGCGTGGTCGAGGTGAAGGTCGATAAGCAGCAGCCGGAAAACGGTGAGACCTGGTATGTCGGCAGCGTGCAGTTCGCCGCTCCGGCGGGCATCTATACCGTCGAGGAAGACACGAATTGGGCATGGCGCTACGAGGGCGAGCTGAGCACGCCGGGCAAGGCGCCCGGTAAATCTGCCGAGCTGACGATTTCGTCTGCTTCGAGCGCGGGCGATGCGGTGGTGACGTGCGTCAACACGCGCGCGAAGGACAAATGGGTCGATGGCGGCTCGCGTGCCAAGAATGTTTGGGAAAACGGCACGCTGAGGAGGGAGGACAAGGATGACTAAGCGCAAGCGGATCGTTGCCCTCCTTGTCGGCGTCCTCCTTTTGGCCGGCGTCGTCGGCGCCTTTGCGTGGCTTTCGGTTACGGGCGTGCTGGTCAACGAGTTTGGTTTTGGCTCGGTGGCGCCTTCGGTGGACGAGACGCGCAAGGACAACGTGAAAAGGGATGTCTCGGTAAAAAACACGGGCTCGGCTCCGGCATACCTGCGTGTCGCGGTGGATATCTACTGGCAGGATAAGGATGGCGCGCGCCTGTGGGATGAGCCGGTTGCCGGCACCGACTACACCATTGAGTGGGGCGATAAAGGCGATGCCTCCGCCACTAACAGACCTTCGTCTTGGGTTCTTGCGAGCGACGGGTTCTACTACTGGACGTCTTCTGTTAAGCCGCTCGACAAGACGGGCGTGCTCATCAAGAGCGTGTCCGAAAAGAAGGCAGATGGTAAAAACCTAGTCGTCGACATTTCGACCCAGGCAATTCAGTCTACGCCCGACGATGCAGTTAAAGAGGCATGGGGTTGCACGGTCAATGATGGCGTGCTGGTGCCGCCGCATGGAGGTGCGTAAGTATGGCATTCCCAATTCGCAAAGGTGTTGCGCGCTCCTTGCGTTGCATGGTCGCGGCCATTTTCTGCGTGGTCGCGCTCGCTGTTCCCGCCCGTGCGTTTGCCGATGCTCCTGCGATTGTCTATGACGGAAACGCACGACAGCTGACGGTCTCGGGGACGACGGGCTCCTCGGGGGAGCCCGATCTGTTTCCCGCCTTTAAAGGCCTAATGCCCGGCGATGCGCGCGAGCAGCAGATCGAGGTTCGTGCCACGGGCGTAAAGTCCCAGGTACGCGTGTTTGTGCGGGCCGTTGTCGACCACGAGACGGCACACTTGCTGTCGCCCATTACCTTAACGGCGTCGGCGGGCGATGCGTCTGCCGGTTGGCTCCAGACGGGAACGCCGGGCAGCGTGTTTGCCTATCCCACGCAGGTCGCAACGTTTACGAGTGATGGCAGCACGGTGCTCAATCTGCAGCTGAGTGTCCCGACGTCGGTGGGTAACGAGCTTGCCGACGCGAGCAAGACCGTCCGCTGGGAGATCACCGCCGAGGACGATGGCGAAACAATTCCTGCGCAGCCTGCTGGCTCCAAAAAGCCCGGCCTGTTTGGCCTGGCTGCGACGGGCGACAACTCGCTCGCTCTGCTTTTGACGCTGCTAACGCTAGCGATTATCGCTTTCATGGCTGCGCTGATCTTGTCCCGAAGGAATAAACGCTAGGTCCATCTTCTAAATGCAACGCCCTCCCGGGTGGCGGGCACGAAGTTCCCTGCTCTACAGTCCTGCGCAAGACGGAAGCCACATTAAGTGGCTTCCTTTGCGTGCGGAACTCGCGATGAACTTCGTGCCCGCCACCCGGGAGGGCACCCCTTTCTTGATGGAAGGCCTAATAAGCTGATAATTCCATGCCCGGATGCGTCCAGAGTGGGACGGGCTTTCCGGATGGGCAGGGTCTTGGAAACTGTGTCCCAGAATTTGCCTTTGGAATGGGACGTAGTTTCCCGTTGAGGTGCTTTGCGGAAAGTGCATCCCACTCTGGGCGGTCGAAGTGGGACACACTTTCCCAAAGGCGCTCCAACGGGAAATTGCGTCCCATTATTCGGTCAAGAAACGGGATGCATTTTCCCAATGAGAGCAAAACCGGAAAATGCATCCCACAATCAGCCCTCAAAGTGGGACGCCGTTTCCCAATGAGGCTCAAGCGGAAAATGCATCCCGGAATTTGCGCTCAAAGTGGGATGCGGTTTCCGGTTGAGGGTCTAAGGGGAAAGTGCGTCCCAGAATCGACGCTTGAAATGGGATGCAGTTTCCCGATGAGGCACTCGACGGAAAATACATCCCAGAAATGGCCTTTGAGCTGGGATAAGATTTCCGCGGCATCTCGGATTCTCAAAAATGAGACACGCCGTTGGCGAAAATGAGACACGTGATATCGGGCATCGGATGTATCATTTGCAAAAATGAGTCCACTCCACTCGAGTAAAGCGAGGTCCCTCATGTACGTTCCACACCCCCGTATCCGTAGGCTGTCGAAAATCCCGCTTGTTGGGACGGCGGCGCTTGCTGCGTTGATCGCCACGAGCGTCGCCTGCTTCACGGCCACGCCCCAGGTTGCCCAGGCGGCAGACGCGCCCGCAATCACCGATATGACCGAGCAGGATTATCAAGCCCTGGGTCTGGGCACGAGCGAGGACATTCCGGCCGATACCGTTGGCCCCTATTCCACTGATACCCCCACGACGTTTGCCACGCGCAGCGAGGTCTATATGGCAGCTAACGGTAGCCATGGCAATCGCTACACTCTGCGCGACAAGCTCGAGAACGTCGAGCGCGGTGACATTGGCGGCAGCAGCAAACTCACCGATGGCTATGGAAGTGTGTGGGGCGCCGCAAAGTTCTGGCAAAACGTCAACAACTTCGATACGAACAGCGATCTCTACAAGCATAGCGACTACGGTGGCGGCACCTGGTCGTACCTAAGCAACAATGAGTCCTCAACAGTACTCGCCAACGACAACAACGGTTTCTCGGGCATTCACGCCACGAGTGTTGAGTTCTGCAGCGACGCCAGCACGGGCAAAAAGAGCCGCGTTGCCGAGCTCCGTGCCTACGGCGACAGTTCCTCCACGACGATTGACGGCAAGTCATACGCCGGAAAGGTTGAGCTGGTCCTCTACTCGTTTAGCAACGGGCGTACGCGCACTCTCGACACACACCTGCCGGTGACGGTCAACACTAATATGATGTACGAAGGCCGTTTTAAGTACCTGGATGCCGGTTACCTGCAAGAGCACGACGCCGTCTTTGATGTCGAGGCGGGCGATGTCGATGGCGACGGCGTCGACGAGCTTTTTGTCTACGCGGGCTGCTATGTCGACGAGAACGGCGTGCGCAAGGCTGTAGTCGACATGTATGACTTGGGGGGCGGCAACTGGAAGCAAAGCGTCGTCAAGATCGATGCCGGTAACGCCGCGGACTACACCACGCACAACAAGGGCGGGAACGACTCCTGGACGCAGCTTCAGTCAGCTCCTGTCGTTTCGCTAGCGGCCGGCGACCTCGATCGCGATTTTTGCGATGACCTCGCCATCGTGGTCTCGGCACCCTACGGCAAGAAGAATATTGATAAGTCGACGCATTGCGAGCTGTTTTCGTGGGATGCATCCAAGGGTGCGCTCGTCCATGTCGATGCTCTGGGCGACGCGGGCGCAATCTCCCTCTCCGCGAACGGCAAGACCATGGTCGCTGCGAATGTGACGTTCGGCACGTTTGCCGCCTACGATGAAGAAGGAAAGAAGACGGGTGAAACCGTCACGGGCCTTATTCTTGCGGGCTATGACTGGCAACGCAGCGCTTTTGATTACGGCGCTTCTGACGGCAGCAAGGGGCTGTACGGCGCGCTGTACCGCTACGCGTATTTTGACTCGGAGTCTGGCGAGTTCAAGCTTTCCGATTGCAAGGAATACAGAGACGGGCTCCTCGCCTCCTATGGGCTGATGCATGTGCCCAACAGCGCATGGAAGGATAGCGCTCAGGATAAGCGCTATCCGTGCACCTTGGCGCCTATTGCCCTTGCCACTGCCAACCTTGACGGCCTGTCCGAGCAGCTGGCGGTCGACGAGGTGCTCGTGGGCGGCGATGTGTTCCGCGACTTTGCCTGCAACACGGCACAGAGCGGGGCTCAGGGCTTGGGGTCCATGGTCGGAACCATGAGCATGAGCGGTCAGCAATACAACAGCAGCAACAAGCATGACCACAAGGGTATAGAGCAGGTGTGGATCAGCGACGTCAAGGCGGGCAGCGTCTCGGGTTCGGACCGCTATAACGAGAGCTTTATCGCCGTGGTGGGCAAGCACCGCGACGAGGACCTGCGCAAGAACGATGACTACTATTGGATGACCGCCTCGCATTTTTCGCTCGACGAGAACGGAAAGGTGCGCCGCGGCGAGGAGCAGGTGATTAGCGAGAGCAACCGTCGCGGCACTACCTACGGCACATTTATCTCGCTCGCGCTGCCCGACGTCGACAACGACAGCGTCAAGATCACGTACAAGGACCGCTACAAGGTCTATACCAACCCGCGCGTGCTTGCCGTGCTGCAGGATGCGCCCTATGTTGAGGATCTGGAGCAGGCATACGGCTATCTGGTGTTGGGCGGCACGTCATACGGAGAGGAAAAGGGCACGGGGGCATCCCAGGGCTATACCATTGGCGCCGAGTTGGGCGTTGCCGTCGAGGTGCAGACCGGTCCGCCCCTGGTCGCGATGAATGCTTCAGTCGATTTTGCCGCCGAGGGATGCTATGACTACCGGAGCGAGCGCACGGTCAGCGCAAGCGTAAGCTATGAGTCGCATGCCGGCGAGGGTGACAAGGCCGTGCTCTACACGATTCCGATGGTCTATTACGAGTATGAGATCGAAAATGAGGAAACTGGTGGCAAGGGCGTGATGGCGGCGCCCGTGTCGCTCGGCGCGCAGACCTCGGTCGTTAATGTCGAGGCCTATGACCGCATTGCCAAACAGCACAATATGACGCCGCTCAGCTACTTTTTGACCAACCGGTCGGGAGAACCCGGAACCTATCAAACGACGCTCAACGGCGAGACTCCCGTTGGGGATTCCTTTGGCCTGGGCAAGCCTGGCGTAACGCGCGCCTACACGCACGATGGGTTTAACGGCGCCGCCGCGCAGTCGGGGGCGAGCATTGAGCAGACCATCGAAGTCGAGGAGGGCAAGGAGCAGGAGCTCGAGCTCGGCTTGACGCTGAACGGCAGCGTTGTCATGGGCGCGAAGCTCGCAAAGCACGAGTTGTTTGGCGGCCTGTGCTTTGGTGCCAACGCCGGCTTTACTACGGGTAACTCCTCGAGTGAATCGACCGAATACGGCGGCACCGTCGACAACCTGCCCGAGGCCGCGCAGGGCAAGTACGGTTTTGTGCGGCGTCTGGGCGTCAACGCGGTGGATGTCGACAAGTTCGAGGCAGACTCGGGCGACAAGCTCGGCACCAAGGACACCGACCAGTTCTGGATCGTGGGCTATGACGTTAAGGACGTCGAGATGCCCGACGCGCCGGCCGTGACGGGCTTTACGGCAAACGCCGTCGATTCGACCAGCGTTACGTTTAGCTGGGACGATGTACTTGCAAACAAGAGTGGCTTTAGCTACGGCGTGGGCATGCTGCAGAGCAATGCGGCGGATGCGGTCGTCAATAGCTGGAAGATTGCCGACAACACGCAGACCTCGATCAAGTGGGATGGGCTGCAGCCCAATACGGAGTATCGATTCGCCATCGCCGCCGTTAAGAATGGATCCACGACCGAAACAGGTATTCGCTCGGCAATCATCACGGTCAAGACCATGCCCGATGGCATGACGATGACCGTGAGCGGACCTGCGGCGGATGCTGCGGAGTGGTCGGATCTTGGATACGACTCTTCGGTTGAGCGCACGGCGGGAAGCCACCTGACGCTCTCGGCGATTGGCCATGTGAAGCAACTCGGTGCCGACGATAGCGAAACAGGGCTGGCACCGACCTATATGTGGTACCGCAAGGGCCGCGGCGAGACAGAGTTTAAGCTCGTGGGTGCCGATGGCAACCTCGCGGCTGGAACGGCCTCAAAGCTCGAGATTGACCTGACCGCAGACGATGACGGTGCGCAGTATTACTGCCACGTGGGATACAACGACGTGGGCCTCGACACCGGCACGACGCTCGTGAATATCGAGGCCGAGGAGACGGCGCCCACAACGGTGAACGCCGCCCCGATCCGCACGCGCCGCCTGTTCTCACAGGCAAGTGCGGGCGCCAAGAAGTTCCTGGACCATACGCTGGTAAACACCGCCGGCCCAACCGATTCCGAAGGCTCAAAGGACCCCGAGACTCCTGAGACCCCGACGAACCCGGACAAGCCCAAGTCCGACAACGGAGCTAAGACCGACACCAAGGTCAAGACTACGACCACAGCGAAGAACCTCGCAAACACCGGCGACCAAACATTCGCCCTAGTCGCCACCGCAGCAGCAGCGGGAGCAACGCTCGTAGTGATAGCCCTCATCATGCTGATCAAGCGCCGCAAGACCCACTAGTAGCCAGTCGAACATATCGACAACCCAAAAACCCGGGTAGCCAAAAAACAGGCCACCCGGGTTTTCTGTTGAGTGGAGACTCCGCAAGCGGAAACTGCATCCCACGATTAGCGCCCGGAACGGGACACATTTTCCGTCAAGCCCTCATCCGGAAAATCCATCCCAGTTTGAGCGCCCAGACCGGGACGCACTTTCCCAAAGGGTCCTCAACGGGAAACTGCGTCCCATAATTAGGCCGAGAAATGGGATGAACTTTCCCAATGAGAGCCAACCGGAAACCACGTCCCAGAATCAGCCCCCAAAGTGGGACGCACTTTCCCAACGAGCCTCAACCGGAAAATACATCCCGGAATCCAGCTGAATAGTGGGACACACTTTCCCAATCGGGTCCCAAGCGGAAACTGCATCCCATTCCAGACAAGAATTCCGGGACACACTTTCCGCAAACAAAGAAGGCCACATAACGTGGCCTTCAACTTATATATGTTCGGCGATACACCCAAGACAAGCCACGCCCCAACATCAGGGCGTCTGTCCAGGCGGAGGCATATAAGGTTCATCGCGAGTTCCGCAAACAAAGAAGGCCACTTAATGTGGCCTTCGTCTTGCGCAGGACTGTCCGAGCAGGGAACCTTATATGCCTCCGCCTGGACAGACGTTTCAGTTGTGGCTCAGCAGCTAGCAGCTACTTGATCTTGGTCGTGCCCGGCGCCAGGTTGGGGTCGGTCTCGTTGGCCTCGGTCTGGAAGTGCTCGGTGTACACGTTCTTGCCGTCGCGGAACATCTCGTAGTATTGCATCTTGGCGTAATCCTCGCGCGCCTTGGTGGCGGCTGCCGCGGCGGCGTCGTCGCCGGTGACGTTGGAGGAGAGCGCCCAGCGCAGGCTGGCGTCCTCGTAGCCGACCGAGTTGATGGCGGGCAGCGACTCGCGAAGCGTCATGTGCGCTTTCTGGTAGTCGGAAAGCGGGGCGCCGATCAGCTGCATAAGCTGCGTGGACAGGTAGTTGGTGGACAGGTCGTCGACCTCGCTCGTCTGGTCGCAGCCGGCAACGTCGTAGTTGGCCCAGATGATGTAGTCGGTCTGCCACAGACGCTCCTGATGCGTGGCGTCGTCCTCGCCGGTAAACCACTTATCGTTGAACTTGGACGGGAAGAACGGCTGGTGGTCGCCCCAGAACACCACGACTACCTTGCGGTCGAGCTTGCTCAAGGCGTTGAGGAAGTAGCGCAGCGCCTGATCGGACTGCTCGATGCACGAGACGTACTCGTCAACATCGGAGAGCGTGCCGTCCTCGACGGTCTTGGTGTCCAGGTCGGTCGTGTCGATGTTCAGGTGCATCTGCTTGTCGGCCGGCAGCAGGCCCGTGTCGTAGCCCGAGTGGTTCTGCATGGTCACGTCGAAGATAAACTGCGGATCGGCGTTCTGGTCGAGCAGCTCAAGAATCTTGTCGTAGGTCGCCTGGTCGGTCACCATACCGCGCAGGGTGTCGGCTCCCTGGAAGTCGTTGATAGACAGGAACTGGTCAAAGCCAAAGTCCTTGTACACGTTCTCGCGGTTCCAGTTGGTTGCGTGGTTGGGGTGCATGGCCGTGGTGGAATATCCGAGCGACTTGAACTGCTCTGCCAGGTTCCCGGTCGTCTCCATGTTGTAGATGGTGTACGGATACACGCCCGAGCCCAGGTTGGCCATGGAGTTGCCGGTCATAAACTCAAACTCGGTATTGGCGGTGCCGCCGCCGTAGGCGCTCACGTAGAGCTTGCCGCGGCTGAGGCAGTTGGACAGGTTCTTAAAGTACTGCGGGCCCTCGTAGCCGGCGCGCATGTTCTGGTAGATGGATAGGTCCGAGAAGGTCTCGTTCATGATGGCGATGACCGTGGGCTTCTCGCTGTCGAACTGCTCCTTTGCGGCGGCGCGCTCGTCGCTCTTGGCCGCGTCGGACTTGTCGTAGGCCTTGGCGTACTTTTTGAACGTGGCCTTGGCATCGTCGACGGAGTAGTCGGCGGGTTTGGGCGGCTTGATGGACTGCGCTGCGCTAATGAAAGCGGGCAGGTAGCCCTCGCGCCAGTAGCTCTCGAGCGGGCGCCAGGTGTAGACGGTGATGCCGAGGGTGTTGTAGTAGTCGATAAGCGTGACGTGCGCGGTCACGCCGCCCAGGCACAGCACGGCGACGAGCAGGTTGGTGAGCAGCATGCGCTTGGCGTTGGCGGCGCCCTTCTGACGGTGCGGTGCCACCAGGCCGGCGTACTCGCATAGCAGCATGGCGATGGCGGTAAAGCCCATGGACAGCACGCAGAACAGCGAGATGGAGAAGGTGTAGCCGGTGCCGGCGACCGCGGCGGCGGTGGAGATGGCCGAAAGGTCGCCCGGCTGGATGGGCATGGATTTAAACGTGATGACGAAGAACTCGGCAATGCCCAGGACAAATAGGGCAAAGGCCAGGACCGCGGGAGCTGCGCCGTGGCGCTGGAACAGGAAGAACAGGCCGGTCATGAGCACGGTGATGATGGCCCACTCGAGCAGGATGCACAGGGGGTAGACCCAGGTAAAGTCGTGGTTGGACGAAACCTCCATGCCCAGCAGCGCAAAAACGCCGGCGAGCAGCAGGCACAGGACGGCGGCGACGAGCGGTTTGCCCGCAAAGGCGCCGCGCAGGCGGGCGAGCTTGCCGGTGGGGGCGGGGGCGTCGGGCCCGGCGAACGCAAAGACGCGCGGGGCGATGCGGTCGCGGGCGATGCTGGCCCAAGCGCAGCCGGTGAGGATGGCATTGGTCAGGATGAGCATCACAAAGGCGAGCGGCTCGTTCTGCGCGACGAGGCCAATAGCGCCCCAAATGGTCAAAAAGAGCTGGAACAGGCCGAAGGCGACGCTCCACCCAAGAGCGCTTTTGGCAACGGTGCCCGACTGAGCGCGAATGGCCTTGGCCTCGCGCAAAACAAGGTAGACGGTCGCCGCAAGACCGACGAGCGAGATGGCGGCAGCGAACATGCTGAGACTCCTCACAAACTTAAAACCTACGAAAGCGGGGGTTTACCCGATTGTTACCTAAATATGCGCTGCATTTGCGGGCTGCGCACAACAACCAGCCATATTAACGCGCATGTGCGGCGGTGTGGCGCAATGTAGTGGCGGCCTGCGCGATAATGGACGGGAATTACACGGAAACGTAAAGGCTTCTTAAAGAATTGGCGAGGATAGAGCTATGGGCGAGCGGGTTTGTATGACGGGCGCCGAGTACTGCGGCGGAGCTGCGGGCGTGGATGCGAACGGTTATCCGGTCGAGACTACGGGTAACGCGGTGCTGGACATCTTGGAGCACCGCTCGTCCACGCGTGCCTTCGCGCGTGATGACGACGACCGCCCCGTGGCGGTGACCGACGAGCAGCGGGCGGCAATCTTGCATGCGGCGAGTCGCGCACCGTCGGCGGGCGCCATGATGATGTATTCCATCGTGAGTATTCGCGAGCAGGCCACGCTGGACCGTCTGGCCGACCTGTGCGACCACCAGCCCATGATCGCCAAGGCGCCCTGGGCACTCATATTTGTGGTCGATTATGCCAAGTGGATCGATCTGTTTGAGCACGTGGGCTGCTTTGAGCCCGAGTTCGTCGAGCGCACGGGCAAGGCGCCCCGCCGTGCGCCGGATTTGGGCGACTTTGCCATCGCGGCCCAGGACGCCGTGATCGCCGCGCAAAACGCCGTGGTTGCCGCCGAGGCCCTGGGGCTGGGGAGCTGCTACATCGGTGATATCGTCGAGAATGCCGAGGAAGTTGCCGAGCTGCTCGACCTGCCGCCCTATACCATGCCGCTATCGATGCTCATCATCGGCACGCCCCGTAAGGAGCGTCCGGCAATCGCGCATCCCGTGGTGAACCTGGTGCACGAGGAGCGCTACTGCCGCGCGGATGCCGCGACCATGGACGCGCAGGTGGCCGAGATGGACGCGATGTTCCGTCCGCATGCCCGCGAGGCGGGGGAGCGCGTCGTGGACATCTATACCCGCAAGCACACGAGTCCCTTTATGGCCGAGATGAGCCGCTCCATGGAGTGGTGGTTCAAAAACTGGCTCGGAAAATGACGGATGTGACAAAGGGACAGCCCCTTTGTCACATTCCATATCGCCGCGGTGGCCTAAAGGCCGTATAAATGTTTATCTAGCTGGGAAAACAGTGCATTAAAACATGGGCCGATTGCCTATAATCCCTTCGAACATTAAAGTTGGGAGGAAACCGGCTTATGGAACAAAAGGTCAAGGAGGCAGCCTCGCACGCTGCGATTCCTGTGAGCATCTCGGCGATGCTCGTCACGCTGGGCGTGGTGTACGGCGATATCGGCACCAGCCCTATGTATGTAACCAAGGCGCTCGTTGCCGGCAACGGCGGCATCGGAAGCGTGACGGAGGAGTTCGTGCTTGGCGCGCTCTCCCTTGTCGTGTGGACGGTCACGCTGCTGACCACCATCAAGTATGTGCTCATCTCGCTGCGCGCCGATAACCATGGTGAGGGCGGCATCTTTGCCCTGTACAGCCTGGTCAAGCGCTGTGGCAAGTGGCTTATCATCCCCGCCATGCTGGGTGGTGCCGCGCTGCTCGCCGACGGCATCCTGACGCCGGCCGTTACCGTTACCACGGCCATCGAGGGCCTGCGCACCATCCCGGCGGTCCATGCCGTGCTGGGCGATGACCAGGGCCGCGTCGTCGCCATTACGCTCGCCATCATCATCGCGCTCTTTTTGGTGCAACGCATCGGTACGGCCAAGATCGGTCACGCCTTTGGCCCCATCATGACGCTGTGGTTCCTGTTCCTGGGCGGCACGGGTCTGTTTTTTGTCTTCCAGCACCCCGCCGTGCTGCTGTGCCTCAACCCGGTGCGCGGCATCGCCTTTTTGCTGAGCCCCAACAACCACGCGGGTATCATGATTCTGGGCAGCTGCTTCCTCGCCACCACCGGTGCCGAGGCGCTCTACTCCGACATGGGCCACGTCGGCCGCGGCAACATCTACGCCACCTGGCCGTTCGTTAAGTGCTGCCTGCTGCTTTCCTATATGGGCCAGGGCGCTTGGCTTATGAACAACGCTGCCAACCCCGAGCTCATGGGCATTGCCGACCTCAACCCGTTCTACCAGATGCTCGCCCCGGGCCTGCGCCCGTTTGCCGTAGGCCTTTCCACCGTTGCGGCCATCATCGCCTCGCAGGCGCTCATCACCGGCGCATTCTCGCTGGTGTCCGAGGCCAGCCGTCTGGACCTTATGCCGCACATGCAGGTCTTCTACCCTGCCGAGACCAAGGGCCAGCTCTACATCCCCATGGTCAACAACGTCATGCTCGTGGGCTGCGTCATCGTGGTGCTGCTGTTCCAGAACTCGGCGCATATGGAAGCCGCCTACGGCCTTGCCATTACGCTGACTATGATGTGCACCACGCTGCTGCTCTTCTTCTACCTGCACGAGGAGCGCAAGCTCAAGGTTGCTCCGTGGATCTTCGCGGCCTTCTTCCTTTTGCTCGAAGGCTTCTTCTTCGTGAGCTCGCTCACCAAGTTCTTCCACGGCGGCTACTTCACCATCCTCATGGCTGCACTCATCATGGGCATTATGGTGTGCTGGTACAACGGCACGGCGGTCGAGCAGCGCCAGTTTACGCTGCTGCCGCTGCGCAGCTACCTGCCGCAGCTCAAGCGCCTGCGCGACGACGACCGTTACGAGCGCATGAGCGACAACGTCGTGTACCTGACCAAGGACACCCATACCGACTACATCGACCGCGATATTGTCTACTCGATCTTGGACAAGCATCCCAAGCGCGCCCGCGCCTGGTGGTTTGTGAATGTCGAGACCATGGACGAACCGCACACCTTTGCCTATTCGGTCGAGACGTTCGGCACCGACTACGTGTTCCGCGTGCATCTGTACCTGGGCTACAAGATCAACCAGCGCGTCAATGCCTACCTGCGTCAGGTTGTTCAGGACCTGGCTGCCACCGGCGAGCTGCCGCCGCAGACGCATGACTACTCGGTCTACAAGGATCCGGGTAACATCGGTACGTTCAAGTTCGTCCTGATCCGTAAGCTTCTGGCGCCCGAAAGCGATGTGGAGCCCAGCGAGCGTACGGCCATCACGCTCAAGTACATCATTCGCCGCGCCGCCGGCACGCCTGCACGCTGGTACGGCCTGGAGAACTCCAACGTGAGCTTTGAGTACGTGCCGCTGTTCACCAAGTTCAAGGCCGTGAACAAGATGCAGCGCCTGGCTCCCAACGAGCGGCCGTAGACGTCGGCGGCTACACGGAGTTGGTTTTTGATGGATAAGCATGAGGCCGGGGAGGTAAACATGGATACAAAGGCGCTCGATGGCCGTGAGGCGGTGGTCGAAATGATGCGTGAGGCGCGTGTCGACGCTGCCGAAGATCGGTTCTTTACGAATCGGGCCAACATGGACATGGCCGATCGCGTAATTTCGATCGTGGCACTGGTATTTGGAGCGGTGTGCGTGTGTGCCCTGCTCGCGCACGTGCTGTTTGTCTAGCGACTGCCGGTCGTAGAAGGCTTTACACTTAGAACCACCACGAGGGAAAACCACCACAAAGGTGCCTGTCCCCTTTGTGGTGGTTTTTGTTTTTGAGGGAGGGGTACGGTGTCTATGGACGTCCGTGCGGACGGCGATATTGCCGATAACTTTTGGTGGCGGCGCACAACGCTGACGCGCCGCACTCCTCTGTATGACGCCTGCGTATCGGCGGGGCTGCTGGTCGCAGCGACGATTGTGGGCGCGCTGCTCGACCATCCGGGTCTCGCGCCGAGCATCATGATCGTCTATGTGTTCGCCGTTCAGCTGTGCGCATTCTTTACCTGGAGTCGCCTGTATTGCTTGCTGAGCTCGGCTGCCGCCGTGGCGCTCTACAACTTCTTGTTTGTCGACCCGCGCTACTCGCTGTCGCTTATCGACCGCGTCTATCCCGGCATGTTCTTCATCATGTTCGTGGTCTCGCTTGTGTCGAGCTCGATTGCGTTGGCCCTGCGCCGCGCCTTGGCGCAGGCTGCCGCCAGCGACCGTCGCACGCATATGGTGCTCGAGACTAACCGCATGCTGCAGCGGTGCGCCGACCAGCAGCAAATTATCCATGCCATGGCAACGCAGCTGGCGCGTCTTTCGGGCTGTCCGGTCGTGTGGTACAGCGCCGACGCCGACGATGATGACCTGCTGCCGCGTGCGACATACACGGCCGTGGGCGATGCCGCGCCGGTGCACGAACTGGCGCCGCAGATGCCGCCGCGGCTCTCGGCGTCCGCCTATGTGGGAACGCCGCTCGATGCCACCTATGGCGGCTCGGCGTTTTATGGCATCTACCTGACGGTCCGCACAGGTGACGACTTCGTGCGCTCGGGCGACCCCGCCTCGGTGGTGGGCGTGCTGGCTATCGTTGCCGAGCCCGACGTGCTGACGCACGAGGAGCGGACACTTGCCGATGCCATCGTGAGCGAAGGCGAGCTGGCACTCGATCGCGCCCGCGCCATGGAGGCCCGCGAGGAGGCGGCGGTGCTCGCCAAAAACGAGCAGCTGCGCGCCAACCTGCTGCGCTCCATCTCGCACGACCTGCGCACGCCGCTCACCAGTATTTCGGGCAATGCCGATGTGCTGCTCGACCAGGGCTCGACCGGCACCGCCGTGCTCGATAGCCAGACGCGCCGCGGCATGCTTCTGTCCATTCGCTCGGATGCGCAATGGCTCAACGCCACCGTCGAGAACCTGCTCGCCATCACCAAGCTCGAGGGCGGCGGTATGCGCCTGTCGACTACGCTCGAGCTCATGGACGATATCGTCGAGGAGGCGCTGCGCCACGTGAACCCTGCCGTACGCGAGCACGACCTTAAGGTGGTGGCGTGCGATGAGCCGGCGCTCGTCAACGTCGATGCGCGCCTGATGGTGCAGCTGGTGGTCAATCTGGTGAACAACGCCATCACCTATACGCCCGCAGGCTCGCATATCATGATTTCGATTAGCGTCGACGATGGACGCGTGGCGTGCTCGGTGGCCGATGATGGTCCGGGCATCGCACCCGAGGACCGCGAGCGGATCTTTGAGTCGTTCTATACCGCCAACCATGGTCTGGCCGACAGCCATCGCAGCGTGGGCCTGGGTCTTTCGCTCTGCCGCTCCATTGCGCTGGCACATGGCGGTAGCATAGAGGTTGCCGCGGCGGATCCGCACGGCTCGGTCTTTACGATTGAGCTTCCCGCCGCCGACGTTTCGTTTGATAAGGAGTAGCGCTGTGCCGAACTCTGCCGTGAAACCGCTCATCTTGGTCGTTGAGGACGACCCAGCTGTTCGCAACTTAATCGTTGCCGCGCTCGAGGCGCACGGCTTGCGCCATATGGCCGTGGAGACCGCCCATGCCGCCATCGCCGCCGCCTCGTCGCAGGCGCCGAGCATCGTGCTGCTCGATCTGGGCCTGCCCGATATGGACGGCGTCAAGGTAGTGGAGTCGGTGCGCGCATGGTCGGGCATGCCGATCATTGTGGTCTCGGCGCGTAGCGAGGACGCGGACAAGATTCGCGCACTCGATGCCGGTGCTGACGACTACCTGACCAAGCCGTTTTCGGTCGAGGAACTGCTCGCGCGCATTCGCACGACGCTCAGGCGCCTTTCGTATGCGCAAACGGGCGGCGTTGCCTCCGAGGGCTCGTTCGATACCGGTGAGCTGCATATCGATTTTGATGCCGGCATCGCCACGATGGATGGCGAGGAGCTGCATCTGACGCCGATCGAGTACAAGCTCCTGTGCCTGCTGGCGCATAACGCCGACAAGGTGCTGACGCACCAGTTTATCCTGCACGAGATTTGGGGCACGGCAACCAAGAGCGACCTGGCGAGCCTACGTGTCTTTATGGGCACGCTGCGCAAGAAGATCGAATCCGACCCCGCGCATCCGCGCTATATCCAAACGCATGTGGGCATCGGTTACCGATTGGTCACCCAAGGCTAGATCGCCAACCACCATCCCACTATGAGTTGCGGTGAAATAGTTCCTGTTTGGGCCTTTACCAGGCTTTTTTAGGAACTATTCCACCGCAACTTTGTTATTTGCCCTTGGGCTTGCTGGCGTAGAACTTCTTCTTTTTGGGCTTGCCTGCGCAGGCGGGCTTGCCGTCGCCGCGCGGTCCTCGGTCGCCGGCCTGCGCGTGCGCGGGCGCTGCTGCACGAGGCTTGCGCGCCTCGGGGTTGCGCAGCTCCTCGGTTCGCTCGGCAATCTCCTCGGCACTAAAGCCGACCTCGGCCATGGCGTCCTCGATGGGCAGGCGGCGCACAATATAGCAATGGTGCACCTTCTGGTTGCGCGCGAAGTCCTCGGGGATGGTCTGCGCCGTAATGTCTTCCAGCACGACGCCCGCGCGCGCGAGCTTGCGCGTCTCGGGGCGGAAGCCGCGCAGGTTGCAGCTAAAGATGGTATGTCCGCCCTGTGCGAGCAGGCGCGACACGCCGGCCAAAAGCTCAACATGGTCGCGCTGGACATCCCAGGTGCGACGGCCCATCTTGGACGAGTTCGAGAACGTGGGCGGGTCGACAAAAATCAGGTCCCAGCGGTTGCGCGTCTGGCGCTGGTCGCGAATCCAGGCGAGCACGTCGTCGCGCACAAAGTGATGCTGCGGGCCCACAAAGCCGTTCTGGCGCATGTTGCGCTCGGCCCAGTCCAGGTAGGTGTTGGAAAGGTCGACCGTCACGGTCTCCTCGACGCCGCCGTCTGCCGCATAGCAGGTGGCGGTGCCGGTGTAGGCAAACAGGTTGAGGAAGCGGCGCGCCTGTTTGGCGTGCTCGCGCACCAGGTTGCGGGTGACGCGGTGGTCCAGGAAGATGCCCACATCCAAATAGTCGTCAAAGTTGACGGCAAAGGTGAGTCCGCCCTCTTCGATGAGCGGCAGGCGACGGCGCGCGATGTTGGCGCGCTCGCCCGATCCGCCCTTGCCGGCGCCCTGCTTGCCGTACTGCGAGCCGCCGCGCGAACGCATGCGGGCCTTGGCGTGCACATGCTCGGCGGGAACATCTAGGATGCGTGGCGCGATGGCCAAGATGTCGAGCATGCGGGCCTGGGCCAGCGTGGGATCGATGGTCTTGGGCGCTGCGTATTCGGCGATGACGAGCCAGCGGCCTGGCGTCTGCGGGCAACCCTCGTACAGGTCGATGGCGGCGGAGTAGTCGGGCAGGTCGGCATCGTAGACGCGGTAGCAGCTCACGCCCTCGCGCTTTGCCCACTTGCGACGCAGGCGGGCGTTCTTGCGCAGGCGGTTGGCGAACTGCTCGGACTCGGGGATGAGCACGGGCAGCGGCTTGCCGTCGCCCAGGTCGAGCGTGGCGGCAGGTTCGGGCATGGGGGCGTTGGCGGTTTCGCCTTGGGCATCTGCGGTCTGCTCTTCGGCATCTGCGCTGGTCGCAGCTTCAAATGCCACGGCGGCGTGGTCGAGTGAGGGCCAAACCTCAATAGCCGCTTCCTCGTTGTTGGGCATGACGGCGATTGAGTGCTCGGGCTCGGCGTGGAGCGCGCGGGCCAGCAATCCGTCGCGGGTGAGCGCGGCGACCGGCGCCGCGGTAAGCTCGGGCGCGCGGCGCAGCTCGCCGACCAGCGTCATGGCGTCATGCATGAGCGAAAGCGGGGTCTCGGTGGTGTCTGCGACCACGGCGGCATCGGCGACGGCGCCCGCG
Organism: Collinsella sp.; assembly: GCA_018382775.1. Classification (GTDB taxonomy): domain Bacteria; phylum Actinomycetota; class Coriobacteriia; order Coriobacteriales; family Coriobacteriaceae; genus Collinsella. The sequence goes on along the minus strand of JAGZPG010000009.1, from coordinate 55,473 downwards.
TGGTCCAGTACGATTGCGGACTTGGCGGCGCAAAAATCGACAAAGCGCTTGTAGCCGGCACACTTAACCATGCGCTCAGCGGTCTTGCGGGCGGCGGGGTCAACATCCACGGCCACGATGCGTGCCTGGCGCTTGCGTGCTGCCGCCTCGCGCTCGCGTGCCTCGGCAAGCAACTGCTCCCACAGGGCGGCGTCGTGCAGCTGCCAGCCCTCAAAGCCCCAGCGCTCGCGTACGGCGCCCGGGGCGCGGTCGGTCAGAATGTTCACGGCCTCCAACAGCAGGCCGCCGCCGGCGCATGAGGCGTCGACCAGCGTGGGCAGGGCTTCGTTCTCGTAATCGTCGGCCGTCAGCTCGCGCTCGCACAGTGCGGTCCAGCCGACCTGCGCCAGCACCAGGGCGGCGTAGTCGGGGCGCAGCACGTGCGCGCCCTCGCCGGTGCGGGTCGCTGCGGGCGGCAGGCGTTTGAACAGCGGGTCGCCTGAAAGGTCCAGGCTGATGCTCGCGCGGCGCTGGCGCAGCGAAAGCAGCAGGTGAACGTCGGGGTCGGCAGCATCGACGTCGGCGCGACGGCTCGTGGTCTCGGCCAGACGGTCGCACAGCGCGTCTTTGGCGCGCAGGGCCGAGAAGCGCGTGTTGCGCAGCTGCTCGGTCACGCCGCGGGCTGTGATGGCGATGGTGGCGCCGGGGCGGACGATGCTCTCCCAGGCGATGTCGTAAACGCTATCGTACAGTTCATCGGCATTCTGCGCCTCAAAGCGCCCGAGCACCACGAACACGCGGCTCGCCAGGCGCGACCACAGGCATGCTCGGTAGCCTTGCTCGAGCTCGCCCTCAAATGTAGCGCGGCCCTTCAGCCGGCGAACATGCGAAAGCCCGAGGCGTTTAAGCTCATCGGCGAGTGCGGACTCAAAGCCCTCGGGGCAGCTTGCGTAAAATTCCATGGGTGACCTCTCTGGTTGCGTCGCTTCATTATATGATGGATGCTTCGTTTGCCCTTATCCTCGAAAGGAACCCATATGATTGATGCGTGCCCCGATTCCGCCGTGCTCTTTTTTGACGTGGACGGCACGCTGACGTCGTTCGATCCCGACGATATGACCGATAAGGACTTTTCGGCGGTTCGCCCCTCGCAGATGGTCGTCGAGGCGTTTCATCGTCTGCGCGACGCGGGGCACAAGGCGTTTATCTGCACGGGTCGCCCCCTGTGGCTCATCGCGGACAGCTTGCGTGCGCTCGACCCCGCGGGTGTCGTTGCCATGGCGGGCGCCACGCTCGAGGTCGAGGGCCGCGTGGTGCATGAGGACTGCTTTGGCGAGGACGTTATCGAGGAGCTCGCGCGTCGCGTTGTGGATGCCGGCATCGAGGTTTTTTTCGAGTCCAATGCTGCGACCTTTGCGCTGGAGCCTGTGGGCGTTGAGCAGTCGTCTCTGATCGGCACTTCTGTGGTGCACAGCGCCGAGGAGATGCGCATCGACGGCAGCTTGCGCGTGGGCAAGGTATGCCTCAATGTGCCCAGTTTGGCTCGTGTAGCCAACGATGACGGCTTTATCAATCGCAACTTTGAGCTGTGCAACACCGGTGGTCAGAACCGCGAGCTGAGTCCCAAGGGTGTTGACAAGGGCGTGGGCGTGGCGCGAGCGCTGGCGTATCTGGGCCGCGAGGGAAATGCGCGCACTTTTGGCTTTGGCGATTCGGGCAACGACCTGGGCATGCTCGCTGCGGTCGAGACGGCTGTCGCCATGGGCAACGCCATGCCCGAGGTCAAGGCGGTCGCCGACTACGTGACCGACGATGTCGAACACGACGGCACCGTCACAGCGATGCAGCATTTCGGCCTCATCTAATGAATCCCGCGTTCTAACGTTTGCTCAAACTGCAACTCTTTGCTTTTGCATGCTCAATCGATTTATCAATCCAAACACTGAGGTGTTTATACCGTTCGCCGAGAAGATAAAAACCCGCAGCTCACGCCTTGATAAACGTAGGTAAAGTGTTTAGCAGTGCAACGCCCATGTGCAAGCGAAAGGAATCAGGCAGATGGCAATCAAGGTGTTCGCTGACGGTGCAAACCTCGAGGGCATGCTCGACATGTACGAGAACGGCAACGTTCAGGGTTTCACGACCAACCCGTCCCTTATGAAGAAGGGCGGCGTGACGGATTGCCGCGCGTTTGCCAAGGAGGTCCTGGCCCACATCACCGACGTTTCCGTCTCGTTTGAGGTCTTTGCCGACGACGTCGAGACCATGGAGGTTGAGGCTCGCGAGATCGCTACCTGGGCCGACAACGTCTACGTCAAGATCCCGTGCGTGACCACCAAGGGCGAGTCCACCGCCGAGCTGGTCCACAAGCTTTCGGCCGACGGCATCAAGGTCAACGTCACCACTATCTTTACGCCTAAGCAGGTCGATGAGATGGTCGAGGCCGTTGACGCCGAGACGCCGTCCATCATCTCGCTCTTTGCCGGCCGCATCGCCGATACCGGCGTCGATCCCATTCCGTTTATGACGGAGTCGGTCAAGAAGGCCGCCGCAAAGCCCAGCTGTGAGGTCTTGTGGGCGTCCACGCGCGAGCTCATCAACATTTACCAGGCGGAAGGATGCGGTTGCCAGATCATCACGGTGCCCAACAGCATCCTGGCCAAGCGTAAGAACATCGGCCGTGACCCGTACGAGGTCTCGCTCGATACCGTGCGCGGTTTTGCCAAGGATATCGCCGCTTTGGGCTTCCATATTCTGCCGTAGGGCGAACACTGGCTGCGCCGTGGGCTGTTCGCCCCGGCCTTCCCTTTCCCTATCGCTCACGCGCTTTGCGAGGGTCGCGCTAGGGAAAGGGAAGGCCGGGGCTGCCGGCACGAGCTTGCCAGTAGGTTCTGAGCTGAATGAGACTTTGTTGGTGCCGCCTCTTTGATGGGCGGCACCTTTTTGTTGTGGTATCTGCAAGTTTTCCCATTGGGTGAGAAAACTTGCAAGTTCGACGATGGGCAGCGGTGGTTCGTCCTTTGCTGTTACTTCCCCTGCACCATGGTGAGGGAGATCTTTTTGCGGTCGCGATCAACCTTCTCGACCCAAACCTTGACCGTATCGCCGACGCGCACCACGTCGCTCGGGTGCTTGACAAAGCGGTTGGCCAGCTTGGAGATGTGCACGAGGCCGTCCTGGTGTACGCCCACGTCGACGAAGGCGCCAAAATCCACGACGTTGCGCACCGTGCCTTTGAGCTCCATGCCGGGCTCTAGGTCGTCGATGGAAAGCGCCGAGCGGCTGAAGACCACCTCGGGTGCGTCGTCGCGCGGGTCGCGACCGGGCTTCTTGAGCTCGTTGACGATGTCGATGAGCGTGAGGGTGCCGCAGTCCAGGTCGCTTGCCAGCGCCGAGATGCTGCCCAGGCGGTGCTCGATGTCGGGCACGCCGCCGCGGCTGAGCTCGCTGGCTTTAACGCCGGCGCGCTCCAGGACGGCCGTGGCCACCTCGTAGCTCTCGGGGTGGACGCTTGTCGCGTCGAGCGGGTTCTTACCGCCGCTGATGCGCAGGAAGCCCGCGGCGTTGAGATATGCCTTGGGTCCCAGCTTGGGGACCTTCTTGAGCTGGCGGCGATCGGTAAAGGCACCGTTTTCCTCGCGGTAGGCCACGATGTTTTTGGCTACGCTCGGCGTAATGCCCGATACGTATCCCAGTAGACTTGCGCTCGCGGTGTTTACGTCGACGCCCACGCGGTTGACGACGTCCTCCACCACGTGGCCCAGGGTACGTGAAAGCTCGGTCTGGTCAAGGTCGTGCTGGTACTGGCCAACGCCGATGGACTGGGGCGGAATCTTGACGAGCTCTGCCAGCGGGTCTTGCAGGCGGCGGCCCAGGCTCATGGCGCCACGTACGGTGACATCCAGGTCGGGATACTCCTGGCTTGCGAGCTCGGAGGCGGAGTACACCGATGCGCCGGCCTCGTTGACGATGGTGTATCGCAGCCCAGGAGCCTGCTCGGCGATGAACTCCGAGACGACTTCCTCGGTCTCGCGGCTAGCGGTGCAATTGCCGATGACGATGGTGTTGACGCCGTCCTTCTTGACGAGGCGAGCGAGCTCGCGCTTGGTGCCGGCGACGTCGTGGCGCGGCTTGGTGGGGTAGACCACGCCGTGGTCGAGCAGCTTGCCGGTCTCGTCCATGACGGCGACCTTGCAGCCGGTGCGGTAGCCCGGGTCGAGCGCGAGCACACGGGCGCCGCGCACGGGGCGTGCCGAGAGCAGGCCCTCGAGATTCTTGGCAAAGACGTTGATGGCCTCGGTCTGGGCGCGGACGGTGAGCTTGGCGCGGGCCTCGCGCTCCAGCGAGGGGGCCATGAGGCGCTTGTAGCCGTCGGCGATAGCGGCGTCAAAGACAGGCGCGAACACACCCTGGCGACGGGGCCAGCGGCTGCCGAGGCGTGCCGTGGCGGCAGCGCCGTCGACGTTCACGCGCACGCGGAGCTTGCCCTCGCGCTCACCGCGGTCGATAGCCAGCACGCGGTGGTTGGGAATACGGCGCAGCGGCTCGTCAAAGTTGTAGTAGGGTTCGTAGGGAGTCTTTTCGGCGGGGTCGGTCGCCTCGACGACGATGTCGGCGGTGTTTTGTGTAAAGGCGCGCAGGTCGGCGACGTTCTCGGGGTCCTCGGCCACCGTCTCGGCCACGATGTCCGCCGCGCCGGCGAGCGCCTTCTCGGGTGTGTCGAAGCCGGCCTCCTCGTTGACGTATGCCGCGGCGGCGTCGAGTGCGCTGCCCTTGGCCGAGGCCTGCATGATGATCATGTTGGCGAGTGGCTCCAGGCCGGCCTCGCGGGCCTTCTGCGCGCGGGTCATGCGCTTTTTGCGGTAGGGCTTGTAGAGGTCCTCGACACGCTGGAGCTGCGTGGCCTCGCGAATCTGTTGCTCGAGCTCGGGCGTGAGCTTGCCCTGGGCGTCGATAAGCAGAATAACGTCCTCTTTGCGCTGCTCAAGATTGCGCAGGTAAGACAGACGCTCGTCGAGGGCGCGCAGGGCGACGTCGTCCATGCCGCCCGTTGCTTCCTTGCGGTAGCGCGAGATAAAGGGGATGGTGTTGCCCTCGTCGATGAGCTTGACGGCTGCCTCGACGTTGGCGGCCTTAAGGTTGAGCTCGCGGGCGAGCTGGGCGATAAGATCCATGAAACTCCTTGCGGTAAAGGTGCGTTTGCAGCACAGGGCTACCAAGGATACCACCCGTCCCAAAAGACTGTTTTGGAGCCGCGCCACGAAAACGACCTATCTACTACGTTTGAACCGTATGGGTCGACCATGCCTGGTTTTACCGAAAATCGGCAAGACGTCTACCTGCGGTTTTTATTTCGCGATATTTGGCATGGTTGAGGGCGATCGGTTAAACGTAGTAGATAGGCGCATTTCGTGGCGAACGAACCAAGCCAAGGTACAAAATAGCCCCCGTCCTAGAAAAATCATCGGCAAGGTAGCAAAATGCCCCGCGGGTAGGAGGCTGCTCGCGGGGCAAAGAAGAGGGGCTTATTTGCGGCGGTCCGAGGTGCTCGGCGTGGAGTTTTATCGTGGCCCACCCTAAGGCATTACAGCTCGACGAGCTGGCCGGTCTCGGCGGCCTCCTTGATGGCGTTGAGAAGTATGAGCGTCTTGACGTTATCGGCGGGGGTTACGACGGGCTCAACCTCGCGGCGGACGACCTTCACAAAGTGCTTGAGCTGCATCTTGTGCGGTAGTGCCGGGTCCACGGCCGGAATCTCCATCTGCAGCGGCTTGTGCCAGTTGGAGGCGCCGTCGTAGGAGAACTGGTGCAGGCGGGGCAGCGACAGGGCGCCCAAGGTTCCGCCGATAAAGTAGGCGTCGGCGTCGAAGGGACGGTACTGCGGATCCTCGCGAGCGGTTGCCTCCCAGTTCCAGGGGCTGGCGGTGGCGTCGGAGATGGTCATGCTCGCGAGCGCGCCATCGGCAAAACGAACGTTGACCACGGCGGAGTCCTCGGTCTCAAAACCGCGGGCGGCGCTGGACTGCATACCCTGGACGGCAACGGGCTCGCCCAGCAGGTAGCGGAGCAGGTCGACGTCGTGCACCAGGTTGACCAGGATCGGGCCGGCACCCTTCTTGCGGCGCCACTCGACATCGAAGTACTCGTCATTCTTATAGATCATGTAGTGGAAGCTCGACACGGTGAGCTTGCCCAGTTCGCCGGACTCGATGATCTCCTTGGCCTTGTTGACGAAGGGGTTGTGGCGACGGTGCTGGCCCACGAGCACGGGCACGCCGGCGGTCTCGGCCTCGGCGGCGAAGGCCTGAGCATCCTCGAGGTCGTTGGAGATCGGCTTTTCGACCAACGGCACGATGTTGCGCTTGATGGCCTCGCGGGCAACGCCCAGATGCAGGTCGTTGGGGGTGGCGATAATGACGGCCTCGGGCTTGACCTCGTCCATCATCTGGGCGGGATCGGTATAAAACGGCACGCCGGCGGCCTCGGCCGTGGCGCGGGCGCCCTCAAAGGCGTCAGCGATGGCGACGAGCTCGGCCTCGGGCTCCTCGGTGACAAAGCGGATGTGGTTGCGGCCCATGGCGCCGGCGCCGATAACGGCAATGCGGACGGGGTTGAGCTCAGACATTTCGACTCCTTAATACTGGTGACCGGTGGAATGCGACAAAGGGGCTGTCCCTTTGTCGCATCGGTAAAACTAGGCGGACTTCTTCTTGCTGTCGGAGACCATCATGTAGACGGTGAGCACGACGGCGATGGCGGCGATCACAATGGCACCGTAGAAGGACTGCTGGTAGGCGGCGCTGCCGGCCTCGGCGTGATACAGCACGGCGGTGATGGGCTGGCTGATCCAGGTGGAAGCGGCGTAGCCCAAAAACATGATGCCGTAGTTGACGCCGATGTTGCTGGTGCCAAAGGCGCCACCGGTAAGCGGCGGGTAGATGACGAGCAGGGCGCCAAAGCTAAAGCCGAGCAGGGCGAGCGCCACGAAGAACATGCACTGCGTAAAGCTCATCGACATGATAACGAGGGCGACGATGGTGACGACAAGGCTGATGAGCAGCGACTTGTAGGCGCCGAGCTTGTCGATGATCTGGCCAAAGGACAGACGGCCAACCAGGTTGGCGCAGGTGTTGACGGAGACCACCACACCGCCGAGGGCGACGGCCGCGGCGCTCGTGGGGTCGGAGAAGAGCTGAACGGCGGCGATGGAGGCAACCTTGCCCACGAGCAGGGTGCCCGCGGTGGCGGCAAAGGCGAAGGTGACGATGAGGACCCAGAAGCGCGGGGTCTTGACCATCTCGCCCGGGGTGAGGTCGCCGAAGGTGCCGGCATGTGCACCGCCCTTGGGGGCCTCGAAGCCCTCGGGCAGCCAACCGGCCTCGGGGGCCTTCAGGAACAGGGCGGAGGCGGCGATCGTCACAAAGAAGATGACGCCGAGTGCCTTGAGGGCGCCAAAGATGCCCAGGCTCGGGATGAGCAGCGAGGCGAGCACCGGGGACAGCACGGCGGGGCCGGCGGTCGAAGCGGCCAGGGTGATGCCGGAGGCAAGGCCCTTCTTGTCGATGAACCACTTTTGGCCGGTGGTGAGCGCCGGGTTGTAGCCCAGGCCGTTGCCGATGGCGGCGACGAGCGAGAACCACAGGTAGAACTGCCACGGCTCGATGACGGTGCCGGACATGAACCAGCCCAGGCCGTAGCACACGGCGGCGGCGATCACGACGTTGCGCGGACCGATCTTGTCGGAGATGCGGCCGGCGAAGATGCCCGTCACGGCCATGATGGTCTGAAAGACCGGGAACGCCCAGGTAAGGGCGCTGGACCACTCGGGGTAGACGGCGAGCAAGTTCTTGCTCACGACGGAATACAGCGCGATGGAGCTGATGAAGAACATGGTGACGCACGCGGCGGAAAGCACGACGGCGCGACCCTTGTTGGAGTTGGTGGAAGCCATTGGACTCTTTCTAATCGATACGAGGGAGGAGCGGGCGTGTCCGCGGGGCCTCCCTGTCAGGTTGGTTTACTGGTCAGTCGGCTTGGCGACGCCGGACTCATCGGACCAAAGCTCGACACCCTTGTTCTTAAGGTAGTTGTCGGCATAGGCGCGACGGCCGCCGGGCTTGGCGGTGAGGTCGCCCATCATATTGGAGAAGCCGCCATCGACCTTGATGGCGTCGCCGGTGGTAAAGTCCGAGCGCTTGGACGCCAGGAACATGACGGCGTTGGCGATATCGCTGACCTCGCCGATGCGGCGCGTGGCGATCAGACGGCTGCGGCTCTTTTCGACCTCGGGGTCGGCGTAGAAGTTGGCCGACATCGGGGTCTTAACGAAGCAGGGCTCGACGCAGTTGGAGCGGACGCCGTAGGGGCCCCACTCGGTGGCGAGCATCTTGGACATCATGTTGACGCCGGCCTTGGTGGAGCTGTACACGCCCGAGAACGTCTCGGGGGAGTGGCTGGCGACGGTCGAGATGTGCACCAGGCGGCCCTGGCCGGCCTTGATCATCTCGCGACCAAAGCGCTGCGAGGTGATGAAGTAGCCGGTGAGGTTGACGTTGAGCACCTGCTCCCAGTCGCTCAGCGGCAGGTCCTCCATGGCGGCGAAGCGCAGGATGCCGGCGGTGTTGACAAGGACGTCGACGCGGTCGAAGTCGGCGATGGTGGCATCGACGGCGGCCTGAACCTCGGCCTCGTCGGTGGCGTTCATCTTGTAGCCCTCGGCGTGGATGCCAAACTCGGCGGCGAGGTCGGCGGCTGCGGCCTTGACCTTCTCCTCGTCCAGGTCGAGCAGGACGACGTTGGCGCCGTTGCGGGCGAACTCGCGGCAAATCTCGACGCCCATACCGCCGAGCGCGCCAGTCACGGCGCAGACATCGCCCTCGAGCTTAAGCCAATTGCTCATAGGAACTTCCCTTCTTGTGCCTCCCGGTGGGTCGCTCCCATTAACCGACCCACGTGCTTTTCGCTGGTTATCGTATGCTTTGCATTTGCGCAGGTGAATTGCATATTTGTTAGAATGGTGTTAACCGTAGGTTTACACTGTGCGATGCAGTTTATGCTCAATTGAGCGCGTGACCTGCGAAAACAACCCCCTGTGGCACCATGTGGCCACGGGCGCGAAAACGGGAGATTGACGTGTACGATCGACGACTAGAGGCCATATCGGCCGCCGCGGAGCTGGGAAGCTTTTCGCGTGCGGCGGCAAAATTGCGCGTGTCGACTCCGGCGCTCGTCAAGCAGGTGTCGGGCTTCGAGACCGAGTTCGGCATCACGTTGTTCGAGCGCTCGCATTCGGGTGTCAAGGTGACGCCGGCGGGCGCTCTGCTGGTGGACGATGCGCGCTCGATCATGCGGCAGTCCGAGGACGCGCTGCGCCGTGCCCGACGCGCGGCGGGCGATGGCGGTGCCGTGCGTCTGGGCGTGTCGATGATGTGCCCGGGGCGCCAAACGCTGTCGATGTGGTCGGGCATCCATGACCTGGAACCGTCGCTGCGATTTGAGATCGTGCCGGTAAGCGACCTCTATGACGAGCACGAGACCGTCATGCGCAGCTTGGGCCGCGAGGTCGATGTGGTGCAGTCGAGTTTTTCGACCCCACGCTGGGGCGACGCCTGCCAAAAGCTCCGCATCGTCAACGTGCCGTTTTATATCGACCTGCCGCGCACGAGCCCGCTGGCGCGCAAGACGCGCATCACGGTTGCCGACCTAGAGGGCATGCGCCTGCGCGTGCTCCGTCACGGCAACGATGCGATGGACAGCCTACGCATCGACCTTTTGGCCGACGGCGGCGTGGACGTGATCGATGTGGATAGCTTTGACTTTGCGCTCTTTAACGAGGCGGAGGAAAAGGGCGATGCGGTACTCACCTGTGGCGCATGGTCAGGGGTGCACCCGGCCTTTGTGGGCGTGCCGTTCCTGTGCGGGCGAGAGGTGCCGGTCTTTTTGCACTATCCGCTCGAGCCAACCCTCCAAGTCCAAAAATTCGTCAACGCCATGGCCCAACTTCTCAAATAGCTCATTTGGGACGGGGCTTTTTGACTCCTTACAAAATGAGGCCCTGGCCAAACGGCCAGGGCCTCACCACTTCTTTTCAGGCTGCGAGAAAAGACTGTGTGCGTAGGACCTCCCCGAGGGAGACGGGGTGTTTGCTCCGCGCGCAGTTTCGCAGCGAAGCGAGAATGTTTGAGCACGGAGTAAACACCCCGTCTCCCTCGGGGAGGTCCGTTGGGAGCGTAGGGGCTGTTTTGAGCTACTCCAGCTCAAACGCTCCGGTATAGAGCTGGTAGTAATACCCGCGCTTGGCGATAAGCTCGTCGTGGTTGCCGCGCTCGATGATGCGGCCGTGGTCCAGGCAGATGATCGCGTCGGAGTTGCGCACGGTGGACAGGCGGTGTGCGATGACAAACGTCGTGCGGCCCTCCATGAGCTTATCCATGCCAGCCTGCACGATGGCCTCGGTGCGGGTGTCGATGCTCGATGTGGCCTCGTCCAGAATCATTGCCGGCGGATCGGCGACGGCGGCGCGTGCGATCGAAATCAGCTGGCGCTGGCCCTGCGACAGCTGCGCGCCGTTGCCGGTGAGCATCGTGTCGTAGCCGTCGGGCAGGCGGGTGATAAAGTCGTCCGCGCCCGCGAGCTTTGCCGCCGCGATGCACTCCTCGTCGGTCGCATCCAGGTTGCCGTAGCGGATGTTATCCATCACGGTGCCGGTGAACAGGTTCACGTCCTGCAGCACGACGCCCAGCGAGCGGCGCAGATCGGCCTTGCGGATCTTGTTGACGTTGATGCCGTCGTAGCGAATCTTGCCGTCGGCGATGTCATAGAAGCGGTTGATGAGGTTGGTGATGGTCGTCTTACCGGCACCGGTGGCGCCGACAAACGCGACCTTCTGGCCCGGCTTGGCAAACACGGACACGCCGTGCAGCACCTCGTGGTCGGGCGTGTAGCCAAAGTCGACGTTGTCCATGACCAGGTCGCCGCGCAGCGGCACGTACTCAATCTCGCCGGTTGCGCGGTGCGGATGTTTCCACGCCCACATGCCGGTGTGGTGGTCGGCCTCCTCGAGCTGCCAGGTATCGGGGTTCACCTGAGCGTTGACGAGCGTCACATAGCCTTCGTCGGCTTCGGGCTCCTCGTCGATGAGCTCAAAGATGCGGTCGGCGCCGGCGAGGCCCATGACCACGGCGTTGATCTGCTGCGAGATCTGACCGATCTGTCCGCAGAACTGTTTGGTCATGTTGAGGAACGGCACCACGACGGCGATGGACAGCGCCATGCCCGAGATGCTCAGGTTGGGCACGCCCAGCGCCAGGAAAATGCCGCCTGCCAGTGCGACCAGCACGTAGAGCAGGTTGCCCAGGTTCATAAGGATGGGCATGAGGATGTTGGCGTACATGTTGGCCTTCTGGGAGACCTCGAAGAGTTTTTCGTTTCGCTCGTCAAAATCGGCCTCGGCGGCAGACTCGTGGCAGAATGCCTTGACGACCTTCTGGCCGTTCATGACTTCCTCGATATGGCCCTCGACCACGCCGAGCTCGGTCTGCTGCGCAATGAAGAAGCGCGCGGAGTTGGAGCCGAGCAGCTTGGTCATAAAGGTCATAAAGGCGACGCCGGCCACAATGACCAGGCACATCCACACGCTGTAGTACAGCATGATAAAGAACACCGTGACGATGACGATGGTCGTCATGAGCAGGTTGGGCAGCGACTGGCTGATCATCTGGCGCAGCGTGTCGATGTCGTTGGTGTAGTGGCTCATGATGTCGCCGCGCTGGTGCGTGTCGAAGTAGCGAATCGGCAGGTCTTGCATGCGGTTGAACATCTTCTCGCGCAGCTTCTCGAGCGAGCCCTGCGTGACGATGGCCATGGCGCGGTTCCAGAACAGCGAGGACAGGATGCCGACGCCGTAGATGCAGGCGAGGGTGGTCACGAGCTGCAGAATCTTGGGCTGCGCGGTCGTCCAATCGCCCGACTGCCACGATTCGCTAATAATCTGCAGGGCGCTCTGAAGGAAGGTCGCGCCGATGGAGTTGATGATGGCGCAGAGCACCACGCCGACGACGACGAGGGGCAAAAGCACGGGGTAGAAGCCAAAGAGCGTCTTGATGAGGCGCGACATGGTGCCGCCCTTGCGGTTGAGCGCGCGCTCGGCGGTCGTTGCCTTACTCATGTGCCTCGCCTCCTTCCTGGGTCTGGGCTTGCGTTATGGATGCCTCGGTGTCGGCCTCGACGGCCCCTTCGCCCTCGGCAGACATCTTGTTTTGCGAGGTAAAGGTCTCGCGGTAGATCTCGCTCGTCTTGAGCAGCTCGTCGTGGTTGCCGATCTGCGCGATGCGACCGCCCTCCATGACGATGATGCGGTCTGCGTCCTGAACGGAGCTGATGCGCTGGGCGATGATGAGCTTGGTCGTGTTGGGCAGATAGCTTGCCAACCCTGCGCGGATCTTGGCGTCGGTCTTGGTGTCGACGGCGCTGGTGGAGTCGTCCAGGATCAAAATCTTGGGGCGACGCAGCAGGGCACGCGCAATGCACAGGCGCTGCTTCTGACCGCCGGAAACATTGGAGCCGCCCTGCTCGATCCAGGTGTCATAACCCTTGGGGAAGCCATCGACAAACTCATCGGCGCAGGCCAGATGTGCCGCCTCGCGGACTTCCTCGTCGGTGGCGTTCGGGTCGCCCCAGCGCAGGTTTTCGGCAATGGTGCCGCTAAACAGTACGTTTTTCTGCAGCACCATGGCCACCTGGTGGCGCAGGGCGTCCAAGTCGTAGTCGCGCACGTCCATGCCGCCCACGCGCACGGTGCCCTCGGTGGCGTCGTACAGGCGGGCGATGAGGTTAACGAGCGTGGACTTGGCCGAGCCGGTACCGCCGATGATGCCGATGGTTTCGCCGCTCTTAATGTGCAGGTCGATATCGTCGAGCGCCTGGCGCTTTGCATGCGCGGAATACTTAAAGCTCACGTGGTCAAAGTCGATGGAACCGTCGGCAACCTCGAGCACGGGCTCGGCGGGATCGGCGATCGTGGGCTCGGCGGCCAGCACCTCGGTAATGCGGTGCGCCGATTCGTCGGCCATGGTCACCATGACAAAGATCATCGACAGCTGCATCAGGCTCATGAGGATCGCGAAGCCATAGGTAAAGATCGAGGAGAGCTGGCCCACGTCGAACAGCGTGCCCTGGCTCGTGATGATGAGCTTGGATCCCAGGTAGATGATGACGACAAACGCGCCGTTGACGCAGATGTTCATCATGGGGTTGTTAAAGGCGAGCAGCTTCTCGGCGCGGGTGAAGTCCATCTGGACGTCGCGTGCGGCGGTCGCGAATTTCTCCTTCTCAAAGTCTTCGCGCACGTAGCTCTTAACCACGCGCATGCCGGTGACGTTTTCCTCGACGGACTCGTTAAGGGCATCGTACTTGTGGAACACGCGCGAGAAGATGGGGCGCACCTTAAAGATGATAAAGAACAGCCCAAAGCCCAGCAGCGGAATGATGACCAGGTAGACCATGGCAACGCTGCCGCCCATGATAAACGCCATGGTAAAGGCGAAGATCAATACCAGCGGCGCGCGCACGGCGATACGGATGATCATCATAAAGGCCTGCTGCACGTTGTTGATATCGGTGGTCAGGCGCGTGACGAGCGAGGAGCTCGAGAACTCATCGATGTTGGCAAAGCTGAACGTCTGGATCTTGTAGAACAGGTCGTGACGCAGGTTCTTGGCGAAGCCGCAGCTCGCATGGCTGCAGGTGACGCCGGCGGCGGCACCAAAAGCAAGCGACGTCAGCGCGATGAGCACCAAAAAGCCCGCGGTGGGAAGCATCTCGGCTACGGTGGCGCCGTCTTTGATGGCGTCGATCAGGTTGGCGGTGATAAATGGAATCAGCATCTCGCAGAGCACCTCGCCAAGCACGAGCAATGGCGTGGCAACAGCGACTTTCATATAGTCGCGGATGCTGCCCATGAGGGTTTTAATCATCCAGTTCCTCCCAGGTTACACGGATTTTCTCGAGCATTTCGGCGAGCTGCTCGCGCTCGTCGTGAGTGAGGGCACTAAAGGCCCGTTCTCTAAAGCGGATGCGGGCCGCCTGGTCGATGCGGGCGTTTTCCCGGCCGGTTTCGGTCAGGCGAATGGTGAGCTGCCGTCGATCCTTGGGGTTACGGCTGCGCTCAATGAGGCCGTTGACCTCGAGCTTGGACAGGATCTCGGAAAGCGACCCCGGCTTGAGGTCAAAGTGCATGCCGAGTTCCTGCTGCGACATCTCGCTGCCGGGCTGCTTGGCCAGCAGGCAGATGATGGGCGCCTTGCCGGATACGCCTCCGCCGTGAAAGTGCATGTAATGGCCGCAAAAGCCCAGACCGCTCAGGATGCGCTTGGCGAGTTTGTCTTCGGCGCTGACCGCTTCGGGTATGTCTACCGGTTGCGACGGGTCACCGCCGGGCTCATGTGGAAGGACGAGTGGTTCAACACACATATCTAAGCTTCGCTCCTTTCTTTAGTTAGGTAGTGGAATTGTTTTGTGCCTAACTAATCTAGGAGCATAAGAAATCAATGTCAAGGTACCAAAGTAGTTGTTGCGCGGTTTTACCAAACCGCGTAACGGCTCGACGCTGCAAACGCTCCTAAGCGGCAATCTGGCGTTCAATCGTCGGGCATGGACACAAGGCCTATGCCCTCCTCTTTCACGCTACCTTGCTCGCTTGGGAACGCTTTCGCTGTCCGTCCTCAAATCTGTGATTCCGTCACGGTCCGCTTCGGTGCATGTGATCCCTTGGGGACGGAGGAAAAGGGATCATTTTGGGCTGCGGTGACACCCTTCCAAAGTTGCTTTGCCCAAAACTATGCCGGATTACTACGATGAATTCGAAATCTCAGACCTCGGCATTGTTTTTCGGAAAATCACAAGCTGTCTACCTGCGGTTTTGCTGGAGTGCAATTCGTTGTGGTTGGAGACTGGCGGTTTATCGTAGTAATCCGGCATAGTTTTGGAATGGTAGTAAATAGATGGCAGCTACCGTGCCGCTACCGCCGCGATTTGCCTCCCATTTCCGAAACCTATCCGCAACAATTTGCCCTCCACGGCGCCAGCGCCCGCCCGCCGTGCCTCCTGCGCTACACTTAGTCGCACTGTGGCGCCGTCGCGTCGCACCCGACCCAAGGGGGGACACTCATGAAGAACACTCAGCTGCTGCTGATCAACGATATGTGCGGCTACGGTAAGGTCGCGCTTTCTGCCATGCTGCCGGTGCTGTCGCACATGGGTTACCGTATCCACAACCTGCTGACGGCCCTCGTTTCCGATACGCTCAACTACCCCAAGTTTTACATCCACGACACCACGGAGTACGTGCGTCAGAGTCTTGCCATCTGGGAGGAGCTCGGCTTTGAATTCGACGCCATCTCGACCGGCTTTATCGTGACCGAGGAAGAGGCGCGCATCATCTCGGACTTTTGCCACCGCCGTTCGCAAAAAGGCACCAAGGTGTTCGTCGACCCCATCATGGCCGACAACGGCAGGCTCTACGCCGGCGTGCCCGAATCGACCATCGGCCTTATGCGCAGCCTGGTCGAGTGCGCCGACTACGCGGTGCCCAACTATACCGAGGCGTGTCTGCTCACCGATACGCCTATGGCCGAGCAGATTACGGCCGATGAGGCTCGTGCGCTCGTGGACGCCATGCTCGCGCTGGGCGCCAAGTCGGTGGTCATTACGAGCGCGAAGGTCGACGGGGCGAGTGCCGTCATCGGCTACGACCATGTGGCGGGAGAGTACTTCACGATTCCCTTTGAGCTGATCCCGGTGTATTTCCCGGGCACGGGCGATACGTTCTCGTCGGTGCTCGTGGGTCGCGTTATGGCCGGCTGGAGCTTACAGCGTGCGACGACCGACGCCATGCGTGTGGTGGCCGAGCTTATCGAGCGCAATGCCGACCAAGAAGACAAGTCGGCCGGCCTTCCCATCGAGGCCTGCCTGGATGTGATCGACCATGAGTAACGCCGGCGAGGGCGGCGTCAAGCCTGCGGGCGAGAACGGGCCGCTCGGTGCGCCGCGTAGCAAGCGTCCGCGTATCCGCGTGAGCTGCGTGGACCAGCTGGGTGCGTGCCGTTGTCACCATGGTCACAAGCCGGGAGACGTCTTCGACTTCGATCGAGACCGCGGCAAGATGTGCGCTATGGCCTGTCACGTGGGCTTTCCCTATATCGATATCCTGCGCTATGGCGGAACCGTGCCTGGCAACGAGCCTGGTGCGGCAAAGTTCTGCTGCCCCGAGGTCGATACGCTGAACGTCTGGCTTGCCGAGATCGTTGACGAGTAGTCGAGCGCAATGTGACAAAGGGGCAGCCCCTTTGACACATTCGCCGGTGATGCCCCTTCTTTTGCTTATAATTTCAAATCTCTGCATTTCATCCGATTTTAGGTTCTAAAAATTCTGCGTTTCATCGATAATCAAGCATATAAAACTTTGCATTTCATTCGATGACACCGAGGGGAGAGCCTATGCTGCGCAGGAAAATAGCGGCAGAGCTGGAGCGTTGGCTGAAGTCTTCCGAGCAAAAGGCCTTGTTCATTACGGGTTCTCGCCAGATTGGCAAAAGCTATTCGATTCGCGCATTTGGCAAAGCCAACCATGCAACCTACATAGAGCTTAACCTCATGGAAAACCGCCAGGCAAAAGATGCTCTTCTCGAGGCGCGGAATGCCGATGATTTCATCAGCAGGGTGACGCTTCTTTCGGGAAAGTCGATTGCGCCAGGCAAAACGCTCGTGTTTATCGATGAGGTCCAAGAGGCCCCCGACATCATGACGATGGCAAAGTTCCTTGTTGAGGACGGGAGGTGCCGCTGGGCGTTTTCGGGGTCAATGCTCGGGACTCAGTTCAAGGGCGTCAGGTCCTATCCCGTGGGGTATGTCCACGAGCTTAGGATGTTCCCGCTCGATTTTGAGGAGTTTTGCTGGGCAACCGGGGTGAGCGAGGGGGCTCGCCAAACGATACGTGACGCGTGTATCAGCGAGAGGCCCGTTCCTGATTACATTCATGACGCGATGATGGCAAACTTCAGGACCTATACCGTTGTCGGCGGAATGCCGGAGGTCGTGCAGCGTTTCCTTGACACGCAGGGCGACCTTGCCTCTGTTCGTCAGCTACAGTCAGAGCTCAACGAACAGTACCGGCGGGATATCTCCAAGTATGCAAGCGGGCGAGCCCTTCAGGTGCAGAGCATTTACGATCAGCTCCCTATTATGCTCGAGGGCGAAAACAAGCGCTTCGTGCTCAATTCCATTGACCCCAAGGCTCACTACGAGAAGTATCAGCGAGATTTTGTATGGCTTGTCGATGCCGGCGTTGCTCTCAAAGCCGATATCGTAACCGAGCCAAAATCGCCCTTGCTCAAGACGGCACGGCCATCGCAGTTCAAGCTATATCAATCGGATACGGGCATGTTGATGGCGCGCTACCCCGTCGGAGTCGCCCAAGCGGCGTATCTTGATAGCAAGGAGCCCAATCTGGGCGGCATTTACGAAAACGTGGTGGCCCAGCAGCTGGCTGCCCAAAATCGCCAGCTTTACTACTATCAGACAAAAAAGCGCGGTGAAGTGGACTTTGTGGTCGATGGACCGGATGGGACGGCTGTTCCGATCGAGGTTAAATCGGGCTCCTATTACCACGCGCACGCTGCGCTCGGTCATGTGCTTGATACGGCTGAATATGGCGTAAGGCTCGGGATTGTTTTCTCGAGAGGCAACGTTGAGCGCAACGGAGCGGTTCTCTATTTGCCGCTATATGCGACCTGGGCCCTTTCGGATGTTTTGGGCGACTCCTGCGCCGAGGGGATAAAGCTGGAGGTCAAGCCGGTCTAGGGCTAGTCCCGGATGTGACAAAGGCGTGGCCCGCGACCTCGATTGCCTACAGCTGCTCGAGCATGGCGGTGCAGCCGTCGAGCACATCGCGGTAGGTGGCATCGAAATTGCCGGTGTACCAGGGGTCAGCCACGTCGCCGGGGCGCTCGGTCCAATCGAGCAAGCGCGAGATCTTGCCATCGGGGTCCTTGCCAAAGATACGGTACAGGCCGCGGGCGTTCTCGTCGTCCATATAGACAATGTGGTCCCAGTCGCCATACTCTGCGCGACGCACCTGACGTGCGCGATGTGCGACGACGGGAATCCCGACCTCGCGTAGTTTGGCAACGGTACCGTGGTGCGGTGGGTTGCCGATCTCCTCGGTCGAGGTCGCAGCGGAATCAATGACAAACTCGCCCGCGCGCCCGGCGCGGTGCACGAGCTCGGTAAACACCGACTCGGCCATCGTCGAGCGGCAGATATTTCCATAGCAGATAAAAAGAATGCGTTGCATGAGCGGTTTCCTTTCTAGGCGGTCGCGCAGGACTTACAGACTGCTCTTGAGGCAGTTTGCTCCAATAAAGCCCGCTGCGTACAAGGGAAGGTGCCGCAGTTCGCGCCCGTCATCGGTTTCGCTGCGGAAAAAATTGTTCTCGGACAAAATGTAGGCATATGGCGACCGGGCTTTGTCCATAAACGCCCCGAGGGTTCTTGCGCGCACATTGCGTGTGGACTTTACCTCGACGGGCACAATTTCCATACGGTCGGTCTGAAGTAGAAAATCGAGCTCGCCATTCGTCCTCCAAGACGACGGCGGCACCCAATAATACGTCTGCAAGCTATTGCCCGAAAATGCCTGCATGACCGAGTTTTCCGCTAGGGCGCCTCGGAAGTCGGAAGATAGCGCTATGGCGGAATCTTCTTTGAGGTCGAGCCAGAGCCGCGGGTTGATACCGAGTTTGTAGAACATAAGGCCCGTATCGAGAAGATAGACCTTAAAGAAACTTCCGTCTTCCTCGTCGAAGGGGACGAGGGGAGGTTCGATGCCTTCGGTCAGGTTGTTGACCGATATGATGCCGGCGCCCTCGAGCCAGTCGAGTGGCTCGATGAGCTTGGCGCGACGGCCTCCGCGTTCGACCTCGGAGTACTTGAATTTTTTTGTGGACGATCTCAGTAGCTGGGACGGAATGGAGCGCCAGACCTTGCGCGCCGCCACGCCGCTGATCCCGTTTTCGGGGTCGGTCATATCGGCGGTATAGGTCTCGTCGATTTCGCGCTGCTCGATGCGCGCATCCTCGATGGATAACGTCTTGCGATATGCGTTGACGGCGGCGGGCATGCCGCCCACGATCTGGTATCGATGAAACAGGCTGAGTGCGGCTTGGTGCGCGGCGTAGGTCTCGAGCGTGCCGGCGTGGGCACGAATGGCATTAGCCATCTGCTCCTCATCGAGCGCCCAGAGAAACTCCTCGAACGACATGGGATGCATGGTCTCTTGACGAACGCCGCTGGGAAAAGGCAACTTGCGCTTGCGCGTGGCGACGCCGAGCTGGCTGCCGGTCGCGCATATGCGCCAGCCCGAACCCGAAAAAAAGCGAAGCGAGTTGAGCGCCCGTTCGCAGAGCTGTACCTCGTCAAACAGGATGAAGGCGGTCTCTTTGCGAATGGGGGTGCGTTTATAGTCTGAGATTCGCGCCACGATGGCGTCAACGTCGTCGGTGGGACAGTCGAACAGCGGAGCGATCAGCTCAAGATCGGTCTGAAAGTCGAGTTTGACAAACGCATCGCCGGCGATTCGTCTGCCGATTTCCTCGGCAACGTACGTTTTGCCTACGCGTCGCGCACCACGGATGAGGAGGGGGCGCGACGCGTCCTTTGTCGCCCATGATTCGATCACGGATTCGATTGATCTGCGCATGGGGCCGCCTTTCTGATTTCGTGTACTTCAGATACATAGTTTAGTACAATTTCGTGTACTTGAAATACACGAAATTGTAGAAAGCGCGTATCTGAAGTACGTGAAATTGCGCTGCTGGAGCTTGCAGGTGGATAAGCACTACCCGTATGGGACGGTTTTCACCGGTTGCTCGCCGCCCTGGGCTGTGTTCGTCCCTATGCCCGCATCGAGGGCTGTGCTGATTGACAGCGACGCTCCCAGCGGGCGAGCTTAATCGTCACCAGCGCGAGCGCCCAGGCCACAAGCGAGAACGCGGCGCCCACTGCGCCCACGTACGCAATGCCAACTCCGCTTACCACGGCGCCGCCTACCGCGGTGCCAAACGAAATGCCGACGTTAAACGCCATGGGCTCAACCGAACTCGCGAGTACCATCGACTTGGGATGGCGGCTGCGAGCCACGTCCATAAAGTGTGTGATGCATGAGACCGAGAACAGGTACATGAGCATCGCCAGGCTAAAGACAAAGACCAGCGCGAGCGGCATGGCGGCGCCCACGGCAAACAGCCCGAGCAGTGCCGCCGCCTGCAGCACAAACGTAACCAGCAGCGCCTTCATGCCAAAACGCGCATCGATCCATCCGCCCAGGATGTTCGAGATCAGGCAGAACACGCCATAGGCCATAAGTGTGGTGCTCGCCTGAACGGTATCCATGCCCAGCACCTGCTCCAGATAAGGCGTCACGTAGCCGTAGAATACGTAGACCGAGCCCACGCCAAACAAGAAGATGAGCATGCCGGTGATGATACTCGGCTCGCGTAGTAGCCCCGCCTGCTCGCGGAAGGTGGCGGGCTCATCGGTCTGCCCGGCGCGAGGCATAAACGCCACGAGCGCGCTACAGATCAAAACGGCAAAGGTCAGCGTGCCGTACATGGCCACGTGCCAATCGAGTGTGTCGGCCACAAACTTGCCAATCGAGGTCACAAAGACCATCGCCACGGAAAACGCGCCGTACACGACCGAGATGGCAAGTGAGGTTTGCTGCGGGGATAGCAGCTCAGGGATGTACGTCACGCCCACGGCGAGCAGCGCACCCGAGACAGAGCCCAGGACAATGCGTGAGATAAACAGCACCTGGAAGTTGGGAGCCAACGCCATGACCAGGTTGCCGAGCACAAAGACGACGCTATAGCACACGAGCAGCTGGTAGCGGCGGAATCGCCCCGTGCTGAGCGCGAGCACCGGCGTCGCGATAGCGTAGACAAGCGCAAACACGCTGATGAGCTGGCCCGCAGTGGCAAGTGATATGCCGAGTTCCGTTGCCAAGTCGCTTTCGATGCCGATGACCACGAACTCGGAGCAGCCGAGCGAGAATCCCAACAGCACGAGCAGCGCCAGGCAGAGCTTGGTGCGCGCGGGGGAGAGCGCGGCGGCGGTTGGCTTACTTTTAGGCGTGGTTGCGGCGGTCAAGGTTGTCACTCCAATGTCGCATGAATAAGCGGGATTCAATCCCTGCAACTCTAACAGAATGTGACAAAGGGGCAGTCCCTTTGTCACATGGAGGGCTTGCCTGTATAGTCGCAATACAGGCGAAGATGGTCTCAGGTACATCGCGGGCGGCAGGAGATCCCATGGGTATGCACACGACAAAGGTTGCAGTGGGCGAGGGCAAGTTTGCGCTCGAGGCCCAGCTGACGGTGACGCCGCGAGGCATGGCGGTGTACGCCTGCTCGCCGGAGTTTGCGCACCTGGGCGCCACGGCGCAGGCCATTCCGCGCCCCGAGCCCGGCCGTACGGCAACGGTGAGCATCCTGGCCGTTCCGTGCCATCGAGACGAGATCCCGGCGCACGATATCGCGGCGGCGCTGGCCACGCGCTTTGGCGTGCCGGTAGTTGCAAGCACGGGTTTTCATGTTGAACAAGCGAGCGGTGACGACCTGCAGCGCGTGCTCGACACCACCAAGGAGCTCATCGCCGCGCTCGAGGAAGCCGCAGCCCGCATTCTGCGCGCCGGCTGGGATGAGGGCGGTGCGGGCGCCGAGGTCGTGGCGGTCGATGCTGCGACCGGCGAGGCGCTTGGCCCCGTCGACCGCATCGAGGCCCATGCTGGTGAGGGCATCCTGCATCAGGCATTTCTGACGCTTTTGGTCGAGGGCCGGGGCGAAGACGCGCGCCTGCTGCTCTGTCGCCGCAGTCCGCTCAAGCGCCTGTGGGGCGGGGTGCTGGCCGATAGCTGCGCCGGCCATCCGCTCCCCGGGGAAGACGTCGCGGCCGCCACGGCGCGCCACATCAACGAAGAGCTCGGCATTACGCGCGAGCCCGATCAGCTCAAGCACCTCGGACACGTGGTGTACCGCGAGGACCACGGCGACGGTCGCTGGGAGTGCGAATGGTGCGAGGTCTACCTTGCCCATGTTGAGCCGGGCGAGCTGCATATCAACCAAGAGGAGATCTCGGAAGTGCGTCGCGTGGCTCCGTCCGAGCTCAAAGGCTACCTGCAGGGTCACCCCGAGCAGCTGGCCCCCTGGCTCCGCGAGGCCCTCGGCGACCCATTCATCCGCACGGCCCTCGCTATGTAAAAAAGACAGTCCCTTTGTCACATCCAAACCGTCACAACATTCGGCGAAAATCTCGAAAACGAGGAAAAGCGTCGAATGTTGTGACGGTTTTTGTCTAGGGAATCGCTTCTCATCCAAAAAATCCGCTTGACTGTATTGCCGCAACACAGCGCAACGTAAGGGGTGTCCGATAACGGGCGCCCCTTTTTAAGCGGCAACGTGGCTGCGAATCCGGAGCGCCCCCAACAAGAAAGGTGGGGAGATGGAAGCGGAAAAGAAGGCGTTTAAGATCACCAAGCGCGAAATTGGCTTTGTGCTGGGTATCGTTGTCTTTTTGCTGGTGAAGTTTCTTCCTTTGGCGGAGCTGAGCTCGACGGTCGAGCTCACGGTCGGCGGTCAGACCTGTCTGGCACTGACGCTCGCCACGGTGGTGTTCTGGGCATGTGGCGTGGCACAGCCGGGCTTTGTGGGCCTGCTCTACTGCGCGCTGCTCGTTCTGTTTAAGGTGTGCGTGGACGACACAGGCGCCGCGAGCGTCTCGGCGACGGTCGCCTCCACGTTTAGCTCCTGGACCAAGGCCACCATGTGGCTCGTTATCGGCGCCTACCTCATCGCCAGCGCGGTCAAGGAGTCGGGCCTGGGCGAGCGCATCGCCTACGCGTTCATGCTCAAGTTCGTGCGCGACGCCAAGTCGCTCATCATCTCGATCTTCGCGCTCACTTTTGTGCTGTCGCTGCTGATCCCGCATCCGTTCCCCCGCGCCTTCCTCATTCTCGCCGTCGTCTCGGTCATTGCCGAGTCCGCCGGCTACGGTGACGACGACAAGGGCAAGCTCGGCTTCCTCGTGTTTGCCGCTGCCGCCCCGGGCTCCATGTTCTTCCTGACGGGCGACTCCACGCTCAACCCGCTCGTTGCGCAGTACAGTGCCGAGGCCGGCGGCATGAGCCCGTCCTTCGTCGACTGGTTCCTGTACATGAGCGTGCCTATGCTGGTTGCGCTGCTGTGCACCCTGTTCCTGGGCCTTTTCCTCTTTAAGCCCAGCAAGGAGCTCGTCTACGATCGCGAGCAGATCGTGGCCAAGCAGGCCGCGCTCGGCAAGCTCTCCGTCAAGGAGATCCGCACCATCGTGTGGCTTGTCATCGCCATCGCGCTGTGGCTCACCGTCTCGGGCGACTATATCGGCTGGGTCACCCTGGCCATTGGCGTTGCTCTCGCCATGCCCATCATCGGCGAAGTCCTCACTCCCGCCAGCTGGAACGCTGTCGACATCAAGTCCCTCATGTTCCTGACGGCCGCCATGGCCGTGGGCTCCGTGGGCGGTGCCACCGGCATGAACGCCTGGATCGCCGACGTCGTGCTCCCCAGCTCCGTGCCCGAGAACATCTTCCTGTTCGCCCTGCTCGTCGCCGCGCTTTCCATGATCATCCACATGTTCATGGGCTCGGTCATGGCCGTGCTCGGCGTGTGCGTGCCGGCGTTCATCAGCTTCGCGGCTGGCTCCAGCGTGAGCCCACTCGCCGTGGCGCTCATCGTCTTCACGTCCATCAACATCCACTACATCCTGCCGTTCCATAACCTGCCGATCCTTATCGGCGAAGGCAAGGACGCCGGCGGCTACACCTCCAAAGAGGCTATGCGCATGGGCATCCCCCTCACCGCGGTCGTCTTTGTCGTCGTGCTGGTCGAGGCCGCCTGGTTCCACCTCTTTGGCCTGATGTAAGCGGTCGAGCGCCTCGGCTGTAAGCAGCCAAGCGCTTGAACTTCGAGTGGTCGAGCGCTCCATTTGTGAGCGCCGCGGCCCCATTACGTTACCCCGTCCGGCGGCACCCCGTCGCCGGACACTCTCCCGAAAGGAGTACGCCATGTCCACTACCGATGCTTCCCAGATTCACGACCTGCGTTCCGCGCTCGACTTTTTGCGTGAGATGCCGGGTCAGCTGCTCGAGACCGACACCCAGGTCGATCCCGATGCCGAGGTCTCGGGCGTCTACCGTCACGTCGGTGCTGGCGGCACCGTCATGCGCCCGACCAAAGAGGGTCCGGCGATGGTCTTCAACAACGTCAAGGGCTTTGACGACACCAAGGTCTGCATCGGTATGCTTGCCAGCCGCAAGCGCGTTGCCGCCCTGCTCGACCTGGACGAGGAGCACCTGGGCCTCGAGATCGGCAAGCGCTTCGAGAACCTGATCGCCCCCGAGCAGATCGCCGAGGGCAAGCACGTCGACTGCCAGGAGGTCGTGTACAAGGCGACCGACGAGGGCTTTGACCTGCGCAAGATCGTTCCCGCTCCCACCAACACGCCCGTTGACGGCGGCCCCTACATCACCATGGGCCTCGCCTATGGCACGAGCCCCGATGGCACCCAGTCCGACGTAACCATCCACCGCTTCTCCTGCGTCGACAAGGACAAGCTCGCCATGTGGATCACCCCGGGCAGCCGTCACCTGGGTGCGTTCTTTGACGAGTACTGCCAGCGCGGCGAGGATATGCCCATCTCCATCTCCATCGGCCTGGACCCCGCCGTGTACATGTGCTGCGGCTTCGAGGCTCCCACCACGCCGCTCGGCTTCAACGAGCTGCAGATCGCCGGCGCCCTGCGCGGCCGCGCCGTCGAGCTTGCCGACTGCGTCACCGTTCCGCAGAAGTGCATTGCCAATGCCGAGTACGTGCTCGAGGGCTACCTCATGCACGACGAGACCATCAACGAGGATGTCAACGGCCACGGCTACGCCATGCCCGAGTTCCCCGGCTACACCGGTGGCGCCAAGGTCTGCCCGGTGATCAAGATCACCGCCGTCACCACGCGCGTCAACCCCATTATGGAGAGCTGCATCGGCCCTTCGCACGAGCACGTGTCCATGGCCGGTATCCCCACCGAGGCCTCCATCTACAAGATGGTCGAGACCGCTATCCCGGGCCGCCTGCTCAACGTTCACGCCGCTCCCTGCGGTGGCGGCAAGTTCGTTGCCATCATGCAGTTCAAGAAGTCGAGCAAAAATGACGAGGGCCGTCAGCGCAACGCCGCCATGCTCGCCTTCTCGGCGTTCTCCGAGCTCAAGCACGTCATCCTTGTCGACGAGGATGTCGACATCTTCGATATGAGCGACGTGATGTGGGCCATGACCACGCGCTTCCAGGCCGACGTGGACCTCATCACCATCCCCGGTTGCCACTGCCACGTGCTCGATCCGTCCAACGACCCCGCGTTCGATCCTTCGATCCGCGAGCACGGTATCGCCTGCAAGGCCATCTTCGACTGCACGGTTCCGTTTAACCTCAAGAAGAACTTCATCCGCTCGCAGTTCATGGAGATCGACAAGGACAAGTGGGCCGCCGAGCTCGCCTTCTAGTAAGTAGCCCTACCAAGTAGTTAAGGAGTTGTCATGCCTGAGTCTTCTGTTCGTCCCCGTCGCATTGTCGTTGGCGTGTCTGGCGCCAGCGGTGCGGCACTGGGCCTTGAATGCCTCAAATGCCTGCGCCAGGCCGGCGCTGAGTCGGCGCTTGTCGTCACGCGCGGGGGAGAGATCACCATCGAGCAGGAGCTCGGCATGACGCTCGACGAGTTTGCGTGCTATGCCGATGTGGTCTACGACAACAAGAACATCGGTGCTGCCATCGCAAGCGGCACCTATCCGGTCGACGGCATGATCGTGGCGCCCTGCTCTATGAAGACGCTCGCCGGCATTGCGAGCGGCTACAGCGAAAACTTGTTGCTGCGTGCGGCCGATGTGCAGATGAAGGAGCAGCGCCGCCTGGTGCTTATGGTGCGCGAGACGCCCTTCAGTGCGATCCATGTCGACAACATGGCGCGCCTGGCGCGCGTGCCGGGTGTCATGCTCATGCCGCCCATGCTCACGTTTTACAACGGCCCTGCCACGCTCGACGACGCGGTGCATCACATCGCCGCCAAGGCGCTCGAGGCCGTCGGCGTGTCGTGCGACAACTATAAGCGCTGGTCATAGGTATCTTTAGGGTAGGATACGAGTAGTGTTTGAGCCCGCTGCCCCTGTGGGCGGCGGGCTTTTCGCGTCAAAGGATGTGTCGGGAGGACTTATGCAGACGGGTATGTATGCGATTAGCGAGATGGCGAGCTTGTTTAACGTTTCACGCCAAACGCTCATCTACTACGACAAGATCGGTCTGTTTAAACCCGCCGTGGTTAACGAAAAGGGCTACCGTTTCTATTCGCCCACGCAGATCCCTCTCATGCGCCTGATCTGCATGCTGCGCGACTTGGGGCTGGAGCTCGACGAAATCGATCGCCTGACCTCGACGTTCGACATTGGAGAGATGACCGATCACCTGCGCTCGCGGGTGCAGGCGCTCGACGAGAAGATTGCCGGGCTTAATGCCGAGCGCGCGAGCGTGCAGGAGCGGCTGAGTTTTTACGACGAGGCGGTCTATTGGCGCGAGCGCGAGGGCAAACCGGAGCTCAAGCAATTCGAGCGCCGCTACGTGGTCTTTGAGGAGTTCCCGAGCGATATCGAGCGTGGCCGCTCGATGCTGCACCCCACGCTCATGCGGGCGATTCTGCACATGCGTGCGCTCACGGGCACACGCCCCATGCGCGGTTGGGGCGCCATGCTGCGTCGCGAGGCGCTGCATTCCGACGACCCCATCGCCGGTGCCGGTTCCTTTGCCGTGTTGCCGCGTGGTGCCGAGGAAATACTGCCGAGCGATCCTGCCGAGCTGGCGGAGATTGGCGTCGAGGTGCTGCCCGAGGGCACGTACCTGTGCATGAGTCGCTGGGGCATGCCGTACGAGCCCGAGGGTATCCGCGCCATCGTGGCCTGCATGGACAGGCACGCGCTCCAGCCCATCGGCAATGCTTTCGATTTTTGCTACCTGGACACCACGAGCTACGACGAGTCTCACCAAGAGGACTTCTGCTGTATCCAAATCCCCGTCGCCCTCAAATAACTTGCGGTGAAATAGTCCCTAAATAGCTCGAGTGGGCGTGCAAACAGGAACTATTCCACCGCAACTTCGATGCGACAAAGGAGCAGTCCCTTTGTCACATTCCATGCGAGCTCCAGCGCTGTCTGGGGGTATAAGGCTAGCAAGTGTTTATTTGCGAGGCCTAAGGGGCGCCCCGTATGGATATCGATAACTTTGAATGGTGGTATAGCGAGGGCGAGGCTCCGGACGAGGAGTGGGACGAGCCCGCGCCGCGTGACGTGTCGAGCGACGAGGACGAGACCGGTAACGATGCCGTCGAGATGGACGCCGCCTCCGACCCCGTCGAGCCCCTGACCTTTGAACAGGCCTGGGCCCAGGCCGAGGCCGACGAGGCAAAGGCCGATGCCACGGCCACGCTGGGTGAGCCAGCCGACATGTCCATTTCGCCGGCAAAGACCCCGCAACCGCGCCACACCATCGACCCCGGCAGTACGGCATCTTTCAGCATTCTCGACGTGCCCGCGCAAGGCGCCCAGGCGCCAGCGCCCACGCATCGCCCCGACCTGGCTCGTGAGGAAGACGCGGGCCGCCGTTCTCCGCTCGGCCCCATCCTCATCGCCTTCATGGCCGGCGTAATCGCCTGCTCGGCAATCGGCAGCATCTGGGGTCATGTCGAGCAGCAGCGCCAAGACGCCGCCAAGGTCGAGATGTCCGTCGAGCAATCGCTCAGCCGCACGCGCTCGGTGCATGTGTCGGTCGAGGTTAAGGACGGCGCGACGTGGGATACCGCGCGCGGCGACAGCCAAATGCTCGTCCATATCGTGGGCCGCACGCTCAGGGGACAAGCAATCGACGAGTACCAATACGTCAATTCCGAAGGTGACGGTATCGAGCTCAAGCCCGGCGACTACGAGCTCACGGTCGATGAGCCACCCGTCGCCACCGACGGCACGCGTTACCGCGCCTCAAAGCGCATGGTCCCGGTGAGTTTTAATTCACAGGCGCCCGACACGGTCGATAGCACGCCGCAGGGCGGGTTTGACCTTTACGCTATTGCTCAATAACTGCGCCTGCCGCTCAGCCCTGCTGCCAAGAGTGGGACAATAACCCTCGACACTGTTGTTTACTTTTGGAGGAAGTAGCATGTCCACCGTCACTACCATCAAGCGCGGCGGCCTCACCGCGGCCATCGATTCCATGGGCGCCCAGCTCACGAGCCTTGCCCTCAACGGCAATGAGTATCTGTGGCAGGGCGACCCGGCCTTTTGGGGCAAGCACGCGCCCATCCTGTTCCCCATCGTGGGATCGCTGCGCAACAACACGGCGACGTCTGCCGCCGGCACCTGCGAGATGGCGCGCCACGGCATCGCGCGTATCGTGGAGCACAAGATCGTCGAGGTGTCGGAGGACAGTTCGTCCGTTACCTACGAGCTCACCGACACGCCCGAGTCGCTCAAGGCGTTCCCATTCCACTTTAAGCTCAACATGACCTATGCCCTGACCGGCGACGCCACCCTTACGCAGACCTTTGCCGTCACCAACACCGGCGACGTGGACCTGCCGTTCTCGGTGGGCGGCCACCCCGCATTTAACGTGCCCGCCCCCGGCGCCGAGGACGAGGCGTTCGAGGATTACGAGCTGGCGTTTACCGAGGCTTGGACTAACGAGGCCCCCGTCATCACGCCCGATGGCCTTATGACGTTCGAGGGTAGCTACAAGGCCCCCGATAACTCGGACGTGCTGCCCATCACGCACCGCAGCTTCGATAACGACGCCATCATGTTCACCGATACCCCGGGCTCCACGCTCACGCTGCGCGGCCGCAAGTCGGGCCACGGCGTCAAGATCGACTTTGAAGGCTTTAAGTACATCGGCGTGTGGTCCGCCGCCAACGACGCTCCGTTTGTGGCGCTCGAGCCTTGGACCGGTCACACCACCATGTCCACCGAGGACGACGTCTTTGAGCACAAGGTCAACACCATCACCTTGGCCCCCGGCGAGACGGACAAGCGCAGCTTTAGCGTTACCTTGCTCTAGAGGTTCCGCCGTTCTGACGAACGGCGGGCCGGTCGACGCTGCGCGCCACCCAGAGCGACAATTTGTCATTCAAAAGGCAAGGCATGACCAGAAGGTCTATGCCTTGCCTTTTTCATGCCTAGTCGTTGGGGACGTTCTTGTTTGACTAGTCGTTTAAGAACGTCCCCAACGACTACCAATCGTTTTCAGTTCGTAAACTTGTATATATGCATCTTATATATGCATCTGCTGGAAGTAACGCTGAGCGGTATCCTGTTAAGTCGTTAGCGTACGATTCAACAGGGAAGGCAGATTATGCATTCTCCCCAACAGCGCGACGCGCAGGCCCAGCCGGTATGCAGCCGTCGCATCTTTTTGGGTGGCGCTCTCGCTGCGAGCGCTTCCGTCGTCGCCGGCGCGCTCGCCGGCTGTCAGCGCCCATCCACGCTCAAGGTGGTTCAGCCCACGACGGGCGGCGATCGCGACGACCTGTCCGATTCCGTGATCGGCAAGGACAAGATCCGCATTGGCATGGAGGCGGCCTACGCCCCGTACAACTGGCAGGTCTCCGAGGCCAGCGAGTACACCATTCCCATCGACAACGTGCAGGGCGCCTATGCCGACGGCTACGACGTGCAGATTGCCAAGATCGTCTGCAAGGCCCTCGGTGGCGAGCCCGTTGCCGTCAAGCAGAGCTTCTCGGGCCTTATCGATTCGCTCAACAACGGCCAGATCGACCTTATCATCGCCGGTATGAGCGCCACGCCCGAGCGTGAGGAGTCGGTCGGCTTCTCCGATCCGTACTTTATCGGCTACTTTGGCCTGTTCGTAAAAGAGGGCTCGCCTTACCAGAACGCCACCAAGCTCAGCGACTTTAGTGGCGCTACGGTCCTCGGTCAAAAGGACACCATGCTCGATACCGTCATCGACGAGATTCCGGGCGTTGTGCACAAAAATCCGGTCGATTCGGTCCCCACGGTATTTTCGAACCTGCTGCAGGGCACGTGCGACGCCGTGACCTACAACACCGAGAACGAGAAGGGCTATATGGCTCAAAACCCGGGCATCGTTCCCATTCATTTTGCCGAAGGCGAGGGCTTTAAGCAGGAAGTCGCGGCAAACGTCGGCTGCCGCAAGGGCTCGGACAAGCTCCTTAAGCTCATCGACAAGACACTCAAGGGCGTCAGCCAGGAGGAGCGCGACCAAATGTGGGACGCGTGCCTCGACCGTCAGCCGGCATAGGGAGGCAGCATGAAAACCATCAATCGTCTGGCCTCCTTTATCAAGGCCGACCACCGTTATGTATATCTGGGCACGAGCGTCATTGCGGCGCTCGGCCTGGCGTTTAGCCAGCGCAATCCCACACCGCTGAGCTTCTTAGCCCCCACCGGTATCTTCCAGGATTGCCTATGGGCGATTCTTTGGGCCTGGATTGTCGTGTCGGCGGCGGCGCTCGTCACCAAGCTTATGCACTGGAGCGACTATCGCGAAAAGTCGCCGTTCGCATCCGAGCGTTTCCGCCACGGCGCGCGCCTGGGCAGCTATGTCGTGGTCGCCATCGCGGCGATCTTTTTCGTGGACCGTTGCGTCATGTCGTTTATCGACCTGGTGCAGGTGAGCATTGTCTCGGATTCCAACCCTAGCGACTTTTTGTCGAGCCTGGTCTACATGACCTACAAGAGTGGCGACTTCTTCATCCGCGGTATCGAGATCACCATTGCGCTCGCGACCTTCGGCACCGTCATTGCATTCTTCCTGGCGCTGCTCTTTGTGTTCCTGCGTATTCAGACCTTCGATCGCGTGGACAACGACCTGGTGCGCTTCTTTAAGAGTATCGGCCGCGGCTTTGCGACCATCTACTCCACCATCGTGCGCGGCACGCCCATGATGGTCCAGGGCCTGCTCATCTATTACGCGGGCTTCACCGTTTTGCGTGGCATGGGCTTTGAGACCGCCCAGGCCAACCAGATTTGGAGCACCTTCACCGCCGGCCTCGTCACCATCTCGCTCAACTCCACCGCCTACATGATGGAGGTCCTGCGCGGCGGCATCGAGTCCATCGATACCGGCCAGGCCGAGGCAGCGCGCTCGCTGGGTCTTTCGCAGTGGCAGGCCATGCGCAAAGTCGTGTTCC
Organism: Collinsella sp.; assembly: GCA_018382775.1. Classification (GTDB taxonomy): domain Bacteria; phylum Actinomycetota; class Coriobacteriia; order Coriobacteriales; family Coriobacteriaceae; genus Collinsella. The sequence continues at coordinate 24,156 of JAGZPG010000009.1, read as the reverse complement.
CCCAGGGCATTAAAAATGCGATTCCGGCGCTCACCAACGAGCTCATCATCAACATCAAGGATTCGTCGGTGCTTTCGGTCATCGGCGTGTTCGACCTTATGTACGCTACTACCACGGTCGCCGGCGTGTACTACCGCCAGATGGAGGTCTACTGCGTGGCGCTCGTGGTCTACCTGATCCTGACGCTCGTGGCGAGCCGCCTGCTCGAAGCCTTTGGCAAAAAGCTCGGCGCCGAGGCCCCTGCCACGCTGCCCAGCTCTAACTAGGCTTAAGACGAGGAGAATCATCATGGCAGATACCGCCACTACCGGCACCGCGGCCGCCGCACAGACCAATGAGCCGCTCATCCGCGTCGAGGGCCTGCGCAAGAGCTTTGGGTCGCTCGAGGTGCTCAAGGGCATCGACCTGTCCGTTAACCCCGGCGAGGTCGTTACCATTATCGGTGCCTCGGGCTCGGGCAAGTCGACCTTCCTGCGCTGCCTCAACCTGCTCGAGACCCCGGACGCGGGCCACATCTGGTTCCACGGCCAGGACCTTACGGCCGAGCGCTGCAATATCAATAAACTCCGCGAGGACATCGGCATGGTGTTCCAGGGCTTTAACCTGTTCAACAACATGGATGTGCTCGACAACTGCACGCTTGCGCCCGTCACGCTCAAAAAGATGAGCAAGGCCGAGGCCGAGAAGGTCGCGATGGAGCATCTGACGAGCGTGGGGCTCGAAAAGTTCGCGCACGCCACCGTGGGTCGCCTGTCCGGTGGTCAAAAGCAGCGCGTGGCCATCGCGCGCGCCCTGTGCATGAATCCGCAGATCATGCTGTTCGACGAGCCGACCTCCGCGCTCGACCCCGAGATTGTGGGAGAAGTGCTCGAGGTCATGCGCAAGCTCGCTGCCGACGGCATGACCATGGTCGTCGTCACGCACGAGATGGCCTTTGCCCGAACCGTGTCCGACCGCGTGGTCTTTATGGACAAGGGCGTGGTGCTCGAGGACGCCGCGCCGGCCGAGCTCTTCGGCAACCCCAAGCACCAGCGCACCCGCGAGTTCCTCTCGCGTTATCTCGAGGACAAATAACCGACCGCAAACGCTTACGTGGCAGGGCCGCTCCGGTGGGGCGGCCCTCGTCATCACAGTCGAAAGGATGTCATGGCCGAGGTTTGGCGCTTCTTTGCGCATGAGGACGATTTTGCCGATTTGGACGAAGCTGGCGCGTGCGAGCGCTTGGGCCGCGTGCTGTCATTTCCGACCATCTCGAGTATGGATGCCGAGGCGGTGGACTGGCAGCCGTTCGACGACCTGCGCGCCTATATGCAGCAGGCGTGGCCGCGCGTGTTCGCGGCGGGCGAGGTCGACCTTATCGACCATTCGCTATTGGTGACGCTTAGCGGTTCCGACCCTGACCTCAAGCCCATTATGCTCATGGGCCACATGGACGTGGTTCCCGTGGTGCCGGGTACCGAGGCCGACTGGACGCACGACCCCTTTAGCGGGCACGTGGACGACACCTACATCTGGGGTCGTGGCGCTATCGACATGAAAGACCAGGTCGCAGGCATTCTCGAGGCGGTTGAGTATGCGCTGGCGCACGGCTGGGAGCACGAGCGCACCCTGCTGCTCGCCTTTGGCCAGGACGAGGAAACCACGCAGTACGGCGCGGGAGCGATCGGTCGTGTGCTCGAGGAGCGCGGTATTGAACTTGAATACCTGATCGACGAGGGCGACTACCGCATCGTTTCGGATGCCGAGTATGGCGCGGGCGAGGGCTGGCTTATGCATGCCGACCTCGCGGAGAAGGGCTATGCCGATATCGTGCTCAAGACGAAGAGTGAAGGCGGGCATTCGTCTAACCCCTACGGCGGCACATCGCTCGAGATGCTCAGTCGTGCCATCACCGCAATCTGCGATATCGAGTGGCCGCCGCGCGTGACCGACTTGCTTGCCGCCCAACTCGTCGAGTTGGGGCTCTACACGGCCGATGAAATTGCCGCCAACGGGGATGCCATTGTCTGCGATTGCCTCGCCAGCAAAAAGCTCTATCCGCTGGTGACGACCACCTGCGCACCCACGCAGATCGAGGGTGGCAGCACCGGCGCCAACGTAATGCCGCAGGATATGTGGGCCAACATCAACTTCCGCATGCTCGAGGGCACGAGCGTGGCCGACGTTGTGGCGCGCTGCCGTGAGGCGGTTGCCGGGGCGGACCTTGCCGGTCGTGTCGAAGTGGAGCTGGGCCCCGGTAGCTCCGAACCCTCGCCGTCCCCGCGCATCGGTGGTCCCGGCCTCGAGGCGGTTCGCTCCATTGCCGCCCGCTATTTCCGTGATCCAAAGGGGACGGAGGAAAACGGATCATTCGAGCCGGTAGCAATTGTGCCCTCGACCGTAATCGGTGCGACCGACGCTGCCAACTACCAGCACATTTGCCCTGAGTGCATTCGCTTCTCGGCCTTTGTGGTTGATGACGACGAGTGTGAGTGCGGTGTCCACGGCACCAACGAGCGCATCACCCGCCGCGCCTACCTCCAGGGCATCCGCTTCATCGTCGCTCTACTCCAAACGCTCTAGCCAAAAAGCAAGCCCTTGATGCAATGAGGTCAGGTTTGTTTGTGCCAATCATTCCGTGCGGGTTATATGCAGGTTTGTCTGCGCACGCTATCATGTATGGGTTAGACCGCAACTATGTACCCCACACGCGAAGGGATGCGCATGTATCTGAAGATCGACATGTTCTAGCTGGGCTTACCCCCGCAGTGGCGCCATGCGCCCCATCAACTCTGCCGATTTTCATCTTCACGCATATAAAGGAGTCCTGCCATGCGCGACAAGCTCGAAAAGATCATCAAGGCCTACGAGGAGCTCGAGAAGAAGCTGTCCGACCCGGCCGTCGCCTCCGACATCAAGGAGTTCACGCGTCTCAACAAGGAGTACGCGCACCAGTCCGACCTCATTGCTGCCTCGCGCGAGTACATCGGCGCGCTCGACGACATCGAGGCTGCCAAGGAAATGCTCCACGATACCACCGACGCCGATGAGAAGGAGATGCTCCAGATGGACATCTCCGAAAACGAGGCCAAGCTTCCCCAGCTCGAGGAAGACATTAAGTACATGCTCATCCCGAGCGACCCCAACGACGACAAGAACACCATCGTCGAGATCCGTTCCGCCGCCGGTGGCGACGAGGCGGCCATCTTTGCCGGCGATCTGTACAAGATGTACCAGCGCTTCTGCGAGTCGCGCGGCTGGAAGACCACCGTGCTCGATTCCAGCCCCAGCGAGGCCGGCGGCTTTAAGTCCATCGAGTTCAAGGTCGAGGGCGACCGCGTCTACTCCGTCATGAAGTACGAGTCCGGCGTGCATCGCGTCCAGCGCGTCCCCAAGACCGAGTCCCAGGGTCGCATCCAGACCTCCACGGCAACCGTCGCCGTGCTTCCCGAGGCCGAGGAGATCGACGTTCAGATCAACCAGTCCGACCTGCGCATCGATACTTACTGCGCTTCGGGCCCTGGCGGTCAGTGCGTTAACACCACCTACTCCGCCGTGCGCATCACCCACCTGCCCACCAACACCGTGGTGCAGTCGCAGGAGCAGCGCTCCCAGATTCAGAACCGCGAGGTCTGCATGCAGATGCTGCGCGCCCGTCTGTACGAGATGGAGCTCGAGAAGCAGCAGGCCGAGCTCGGCGCCGAGCGCCAGAGCCAGATTGGCCACGGCAACCGTTCCGAGAAGATCCGTACCTATAACCAGCCCCAGGACCGCGTGACCGATCACCGCATCGGTTTCAACTCCACCTACAACGGCGTCCTTCTGGGCGATCAGCTCGGCACCGTCATCGAGGCGCTCGCCGCCGCCGAGCGAGCCGAGAAGCTGGCGCAGGCGGTTTAGGTTACGCGGTTTTACCAAACCGCGTAACGGCTCGACGCTGCAAACGCCCCTAAGCGGCAATCTGACGTTCAATCGTCGGTCGCGTACCGAAGTACGCTTCCCTCCTCTTTCACGTCACCTTGCTCGCTTAGGGGCGTTTTCGCTGACTTATGCTCAACCTGCGGCGCCTTAGAGGTGGTCATTGGGGACGTTCTTAAACGACTAGGTTGGGCTTATTGCTTTGAGATGTTATTCAATCGTCTTTGATAGACTTCAAGCTGTCTACCTGCTGAAAGCAATTAACGGTATGCATCTGCAATTGAAAATATTGCTTGAAAAATCGTCCAAGAAGTCGCGGGGTGATTTTTGACGCGTTGCGCGTCAAGTGATGTGGCAAGCGTTTGGTTAGATATTGGTTAGTTTTGGGGCAACCTTGCCAAAAGCTTGACGAATGCAAATCTAGACGTCGGCGAATGAACACTTTGAGCGAGCCCGGTGCAAAATTCTGGGCTGATTCTCGATAATCGCCTTCAATCGTCTCTTGCCAAGCGCTGGCCTCGCGTACAATCTGCTCCGACATTCGCGCGCCGCCCGGCGCTTAAGAGGGGAGGACCCCATGGCAAACGAGATCTGGACCATCAAGCGTTGTCTCGAGTGGACCAAGGAGTACCTGGCCGAGCGCGGCGAGGAACACCCCCGACTTTCTGCCGAGTGGCTGCTCTGCGCTGCCACGGGTCTGGCGCGCATTGACTTATATATGCGTATGGACGAGACGCTCGATGCGGCGCAGCTCGAGACCATGCACGCGGCGGTCGTCCGCCGCGCCAAGGGCGAGCCGCTGCAGTACATCACCGGCAGCACGCAGTTCCGCATGATCGACGTCGCGTGCGCCCCCGGCGTACTCATTCCGCGTCCCGAGACCGAGATGCTCGTCGAGGAAGTCCTCAATTATCTGGATGCCGAGGTGCTGAGCCCCGAGGCTGCCGCCCGTCAGCGCGTTGAGCTGCCCTGGAACGACGAGGTCGAGCAAGCGCGCAAAGTCGAAGCCGCATTGGCCGACGAGCGAGCGACGGCCGAGCGCCGTGCCGCTAACCTCACGGCTGCCGATGAGGCTGCGCTGGGTGGCGACGTACTGGGCAGCCGTGCCTATGCCGAGGAACTGGCCGACCGCGAGGCCGAGGAAGCCGCCACGCAGATAGCAGAAGCCGAAGCCGCGGAAGCCGCCGAGCCCGAGCTCGACGAATACGGCATCGCCATCGAAGGCGCCGACCACGAGGCGTCTCTGACGGAGGATGCCGCCGCGCCCGCTCCGGTCGAGCCCCGTATCGCCCGCGTTCTCGAGGTCGGCTGCGGCACGGGCTGCATCTCGCTTTCCCTTGCCTGGGAGCGCCGCGGCCATGTCACCTGCACCGCTACCGATATCGAACCGCGTGCCATTGACCTGGCCACCAAAAACCGCGACGCGCTCGGGCTTACGTCCGATGAGGTCGCCTTCAGCCTCACAAACCTGGTGAGCTCTATCCCCCGCGAGGAATGGGGCACCTTCGACGTGCTCGTCTCCAACCCGCCTTACATTCCGACTGACGTCATGCGCTCGCTGCCGCACGAGGTCAAGGACTTCGAGCCCGATTTAGCGCTCGAGGGCGGCGCCGACGGCCTCGATATCTTCCGCCGCCTGCTCAATGCGGCGCCCTATATGCTGCGCGCCGGCGGCCTGTTTGCCTGCGAGCTCTACGAGGGCGCCCTCGATGCCGCGGCCGAGCTCTGTCGCCAGGCGGGTCTCTCGGACGTGCGCATCGTCCGCGACCTCACCGATCGTCCCCGCATCGTCCGAGCCATCGTCACCGAGCCCAAACAGCGCCAGTAATATTTATTAACTGGTTAGCAAAAATTATAAATTAGTTTATAATTAGGACGGCTGAAAGAGGTCGGCCCATGCAACCTCCTACCTTTCGGGAAATCATTGCCCTACTCAAGCACGATGGATTCGTGGAGGTCGCGCAAGTCGGTAGTCATGCTAAGCATGTTTCTGGTGACCGTGTTGTCACCGCGAACGGCTCTGGTGGTGATCGACCAAAGAAGGGCACGTGGGCAAGTATTCGTCGCCAAGCTGGATGGTAGCTGGAGGCAAAATGAGGCAGCGATTTACCTATGACTGCGTTCTCATAAAAGAAGACGACGGTTACTGCGCTAGCTTCCCGCAGATTCCTGGCACCTTTGCCGATGGCGACACGCGCGAAGAAGCGATTGCCCATGCCACCGAGGCACTGATGGCGTTTTTGGCCGACGACCTCAACAACGGTTTGACTCCGGCAGGGTACGAACGCTCGGCCGAGGTCGTGGCCCTTTCAGTCGAAATCGACCACGATGACGCTCGGGAAGCGGCGTGCCGAACATTTAAAGACGCAGCGCTGGACCTCAAAGTCTCCGCTTCGCGGATTACCGCGCTGGTCAAAGCAGGAAAGCTCGATGTTGAACTCGTCGACGGCCGTCGGATGATAACGATAGACAGCATCGAGCGCTACGCCGCCCAAGAACGCCACGCCGGCAGGCCAAAGAAGTTCGTCGCAGTCCAATAACCCCCTCACTTTCACCGACTACTAGAGCCGCTCACCAAACCAACATGCGCTCTGGGCAAATAGGTTGAACGTTTCGTGCGAGAATGCCCCACAGTAAATAAACTTGCACCAGAGCGTAAGGGGCTGGCATACACATGCAGACGGTCTATCGGGTATTCGAGGGAACGCGTGAGCCGCATCGGCTCGCCGTCGAGCGTACGGCCGAGCTACTCGGTCGCGGTGGCCTGGCGCTTATTCCAACCGAGACGGTCTACGGTGTCGCCGTGGCAGTCAACGCCTTCTCGGATGCCGTTCCACAAGATACAAGTGAACCTCTGCCGTGGCCGCGCGATCCGCAGGCCACCGTCAACGGCGCCGCGGTCCCCGCACTCGGTACCGGCTATCGTCGTATCTTTACCCTCAAGCAGCGCGAGCTCACGCAAACGGTTGCCTGGCTGGTTGATGATGCCGAGGCACTCGATCGCTATGGCGTGGATATCCCTCATGAGGCCCGCGCGCTTGCCCAACGATGCTGGCCGGGCGCCCTGACTATCGTGGTCAAGGCAGCCCCCTGCGTGCCGACCTTTATGCGCGCTGCCGACGACACCGTGGCCCTGCGCGCTTCGGCCTCTCCTGTGGTGCAGGCGCTCATCCGCGCCTGCGGCAGTCCGCTTGCCTGCACCAGCGCCAATACGCACGGCGCGCCCGCGCCGGCAAGCTTTGCCGACGTTGAGGACCGCATTCTGGAGGGGGTCGATGTGGCCGTCGACGCGGGCGAGACCCCGTGCCGCGACGCTTCGACCATCGTGACGTTTAAGCATGGCGAGCTTCAGATCCTGCGCCAAGGCGCGCTTCCCGCATCAGAGATCGAGCGGGTTCTGTCCGACCCGATGCAATAGAAAGGTGTAAGCGATGTCGTTGAATCTGGGCAGCCTGGGCATGGAAGATGCCTCGTTTAACTTTGGCGGTTCCTACATCATGGCGCTCGACTGCGGCACCACCTCGGTGCTCGCGACCATCGTCGACGAGTACGGCTGCATCGTCGCCCAGGCGCGTCGTAGCGTCAAAACCAGCTTCCCGCGCCCCGGCTGGGTGGAGCAGGATCCCACGGAGGTGCTTGCCAGCCAGATCGGCGTGATGATGGAGGTCCAGTTTAAGAGCGGCATCCATTCCGATCGCATCGCCGCCATCGGTATCTCCAACCAGCGCGAGACCACGGTGGTATGGGACCGCGTGAGTGGCCAGCCTATCTACAACGCCATCGTGTGGCAGTGTCGCCGCACCGCCTCGACAATCGATAAACTGGCCGAGCAGGGCTGCGAGGAGCTGGTGCGTTCCCGCACCGGCCTTACGCTCGACCCGTATTTCTCGGCCTCCAAGGTGCAATGGATTCTCGACAACGTCGACGGCGCGCGCGAGAGCGCGGCGGCGGGCGACCTTATGTTTGGCACCATCGACACCTGGCTCATCTACAACCTCACCGGCGGTCAAACCTTTGCCACCGACTACACCAATGCCAGCCGCACAGCGCTCTTCAATATTCATACGCTGGACTGGGACGATGACCTGCTGGCTCTCTTCGACATCCCGCGTGCCATGATGCCCGAGGTCCGTTGGAGCTCCGGTGACTACGGTCACGTCGCGAGCGACATCATGACCAACATGCCGCCCATCATGGGTGTGGCGGGCGACCAGCAGGCGTCGCTGTTCGGTCACTGCTGCTTCCATCCCGGCCAGACCAAAAACACCTATGGCACGGGCTGCTTTATGCTCATGAATACCGGCGACGAGATCGTCGAATCCAAGAATGGCCTGGTCTCCACCATCGGTATCGCTGCGGACGGCAAGGTCAGCTATGCGCTCGAGGGTTCTATTTTTGCCGCCGGCTCAACGATGAACTGGCTGCGCGACAACATGGGCGTTATCTCCAACGTATCCGAATCGGCACGGCTCGCCTCCTCGATCAGCGACAACGAGGGATGCTACTTTGTCCCCGCTTTTGCGGGCTTGGGTGCACCTTGGTGGGACGCGCACGCCCGCAGCATCGTATGCGGTCTGACCGGCGCCTCGAGTCGCGCGACCATCGTGCGTGCCGCTTGCGAGTCCATGGCCTATCAGAGCTATGACGTGCTGCGTGCCATGGAGCAGGACGTGGGTCTTTCGATCGAGCGCCTGTCCGTCGATGGCGGCGCCTCGCGCAACGAGTTCATCATGCAGTTCCAGGCAGACTTGCTGGATATCCCCGTGCTGCAATGTGAGTCGGTGGAGACCACGGCAATCGGTGCCGCGTACTTGGCGGGTCTTGCGGTTGGGTATTGGGAGGATCTGGAGGAGCTGGAGCAAAACGCCCAGATCGTTAAGACGTTCCACCCCCATATGTCCGTTGAGCGTCGCGAGCACAACCTGGACGGTTGGCACGATGCGGTCAGGCGTTCGCTCAGCACCACTCAGTAGGGTTGTGACGGAGCGTTCGATACAACAAACCGCTAAACTTATGCATGGCGGGCGGCGGCAACATCGCTGTGCGTCATGTCAGCAAGGTCGTTTTGCGGCCGCAACGAAAGGGGCATCAACCCATGACCGTTACCTACGATGCGTCCCGCGTGACGCTTGTCGACCATCCGCTCGTCCAGCACAAGTTGTCGATCCTGCGCGATAAGTCGACCGGCACCAACCAGTTCCGCCAACTCGTACGCGAGCTCGCGCTTTTTGACGGCTACGAGGCCATGCGCGACCTGCCCATGGAGGATGTCGAAGTCGAGACTCCCATCACCACTGCCACGTTTAAGCAGCTTGCCGGCAAGAAGCTCGCCATCGTCCCCATTCTGCGCGCGGGCCTTGGCATGGTCGACGGCATCCTCGACCTGGTGCCCTCTGCCCGCGTGGGCCACATTGGCATGGAGCGCGACGAGGTCACCCACGAGCCGCATGAGTATTACTGCAAGATGCCCAAGGATATCGACCAGCGTATCTGCCTGGTCGTCGATCCCATGCTCGCCACGGGCGGTTCTGCCGAGATGGCTATCAGCTATCTGCGCGAGCGCGGTGTCAAGGACATCCGCATGCTGTGCATCGTCGCGGCCCCCGAGGGCCTCAAGTCGCTGACCGAGAAAGACCCCGACGTGCATATCTATACCTGCGCCATCGACGACCACCTCAACGAGGCCGCCTACATCGTCCCCGGCCTGGGCGATGCCGGCGACCGCATCTACGGCACGCTGTAGTCTCTGGGCCAAACCGGCTAACGTCGAAAATACGAAGAAACGGTGCGCGCGGACAAATAAAAGGCGACCGCGCTCGCCCCTGTTAGCGGACGTTTAGCCCAGAGGGGTTCGCGAAAAAACGTATTACCTACCTGCGGCATAAAGAAGGTCTTAAGAAAACGAACAGGTGCGTATTAACCGATGCTTTTTCGGTTGTACTTTAGCGATTGGCTCGTACAATAGTCACCAATGTTTGGCGGGAACTGTTCTGGGAAGCGTTAAAAAAGGAAAGTGAGGACGCCAGTGTTTCAGATAGCCGATCTGCTCGCTATCGTTGCAGGCGCCATCGCGGGCGCAATCGCCTTTCTTCCCTTTGTCTTTACGCTCAAGCCGGTTCTTGACGATAAGCAGAATGCGGACATGCTCAAGGGCATGGCGAGTCTGGCGGTCTCGGCGGTCGCCCTGCTCGTCTTTACCTTGGTTGTGTTTGCGTTGTTCGGAGAGGTATTTCGCATGTTCCTCCTGGGCGAGGCGATCGGCTTCGTGGTCTTTATGGCCGCCTGCGCGGTTCGCGTCGCCAAGGCGCTGCGAGATCCTCATGAGGTCGAAAGGTAAGTCGTGGAAATTTTTGAAAAGCTGCCTGATGAGATTAATCATCTGGTCAGCGAGTTCAGCTCCACCCCCGTCGTGGGCGATCTGAGCTGCGGCATCACGCAGTACTCGTTTTGGCTGATCGTCTCCACGATCGTGCTCCTGATCGTCCTGGCCGTGTTCAAGAAGAAGCAGACCCTGGTTCCCAAGGGCTTCTTCGTCAACGGTTTCGAGTACATCATCGAGTACGTCGAGAACGATATCGGCAAGGGCGTCGTGGGTGAGAACTGGAAGAAGCACTTCCCGTTCCTGTGCTCGCTTTTCCTGTTCATCCTGATCAATAACATGATCGGCCTGATCCCGGGAATGAAGCCCGGCACCGGCGCAATCGGCTCCACCGCTGCGCTCGCCATCTTCGCCTTCGTGTACTTCATCTACTACGGATGCAAGGCTCACGGCGTGATCGGCTACATCAAGAGCCTCGCCCCGCAGGGCGTGAGCTTCCCGATGAACGTGCTTGTGTGGGTCGTCGAGCTTTTCTCGACCTTCCTGCGCCTCATCACGCTCGCCGTCCGTCTGTTCTGCAACATGTTCGCAGGACACGTGGTCATGGGCTCGTTCGCCATCATGGCGAGCATGTTCATGCAGCCGCTGCTTCAGCAGGTTTCCGCGGCCCACGCCGTCGGCGCTCTGCCTTCGCTGGCCTGGCTTGCCATCCTCATCCTGATTTATACGATCGAGCTTGTGGTCGGCGCCATCCAGGCTTACGTCTTCACGGTCCTTACCGCCGTGTATGTCTCCGAGGCAGAGGAGGTTGCGGAGGAGGAGTAGTCTTCCGTTCGCGCCTTAAAGGTAAGGCAATTCGTTAAACCGCTGGTGCCCGTACCCATGGAGCCCGGCAGTTATAAATAAGGTTATCCTGCGTGAAATAAGACACGCACGACAAAGGAGGAATCGTGGGAGTTATCGGTTACGGTCTCGGTGTTATCGGCGCTGGTCTTGCTATCGGCCTGTCTGCTCTGGGTGCTACGGGTGCTATGGCCCGTCAGCCTGAGGTCCAGGGCCGCGTGTTCACCGTCTTCATCATGGGCTCCGCCTTCGGCGAGGCTCTGGCTCTGATCGGCTTCGTTGTCGCGCTGATCGTTAAATAGCACGGAGCGTCAAGTATGAATCTTTCATCCCAGAAGAGCGCGATCGCACTCTCCGCGTCCGCGGCCGCGCTGCTCATGCCGGTTTCCGCGTTCGCCGAGGACGGCGCTGCCGGTGCGGACATCCTCATCCCTAAGATGGCGGAGTTCATCCCGGCGCTTATCGCCTTCCTGATTATCTGGATCGTGCTGGCCAAGGTCGCCCTGCCGGGCATCATGAAAACCATGGAGGAGCGCGGCAAGAAGATCGAGGAGAGCCTCGACGAGGCCGAGAAGACCAAGCAGGAGGCTATCGCCAAGCGCGCTGAGTCCGACTCGATCGTCACCGACGCCCGTCGTCAGGCTGCCGACATCGTTCTCGAGGCCCGTAAGGACGCCGAGTCCGAGCGCGCCCGTATCATCGAGGCTGCTCACAAGGAGGCCGAGGAGATCATCGCCAAGGCCCATACGACCGTCGAGGACGAGCGCAAGTCCATCTACGCCGGTGCCGCGAGCTCCATCGCCGACCTGTCCGTTGCCGTCGCCACCAAGATCGTGGGCGAGGCACTCGAGGACGAGACCGAGCAGAAGAAGCTCATCGAGCGCTACATCCAGGAAGCAGGTAGCCTGAATGCCGACTAGCCGCTATCAGGACAAGGTGCTCGAGACTTACGCGCGCTCCCTTCTGGAAGCCGCTAAGGCCGAGAACCATGTGTTCGAGGACCTCGAGATGATTGAGCGCCTGGCTTCCGCCAGCCCCGAGATCATCGCCGTGCTCGATACCATGTCCAAGCGCGACCAGCTCGACCTTCTTCCCAAGGTGGCAGCTGCCTTTAAGTATGTTGCCGAGGAAGACGAGGATGTAGTGGGCGTGACCGTCACCACGGCGATCCCGCTCGACGACGAGCTGCGTCAAACCATCACTAAGAAATGCGAGCAGGACTTCGGCCGCAAGGTATTCCTTATCGAGCAGGTCGACCCGTCTATCGTGGGCGGCCTGGTGCTCGAGGCCCGCGGCGAGCGTCGTGACATCTCCGTCAAGACGCAGCTGCGCATCGCACAGGAGACCCTCGCAAACTCTGCTAATTCGTACGGAGGTGAAGCCTAATGTCCGAAACCCTCAATGCCCAGGATATCGCCAAGAAACTGCAGGAGCAGCTCACGAGCCTCTCCGCGACGGTCGATACGCATGAGGTTTCAACGGTCGACGAGGTAGGCGACGGCATCGCGCGCGTCACTGGCCTCAAGAGCGCCATGGCAGGCGAGCTTCTGGAGTTCAAGAGCTCCGATACCGGTGAGACCGTCTTCGGCCTTGCCCAGAACCTTGACCGTGACGAGGTCGGCGCCGTTCTGTTTGGTGCCGTCGACTCCATCAAGGAAGGCGACGAGTGCCGCACCACTGGCCGCATTATGGATATCCCCGTGAGCCGTGCCATGCTCGGCCGCGTCGTCAATCCGCTCGGCCAGCCCATCGACGGTTTGGGTGACATTGTCGCCACGCATCGTCGCCCCATCGAGTTCAAGGCCCCCGGTGTCATCGACCGTACCCCGGTGTGCGAGCCGGTTCAGACTGGCCTGTTGGCTATCGACTCCATGGTGCCTATCGGTCGCGGCCAGCGTGAGCTTATCATCGGCGACCGTAAGACCGGCAAGACCGCTATCGCCATCGACGCCATCCTCAACCAGCGTGGCAAGGGCATGGTCTGCATCTATGTCGCCATCGGCCAGAAGGCCTCCACGGTTGCCAACATCCGCGAGACCCTCGCTCAGCACGGTGCGCTCGAATACACCATCATCGTTTCGGCAACCGCTGCCGATTCCGCCCCTATGCAGTACATCGCGCCTATGGCCGGTGCCGCTATCGGCGAGTTCTTCATGTACAACGGCGAGGACGGCAAGCCCGCCAGCGAGACCAATCCCGGCGGCCACGTGCTCGTCATCTACGACGACCTGTCCAAGCAGGCTGTGGCATACCGTCAGATGTCGTTGACGCTGCATCGTCCGCCCGGACGCGAGGCCTATCCTGGCGACATCTTCTACCTGCACTCTCGTCTGCTCGAGCGTGCCGTCAAGATGTCCAAGAAGAACGGTTACGGCTCCATGACGGCTCTGCCGATCATCGAGACCCAGGACGGCGACGTCTCGGCCTACATTCCGACCAACGTCATTTCCATTACCGATGGTCAGATCTACCTGCAGTCCGAGCTCTTCTTCCAGGGCCAGCGCCCGGCAGTCGACGTGGGCATCTCCGTGTCCCGCGTCGGTGGTGACGCACAGACCAAGGCTATGAAGCAGGTCGCCGGCAACCTCCGTCTTGACCTCGCTTCGTACCAGGAGCTCGCCGGCTTTACGCAGTTCGGCTCCGACCTCGACGAGGCCACGCAAAAGCAGCTTACCCACGGCGCTCGCATGACTGAGCTCCTTAAGCAGCCGCGCTACAAGCCGTTTGAGGTTGGCGAGCAGATTGCAGTTCTGTTTGCAGGCAACGAGGGCTTCCTCGACGATCTCGAGATTGCCGACGTGCTGCCTTTCCGCGCTGAGCTTATCGAGTACCTGGACAACGGCTTTGGCTCGCTGCTCGATAAGGTTCGCGCCAAGAAGATCGACGACGATACCAAGGCCGAGCTCCTTCGTGTCATCGGCGACTTCAAGCAGCAGTTCATGGCCAAGCACCATTCGGATGTTTCTGGATTAGAGGAGAACTAAGCCCCATGGCCAACCTTCGCGACATTAAGAAGCGAATCTCCTCGGTTACCACGACCAAGCAGATCACGCGCACGATGGAGATGGTCTCTACGGCCAAGATCCGTCGTGCCCTCGATCGCTCCAAGCAGGCCGAGCCTTATAAGGAGGCGCTGACCGACGTCATGTTGACGGTCGCCGGCGACGCCTCCTGCTCGGGCACCGATCCCATGCTGCAGAAGCATGAGAGCGTCAAGCATGGCCTGATTGTCGTTATTGCCTCGGACCGCGGCCTTGCCGGCGGTTTCAATACGACGGTGGAGCGCACGGCCGAAAAGCTCGCCGCTTCTTGGGCGAACGACGGCATCGAGTGCGAGATCATCGCGTGTGGGCGCAAGCCGGCCACGTATTTCCGTGACCGTGCAAACGTCGTCATGCACTTTGAGGGCAATTCCTCCGAGCCCGATTTTAATCAGGCCCGCATGATCTCCTCTCATATCTGCGATGCGTATCGTGTCGGTGAGCTTGACCGTGTCGAGCTTGTCTACCACCACGCTAAGAACCGCGTGGATCAGGAGCTTCGCGTCGAGCATCTGTTGCCGCTCGACCCCGAGATGATCGCTATGGCCCACGGTCCGCGTAAGAACGAGACCGACGCCCCTAAGCGCATCTCGTCCACGTTCGAGTTCGTGCCCTCTCCCGAGCATGTTCTCGGCAAGCTTGTGCCGTCTTATATCCTGACGGTCATCTACCAGGCCCTGATCGATTCGGCGGCTGCTGAGCAGGGTGCACGCCGCAAGGCCATGCACTCCGCGACGGAAAACGCCACCGCGATCATCTCGACCCTTACCCGCACGTATAGTCGCGTGCGCCAGGCTTCGATCACGACCGAGATTAACGAGATCGTCGGCGGAGCCTCAGCATTGGAGGAACAGTAATGGCTAATAACACCGTAAAGCTTGCGGTCGAGGAAGCCACCAAGAAGACGACTGCCGGTGATGGTCGCATCGTGCGAATCATCGGCCCTGTCGTCGACGTCAAGTTTGACGGCGCGGTGCCCCCGATCTACAACGCGCTCACGGTCGAGGCCGAGACCCCGATCGGTCATCTGAGCACGATCCTAGAGGTCGAGAGCCAGCTTCCGGGCAGCGTCGTCCGCACGGTCGCCATGTCCTCGACCGACGGCCTGCAGCGCGGCCTCATCGCCACCGATACCGGTGAGCCCATGAAGATGCCCGTTGGCCCCAAGACGCTCGGCCGTATTTGGAACGTTATGGGCAAGCCCGTCGATGGCAAGCCTATGCCCGAGGTGGAGGAGTTCTACCCCATCCACCATACAGCGCCCCGTTTCGACGAGCTCACCACCAAGACCGAGATCTTCGAGACCGGCATCAAGGCCGTCGACCTGCTCGAGCCCTACATCCGTGGCGGCAAGACGGGTCTGTTCGGCGGCGCCGGCGTCGGCAAGACCGTTCTGATTCAGGAGCTCATCAACAACCTCGCCCAGGAGCACGGCGGCACCTCGGTGTTCACCGGTGTCGGCGAGCGCACCCGTGAGGGTACCGACCTTTATCTCGAGATGAGCGAGTCTGGCGTTATCGACAAGACCTGCTTGGTCTATGGTCAGATGAACGAGCCGCCCGGAGCGCGTCTGCGCATCGGTCTGGCCGGCCTTACCACCGCTGAGTACTTCCGCGATCGCGGCCAGGACGTTCTGCTGTTCATCGACAACATTTTCCGCTTCTCCCAGGCAGGTTCCGAGGTTTCCGCACTGCTGGGCCGTATGCCGTCCGCCGTTGGTTACCAGCCCACGCTGGCAACCGAGATGGGCGACCTCCAGGAGCGCATTACCTCGACCAAGACGGGCTCCATTACCTCCGTCCAGGCTGTCTACGTCCCCGCAGACGACCTGACCGACCCGGCGCCTGCCACGACGTTCACCCACCTCGACGCTACCACGGTTCTTTCGCGTAGCATTTCGTCGCTCGGCCTGTTCCCGGCCATCGACCCGCTCGCGTCTTCTTCCGACGCCCTCGATCCCTCGATCGTCGGCGAGGAGCACTACCGTGTCGCCGTCAAGGTCCAGGAGCTCCTGCAGGAGTACTCCGACCTTCAGGACATCATTGCCATTCTGGGTATGGACGAGCTGTCCGAGGAGCAGCGCCTTACGGTCAACCGTGCCCGTAAGATTCAGCAGTTCCTCTCGCAGTCCTTCCATGTCGCCGAGAAGTTCACAGGCAACCCCGGCGTCTACGTCCGTGTCGAGGATACCGTCCGCTCCTTCGCCGAGATTGTCGACGGCAAGGCCGATGACCTGCCCGAGCAGGCATTCCGCTATGCCTCCACGATTGAGGACGTGCGTGAGCGCGCCCGCAAGATGGAGGAGAAGTAGGTTATGCGTATCCGCATCGTGTGCCCCGTGAGCCTCGCCTATGAGGGTGACGCTGCGTTTGTGTCGATTCCGTCTACGGATGGCGAGTTTGGCGTTCTGCCTGCTCACTCCAGCGAAATCTGCACGATCGACCGCGGTTACGTTCGCGTTTCCGATAAGGCCATGGGCACTGTCGACCACACGTTTGCCGTGGCCGGCGGCTATGCCCAGGTTGCGGAAGATGTCGTGACCGTCCTCGCCGAGCGCGCTTGCGATTTGGCGACCGTCGACGCCGACAAGGTTAAAGCTGATATTCAAGGTTTTGAAGAGAAGCTGGGTAATTTGTCGGAGGATGATGCACGCCGCGCCTACCTCTATAATGAAATCGCATGGTGTAAGCTCAAGCTTGCCCAATAGTCAAACGCTTTAGCGTTCGACCATTTGCGAACACATCATGCCCGGGATGGCCCAGCCACCCCGGGCATGCTTTTTGAAAGGGTAGACCTTGGATATTATCCGCGTTGAGGGTGGCCACGCCATCGGAGGTTCCGTGCCTGTTTCGGGTGCTAAGAACTCCGCGCTCAAACTTATGGCGGCAACGCTTCTGGCGCCGGGCAAGACGACGCTGCGGAACGTGCCCGATATTTCCGATGTCCACGTGATGGGCAAGGTGCTCAAGGGCATGGGCGCTACGATCGATGTTCTCGACGAGCACACGCTCGAGATCGATACCTCCCAGGTCGATTCTTGGGAGGCGCCCTACGAGCTTGTCGCCAAGATGCGCGCCTCCACGGCTGTGATGGGTCCCCTGCTGGGTCGTTTCCATCGCGCCAAGATCGCCATGCCGGGCGGCTGCAACCTGGGTGCTCGCAAGATCGATATGCATATCTTGGGTCTCGAGGCTCTGGGCGTCGAGTTCGACACCGCCCACGGCTACATCAACGCCAGTGCTCCCCAGGGTCTGCACGGCACCACCGTCACGCTCGAATTCGCGAGCGTGGGCGCCACCGAGAACCTCATCATGGCTGCCGTGCGCGCACAGGGCACCACGGTTATCGACAACGCTGCCCGCGAGCCCGAGATCGTCGACCTTGCCAACATGCTCAACGAGATGGGTGCCAAGATCGTCGGCGCAGGCACGCCCGTCGTGACCATCGAGGGCGTGGAGGAGCTGCATCCCGTTACCCATTGCGTGGTGGGTGACCGCATCGAGGCCGGCACCTTTATCGTCGCCGGCGCCCTCATGGCCGATGAGCGCGGCGTCGATGTTACGGGCTTCTGCCCCATCCACCTGGGAATGGTGCTCAAAAAGATGGAACTTATGGGCATCGAGTGCGAGCGTATCGAGAACGGCGTCCACGTCAATCGCGTCGAGCGCATCAGGCCGGTCGATATCCAGACGCTTCCGTTCCCGGGTTTCCCGACCGACATGCAGGCGCAGATCATGGTGCTTTCGGCCCTTGCCGACGGAAGCTCCGTAATTACCGAGAACATCTTCGAGAACCGCTTTATGTTCGCCTCCGAGCTCGTGCGTATGGGTGCCGATATTCGTATCGAGAGCCATCACGCCATGATTCACGGCGTCAAGGGCTTCTCGGGCGCACAGGTCACCTCGCCCGACCTGCGTGGCGGCGCAGCGCTTGTGGTTGCCGGTCTTATCGCCGATGGCGTTACCGAGGTCTCGGCCATCCATCACATCAAACGTGGCTACGAGCAGTTTGTCGAAAAGCTGCAGGCGCTTGGCGCGCATGTCGAACATGCCACCGTTCCCGATCCCGTCATCTACTAATGCAGGTTGCCTATGTTTAACAAGAAACCCCTAGCGGATAACACCCGAAGACCCTCGACTGGTGCGCAGGCCAAGATCTACAGCCGCGACAATGTCGCACGCTATTCCGAGCGCGCCCGTCAGCGCCGTCGCGGCCGCACGGTTCGCCGCGTAGCTCTCATCGCCGTACTCGGCGTGCTGCTGAGCGCCACGACTGCTGCGGGTCTGTGGTTTGCCACTATCATGGGCAAGCTTGGCGACTCCAATGTCATTACCAACAACCTGCGCCAGATTCTGGTCGATACCAATGAGGCAAAAGATCCGTTCTACGTGTTGCTTCTTGGTACCGACGGTCGTCCGGGCGAGGATACGTATCGTGCCGACTCGATTATCCTGGCACGCATCGACCCCACGCAAAAGCAGGCGACGCTCATTTCCGTTCCGCGCGACACCAAGGTCGTGTACAAGGGCGAGACCATGAAGATCAACGCCTGCCACACCGTTGGCGGCGCCGAGGCCATGGTCCAGGCGGTCAACGAGCTGTGCGGCGTGCAGATTTCTCACTATGCCGAGGTCAGCTTTGACGGCATGCAGTCGCTTATTGATTCGGTTGGCGGTATCGACATCAACGCGACCGACGACGTCGACGATCCCGAGCATCTGGATATTAAGATTACCGCTGGTCAGCAGCATATGGACGGCGCTACCGCTCTTACCTATGCCCGCTGCCGCTACACCTATGCCGACGGCGATTACACGCGCATGCGCCATCAGCGTCAGGTGCTTGGCGCCCTTGCCAACCAGATTCTCAATAACTTCGATGCCACGAAGATCTTTGGCCTGGTTAATTCGCTGTCCGATATGCTCGTAACCGATATGAGCGTTCAGAATATCGTGTCCACGGTCAATGCCATGCGCGGCATGGATGTCGAGGGCATCTACTCGGCCAACCTGCCCTCGTACGCCGACGACAGCACTATGATCGACGGCGTGAGCTATGTCTTTGTTTACGAAGACGAGCTTAAGGAAATGATGGCCCGCGTCGACGCCGGTGAGGATCCCAAGGGCCCCAACACCATGGGCCTTTCAGACGGCTCCAGCTCCACGATCGGTGACCTCAACAACAATATGTCCGAGGACTACGCATATGGCACCGCGACCTCGTCGGGTGGCTCGGACGATTCCGACGATTCGAGCGACGGCTCCGATTACTACGAAGAGCCCACCGGTGACGGCAACGGCTACGAAGCCAACTACTAAGTTACGGCGTTTTACCAAACGCCGTAACGGCTCGACGCTGCGCGCCGCCCAGGGCGACAATTTGTCATTCAAAAGGCAGGGCATGACCAGAAGGTCAATGCCCTGCCTTTTTCATGCCAACTTGTTCGCCCTGGGCGGCGCTCGCTGACGTTGGCTCAACCTGCGATGCCGACTACACCCCTTGCAGCAAAAAATCGCCCCGTTCTCGGTTGAGGACGGGGCGATTCGTCTTTTGGGCTTATGCAGCCAGTCTTATGCGAAACGGGCGACGAGCTCCTGCAGGACGTCGGTCATCTTGACGAGCGAGCTGACCGGGACAAACTCGTTGACGCCGTGGTAACAGTAGCCGCCTGTCGAGAGGTTGGGGCAGGGCAGGCCGCGGAACGACAGCTGTGCGCCGTCGGTGCCGCCGCGAATCGGCAGTACTTGGGGCTCAACGCCGCAGGCAAGGTAGGCTTCCTTGGCAACATCAATAAGCTCGGGATAGTCACGAACGATCTCGGCCATATTTCGATACTGCTGCTTAATCTCGACCGTTACGCGCTCCTCGCCCAGTCGCTGGTTGAGCAGTGCGGCGGCGGCATTCATCAGCTCGAGTTTCTGCTGGAACTTGGCGGCATCGTGATCACGGACGATATAGCGCGCCGTGGCATGGTCGACCGTTGCCGAGACGCCCTCAAGGTGATAGAAGCCCTCGTAGCCCTCGGTGTATTCCGGGCGTTGCTCGTAGGGGAGCAGGGCGTTGAAGTCGCAGAACAGGTTGCCCGCGTTGACCATGCGCCCCTTGGCGTCGCCGGGGTGAATGGACTGGCCCTCAAAGCGAACGGTTGCCTCGGCGGCGTTGAAGCACTCCCACTCAAGCTCGCCAACCGGACCGCCGTCGACCGTGTAAGCGTACTTGCAGCCGAAGGCCTCGATATCCAACAGCTCGGCACCATGACCGATTTCCTCGTCCGGGCAGAAGCAAATGCCGAGCGCGGGATGGGGCAGGGAGGGATCCTGCGCGATGCGTGCGACAAGCGCCATGATTTCGGCGACACCCGCCTTGTCATCGGCGCCCAGCAGCGTAGTTCCGTCGGTGCAGACAAGGTCCTCACCCACCAGGTTGTTGAGGGCAGGAAGTTTGGCGGTGCTCATGGACACGGGCTTGCCGTCGACGATGCCGCAAACCAGATCGCCGCCCTCGTAGTGCACGATGTGCGGCGCTACGCCGGCGCCCGGCGCGACCTCGGTGGTATCGAGGTGCGCGATCAGGCCCAGGGCGGGCTTATTCTCGGAACCGGCGCTAGCGGGAATGTGCGCGCAGACATAGGCGTTTTCGGTTACATGGGCATCGGTTGCACCCAGCTCGCGCAGTTCTTCGGCAAGCACGTTGGCAAGGTCGAACTGTACGGTGCTCGACGGCACCTGGTCGCAGTTGGCATCCTCGGACTGCGTGTTGATCTGGACATAGCGCAAAAAACGCTCGAGGACGTCGGGGTCCGTGGTGGTGTTTTCCATAAAGATCGCTCCAATCTTGGTCGTCGTGTGCAACAAGAACTCTAGCACGGTATGCCGCGGCATACCGCGACGCTTGGATGGGGTAGAATCAGCCATTGAGTGCAGAAGGGACGGATGTTCATGGATACGACAAATAGCTCGCGCGAGCTACACCTAACGGTGGCGAACGAAGACTACTTGGAGTGCATGGTTCGCATCGAAAGCGAAGATGGGGAGACCGGCGGCGTGCGGTCGGTCGATATCGCACAGCGCCTTGGCGTCTCGAAGGCATCGGTCAACAAGGCGGTTTCGGCTCTCAAGGCATCTGAACTTGTCGAACAGTCTCACTACGGCAAAGTTATCCTGACTGACCGTGGGCGCGAGGTCGGCTCGGCTATCTGGTATCGCCATCGTCTGGTCCGCACGTTTTTGGTTCAGGAGCTCGGTGTCGAATTTGAGCGAGCCGATTCCGAGGCCTGCATGATGGAGCATGCTCTATCCGAGGACACGATGAACCGCTGGCTCGCTTATCTCGAAAAGCAGGGAATCAGCGTCGAGGAATAGCGGGATATATATGGATACGAGTTATTACAACCGCTTTGGTGCCGAGGAACTTACGCGCCGCTTGTCGAGCGAGACCTTGTTGGCGCAGGGCCCCATGGGCAGTGTTCTGTTGAGTGAGTACGATGCCGCCGACATTCCACCGGCGTTTTGGAATCTGGCAGAGCCGCAGACTGTTTCTCGTATCCATCGCTTGTATGTCGCCGCCGGCGCGCAGGTGCTCATTACCAACACCTTTCAGGCATCAAGCTATGCCCTCAAGCACGACCAGATTGCGCCGTCCGTGGCGGAGGTCAATCGCGGGGCCGTCGACGATGCTCGCCAGGCGCACCCACAGCTGCTGCTGGGCTCGATGGGCCCGATTTGTATTGAGTGGTTTGCCGAGGACTCTGCCGAGTATCGTGAAATCCGAGGCATTGCGCGCGAACAAGCGCACGCCTTGCTCAATGCTGGTGTTGACGGTCTGCTGATCGAGACGGTGACGTCTATCCGTAATTTGCAGCCCATGCTTGCCGGCGCCCGAGATGCCGCCGACGGTATGCCTGTCCTGGTGAGTTTTGTCGTTGACGATAAAGGCGACCTGTTGGGCGATGGCCTCAACATCGAGGCAGCCGTTTTGTACGCCGAAAAACACGGCGCAAACTCGGTTGGTGTTAATTGCTGTTCGCTTGCGGCCGCGAACGCGGCGGTGCCCAGGATGGTTGCATCGGCGACTACTCCCGTCACGGTGCGTCCCAACGCGGGAAATCCGGTTCAGACACAGGATGGTCCCGTGTGGCATGAGGACCCCGAAGCCTTCGCTCGCGCATGCGTCGAGTGGAAGCGGGCGGGCGCCGCAATGGTAGGCAGCTGCTGCGGAACCACGGCGGTTACGACAGCCGCTATGGCAGATGCGCTCAATATATAGAACCCGAAAATGGGAGTATCGAATCACCGCCCCCGCTGGGGCGGTTTTTGTTGTCGGTGCGCACCTCGACGCTTTTGCCTAAACGGTGAACGAGCGTGCCGGTGGCTTGCCGGATGCCCGTTGCGGGTATACCTCATGCGTACCATGATCCAAACACTGCGAGGTGTCTGCGCGTGTGCGCGATAATTCACTTTGGAACTGACGGTTGGCGAGCTCGCGTCGACGGAGACTTTACTATCAACAACGTCGCTCGTGTCACTGATGCTATCGGCAGGCTATGGCAAAAGACGAATCCCGGTAAAACGGTATATGTAGGATTTGACACTCGGCCGCAAGCGCGCGAGTTCGCCGAGCTCGCGGCGGGCGTGATTGCCGCCCACGGGCTCGATGCCGTGCTCGTGTCTCGACCGGTGCCGACTCCCGCTCTTACGTGGGCGGCTGCGTATGACGGCGAGGCATGCGGCGCGCTTATGGTGACGGGCTCACATCATCCGCAGGGCTATCTATGCCTCAAGCTGCGGATGGGTGATGGCTCGACGGCCAACCAGGATGTCATCGAAGAGCTCGAGGAGACGATGGCCGCCGAGCCGCTGGGGCTTGAGGGGCAATACCGCACGGCAGATATCATTCCCGACTATATGCGAGCGGTGGCATCGTTTGTCGACGCGGATGCCATTCGCGCCGCGCATATGCGTGTGGTGGTTGACCCCATGGGCGGAGCTGCGCAGGGATATCTTGCCGACTTGCTTCGAGAGCTTGGCGTCGAAGTCCATGAGATTCACGCCGACGAGACGACCGATAGGGGAGATATCTGCCCCGACCCGGTCGAGCCGTGGGTGGATGCTTGTGAGCGCGCAGTTGTCGAAGACGGGGCGTGCGCCGGTCTGGTGACTGATGGCGACGCCGATCGTATCGGCGCGGTTGATGAGCGCGGCAGATATATACATCCACATCAGATCATGGCGCTCGTTTTGGGCGATTTGGTCCAGTATCGCAATCTGAAGGGACGCGTCGTCGTCAACCTTTCATGCTCCACGCTTGTGCGTCGCATTGCCGAGGCACTCGGCTGCCGCGTGGTCATCAAGCCCGTCGGTTTTAAATATATAGCCGCCGAGATGAAGAAGGGCGGCGTTCTCGTGGGCGGTGAAGAGGCCGGTGGTATCGGTATCGCCGCGCACATGCCCGAGCGCGACGGCATCCTTGCCTGCCTGATTTTGTGCGAGCTCATGGCCAAGACCGGCGCGCCCTTGGGCGTGCTTATCGATCAGCTCGAGGCGAGCTTTGGCAAGACGAGTTACGGACGTCGAGATTTGCGCCTTGAGGCCGAGGATGCCGAGACGTTGCGCACGCTGCTTCCCGGCGTGAATCCCAAGTCGATATGCGGCAAGGCGCCGCAGAGCGTAAGCCATATGGACGGCTTGCGTCTGGCATTTGAGGATGACACCTGGCTGCTGATCCGTCCCAGCGGGACCGAACCGGTGGTGCGCGTGTACGCCGAGGGCTTTTCGGTGGAGGAGCGCGATGAGCTGCTAGATGCCGGCTGCGCTTTGGCCAGGGGCGCATATCGGCTATAGCCAAGGGGCCATTCTATATAAAGATGTGCTCGGCAAGCGGTAGCTATCAACTGGCAAGCGTCAGTTGAGGGCACAGTTGTGTAGGAAATGTGTGTGCCCAGATTCCCGCCCCCGGGGGCCCTCCGGTCTGGCAATATATCTCCTTGCCGCGCGGCCCGGTGGGACCGGATGAGCCGCGGGGCGTGCACCTTGAGAACCGGATACTGCGAGGATGGAC
>JAGZPG010000026.1:0-15043 GCA_018382775.1 Collinsella sp. | reverse complement strand
GCCTCTGGCACTTCAACAACATTGTCGCAGCCCCGACCCGCGGTCACGAGCGGGGGCTCCTGTCGTTTCCGTGCCCTCGGATTGGGTCATAGTGTCTGTCCGTCCTCTGCCTGCGGCGTTACTTTGGTTCTGCCCCCCCCCTTATGTTGCGGTGGAATAGGGACTAAATGGGAGTCTCAGAGGCCAAAACAGTCCCTATTCCACCGCAACTTCATGGGGGCGTGCGACAATGCCCATCGGAAAACGTTTGTTATCTGGGGGTCTATCTATGCTGTACGAGTTTTGTGCCGAGAACTTTGAGCGGGTGCCGGCGGCTATTGATGCCGGTGCAAGGCGCATCGAGCTGTGCGACAACCTTGCCGTCGGTGGTACCACGCCCTCGGCCGGCGTTATCAGCGCTGCGGTCAGCTATGCTCACGAGCATGATGCGCGAGTGATGTGCATGATTCGCCCGCGTGGCGGTGACTTTCACTACAACCAGGACGAGCTGCGCATGATGGAGATGGACTTGGGTCTTGCTGTGAGCGCCGGCGCCGACGGCTTGGTCTTTGGCTGCTGCAAGCCTTGTGCCGGCGGATGGGCGCTCGATGAACTTACGCTCGGCGCCCTCGTGATGGCTGCGGGCTGCGCGACCGAGGAGTGCAAGCGTGAGCCCATCGACATCACCTTCCACATGGCCTTTGACCAGCTCTCGCTCGAGGCTCAGCTCGATGCCGTCGATACACTCGCCGACTGCGGCATCACGCGCATCCTGACACATGGTGGCGCTGCCGGAACGTCGATCGAGGACAACCTGGAGCACCTGTCGCGTCTTGTCGAGTATGCGGGCGATCGCCTGACCATTCTTCCCGGCGGCGGCATTTCCACGGCCAACCGCGATACCGTGGCTGCGGCACTGGGCGTCTCCGAGCTCCATGGTACCAAGATCGTGCCGCTGGAGGTATAACCCGTGGCGCTGGTATTTGACGTTCAGCAGGCGAACGGTAAGCCCGACGATAACCGGCGCCCTGGCACCGCGTGCCCCTTTTGCGATACCGAGGGGCTCGCCAATATCATCCGGCGCGACGGCGACTGCATCTGGCTCGAGAATAAGTTCAAAACCCTGCGCGCCACCCGTCAAACCGTGCTGATCGAGTCAGCCGATCACGATGCCGACCTGGCGACCTATGAGCCGGATGAACTCCACCATGTGATGCGGTTTGCCCTGGGCTGTTGGCAGCAGATGATCGATTCCCAACAGTACCGCAGCGTGCTCATGTACAAGAACAAAGGCCCGCTTTCGGGCGGCAGCCTCGTCCATCCACACATGCAGATTGTGGGCTTGGAACAGGAGGACGGCTATGCGGCGCTGACCTCAGCCAACTTTGAAGGCATCGATGTTTGGCGGCGGGGGAGGGTTGCGGTCAACATCTCAACCGAGCCGATCATGGGATTCTTTGAGGTCAACGTCTCGGCTCCACAGGGAATCGCCGCCAGCGACGACGCCCGCGACCAACCCGAAGCGGACCTGTTTGCCGATGCGATTCAGGTGGCCCTGCGCTATATCCTGCACGAGCACCACGGCGGTCGCGCGGAGTCGTACAACTTGTTCTTCTATCACCTGGGCGGTCGGACCATTGCCAAGGCGCTGCCGCGTTGGGTGGTTTCGCCCTACTTTGTCGGCTATCGTCTGGCCCAGGTCAATGCCGAGACAACGCTCGATATCGATGCTGAGCGCCTACGCGCGCATCTGGAAACGCTCGCGTAGCAAGGCTAACACCCGCGTAATGCGGACAGTCTAGCGTGCCATCGCGTCGCGGCCGGCCTCGACGCGCTTGCGTTGGGCGGCGCGCTCCTCGCCGGTTAGGCGCTCAAAGAGGTGTCCGATAATCGAGGCCAGCACCTGCTGAAACAGCGTTCCGCACATGACGGGGAACACGACTTCGCCCGGGAAGTACTGCGTGGCGATGACGGCGCCCGAAGAGATGTTACGCATGCCGCAGGTAAAGCACATGGTAGTCGTCTCGCTATATGGCAGATGCAGCGCACGGGCGACCAGAAAACCGACGACAAAGCCGCTGATGGCGAAGACTAAAATAAAGAGGGCGACTTCCAGGCGCACCGCGTTCATGTGCAGCACGTACTCGCTCATGGCGGTGGAGTTGGACGCGATAACGCCCATCATCATGAACTTGCAGGCGGGCGAGAGCGCGGGGGAGAGTTTCTCATGACCCCAACCGCGCGTGAGCTCGTTGATCACGATGCCGAGTACAGCGGGGATGGCGATCATAAAGGCCATGTCTTGCATCATGCTCGGCACGTCGATCGAGACGGTGGCGCCCAGCAGGAGCTTGAGTGTAAGAGGAATCGTCACAGGCGAGATAACCGAGGACGTCAGGATGATGGTGAGCGCGAGCGGGCCATTGCCGCCGAACATGCTAATCCACATAAAAGCAGTGACTGCCACGGGTACGCTGTACTCGAGCACGATACCGCAGACAAGGTTGGGGTTGGAGCCAAAGAACAGCGATCCCATGGCATAAGCTGCTATGGGAATAAGCAGCGCCGAGACAAGCAGCGCCAAAATCAAGTGCAGTGGACGGCGGAACACCTCAGCTACCTGGTGAAAGGTGTTGCTGAGCGCACCTTGGAACGTCATAAAGGCGAAAAGAGCGGGAACGATGGGCTTGAGTACGCCGATCTGCTGGGGAAAGAGCACGCCGAGCGTTACGCAAATCGGAACGATGACCTGCATATGCCCCGCGAGGAACTTTCCCAGTCCAACCCATTGCTTCATAGGCTCTTGTGACTCCCTTTGCTCGTGAACCCGTTTTGAATGGATATGCTAGACGCTCGCATGCGTCCGTGCGTCAGAAACGCTCGATTATTTCGAGGCTATTACCGGCATCGTTTACCGAAACCACGGCGTGCTGCGAGGTTCTGCGTCCGTGCCGCACGGTATAATAAATTCGTTCAACAGATCTGCCTGCCGAAGCGGGCATACACAGAGGACTCATCGCTATGAACCGTGAGAGGTATCGCGGCGACCTGCCCCTATCGGGGGTGGGCGCCTATGTCATCGCTTAAGACGACGCATCGCTGGGCGGTCGCTCAGCAAAATCCCGAGCTCGAAAAGGAGCTTTCGGCTGGTCTGGGCATACCCGGGCTGGTGGCGCGCATTATGGTTGCGCACGGCATTACATCCATCGAGGAAGGCCAGCTATTTTTGACGCCTTCGCTCGACCGTGATTGGGCCGATCCACTCATTATCCCGGGCATGTCGGTCGTTGCCGACCGCGTCGAGCGTGCTATTCGCAACCGCGAACGCATCGCCGTCTTTGGTGATTTCGACGTCGACGGTATTACATCGACCTGTCTGTTGACCGAGGCACTGCGCACGTTTGGCGCCGATGTTACGCCGTTTATTCCACATCGCTTTGACGAGGGCTACGGTCTTTCGCGCGCGGCGCTCGACCGCGTTAACGAGCTCGCTCGTCCCCAGCTGATCGTGACCGTCGATAACGGCATTGCCGCCAAAGAAGAGGTTTCCTATCTGGAGAGCCTGGGGATCGATTTGGTGGTCACGGACCATCACGAGCCGTCCGATCAGGTGCCGCAGGGCGTGCCCCTAACCGACCCCAAGCTCGAGGACGAGGGTCCTTCGCGTGAACTTGCCGGCGCCGGCGTGGCGCTCAAGCTGGTACAGGTCCTGGGCGAGCGTTTGGGCAAGCCGTCGTATTGGCGTTCGCTGATAGAGGCCGCGGCGCTGGGCACCGTGTCCGACATGATGCCGCTCACGCCCGAGAATCGCGCACTGGTCGCCGAGGGCATCCAGCAGATGCGCGTGACGGCCCGCCCCGGTTATATCGCGCTTGCCGCACTTGCCAAGGCCGACCTTTCTACCATTACGGCCGACGGCCTGTCGTTTTCGCTCATCCCTCGTCTGAATGCTGCCGGCCGCATGGCTGATCCCAAGCTGGCGCTCGACCTGCTGCTTGCCCGCGACCCCATCGAAGCGAGCGCGCTTGCCGCCGAGCTCGAGGAAATCAATCGCCAACGCCGCGAGATCGAGGCCGAGCTTACGCGCGATGCCATGGCGAAGGTCGAGGAGACTTATGACGGCGGGCGCGCGATTGTCGTGGGCGGCGAAGGTTGGCACGAGGGCGTCAAGGGCATCGTGGCGAGCCGCCTGACCAACCGTTATCACGTGCCGGCGCTGCTGTTCTCGATCGAGGACGGTATCGCTCGCGGTTCGGGTCGCTCGGTGGGCAAAGTCAACCTGTTCGACGCCGTAGAGCGCTGTTCCGACCTGCTGATTCGCCGCGGCGGGCATGCCGGTGCGGTGGGCGTGACCATCGAGGCGTCCAAGCTCGACGAGTTCCGTCGTCGCCTTTCCGCCGTGTTGTCCGAGCTTCCCGCCGAGGACTTTGAGGACACCGATGAGGTTGCCGCCACGGTCGACCTTTCCGAATTGAATATCGAGACCATCGAGCAGATTTCCCGCCTTGAGCCGTTTGGCCAGGGTAATAAGGTGCCGCTGCTGGCTGCCGAGGGCGTGACGATGTGTGATCGTGCCGTGGTGGGTAAGACCGGCGAGCATATGCGCTTCGTGGCGACGGATGGAGCCGCGAGTGTGCCTGCCATTATGTTCCGCGTACCGCAGATCGATAGGCTTATCAATTGCGACAGCGCCGTCGACTTGGTATTCGAGGCCGTTGCCGAGCATTGGCAAGGTCGCGTGAAGCCCAAGCTGATGATCAAGGATGTCTTGGTCCGCGATACCACGGCGCCCAGCGTTGACGACCCGGCATGTGAGCTTCGCCGCGGCGTACAACCGGCGGATTCTGGACTGCGCCTGGAGTCGCGTAAACGCGAGACGCTTGCCCAGCTTTCCTATACCGAGCTCACGCGCTCGCTCATTCACAGCTTTATCGGATCGAACCAGCCGCACCGCGCGCAGGTCGAGGCGCTCGATGCCCTGGCCGATCACCAAAGTGTTCTGGCCGTTATGGGAACGGGGCGCGGCAAGTCTCTTATCTTCCATGTGCATGCCGCGCGCGAGGCGGTTCTTCGCGGGCGTGCGAGTATCTTTGTCTATCCGCTGCGCGCACTCGTTGCCGACCAGGCCTATCACCTTTCCTCGACGATGGCCGCGCTCGGCATTGGCGTTGGCGTGCTGACCGGCGAGACCGTGGAGGCGGCGCGCGATGACGTGTTTGCCGGCCTGGCTTCGGGCCGCACCGGCATCGTTCTCACGACGCCGGAGTTCCTGTCTATCCATCGCGATCGCTTTGCGCGTTCTGGACGTATCGGCTTTGTCGTTATCGATGAGGCGCACCATGCCGGTCTTGCCAAGGGCGGCGACCGCAGCGCCTATCTCGACATGCCCGATATCCTCAAGGCCCTGGGCGACCCCGTTGTCATGGCGGCAACGGCTACCGCGACGGCTCCGGTCGTGGCGGAGCTTGCTCGTGTATTACCGATTACCAGGACGGTGGTCGACGAGACCGTTCGCGAGAACCTGCAGCTCGAGGACGACCGTGACCTTGCGAGCCGCGAAAATCGCCTGGTGTCGATCGTGGCGACGGGGGAGAAGACCGTCATTTACGTGAACTCGCGCGACCAGTCCGTGGCGCTTGCCAAGACGTTGCGCAAACGCGTGCCTGACTGTGCGACCCATATCGCGTTCTATAACGCCGGGCTTGCGCGCTCCGATCGCCGCCGTGTTGAGGAAGCCTTTAGAGACGGAAGTCTCAGCTGCATCGTTTCAACCTCGGCTTTTGGTGAGGGCGTCAACCTGCCCGATATCCGCCATGTCGTGCTCTACCACATGCCGTTTGGTGCGATTGAGTTTAACCAGATGAGTGGCCGTGCCGGCCGCGATGGCCAGCCCGCCGTGATTCACCTGCTCTATTCGTCGCGTGACGCTCGTATTAATGAGCGCCTGCTCGATTGTTACGCGCCCGAGCGCGATGAGCTTGTCACGCTCTATCGAGCGCTGCAGACCATGTGGCGCTCCAACCGTGGCAAGACGGGGAACGATTCCTTTAGCGCGAGCGATATCGACATCGCGCAGATGTGCCTTGCCATCGATGCTCGCACGCCGGTCGACGAGCGCTCGGTGGAAAGCGGCCTGGGAATCTTCGAAGAGCTTGGTTTCTGTCGCGTTTCGGGGTTTGACGACACCCGCCGCATCGCGATGGCCGAAAACCCCGGTCGCGTGCAATTAAGCAGGTCAATTCGCTATTTGGAGGGCTTGCGCTCGCGCATGGAGTTCTCGGCTTTCCGGAGTTGGGCGCTCGATTCGTGCGCTTCTGATATGCTAGCCAAAGTTAACCGCCCGATCGTACCGCGGGCCTAGGGGAAGGGGACCTCGATGGATGCCGCAGCCCGTACCGCCCATGATTCCGCCCTCCAGCCTTTTTCTGAGATGGAGCACTATAAGCATGCTGATGAGCTGCCGCCCGAGATTATGGCGGACAGCTACGACAAGCTGGAGCGCCTGTGCCTCAAATATATGAATGAGGATGACTTCTCCAAGGTGGAGCAGGCCTACTGCTTTGCCGCCGAGAAGCACTGCAACCAAAAGCGCCGCTCGGGCGAGATGTACATTAACCATCCCGTCGAGGTTGCCATCATTTTGGCCGATCTTAAGATGGATTGCGATGTGGTGTGCGCCGCGCTGCTGCACGATACCGTCGAGGATACCGAGACCTCGCTTACCGATGTTTCCGGCCTGTTTGGCGATACGGTGGCCGAGCTCGTCGATGGCGTGACCAAGCTCACCAACATCGAAGTCGACAGCATGGACGAGAAGCAGGCGCTTACGCTGCGCAAGATGTTCCTCGCCATGTCCAAGGACATTCGCGTCATCATCGTCAAGCTCGCCGACCGCCTGCATAACATGCGCACGCTTGCCGCCCTGCGCGAGGACCGCCGTCTGTTTAAGGCGCGCGAGACCATGGACGTATACGCGCCCTTGGCCGATCGCCTGGGCATGAGCTCTATCAAGTGGGAGCTCGAGGACCTGTCCTTCTTCTACTTGGAGCCCGATGCCTACCAGCGCATCGCGCGCATGGTGGCCGAGTCGCGCGAGGTTCGCGAGCGTTATCTGGCCGAGACCATCAAGACGCTCACCGATGAGCTCAATCGCATTGGTCTTGAGGGCTTTCAGATCAACGGTCGTTCCAAGCACTATTGGTCCATCTATCAAAAGATGAAGCGCAAGGGCAAGGAGTTCTCCGAGATTTACGACCTGGTGGCGCTGCGCGTCATCACTCATTCGGTGCGCGATTGCTATTCCACGCTTGGTGCCGTGCATACCTTGTGGCATCCCATGCCCGGTCGCTTTAAAGACTATATCGCCATGCCCAAGGTCAATAACTACCAGTCACTCCATACGACGGTTATCGGCCCCACGGCCCGCCCACTCGAGATTCAGATTCGAACCTATGAGATGCATGAGCAGGCCGAGTACGGCATTGCCGCCCACTGGCTCTATAAGAAGTCGGGCGGATCGTCTGCGTCTAAGACCAATGATGCCCAGCGTCTGGACGACCAGATTAACTGGCTCAAACATTCGCTCGATTGGGCTGCGTCTGATGAGATCACCGATGCCAAGGAATACCTGCATTCGCTGAAGGTCGACCTCTTCGATCAGGAGATCTTCGTCTTTACGCCCAAGGGCGAGGTCATGGCGCTTCGTGCCGGCTCTACACCGCTCGACTTTGCCTACGCCGTTCATACCGAGGTCGGTAACCACTGCGTCGGCGCCAAGATTAACGGTGCGGTGGCGCCACTCACGCACGAAATCAAGACGGGTGACCGTGTCGAGATTCTGACCAACAAGAGCTCTAAGCCGTCGCGCGATTGGCTCAAGATCGTCAAGACACCTTCGGCCAAGTCAAAGATTCGCCGTTACTTCGCCGCCGCGACCAAAGACGATGACGCTGCGGCCGGCCGCGATATACTGGCTAAGGATCTGCGTAAGCGCGGGTACGGCATCTCTACGCCACGATCCACGCGTGCGCTCAACGCCGTGGCGGAGCAGTTTAACTACAAGCAGCTCGAGGACCTGTTCGCAGCCGTTGGCGCGGGCAAAGTCGCCCCACGTGCCGTGGGCAACAAGGTCGAGCAAATCTTGGACCCCAAGCCCGAGGAACAGGTCACCAAGGCCGAGGCTATCGCCGAGGTCGTGAAACAGCCGGCCCGAGGCTCCAACCGCAAGCCGCAAAAGCGTGGCAAGAGCGCGAGCAACGGCATTATCGTCAAAGGCGAGAGCAACAGCGGTCTGCTGGTCCGTCTGGCGCATTGCTGCAATCCGGTGACGGGCGACGATATCGTCGGCTTCATCACGCGCGGCCGAGGTGTCTCGGTGCATCGCGCCAACTGCCCCAACGTCAAGGGCCTCATGGAGCATCCCGAGCGCATGATCGATGTGGAGTGGGACGGTGCTGCCGACACCCTCTTCCAGGTCGAGATCGTGGTCGAGTGCCTGGACCGCATGGGTCTGCTCAAGGATGTCACCATTGCCATTGGCGATGCGGGCGGCAACATCCTTTCCGCCGCTACCTCGACCAACCGCGAGGGTATTGCGACCCTGCGCTTTATGGTCGAGATCTCGGACGCGAGTGGTCTGGATCCGCTGCTGGCATCGATTAGCAGCGTCGACTCGGTCTACGACGCGCGCCGCCTGATGCCCGGCGAGGGTGGAGCCCAGCTTAAGCGCCGTGTTTAGTCGCGACGAACGTGCCACATTATCGATATTCGCTACACTCGAGGCATCGTTTGATGCCTCGAGTTCTATAGAGAGGAGAGGGCATGAGTGCTGTGTCCTTGGATTTAACTCCCAAGGGATCGGTCGAGATCGAGACACTCGTAAACGGTCCTATTCAGACCAATAGCTATGCTGTTATTTCGGACAATGAGTGCGTGATTATCGACCCTGCATGGGAAGGCGAGCGCTTGGTGGAGCATATTCGAGCCGAGCACCCCGACGTACGTGTGCTTGGCGCCGTATGCACTCATGGCCATGCCGATCATGTTGGGGGTGTTGCCGGCGTGCGAACCACCGTTGGCGAGGGCTGCCAGTATGAGCTGTGTGCTAAGGATGTGGCGGTGCCGCATGCGAACATTGAGGAACAGCGAGCCATGTGGGGCATTGAGACGCCCGACCCCGGGGAGCCGACGCATCTGCTCGCCGAGGGCGATGCTATCGAGGTGGGCGATATCTGCCTGCAGGTGATCGAGACGCCAGGGCATACGCCGGGCGGGATCGTCTTGTTTGCTGCCACCGAGCAGGGGAACATTGCCTTTGTGGGCGACACCCTGTTTCCGGCTGGGCACGGCCGCACCGATCTTTCTGGTGGGGACGAGGCGGCGATTCTGCGCTCGCTCTCCAAGCTCGCCCGGCTTCTCCCGCCCGATACCGTTTGCCTAACCGGCCATGGCGATTCAACCACCATGGCACGCGAACTCATGCAGAACCCTTTCATGCAGGTGTAGCTTTATAGTCGGCTTTTGAAGCACGAGAAGTGTCCAAACGTCAAGCTATTTTTTCCCAACGGGTCAATTTCGTAGGGCAAACGGTCAAAAAAGTCTGTTTGGACGATATTCGTGAACAAACGAACGTTTATGCTCGGGTACACCGTGGTAAAATCAAAGGCGTTATCGGAGCAACCTTACAGGAGGTTTCTTTTATGCTCGTCAACGCAGCAGACATGCTCAAGAAGGCCGAGGCCGGCAAGTACGGTCTTGGTGCCTTCAACACCAACAACCTCGAGTGGACCCTGGCTATTCTCCAGGCCGCCGAGGAGGCCAAGTCTCCGCTGATCCTTCAGTGCACCGCTGGTGCCGCTAAGTGGATGGGCGGTTTCAAGGTCTGCGCCGACATGGTCAAGGCT
This sequence comes from Collinsella sp., assembly GCA_018382775.1. Taxonomy (GTDB): domain Bacteria; phylum Actinomycetota; class Coriobacteriia; order Coriobacteriales; family Coriobacteriaceae; genus Collinsella. The sequence continues at coordinate 5,162 of JAGZPG010000026.1, read as the reverse complement.
GCCGTCGAGGCCACGGGCGTTACCGTTCCCGTCGCCCTTCACCTCGATCACGGTTCTTACGAGGACTGCTTCAAGTGCATCGAGGCCGGCTTCACGTCCATCATGTATGACGGCTCTCACGAGGAGACCTTCCAGCTTAACCTCGACCGCACCAAGGAGCTCGTTGAGCTTGCCCACTCTAAGGGCATATCCATCGAGGCCGAGGTCGGCGGCATCGGTGGCACCGAGGACGGCGTGACCTCCAGCGGCGAGCTCGCTGATCCTGCTGAGTGCAAGCAGATTGCTGACCTGGGCGTCGACTTCCTCGCCTGCGGTATCGGCAACATCCACGGCGTGTACCCTGCCGACTGGGCTGGCCTTTCCTTCGAGCGTCTGGGCGAGATTAAGGCCCAGACCGGCGACCTGCCCCTCGTCCTGCACGGTGGCACCGGCATCCCCGAGGATCAGATCAAGAAGGCCATTTCCCTGGGCATCTCCAAGATCAACGTCAACACCGACCTGCAGCTCGTCTTCGCCAAGGGCGTCCGCGAGTACATCGAGGCTGGCAAGGATCAGCAGGGCAAGGGCTTTGATCCCCGCAAGCTCCTCAAGCCTGGTCGCGACAACATCGTTGCCCGCACCAAGGAGCTCATGGAGGAGTTTGGCTCCGTCAACAAGGCGTAAGCGTCGTTAAACTTCCCGCCGGAAGCCCCGTCCCCCTACACTGTTTCCTTTGCGCTCACCTGGCTTTGCCAGAAGTCACGCCAAGGAAACAGTTCCGGGGGACGGGGCTTCCTTCGTTTAACGCCGCAGGGTTACGAGTCTGAATTAAGGTGGCTACTGGCTTCGCCAGAAGTCGCGCAATGGGAAAAGCTCCGGGTGAACGGGGCCTCCTTTGTTAACTCGCTACAGGGTTACTGGGCTGAATTCATTTTTATAGGTACCGTTCAGCGGCGTTGATGGCTCCCTTGTTGGGGCTTTCTTTCTATCTCGTTACAATGGACTCCAGGAGTTCGAATGACTTGGAGTTTGGTGTGGCTGTTATTGATGTGCTGCCTTCGGATGGGAAGGTTATTGACGAGGGTCCTGTTGGTTGCTCTGTTGATGTTTGCTGTGATGATTTTCGCCATCTCGATATTGGGCTACCGCCTGAGATTCTTCGTCTTAAGGATGCCGGGTATTTGACGCAGGCTGTTGCCGCCTGCGATCGCCTTTTGGAGCAGAACCCTGAGCCTTCGCTGGCTGCCTGCGTTCGCGCCGAGCGGTATCGCATGATCGAGACGCCGCTTCATTTTTCGGTGTCGCGTGATCGGGCTATCGAGATGATCCGCGAGGAGTGGCCTGAGTTTACCGAAGAGCAGTTTGACGACCTGATTGACCGCAAGCGTATCGATTGGCGCTTTATCGATGGCGAGCTGTTCGTTCTTGACAACTTCCTTGATTCTTTGCGCGTGTATCCCAAGGAGGTTCCGGGTCTGCGTCCCGATTCTGCGGATGGAATTGCGCTGCGCAACCAGATGCTCGAGGAGATGGAGTCGCAGGGCGGGCTGTCTCGCACCATTACGCTTAAGGCATGCGTGTCTGTCCCCGGTGCTTTGGAGGGGGAGACCGTTCGCGTGTGGCTTCCCGTTGCCGCCGCCTGCCGCCAGCAGTCCCAGGTAGAGATACTTGATATGACGCCGGAGGGGGCCATTGCTCCTGCGAGCGCCTCGGCGCGTACTGCCTCGTGGGTCTCCTCGACCGATCGCACATTCTCGGTGACCTATCACTATCAAATCGATGCCGCTTATCGCGATATCTATGGGGGTGCACTTCCAGCGCATCCCTGTATGGACGCGCCGTTGCCCGAAGATATTTCCGAGGACCGTCCGCACATTGCATTCACGCCGTATCTGCAGCAGCTGACGGCCGGTGTTGTTGACGGACTCGAGGATCCGCTCGATCGCGCCCGTGCTATCTATGATTACCTGACGCAGCATATCGACTATCGCTATCAGCCGCCGTACCTGCTTTTGGGATCTATTGCCGATGACTGCGCGCATTCGCTCCGTGGCGATTGCGGCGTTATGGCGCTCACGTTCATCACCATGTGCCGTATCGCGGGCGTGCCTGCCCGTTGGCAGAGCGGCCTGTATGTTGCGCCCGATTCGGTGGGGCCGCACGACTGGGCAGAGTTCTATACGCCGCAGACCGGTTGGCTCAACGCCGACGTGTCATTTGGATCTTCTGCTCGCAGGATGGGGGAGGAGTGGCGCCGCCATCACTACTTTGGCAATCTCGACCCGTGGCGTATGGTGGCCAACAATCGATTCCAGGCAGAGTTTGAGCCCTCTTTCGACGGCATGCGCGAGGACCCTTACGATAACCAGATGGGTGAGGCTTCGGTCGACGGTCGCGGATGCCGTCAGCGTGAGATGCTCCGCACGGTCGAACTCATCGAAATGCTCGAAGTTCCATTTTCGGACTAATCAACAGAAAGCTGTGATAAACTAACTCACGCATTACGTGCCCGAGTGGCGGAATTGGCAGACGCAGTGGACTCAAAATCCACCGTTGGCAACAACGTGCGAGTTCGAGTCTCGCCTCGGGCACCATACATGCAACTGAGCGTTCAAGGGGGTCAAGACCCCCTTTTTCGTGTACGTAATGTGATAGCGCACTATACGTGTTATTATTCGCAAGGCGTTGTTCCCGCAATGCCCTAAAGAGGAACCCGAGGGTTCCCACCTTTTGGCGCCAATGAGCAGCTGACTGGTCATACAACTTAGATTCCCTTCCTCGTATCGAGGATGTCTATGTGTACGACCTGGTTGCAAAGAAGCGCCGGGTTATTTTTTTATGAATGGAGGTAGGGAAAATAGCTAAGTCTGATGACACCCGCATCAACGACGAGATCACTGCATCTTCGTGCCGTTTGATTGGCGTCGATGGCTCTCAGCTCGGCCTGTTCGCCATCCGCGATGCCCAGCGCGTCGCTGACGATCAGGGTCTCGACCTGGTCGAGATCGCTCCCAACGCGGAGCCGCCGGTCTGCAAGGTCATGGACTACGGTAAGTTCAAGTACCAGCAGGCCATGAAGGCCAAGGCCGCTCGTAAGAACCAGTCTAAGGTCGAGGTCAAGGAAATGAAGTTCCGACCCAAGATCGACGTTGGCGATTACGAGACCAAGAAGGGCCACGTTCTGCGTTTCCTCAAGAAGGGCGCACGCGTTAAGATCACCATCATGTTCCGCGGCCGTGAGATGGCTCACCCGGAGCAGGGTCTTAACGTTCTCGAGCGTCTCGCCGAGGATCTCAAGCCTTACGCTACGGTCGAGTCCAAGCCTAAGATGGAAGGCCGTAACATGCTTATGCTGCTCGCCCCGATTAAGGGCGCCTTCGATGAGGATAAAGCGGCAAGCGATACCAAGTAACTAGTGTTCTGTAACCGATTAAGGAGTATTTCATGCCTAAGATGAAGTCCCACAGCGGCACCAAGAAGCGTTTCCGCAAGACTGGCACCGGCAAGCTTATGCGCGCCAAGGCTTTCAAGAGCCACATCCTGAGCAAGAAGTCCACCAAGCGTAAGCGTGGCTTCCGTCAGGAGACCGAGATCGCCGCTGCCGACCGCAAGGTCATCAAGTCGCGTCTCGCCTAAGTTCGCGTTCCCGTTTTTCATTTTACCGTCTAGGAGTTGATAGAACATGGCACGTATTAAGCGCGCTGTTGCCGCCAAGAAGAAGCGCCGTACCGTTATGCACCGTGCGAAGGGTTACTACGGTGCCGCTTCGCGTACTTACAAGCATGCTAAAGAGCAGGTCCAGCACTCCCTGCAGTATCAGTATCGTGATCGCCGCAACAAGAAGCGCGAGATCCGCTCTCTCTGGATCACCCGCATCAACGCTGCCGCTCGCCTGAACGACATCTCTTACTCTCAGTTCATGCACGGCCTGAAGGTTGCCGGCATCGAGCTCGACCGCAAGGTTCTGGCTCAGATGGCTTACGAGGACATCGAGTCCTTCAACGAGCTGGCTGCCATTGCCAAGAAGGCTCTCGAGGCTTAATTGCTTCTTGCATCTTAAAGGGGCGCTTCCAATCCGGAAGCGCCCCTTTTTGATTGATTAGGGATGTGATCGATTTGGGACGTAGCCAAACCGATCAATTCGATAGCGTCCGAGTTGCAAGAAAGAGCAGGTAGCGTATGTGTCAAAGATTTTTGACACTCTAATCTGCGCGCAGCCATCCGTATGGGTTTGATTTTGGGATTACGCTTTGCTTGCCGGCTTCTGTTGTGTAGCCGCCCAATAAGAGTTGAGATGCATTCGAAGGGAACGCCATGCAGCTGCCAAAACACCTTAAACAGTATCGACTCGATGCTGGTTTGTCCCAGGAGGATCTTGCAAGGCGCATTTTTGTAACACGTCAGACCATCAGTAATTGGGAGCGCGGTAAAACGTACCCCGACATCCAGAGTCTCCTACTGCTGTCTGAACAACTGGATGTAACGATTGACGAGCTTGTTAAAGGCGACATTTCAATAATTAGAGAAAGGGTTGAACGCGATAGGGGCACGCTCTATCGCTTGGGTGCGGGGATGTTGGCTGGGCTTCTTGCGTTTACCGTCTCTATGGCCTGGCTCATGTGGCAACAAAACCACGGGTGGGGGATGGTCCAGTGCGTTCCGACGATGGTGTTGGCAGGCGTCTTTGGTGCTGGCGCAATGTGCTGCGCGCTTGCAGCGGAACATATCAAGAAGAAGAATGATTTGGTGACGTATCAAGAGATATCCGACTTCTTGGACGGAAAGAAGGCGGACAGCGAAGAGACGAGGACGGGCTGGGCTTACGAGCATCCACAGCTTGCGAATGCCATCAAGTTTGCCGCAGCGGCTCTTATTGGACTAATCGTTTTTGAACTCGTTAACGCTGCTATGTCCCATTTCTAATGGGTATACAGCCATTAATGCGGCCGAAGCTTAACCGTTGGAAAACCGAAGGGCCGCTCTAATAGGGGGGCCGCGGCCCTGTTCTTTCTAGTCTCTCACAGAGAAGGTCCCATCCTCATTTGTGTAGGAACCGTGGAGGCCCAGATTCCCGCCACCGGGGCCCCTCCGGTCTGGCAATATATCTCCTTGCCGCGCGGCCCGGTGGGACCGGATGAGCCGCGGGGCGTGCACCTTGAGAACCGGATACTGCGAGGATGGAC
>JAGZPG010000025.1:0-16552 GCA_018382775.1 Collinsella sp. | reverse complement strand
GCACGGGAGCCTCCCAACCTCGTTGCGGCGCGGCTGCGCCTCTGGCACTTCAACAACATTGTCGCAGCCCCGACCCGCGGTCACGAGCGGGGGCTCCTGCCGTTTCCGTGCCCTCGGATTGGGTCATAGTGTCTGTCGGTGCCAAAACATCGACGTTTCTTTTCTTCAAATTGATTCGAATTAGGCGCCGTACGGGTTGCGGGCTCGTTCTATGCGCTGGCGGATGTGGGCGTATTCGACAATCAACAGCACCAGCAGTAGGGCCATGATAGCCAGGTAACTTACGACGGCACCCATCAGGCCCAGCAGGTTGATTAAGATCACCGGGAGCACCACGCTCACGGCAAAGCAGATCAGATAGATCTTGGTGACGTCGCCGGCGTGGCGCAGCACTGTGATGATGGCGTAGATAAAGTCGATGGCCGCGGTGATGCCGCCAGCGACAACCATCAGCAGCGCCAATGTGCGGTAGCGCTCAAAGTTGAGGCCGTACATAAAGCTCATGAGGGGAATGCCGGGGCCGGCCATAAATGCGGCGCATACGCCGGTGATGGCCACGATCAGCGCCATAACGGCAATAATAATCAAGTCAAAACGGCGGCGTTTGCGCGGGTTCGCCCAAATGCTCGACAGACGCAAAAGCTGCGGTTTATAGACAAATCCGATGCTCAGCAAAATAGCCTGCGCCGGAAAGAACAGGGCATTAAAGTACAGCTGGTATTTGTAGGCCAGCGTGCCTTCCATCACAAACTTGGGCATGCTCTCGATGAGGTTGAACAGGAACAGTGCGCCAAAGAGCGGGGCGCACTGGACAAACAGGTGGCCGACCTCGCGCAGACTCACGCGACGCGATTTTTCGGTTTCGAGCAGGGCCAGCGGCGCGGTGACCAGCACGAGCGAGACGATGGCGGTGACACCCATGGCCATGGCCGCGATGGGCATGCTGCGCGTAAGGAACAGCGCCACGCTAAAGACCGCGATGACGCCGACGGAACGCAGCGTTTGGCTCATGCCGGCCAGGTAGAGTTTATCGGCCTGCTGCAGGCGGCCCTCGTACACGTCCGCCACGCCTTCGATCACCTTATACAGGTAGACGCCCAGGCCGATCGTTGCCATCTGCGCGTCGTAGCCGCGGGCACTGCTGTATACAAGGCCGCAGGCCAGCGCGAATGCTCCGCAAAGCCAGCGGTTGAGCTGGTAGGAGGCAAAGGACGCCTTCTCGTCGATGTCCGAGACCTGAAAATTGCGCACGCCGTAGTTGCACGCGATCATGATGAGCGTGCCGGTGACAAACGCAATGGAGAACTTGCCGGCTTCCTCGGCGCCCACGAGCTGCGTGGACACGATGGTGAGCAGAGGAAACGCCATGCCCCATACGGCGGTGCCCAGGGTATTCCAAAGGTAGTCGCGACGGGTGGCATGATCTTCGTACTCGGCTTCTTGCGTGGAGAAGCCGCCGCCGTAGACGGCTCCGAGCAGGCGGTTCCACCAGGCATTGACCATGCGGTGGATGGGGCCGGGCTGGCGATCGCGCTCGCGGCGACGGCGTGTGGCCTGGTTGCTGTCGGGACCGCCGGCGTTACGCTGGCTTAGCTCTTGGATTCGTGCGAGCTCCTCGGCGGTGTGCGATGCGGGGAACAGGCCGTTCTCGATGCGTCCGCCCTGCCCGTGCGCCCCGCCCGATACGGTGGGGTCGGTGACGCCGTTGCGGCGGGCGATGGCGCGGCGGATGCTATCGAGGGGCGTGATGCTCAAGGCGGAGTCCTTTCTATTGCTGCGCTCTAGTATAGACGCGGCGGTGTTTGCTCGTGTTTTTGAACGGATTGTTCAATATTTCGGCAGGCGGCAGAAAATTGTCGGTAAGCGTGCGGTATCCTGTTCAAGTTTTATGACACCCCCGATGCCGCCCTCGCGGTACCAAGGAGCTTTTACCCATGGACGTCGCCGCATTTTTGCTGGCTCTTGTGCCTATCATCTGGCTTGTCGTGATGCTGCTGTGCTTTAAATGGCCGGCCTGGAAAGCCGCGATTGGTTCGTTTGTTCTTTCGTGCGTGCTCGCCTTTGCGTGGTGGCATTTGCCGGTGGCGCAGATAGCCACGGCCTCGCTCGAGGGCTTTTTGATGGCGCTGTGGCCCATCGTGTTGGTGATTATCGCCGCCGTCTTTACGTATAACCTCTGCGTTCGCACGGGCGCCATGGACGTGATCGGCAGCATGATCACCTCCATCAGCAGCGATCGCCGTCTGCTGGCGCTGCTCGTGGCGTGGTGCTTCGGCGGCTTTATGGAGGGCATGGCTGGCTTTGGTACCGCTGTCGCCATTCCCGCCGGCATGCTCGCGGGCCTTGGTTTTGAGGCCGTGCCTGCCGTGCTGATCTGCCTGCTGGCCAACGGCGTGCCCACGCCCTACGGCTCCATCGGCATCCCCACGGTGTCCGTTGCCGACCTGGTGGGTCTGGATTCCCTGCACCTGGCGACCGTTCAGCTGGTGCAGCTCGCACCGTTCTTTGTGGTGATGCCGCTGCTCATCGTGTTGGTTGCGGGCCGCGTGACCGACGATCAAGGCGATGTTGCGAGCGTAGGCGAGCGCCTGCACGGCGTGGCCGGTATCGCGCTGCTCTCTGGCGCGTCCTTTGTCGGCGCTGCCCTGGTCGTCGCTATGTTTGTGGGCCCCGAGCTTGCCGTGGTCGTGGGCTCCATCGTGTCGCTCGCGCTGACCGCCGCGCTTGCCATGCGCGCCGAGAAGTCCGGTCACCTGGACGCGCGCTTTCACATGAATATCGAGGCCGGTGAGCAGCTCACCGCTAAGTCGGCGCTTTCTGCCTGGTCGTGTTTCATCCTGATTTTTGTACTGCTGTTGGGTACGTCCAACCTGGTGCCCGCCGTGCATGCCGCGCTTGCGCCCTTTGCGAGTCACGTGCAGGTGTATTGCGGCGAGAACCCCGGCACGCTCACGTTTTCGTGGATTAACACGCCGGGTGTTTGGATCTTCCTGGCCGCGTTTATCGGCGGCGCCATTCAGGGGGCTTCGCCGCGCATGATGGGCGAGGTGCTGGCCGCGACTGTGAAGCAGATGATGCCGACGGTAATCACGATGCTTTCGGTGCTGGGCTGTGCCAAGGTGATGGGCTATGCGGGCATGATCTCTTCGATCAGTGCGTTCTGCATTGCCGTCGCCGGTGGTCTGTACCCGATTCTGGCCCCGTGGATCGGTGCCGTCGGTGCGTTCGTGACCGGTTCGGGCACATCGTCGGGCATGCTGTTTGGTCCCATTCAGAGCCAGGCCGCTTCGGCGCTGGGCGTGAGCGACTACTGGATGGTTGCGTTGAACGCCCTGGGTGTCGCCGCCGGTAAGATGGTCTCGCCGCAGACGCTCGCGATTGGCCTCGCTGCCGTGCACGTGCGCGGTAAGGACGCCGAGCTCCTGGGCGCAGTGCTGCCCTACGCCGCCGGCATGCTGATCCTCATGAGCGTCATCGCCATGCTCGGCCAAGGCCTGCCGCTGTAGTCGGCACTTTGGGAACGTCCCTAAGTGCCGGCATCTAGGGACACTCCTTGGTTGTTGCCTGTTTAAGAGTGTCCCCAACGACTGGTCCATAAGTGTCCCCAACGATTAGTCGATTAAGAACGTCCCCAATGACCAGGCCGCTTGCCTGTGATTTTTGACCGTTGGGCGGGCGCTTCGCCGTTGCCGCAAAAACGTTTTTGCATATCGGGTACAACGGGCTTTACGTGAGTAAAGTGCGCGCTGCGTCCGCGTGTCGCGTTTTTAAAGGAGGCCCCATGCCTGGTGTTACCCCTGCAGAAGTTCTATCCAACTTTGGTATTACGCTGGTCGAAGATCCCGCCGATAATCAGCCCCGCCTGCTGGTTGATCTACCCGCCGCGGAGCTCGTCGAGTACGCTATCCGCCGCGAAGAAGGCCGCATGGCATCCAACGGCGCGCTGGTGATCGAGACGGGGGAGCGCACCGGCCGTTCACCCAACGATCGTTTTATCGTTGACACCCCCGATGTTCACGACAAGATCGCCTGGGGCGCCGTCAACCGACCGCTTTCGATTGAGAGCTACGAGACCATCAAGGCCGGTATCGTCGACTACCTCAACGAGCGCGACGTGTTTGTCACGCGCGGCATGGCGGGCGCCGACCGCAACCACACGCGTCGCCTGCTCGTCGCCTGCGAGCGTGCCAGCCAGGCGCTCTTTATTAAGCAAATGCTCGCTCGTCCGCTTGCCCGCGAAATTGCGCGCACCGGCGAGCCGGACTTTTGCGTGCTCGCGGCACCTGGCTACCAGTGCGACCCCGCCATCAAGGGCCTCAACTCCAGCGCTGCCGTGGTCATCAACTTCCAGGAGCGCGTGATTCTGGTTGCCGGCACCGGTTACTCCGGCGAAATCAAAAAGTCCATCTTCAGCGTTATGAACTACCTGCTGCCTGTCGAGGACGACGTGCTGCCCATGCACTGCTCGGCCAGCATGGATCCCGTCACGCATGAGACCGCGGTGTTCTTTGGCCTCTCCGGCACGGGTAAGACCACGCTTTCGGTCAACCCCACGCGCCTGCTGATCGGCGACGACGAGCACGGCTGGTCCGACATGGGCATCTTTAACGTCGAGGGCGGCTGCTACGCCAAGTGCGAGGGCTTGGATGCGTTCCACGAGCCCGAGATCTTCAACGCTGTTCGCTTTGGCGCCATCTGCGAAAACGTGGTGCTCGATGAGAATCGCAAGCCTAACTATGATGACATCTCGATCACGCACAATACGCGCGTGGCCTATCCCGTCGAGCACATTCCCAACGCGTGGACCAAGGGCATGGGCACCACCCCGAGCGTTGTGCTGTTTTTGACCTGTGATGCCTTTGGCGTGCTGCCGCCCATCTCGCGCCTGACGGCCGACGCCGCCATGTATCACTTTGTGACGGGCTTTACGGCCAAGATCCCCGGCACCGAGGTCGGCGTCACCGAGCCCACGCCCACGTTCTCCTCGCTGTTCGGAGAGCCGTTTATGCCGCTCGACCCCATGGTCTATGCCAAGATGCTCGGTGAGCGTATCGCCGACGGTCGCACGCGCGTCTATCTGGTCAACACCGGCTGGATTGGCGGCGGTTATGGCGTGGGCCATCGCATCGAGCTTGCCTACACGCGCGCCCTGGTGGCCCGCGCCCTCGACGGTACCATCGAGGACAGCGAGTTTGTGCACGACGATATTTTTAACGTTGACATTCCCACTACGTGCCGCGGTGTGCCCGATGGCATCCTGGTGCCGCGCCAGTACTGGCAGAGCACCGCTCGCTACGACGAGGCAGCGCACAACCTGGCGGTGATGTTTGAGGAGAACTTCGAGAAGAAGTACTCGCACCTGCCCGAGTCCGTCAAGGCCGCCGGCCCGCACGCTCAAGTGCCCGCCGACGCCCGTCATCGCGGCCGCGGCCTGCTGGGACTCCGCCGCTAGCGTCGCCTCAGACCCAAAACCACCATAAAGGGGACAGGCACCTTTGTGGTGGTTTTGCTCGCGCGGATGACTCGGGTTACAATACGCCTGACATCTCGCCCCCTTCTCCGGATGGGGGCAGCGTAAGCGCTCTTGTGGCGGCACCGTAGGACTTTGAAGGTGGCCGTCGTAAGGGCGCTTTTTGTTTGGGTGCCCTCGCTCGGGCGCGAATCGTGAAGGGAGCATGTATGAAGAGCTTTGTTGCCGAGGATTCATTTTGGGAGCTGTTTCCGCAGGCGGCGGTCGGCGTCGTGGTCGTAAAGGGCATGAAGCCTGCGGCTCAGATTCCCCAGGAGGACGTGGATGCGATCGCCGCGCTACTTGACCGCGCCAACATCGATGCGGAGCGCCACCTGACAAGCGATACCATTAGCGAAAACGCGCCGGTTAAGGCATGACGCGAGGCGTATCGCCTGTTCAAGACCAAGAAGGGCGCGCGTTGCTCAGTTGAGAACCTGCTCAAGCGCGTGCTCAAAGGCAAGCCGGTCGGCCACATCACGCCGGCGGTGGATATCTACAATACGATTTCGTTGACTTATGCGTTGCCCGTTGGCGGTGAAGATTTGCATGCTATTGAGGGCAATCTGCGCCTGGCGGTGACCGACGGCGGCGACGCGTTCTTGCCACTTGGCGAGGAGGCAGATGATCCGACGCTGCCCGGTGAGCTTGCCTATATCGATGATGCGGGCGCCGTGTGCCGTTGCTGGAACTGGCGCGATGGCGTTCGCACGGCGCTGTCCGACGATTCGGCTGACGCATTTCTGGCGATTGAATGCGTGGAGCCCGAGCGGATGGGGGACTGCCAGGCCGCGATCGATCGCTTGGCCGAGCTGCTCGAGCGCTATCTGGGAGCGACGGTCGTCGTTAAGACGCTTGTGACCTGCGACAATCCCTGCGTGGAGCTATAGCGGCGCCTAGAATCTATTGATGCCCCAAGCCACCACAAAGGTGCCTGTCCCCTTTGTGGTGGTTTTTATGTTGATGGGTTAACAATTGGGATATTTGGGTATGGGGGTTCGGACATGCGGCTAAGATGTTTACCCGTTAGCATCATGCAAGCGAAAGGCGGTCGTCTCCCATGCAGCAGAACGACGAGACACGTTTTGAGGACTTTGTTGGACTGATCAGCGGTCTTTACAAGGAGATTCAGCGCATCAAGACGTCCGAGGGTGCAAGGCTCGGCCTTAAGGGCTCCGACGTCATGTGCCTGTACTATCTTGAGCGCAGCAAGGACGGCCTGACTGGCGCCGACCTCGCCCGCATGGCCGGCGTTACCCGCGCCGCCGTTTCGCGCACACTGGCACATCTGGAGGAGGGTGGCTACGTCGAGGTCGACGACTCGGGCGATGCTGCCGTCAAGTACCGCGCTCCGGTTCGCCTGACTGCCCTGGGCGGCGAGAGCATGAGCGAGGCCGATCGCATCATTCGCGAAGTGCTCGACACCACCGGTAAGGCCATGGGCGTGGAGCAGCGCGAGCAGATGTACGCGTCGCTGCGTACGATTCTCAACACTCTGCGCGAGATCTAAGGCCGCCAAGGCATTTGCTTCCAATTAACAACTGCATAGTCCCGTTTGAGCGCGTATACCGTGCCGGGGCCTTGCTGTCAAAATTCCCTGCGCGGGACCTGCGCAAGAAAGGATTCGCTATGTCCATTCGTATTATTACCGATTCCGCGAGCGATATGACGCCGGCTGAGCACCCCGCGCTGCGTGTTCTGCCGCTGTCCGTCACCTTTGGCACCGACGTGTACATGGATGGTGTCGACATCGATCACCAGCGCTTTTACGAGATGCTCGTGGAGCGCGACGAGCTGCCGAAGACCGGCCAGGTCAACCCGTACGCGTTTTCACAGGCGATTGCCGAAGCGCGTGAGGCCGGCGACGAGGCCGTGATTATTACCGTGGGCGCCAAGCTTTCGGGCACCAACCAGAGTGCTCGTACGGCACTTGCCGAGGCGCCGGGCGGCGACGTGTTCGTCGTGGACAGCAATAACGTGACCTTGGGCGAGCGCGTGCTGGTCGAGTATGCGCTGCGCCTGGTGGACGAGGGCCGTAGTGCGGCCCAGATCGCGGCGGCGGTCGAGGCCGTGCGCGACCGCGTGGTGGTTATCGGCCTGCTCGAGACGCTGGAGTACCTGGTGCGCGGAGGCCGTCTGTCTGCCGCGGCCGGCGCCGTGGGTACGCTGCTCAACGTGAAGCCGGTCGTGGCCGCCGAGGACGGCCTTATCGTGCAGTTGGGCAAGGCGCGCGGTTCCAAAAACGGTCGAAACCTGTTGAACCAGAAGGTCGAGCAGGCGGGCGGCGTCGACTTTTCCATGCCGCTGGCGCTCGGCTATACGGGTCTATCGGACGCGGTGCTCAAGAAGTATATCGAGGACAGCGCCGCGCTGTGGGCCGGCCATGCCGAGAACGAGCTGCCCATCCACACCATTGGCGCCACCATCGGCACCCACGTGGGTCCCGGCGCCGTAGCCGTAGCCTTCTTCCGCCCCGCCAACTAACCGACCTGCCATATACCACCACAAAGGGGGCAGGCACCTTTGTGGTGGTTTATGCTGGTTTCGGTTGAAAGGAGCATGCGATGGGATCTGAGGGCTTTTTTGAACGGGTGTACGAGGTAGTCGAGCAGATCCCTGAGGGGATGGTCGCCACGTATGGTCAGGTGGCGCTGCTTGCCGGTCGTCCACGAAGTGCGCGGTACGTGGGGTATGCCCTGCATAGCAATCCGCGCCCCGGCGAGATTCCCTGTCACCGCGTGGTGTTTGCCGATGGCCGCATTTGCGAGGGCTTTGCGTTTGGCGGCCCCGATGCTCAGCGCGAACTATTGCTGGGGGAGGGCGTGATGTTTGTCGACCCCATGCACGTCGACTTGGTCGCCTGTCGCTGGTCAGCAGGGCTCTAGCGGCTCTGCCGTGGCCAAAACCACCACAAAGGTGCCTGTCCCCTTTGTGGTGGTTTTCCGTTGTAGGTTTACCGGGGTTAACTTATGGAGACGATGTGTTGGCGTATATTCTCGCCAGAAAGTAAACCACGGTGAACTATATTGGTTTCAGCAACGGAGTAGGCAATAGGCGATGAAAAAGCCTGCCCTGTTGAGTTTGATTCGCATTCCTCCCCTCTGTGCGATTCAACGGTGTACTTCGGGAACAGGCCCGCTGGCAACTAACTGCCAGCGGGCCTGTTCCTGTTTCGGGGAGAAATTTAATCTCACCGTCTATGTTGTGCGAAAGCGCTTTGCCTAGTACACCATGCCCATGGCGTCTTGAACCTCGGCCAGGGTCTGCTCGGCGATCTCGTTGGCGCGACGATTGCCCTCGTGCAGCACGTCCTTCACGTAATCCAGATCGTTCTCGTAGCGCTGGCGACGCTCACGGATTGGGGCGAAGTACTCGTTGACGGCCTCGGTCACGTACTTCTTGAGCTGGCCGGAGCCGCCCATGCCGATCTCCTCGGCAATCTCAACCTCGGAACGACCGGTGCAGATGGCAGCCGTCGAGAGCAGGCCGGATACGCCGGGGCGGTTCTCGGGATCAAACGTGATCATGCGCTCGGAGTCGGTCTGGCTCTTCTTGATGCGCTTGGCCGTCTCCTCGGCAGTCATCGAGATGTTGATGGCGTTGCCGTAGCTCTTGCTCATCTTGCGACCGTCCAGGCCGGGCAGCAGCGGGGTCTCGGACAGCAGCGCTTCGACCTCGGGAAATACCTTGCCATAGCGGTTGTTAAAGCGGCGAGCGATGGTGCGGGTGAGCTCGATGTGCGGCAGCTGGTCGCGACCGACCGGCACCACGTTGCCCTTGCAGAACAGGATGTCGCAGGCCTGGTGCACCGGGTAGGTGAGCAGAAGGCCGGTGAGCTCGTGGCCCGAGGCCTCCATCTCGGCCTTGACCGTGGGGTTGCGCGCCAGCTCGGCCTCGGACACCAGCGACAGGAACGGCAGCATGAGCTGGTTTGCGGCGGGCACGGCGGAGTGCGCGTAGATCATGGTCTTGTCGGGGTCGATGCCGCAGGCAAGGTAGTCCATGACCATGTTGTACACGTTGTCCTGGATATGCTCGGTGGTGTCGCGGTCGGTGATGACCTGGTAGTCGGCGATGAGCACGTTGGTCTTGGCGCCCATGTTCTGCAGTTCAACACGGCCCTTGAGGGTGCCGAAGTAGTGACCCAGGTGTAAGCGGCCGGTCGGGCGGTCGCCGGTGAGCATGGTGAACTTCTCGGGCGTCTTTGCCAGGCCCTCGCGAATGGCGTTGCTCTTTTGCAGCGCGACTTCGTAGCTGTTCTCGTTTGGCATGATTGCTCCTAACGTATGCGTATTGGTCAAGATGATAACGCGTTTATTGAAAGGGGTGGGGCGTAAGTGGGCGAGGTGCCGGTAGGGCGAGGGCTATGCGGCGGTCGCGAGCGGCCAGCAGCAAAGAGTCACTTCCTCGGCAATAAAACCTAGCGCCTGTGGTGGCGCTCCTCCTTGCGCTCCTCGGCTGCTTGCTCCTCCTGCTTAAAAGCGGGGTCGTCGGGGGTTACCAGCTCGTCCTCGTGTGTGCGCTTGTTGTAATGGTGGCGCAGGACGGGCTCAAACAGGTGCAGGTGCTTGGCGAAGGCGGCCGAGCCAATGGCGAGCACGACAAAGATGAGCACGCGCGTGGGCACCTCGACCTGATTGATCGCGGCGGCGCCGGCCGAAAGCATGATGCACCAGGCGTAGATGAGCAGCACGGCCTGCTTTTGGTTGTAGCCCTCTTGGATCAGGCGGTGGTGGATGTGGCCTTTGTCGGCCTGTCCGATGCTAATGTGGGCGCGCTTGCGACGCACGATGGCGCTGAACGTGTCTATGATGGGCACGCCTGCCACGATGAGCGGGATGATGAGCGAGGTGAGCGCGGCGGTGCGGCTCACGTTGAGCAGCGAGATGGAGCCCAAAGCGAAGCCCAGCAGCAGCGACCCCGAGTCGCCCAAGAAGATGCTCGCGGGGTTGAAGTTGTAATGCAGAAAAGCCACGCACGAGCCAAAGAGCGCGATGGAGAGCGCGGCGGCGTCGATACGGCCCGAAAGCATGGCCATCGTGAACATGGTGAACGATGCGATGCCGCAAATGCCCGTGGCCAGGCCGTCGAGGCCGTCGATGAGGTTGATGATGTTGGTGAACGCCACTAGGTAGATCACGGTGATGGGGTAGGCGAGCCAGCCAAGCATGATCTCGCCGGGGGCAAACGGGTTGATGATGACGCCGATTTTTAAGCCGCCGATGCAGGCGATGAGCGCGGCGAGCACCTGGCCGGCCAGCTTTTGCTTGGGCTTGAGCTGGAAGACATCATCGATCGCGCCGGTCGCAAAGATCACGGTAAAGGAGAGTGCCAGCACGGGGTAGCTGATGTGAAGGCGCGGGTGCGGTACCAAAACGGGCGGCCAGCCCAGGTACCAGGTGCCCAGGATCTGCACGATGCAGGCAACGACGAGGCCCAAAAAGACTGCCGTACCGCCCATGCGCGGGATGGGTTTGGTGTTAATGCGGCGCTTTGAGGGATAGTCGACGGCATCGAGCTTAATCGCCAGACGCTTGACCAGGGGTAC
Source organism: Collinsella sp. (assembly GCA_018382775.1). GTDB lineage: Bacteria > Actinomycetota > Coriobacteriia > Coriobacteriales > Coriobacteriaceae > Collinsella. Next base: position 5,495 of record JAGZPG010000025.1, on the reverse strand, counting down.
CGTGAGAAAGGTCGTGATAAAGGCAGCGGCCGCCACGCATAAGTACGGTATGAAGCTCGTGGAGGAAACCATGAATCAAAAAACCGCCAAGCGTCGAAGGAAAAGGTCAAAGGGCGCTACGCGCAAAAGGGCATAGCTGACCCATGATACTCGACCGAGGGGGTGCGGGGGTTTGTGCCGTGCGATTATCACGCGCTTACCAGATATTAGGATGTTGGCGGGGGTTCTGCCGAGTGCTGTTGGGTGTCATACGGGATCTGTGATGGCAATTTTTGGCAAAATCGGCAAAAGAAAACCACCCCCCACGTTACGAAAATGAACCCACCTAAAACAGGTGGGTGCCCTCATCGACTGTTCCAGCGTCCTTAACAACGAAGGATACCTGTACTAAGTACGACTGTGTGGGCTCCCTAAATAAACGCGACGGTTCACCCAGTTGCTCCGCGGGGGGCGGAATACCTACATCATAAAGCGTCACTTTGTTGATTCCAGTCTTGACATTACAAAAAACGTGTCGGACGATTACGGCGCCTTGGGCTTGGAGCCGTCTGCGCGGTCCGGGCCTTTACGTTTGAGCTGCTGAATCGTTGTTTTGGAGCATGTTTTTATGCCGACGTCGTTGACCGAACTTTTTTCGCCCGCCTGCCATTTGTGTCCACGCCGTTGCGGCGCGGCACGCGACGAGGGCGCGCATGGCGTGTGCGGTGCCGACGACACGCTTAAAGTCGCCCGCGCGGCGCTCCATATGTGGGAGGAGCCGCCCATTTCGGGTGAGGCCGGCTCGGGCACGATTTTCTTTAGCGGCTGTTCGCTCAAATGCGTCTACTGCCAAAACCACGAGATCTCGACGGGCAATTTCGGTCTTGAGATTTCGCCCGAGCGCTTGGTCGAGATTATGCTGGAGCTGCAGGACCAGGGCGCCAACAACATTAACCTGGTGACTGCGACGCATTATGCTCACCTGCTGCCGGCCGCGATTGCCGAAGCGCGGGAGCGCGGGCTGGACATCCCGATCGTCTACAACACGAGCGGCTATGAGCGGGCGAGTGCCGTTGCTGCCCTGGGTGACCTGGTTGATGTGTGGCTCACCGACTTTAAATATGCCGATGCCGGGCTTGCGCAGTCGCTCTCTCATATTCAGGACTACCCGCGCGTGGCCGTGTCGGGCCTGGCACAGATGGCGCGTGAGATTGAGCGCCGCGGGGGAGAGCTGGTGGACGAGGACGGGCTCATGAAGCGCGGCATGATCGTGCGTCATCTGGTGCTGCCGGGTCATGCGGACGATTCGTGCCGCGTGCTGGACCTGGTGTGGCAGACGGTGGGCGACGTGCCGATTTCGGTCATGAACCAGTACACCCCCAATGCGCTCATGCGCGAGCAAGGCGGCGAGTTGGCACGCGCCGTGACGCGCGAGGAGTACGAGCAGGTGCTCGATCATGCCGACGACCTGGGCTTTACGACGATGTTCTGGCAAGAAGGTGGAGCGGTAGACGAGAGCTTTACCCCGGCGTTCGACACCACCGGTGTTCTTACTAGTGCTCAAACCAGCTAATCTGGGACGAGGCTCTTTGAGTAGTCTTTTTGGGACGGGGCTGTTTTAGCTACCCCTGCCGCTGTTCGGCCAAACTGCTCGCGTTGCCTGTCGGGGTAGCTAAAACAGCCCCGTCCCAAAAAGACTGGGTATTGGGCGTTGACAGTTGGCGAGCCGTAGGTAAAATATCAACTTGTCTTGGGGACGTAGCTCAGTTGGGAGAGCGCTGCCGTCGCATGGCAGAGGCCGAGGGTTCGACTCCCTTCGTCTCCACCCTTGGATTTGATAAGCCGCTGACATTGTGTCGGCGGCTTTTTTTAAAAAGAAAGGGCTGCACCATGGCCGAGCTTGAGTCCCAACCACTGTCTGCCGAGGAGCGCGCCGAGTTGGAAGAGCTCCGCGCCGAGAAGGCTCGTCGCGAGGCCCAGGAAGAGGCTCGCCGCGAGCGTGAGGAGCTGGCCGCCCTGCGTGCCGAGCGCGTGAAGGCCGAGGAGGCCGCTGCGAAGGTTGCATCCGGGCCTGCGCCCGCGCCCAAGCCCGCGCCTGCGCCCAAGCCCGCCGCCGCGAAGCCCGCGCCCGCCGCACCCAAACCTCAGCCCAAAAAAGCCGCTCACCCCAAAGCCGTCGAGCCCAAACCGAGCCGTGACGAGATGACCTTTGCCCAGCGCATGGTCACCTCCAAGGAGCCTACGGGCGAGAACGAGATCCCCGGCATGGCTCCGGCTCAAAAAATCATCATCGTGCTCGCCCTCATCGCGTTTATCGTCTTTATGGTTTACACGATCACGGGCAGCATGGGCCTGCACTAACCTGTTCGCGCCGGGCTCCATGCCCGCACGTCCGCCTCGCCCAACCCTTAACCTCTGCACAACACATCCGAAAGGTCGCCCCATGGCTTTGACCGACATCTCGCATCCCACCGACATCGCAATGCTCACCGATCTGTACGAACTCACTATGGCCCAGGGCCTGTGGGAGAGCGGCAAGGCCAATGAGCTGGGTTGTTTTACGGCGTTTTACCGTGACCATCCCTTTGGCAGCGCGTATGCCGTCATGTGCGGCACCGCCGAGCTGCCCGAGCTTGTCGAGAACCTGCGCTTTACGCCCGAGGACATCGACTACCTCGCCTCGCTCCAGGCTCCGGCCGGCGGCGCGATGTTTAAGCCTGCATTCCTCGACTACCTGCGCAACTTCCGTGCGCACGTGAACATTGACGCCGTGCCCGAGGGCGAGCTCGTCTTTCCGCGCGAGCCCATGGTGCGCGTCACCGGCCCGTCGCTGGAGTGCCAGTTGCTCGAGACCGCGCTGCTCAACATTGTCGGCTTCCAGACGCTCGTCGCCACCAAGACGGCGCGCGTGGTACTGGCGGCTGATGGTCGCCCCGTCGCCGAGTTTGGCCTGCGCCGTGCCCAGGGTCCCGATGGCGGCCTGGCTGTCGCGCGCGCGAGCTACGTGGCGGGCTGCTCGTCTACGTCTAACGTGCTTGCCGGGCGCCGCTATGGCATTCCCGTCTTTGGCACGCATGCGCACAGCTGGGTGATGAGCTTCGATTCCGAGCTCGAGGCCTTCCGCGCCTTTGCCAAGTCGAGCCCCAAGAATTGCACACTGCTCATCGACACCTACGACGTGCGCGAGGGCTGCGAACATGCCATTACGGTTGCCAAGGAGATGGAGGCGGCGGGCGAGCGCCTGTCGGCCATTCGCATCGACTCGGGCGACCTGGCTAAGTTGTCCAAGTATGTTCGCGGACGTTTTGACGCCGAGGGCCTGCCTTATGTGGGGATTTCGGTTTCCAACGACCTGGACGAGTACACGATTCAGTCGCTGCTCGACCAGGGCGCGCCCATCGATAGCTTTGGCGTGGGTACCAAGCTTGCGACCTGCTACGATCAGCCGGCGCTGGGCGGCGTGTACAAGCTTTCCGCCCGCCGTGCGAGCGATGCGGACCCGTGGACGCCGGTGGTGAAGCTCTCCGAGCAGCCCTACAAGCGCACGATTCCGGGCGTGCAGCGTGTGCGCCGCTATTACGACGGCTTTGGCGGCCCGGTCTGCGACATGATCTATGACGAGGGTCATCTGGCGGGGGAGGGCGCCGCGCGCGGCAATACCCTCGTGGCCGTGAACGATGCCGCCCTGGTGACCGATGTGTCCGAGCTTGAGTATCGCGAGCTGCTGGTGCCGATTGTGCGCGATGGCAGTGCGGTAGCCCCGCGCGAGAGTATCGAGGACGCACGCGAGCGCTGTGCTTGGGCACTCGATCATCTGGATGCGGCTTTCAAGCGCTTCCTGTATCCGCAGACCTACGTGGTGGGTATGGAACAGGGTCTGGCCCAGGTGCGCGACGAGCTCGTGCGCAAGAACATGGCCGCGGCTTCGGCCTTCCCCTGGGCAAAATGATCTGAAGGGGACGGAGGAAAACGGATCATTTTCGTCCGTCCTGCACCGGGTGCCCCGGCTGCTCCAGCTCGCCCTCCTGCTCAACACTCGATTGGTTTGACGTATGACGACTTCCTATAAAACGATGGTGGTAAAGATCGGCTCGTCCACGGTGGTGGGTGCCGATGGCAAGGTCAACCGCGCGTTTATCGGTGGCCTGGCCAATCAGGCCGCGGCCCTGCGCAAGCTCGGCTGGCGCTTGGTCGTGGTGAGCTCCGGCGCCATTGCCTGTGGCTATCCCGTTCTGGGTTTCGACCGCAAGCCGGTCGGCGACCTGCCGAGCCTGCAGGCCTGCGCCTCGGCCGGTCAGTGCATCATCTCGTCGGCCTACGATGAGGAGTTCCATGCGCGCGACCTTCTCACCTCGCTCGTGCTGCTCACGCGCCACGACACGGCCCGCCGTACGTCCTACCTGCACGCGCGCGACGCCCTGCTGCGCCTGGTGGAGCTTGGCGTGGTGCCGGTCGTCAACGAGAACGATACCGTTACCGTCGATGAGATCAAGTTTGGCGACAACGACACGCTGGCGGCGCTTGTAAGCTGCCTGGTTTCTGCCGATCTGTGTGTGACGCTCTCGGACATCGATGGCCTCTACACTGCCAATCCGCATGAGGACCCCACGGCCGAGTTTGTACCGGTCGTGCATAAGATCGATGCCAAGATCATCGCCTCGGCGGGCGATTCTTCCACATCGGTGGGCACGGGCGGCATGATTACCAAGATTCGTGCGAGCCGCATTCTGATGACGGCGGGCATTCAGAGCGTGATATGTTCGGGCGAGGAGCCCGATGCGCTCGTGCGCCTCGCCCGCGGAGAGAGCGTGGGTACGCTGTTCGATCCGCCGGCGGAGCGCCTGGACATTGCGCCCCGCAAGCTGTGGATTGCACTGGGCGACAAGGCGCATGGCTCAGTAACGGTTGACGATGGCGCCGCAAAGGCGCTGGTCAGCCGTGGCTCGTCCTTACTCGCGGTGGGTATTCGCGAGGTCGATGGCGCGTTTGCCGAGGGCGATGTGCTCGACGTGTGCGACCCAAGCGGCATGGTTGTCGCCCGCGGTATCGCCGAGGCCGATTCGGACGTGCTGGAACTTGCGGCAGGACGCCGCCAGGACCAGATCGCCGGCAACCGCCTGCTGGCAGACCTGGCCGAAAAGCCCGCGATCCATCGAGATAACTTGATTGTCTTCGCCTAACGGGTCGACGCTGCGCGCCGCCCAGGGCGACAATTTGTCATTCAAAAGGCGAGGCATGACCATCAGGTCTATGCCTAACCAATTGACGCTGCAAACGCCCCTAAGCGGCAATCTGACGTTCAATCGTCGGGCATGACCAAAAGGTCAATGCCCTCCTCTTTCACGTCACCTTGCTCGCTTAGGGGCGTTTTCGCTTTCCGACCTCTACCTGCGGCATTGTTGTTGCCAGCACTTATTTGAACTGCACCCCAAAACTTGGACGGCTTAAATAAGAACTACGCCGCAAGGGGCTGGTTCCGGAACTCCTCCGGGGTCAGCCCCTTCAGTTTAACCTGC
>JAGZPG010000008.1:0-115360 GCA_018382775.1 Collinsella sp. | reverse complement strand
GCCCGATCGGCGGCCCCTCGGGGCTTGCCCGTATCGTAGGCAATGCGCCGAATGCTCGCCATCGAAATTTATCGGTGGCCCACTTCAGACTGTAATGGGGCACTTTAACAAGCTATCGAGATTCTGGCCAGGAGCTTTCACTGGTCTTCGGTGGTGAGACCAGCTTAATTCGCGACACAGTGTGTCGCGAATTGGAGTAGTCGCTGAGTGTTCTTTAACGATTAGTCATTCAAGAAGAGAACGTCTAAGTGCCGGATTTGTCATTTTGAGTCGTCTCTAACGACTATTCAGGAGGGCTGTGTGCAAAAAAGGCAAATATGAGTACTGCTGCCATTATGGTTGCATTTATTCTGCTCAAAAATGAGACCCCTGATGAGATTTAATACCATTAGGAGTCTCTTTTATTGAACATATGCGGAGAAATAACGACGTCTGCGGACGCTTGGGGCGTTGGATGATCCCTGAAATGATTAAAATCGCTGTTACTAAACAAGTAACAGTACTCATATTTGCCATTTTTTGAACACGGTCCTCTAAGGAACCCTTTCCAGAGACGTCAGGCGGCCTCAAACAACCATAATCCAAAGGCCATCTCAAACAACTAGTCATTTAAGAACGTCCCCAATGACTACCTCTGCAAAAAACTGTACACCAGCATCCAAAGATGTCGGAAAATGTCGACTTTGGATGCTGGTGTACATGCTTAGGCCGTATGGGGTGGGGCCTTGGACGGACGGGATGCGCGTGCTAGAGCAGGTTCTTCTGTACCCATGCGATGATGTAGCTCGACTCGTAGAGCGGTTTTCCGTCGATAAACAGGCAGGGAACCTGGCGTTTTCCGCCGACGGCGATGAGCGTCTGCTCGGCAACGGGGTCGGTCGAGATATCGCGCTCGGGAATGGTCACGCCGTTATCGGCCAAAAAGCGCTTGACCTTTATGCAATACGGGCAGCCGGTCATAACGTAGAGCACGAGCTCATGATTAGTAGCCATAGGTCTCCAATCGGTTGCGGTTTCGATTGAAATACCCAAAGCCGCCGCAATCTATGCGCGGGCCAGCGACGACTCGATGGCCTGTACCAGAAACGCCGTGGCTCCGGCGCCGCAGGGCTTGTCGTAGTAGTCAATAAAGCGCTGGTCGGCAAGATAGTCGTGGGCGAGGCCCAGGTACGCTTCGTTCTGGGGTTCGCGTCCCCAGTTGAGACCAATCCAACGACGATGCATCGCGACGAGCTTGCGAGCCTCGCTTCCATCCGCATCGCCGTCGCCCATGGCAATCGAGAGCTGACCCAAAATAGCGCGTTCAAGTTCCTTCATGTCGTTCCATGTCTGAGGATCCATGTCCAGCAGCGCTTCGTTTGCTGCATCGATAGCCTCATCGCCATAGCGCGCCCGAGCCTCGGCGCCGTAGCGTTCCTCGTTTTCCTGCACGGTGCGCCAGCGCTCCAGTTGCGGCAGGACGGCGCCCATGAGCGAGACGGCTTCGTCGAGTGACATGCCGGTGTTTTGCGCCAGGCGCGGGGCACAGTCCTCGATCATTGCCTCCATCGTGGTGTCGTAGGTGTACTGGCCGTGGTCGTAGCACCACTTGCAGTAATGGTCGGTCGCGGCGCCCGTGGCATCGGTGCCGCAGTCGTCGGGCGTGAGTATCATGCCGCAGCTCTGGCAATAGCGCTCGGGCATTTCGAGCAGATGAGACAGGGGCTCGCCGGTCACAGCGGCGATGAGCTTCATCATGTCGATGCCCGGTGTGACCTCGCCACGCTCCCAACGGCTGACGGCTTGGCGTGTGACGAAGAGCTTGGCGGCGAGCTGCTCCTGGGTAAGGTGATGGGCGCGACGGACAGCGATGAGCTTTTCTGCAAAGGCCATGGCGGCTCCTTTCTGCTGGTTGATGGCTTAAGCATACGCGGCAGCAGGTGCCCTTCCAAGCAACCGTTGGTTGCACGACGGGGAACCGCGGCGAAGAATTGCGCGCAACGCCCCACACCTCCATGCCGTACAATGACCGGCATGGAACCTATTGCACACATACATACCGATCTGCCGCAGAAGTTTGGCATTCCGCGCAACAGCTTTTTGGCGCCCCATCTGCAGGGACGCATTGTCTTTGAGCCGGAATTTGCCTCCAACGCAGCGGTCGAGGGTCTGGACTCCTTCTCTCACCTGTGGCTGCTGTGGCGCTTTGAAAACGGAACGCCCGGCGGCACGGCTAAGGACATAGCTACCGATGCCAAGACGCAGGACAGGCCCGGCACCAATGCCAAGTGGTCGAAAACTGTGCGCCCGCCGCGTCTGGGTGGAGCCGAGCGCGTGGGCGTGTTTGCCACGCGCAGTCCGTTTCGCCCTAATCCCATCGGGCTTACCTGCGTCAAGCTCGATCGTGTCGAGCTCACCGACGATGGCCCCATCATCCATGTGCTGGGGGCCGATCTGCGCGACGGCACGCCCATCTACGACATTAAGCCCTACATTCCATTTGCCGACTGTCACCCGGATGCGACGGGCGGCTGGATTGAAGACGCGCCGTGGCAAGAGCTCGACGTAGAGTTTCCGCATGCGCTGCAGGATATGGTCTCGCCCGCAAAGCTCCCTGGCTTGGTCGAGGTTCTTCGCCAAGATCCGCGCCGCGCGGGCAGCAAGCACGAGCCAAACCGCGTTTACCATTTGGCTTACGCCGGGCTCGACATATCGTTTACGGTCGACGGAGCCGGGTTGACGGTAACCGCCATCAACGACGCTCAAGACTAATCTGCCATCCGCCCGTATCCGTCAAAATCAACAGCAAACCCCATGCCAAAACCGCCCACGCTGGTGGACAATAACGCCTACCAAAACAATCAACTTTGCACGGGAGTTCAGCATGAAATACGACTTTAGCTCGCTTATCGACCGCCACGGCATGGACTCCATCGCCGTTGACTCCTGGGGCGAGATCCCCGGCATGGCTCCGAACGCACCCGACGAGGGCTTCGACCGCATTCCCATGTGGGTGGCCGACATGAATTTTGCCACGGTGCCCACGGTTCAGGAGTACATCATCAAGCGCGCTCAGCACCCCATGTTTGGCTACTTCAATCCGCGTCCCGAGTACTTCGATCGCATCATCGAATGGCAGAGGCGCCGCAATGGCGTTGAGGGCTTGGCACCGGAGCATATCGGCTACGAAAACGGCGTGCTGGGCGGTGTCGTGTCGACGTTGCGCGCGTATGTCCAGCCGGGCGATGCGGTGCTGGTCCATAGCCCCACCTACATCGGCTTTACCAAATCCATCGAAGCCGCGGGCTATCGTATTGTCCACAGCCCGCTTAAGCTCGACGATCAAGGCGTGTGGCGTATGGACTTTGAGGACATGGAGCACAAGCTCGCCCAAAACTACATCCATGCCGCGGTGTTCTGCTCGCCGCACAATCCCTGCGGCCGCGTATGGGAGCGCGACGAGATCGAGCGCGCCATGGACATCTATCGCCAGCACGATTGCGTGGTGATCTCGGACGAGATTTGGTCCGATATCATCCTGCCGGGACACAAGCACATCCCGACGCAGTCGGTGAGCGAGGATGCTCGCATGCGCACGGTTGCCCTCTACGCGCCCAGCAAGACGTTCAACCTGGCGGGCCTGGTCGGCAGCTACCACATCATCTACAACGAGACGCTGCGCGACCGCGTGTGCGCCGTGTCCAACAAGACCCACTACAACGAGATGAACGTCCTCTCCATGCATGCGCTTATCGGTGCCTACCAGCCGCAGGGCTATGAGTGGGTTGATGAGCTCAACCAGGTGCTTGCCGGCAATATCGAGTACTTCTGCACGTATGCAGAAAAGCACTGGAAGGGCGTCGCGTTTTCGCGTCCGCAGGGCACGTACATGGTGTTTCTGGACTGCACCGAGTGGTGCCGCGAGCATGGCCGCGATATTCAGTGGTTGCTCGACGAGGGGGCGCGCGTGGGCGTGGGGTATCAGGACGGCCGCCCGTTCCACGGGCCCTGCCACATTCGCGTGAATCTGGCGCTGCCGCTTTCGCGCGTGAGGGAAGCGTGCGACCGCCTGGACCGCTACGTTTTTAATGCACGGTAAGCGTGCGCTGCATGTGGGGCCTTCTGCCAAGTTGGCTAGAAGGCCCCACATGGTAAAGCATCTGTAGCAATTGGGCGCAGACCTGCTGAGAGGCTTACTTTTCTTGAATCTGCTTGCCGCAAAGATGCTCAATCGTAATCTCGTAGAGCTGGACGCCCTTGATGTCTTTGGCGATTTCCTCTTCGACTTCCTCGGCAGAAGGGTAGTACTTAAGCGCGAGCTGGCGGACTTTGTCCTCGATAAACGCGGGGGTGTCATTCGCCAGGCGACAACGGCCAAAGACCACGGTACTCATAACGTAGGGAGCCCAGTCACCGTCCTGGTACCACTCGTTGCCGTAAACGGTAAAGCAGACCTTGTCATCGCGCTTGAGTGCGTCGACCTTGTGGCCAGCCTTGGCGCCATGGAAATAAATCTTGTCGTGCTCGGCGTCAAAGAAGTAGTTGACGGGAATGGCGTACGGGTAGCCATCGTCGCCGTTGACGGCAAAGACGCCGCGCTTGCAGGTAGCGAGCAGTTCGCGCGCTTCCTCGTCAGTGATGGCGCGTTTCTTTCGACGTAAGGGCCTAAACATCGTTGGTTTCCTTTCTGGTCGTGCGTGGTGGTTGAGCACAAACTATAGCGAAACGGATCCGTTTTTCTTGATGCGGGCGAGTATGTTTTTGAGCTTGTTAAAGTCGAGCGGTTTGGACAGATGGGCGTTCATGCCGGCATCGTGTGCCGCCTTGGCGTCCTCGGCAAAGGCGTTGGCGGTGAGCGCGATGATGGGGATATCGGCTGCATCGACCTTCTCGCTCAGACGAATCGCGCGGGTTGCCTCATAGCCGTCCATGCCCGGCATCATGATGTCCATCAGAATCGCATCGAAGCTGCCGGCGGGATGTGACAGGTACAGATCGACGACTTCGTTGCCATTGGCGGCGCGGGTGACCACGACGCCCTCGGATTCTAGCAGCGTCTGGGCAATCTCGGCATTCAATTCGTTGTCTTCGGCGAGCAACACGTTCATGTCGGCGAGCGAGCAGTCGAGCACCCCCTCGACCGTATCTGCCCGCGCCTGAGGGTTCTTGTCGATATCGAGCGGAATCTGGACGTTGAACGTACTCCCCACGCCAACCTCACTCGAAATCTCAATCGTACCGCCCATCAGTTCAATAAGCGACTTGACGATTGGCATGCCCATGCCGGTTCCTTGGAACTTGCTGCGCGCATCGTCACCTTCTTGGGCAAACGGTTCATAGATATGCTTTAAAAACTCGGGAGCCATGCCAATGCCGGTATCCGAAACGCTAAAGCAAAAGAGCGCGCGCCCATCATCGAGTGGCTTGGTCTTTGAACTAAAGGTGACGGAGCCGCCGCGCTTGTTGTACTTAATGCTGTTGTCTAACAGGTTGATTATGATCTGTCGGATATGGGTGGGACTGCCGATCATGTATGGCCCCGTGGCGTACGGCAGACTATTGTCCTGCATTGTGATGCCGTTATCGGATGCGCGGAGCTTGCACAGCACCAGCGTATCGTCACAGAGCTCTTTGAGGTTAAAAGGCGCATGTTCCAGAGTTAGCTTGCGGTCTTCGATTTTGCCCATCTCGAGGATGTCGTTGATCAGCGAGAGTAGGTGATTGGCGGCAACACGCGCCTTGGCGCGGCTTTCGCGGGCGGCCTGCATGTCGCCGTCTTTTAATTCCTCAATTTCGATAAGACCCAGGATGCCGTTGAGTGGCGTACGGATGTCGTGGCTCATGCGCGTGAGGAATGCCGTCTTAGCGGCGTTGGCGGCATCGGCTTTCTGCTGTTCTTTCTGCGCGCGGTGAAGCGACCAGACAAGGATGACGATGCCGGTGAGCAAAATGCAGATGACGACTGCCGCAATGACGATGCGGTTGCGGTAGAGAAGTCGAAACGCATCCGATTCTTGCGCCGAGTACGATGTGGGGGAATAACTGCTTGCAGAGAGCGATTCGCCAGCATTGACGATGCCCTTATTAATGATTCCCAACAGCACGGGCTTGCCGCGCGAAATCAAACACGATAGCTGTGCCGTGTCGGTGAGCTCCTGTGTTTGGAAATCCTCGATATCGTAGGTGTCGCGGATGGTTTTCAAGCGCGTGCTGGGGACAATGATGCAACTTGCCTCCCCCTTATTGAGGGCTTCGCGTGCCTCGTTGTCATTCGGATACTCGGTTACCTTTGCGTCGGGGAATAGGTTTTCGAGCTCAAAACGGTTGACGATCGCGTCTGCTGTGCAAGCGATGTTCTTAAGGTCACTGTTCAGGTTGCTGCTGCTGTGAATGGCGGCTAGGGAAACCGTTCCCATCGGGTTTGACAGGATGACCCCTGCCTGCTCGGCAAGCCAGTAGTCGCGAAACAACGGTAGGGCGACATCGATGGTCCCTGTGGAAAGGGCTTTGGTCATTTGCTCGTTGTTCGAGAACGCTACTGTTGCAACCGTAATGCCAAACTTGTCGTGCAACGTCGTTGCAAGCGAGGCGAGCGACCCTTCCATTTCGCCGTCGTCATTTTGCGTGCAGTAGGGGAGTTTGTTTTTAAGATAGCCGATCGTGATGGTGTTGTCGTTTGCTTTGAGCCAGGAGCGCTCGGGGCCGGTGAGCGATGATGAGCCGCTGTTTTGGGCCGAGTAATTCGCCTTGACCTCGTCGTTATAGCGTGGGTTGACGCGGGCGATTGCCGTCATGGCGGCATTGATATCGTTCATCAGGTCGGGGCGGCTTTTGGGGACGGCAAAATAGTAGTCACTCGAGCCAACGTAGAACATGGGCGACGCATCGGGCGACGAGATGGTGTCGTTCATGATGACGGCGTCGACTTCGTCGTTTGCGAGTGCGTCAAAGAGCATGGAGCCTCCGTCATACTCCCTGTATGTGCAGGTGATTCCTTCGTTGGCGAGCCACTGCTGGCCAACGAAGGTTTGCATAACACCGGAGTTGCAACCGATGGTAAGGCCCTGGAGCGCTTGGGGGTCACCCTTGGCCAGGTCGTCGCGATCGGGCTTGGCGTAGATGTAGTAGCGCTCGGCGCCCTCGGGGTTCGAGGAGAAGAGCAGCTTTTGGGCGCGTTCCTCGGAGTAGGAGATGTTGGGCATGAGGTCGATTTCGCCCGCCTCGAGCATGTCCATAAGCTCGGTGAAGGTGCCGGAGACGTATTCGTATTGCCAGCCCGGCGTGTAGTATGACAGCGTCTGCAGGTAGTCATAACCCCAGCCCGAGAGACGCTCGCCGGGGGTGCCGTCCTGGAAGCCTTCGTTGTTGATAAGCCAGCCAACGCGGACCGTCTTGACCTGCTGGTCAGAGTCGGCGGCAAAGGCGGGGACGGGTATGACGGCGCTCAGTACGGCGAACGCAGCAAGCGCGACGGCCAGGGTGCGACATATAACTGAACGAAGGACAGCGGAAGCTCTCACGTGCAATCCTAACGAATCGAGACAATACCGCATAAGGATACCAGCTCAGCCTGCCCAGTCGGCCGCCGCACCGCTAAACGGTCCCGTCCGGCAGTTGGGGACAGTCCCTTTCTGCCGGCACAAAAGGAACGTCCCTAACTGCCGGTTGCCTAACTGCCGGTTGTGGGACAATACCGAGCAAACGTGATTGGGCGTCTGGGAAAAGGGGTCGAGATGAAAAAGCTGAGGACGCTTGCCGATGTTTTGCGCCAGGCCGGTTTCGTGCGTATCACGGGCCTGTTCCTCATCTTCTATCTGCTGTGCTCGACGGCTGTCTGGCTGTCCGAGCCCACGACCCTTACGTTTGGCGATGGCCTCTGGTTTAGCTTTGAGACCGTCTCGACCATCGGCTTTGGCGATATCCCGGCCGAAACGCCGGTCGCCCGTGCTATTACCGTCGTCCTGAGCGTCATCAGCATCTTCTACATTGCCATGCTCACGGGTGTGGCGGTGAACTACTGCAATACGCTCATCAAGCTGCGCCAAAAGGACACCATGGCGCGCTTTATGGACGATCTGGAGCATTTGGAAGAGCTCGATCGTGACGAGCTCGCCGACCTGTCGCGCCGTGTGCGCGAATATCGCCGACGCCAACGCTAGAACGGGCGCCGCGCGTCACGACGAGGGGGACTGAATATGAATATCACGGTATACCTGGGCGCCAGCGTCGGCAATGACCCGGCGTTTCTGCCTGCGGTGCAAGAGCTGGGCAACTGGATTGGCTCCAACGGGCACGCGCTGGTATACGGCGGGTCCAAATCGGGCCTGATGGGCGCGCTCGCCGATAGCGTACTCGAGGCAGGTGGACACGTGACGGGTGTTGAGCCGAGCTTTTTTATAGAGGCCGAGTTTCAGCACGACGGCATCGATGACCTCATCGCGACGAGCGATATGGCCGAGCGCAAGGCCAAGATGATTGAGCTCGGCGATGCGTTCATTGCCTTTCCCGGTGGGACGGGCACGCTCGAGGAGATTGCCGAGGTCATGTCCGCGGTGTCGTTGGGGCACCTGAGTGCTCCGTGCATCCTGTATAACCTTGACGGTTACTACAACGACCTCAAGGCGCTGCTCGGGCACATGATTGATAAGGGGCTTTCGAGCCCGAGGCGCCAGCAAGGCATCTACTTTGCCGACGATTTGCGCGAGATTGTCTCGATTATCAACGGATAAGTCTTGAGCCTGCCCCACTATGACTCCCAATGGTGCCGTTTGTGGCGCAGATGGTTGGCTTGTCTGGGCAACGCTCGCTCTACAATAAAACGTAATTATGCCGACTTTGACCGCGGGAGGACCCGATGGACAACCTTGCCAAACCCACAAACCGCGCGCTGTTTTTAGTTAGCGTTGCCGTGACCGGTGCGTTCGCAGGTGCCGCGGTCTGGCTGTTCTTTTTTGCGATGGAGCACGGTATCGACTATCTGTGGACCGAGATCCCCCACATGCTGGGCGCGGCGTCGCCCGAACTCGCCAGCGGCCCGTTCGGTTTTCTGCCGTATCCGTTTTTTGTCTGCCTGCTGGGCGGCCTGCTGATCGGTCTGTACGAAAAGCTTACGGGCACCAAGACCGACGACCTCAACCAGGTGATGGCTAAGGTTAAGCAAGATGGGCGCTACCCGTATGACAATCTGGGCAGGCTTTCGCTCGCGGCATTGCTGCCGCTGCTGTTTGGCGGAAGTATTGGACCGGAGGCCGGCCTGACCGGCGTTATCGCGGGTCTGTGCAGCTGGGTCGGCGACCGCATGCGCCGCTTTGGCGCCGAGTTTAGGGAGCTCACGCTGCTGGGCACCCAGGCCGCGCTGACGGCGCTCTTTACCGCGCCCGTCTTTGGCTTTGTGGCGCCGCTCGCCGGTAGCGCCGACGGCCAGGGCGAAGACGCCGACGATGGGTCCGCGTCCGGCGAGATCACCATCAAGCTGCCCAAGGCACAGAAGACTGTGGTCTACGGTATCGCGATCGCTGGCGGTCTGGGCACCTACCTGCTGCTTGGCCAACTTGTGGGCGGCGGCATGGGCATGCCCAGGTTCGAGGCCGCCGAGGTGGGCAACCTGGAGCTTGCCTGGCTCATCCCGCTGGCGTTGGTTGGCACCGTTTGCGGCTGGCTGTACTTTGTCTCGGAGCACGCGAGCGAGGCGCTGTCCCATGCAATAGGGGAGCGTCCTGTCGTCAAGGCCATGCTGGCTGGTCTGGCGCTCGCCATCTGCGGCACGGTCTTGCCCTACACCATGTTTGCCGGCGAGACCCAGGCCGATGTACTTATGGAGACCTACCTCACCATTCCCGCCGGCGTGCTTATCGCGACCGGTCTTGTTAAGGCCATGCTGACGCCCGCCCTCATCAACCTTGGTTGGCGCGGCGGCCACTTCTTCCCCGTTATCTTCTCGGGCGTAAGCCTGGGCTATGGCCTTGCCATCCTCACCGGCGCAGATCCGGTCTTTTGCGTCGCCGTCTGCACGGCATCGACGATGGGCGCCGTCATGCGCCAGCCTGTCATGGTTGTGGGCCTGCTGCTTATGTGTTTCCCACTCAAGGGTATCGTCTGCATGATTATCGCGGCCGTCATCGCCGCCGGCATCCCGCTGCCCAAGCCGCTGCGCAAGTAGCACGGTAGCGCGCAGTCAGTACAAACATCTTAAGTCCGGTGCGGGCGCTGTGTCACGGATTTGCGGGTGGACTGGATTTCGTTCGGTATCGGCGCTACTTCCAAATTGCAAGCGCGGCGGTGCCCAGTACGATGAGGGCGAGACCGATGGCGCTGCGGTGGGAGAGTTTTTCGTTGAATGCCAGGCGCGCAAATAGCACCGATACGACAATCGATAGTTTGTCGATCTGCACCACGACACTCACCTGGCCTGCAGCGATGGCATAGTAATAGAGCAGCCACGATGCTCCAGTCGCGATGCCCGATGTTGCGAGAAATGTGAGTTCGCGCCGGTCAATGTGCGCGACCTGCTCCAGTTTTCCCTTGGCTGCCACGATTGCCCATGCCATAACCAGTACCACGCAGGTGCGGATTGCCGTGGCCAGGTTTGACTCGACGCCTTCGATGCCGATCTTGGCGAGGACGGAGGTGAGTGCCGCGAACACGGCGGCGCCGAGGGCGTAAGCGAGCCAGGTTCGGTCTTGCTGCTGCTCGGGTTCGGCGGACTGCTTCTTCTCGATCATTAAAAACGTGCCGAGGGTGATGGCAGCGGTTCCCACGAGCTTAACCGCAAGGTTGCTCGTCTCGTCAAAAAGCGCGATGGCGACCAGCGCGGCGAGCACGGTGCTCATCTTGTCGACCGGTACGACCTTATTGACATTTCCGATGCTCAACGCCTTAAAGTAACAGATCCACGAAGCACCGGTAGCGAGTCCCGAGAGGACGAGAAAGAGCCAGGATCTGGGTTCGATGCTGCCAATGGTTCCAATGGATCCAGAAATGCCCGCCATTGCCCAGGCGAAAACGAGCACCACGCAGGTGCGAATGGCCGTCGCGACATCGGAGTCGGTCTGCTTGATGCCGCATTTGGCCAAGATGGATGTGATGCCGGCAAAGAATGCTGACGCAAATGCTGCGACAACCCACGACACGGGTGCGGTGCCTCCTTGGATAATGGGTTTATCCTGCGAGTTTTATGGACATGAGGATACCGCCCCTCCATGAAGGTTTGATATGGCCGCGGCGAGACGGGGGTTATGTTCCGGGGAGCCATTTGGTGAAGGCTCGAATTGTCGATATGCTGTCGACTTCTCTTTGGTTTCCAAGATCTAAACGGCATGCTTCGAAGGGCGGCGGCGTTGTTGTTGCTTCGTCTTATCTAGTAAATGAGATGGCGTGCAGCCCAAGCCCTTTGGCTGTCGATTACAGGTCGCGTGCCCGATAGACCTTGGTGCTGACTGCGCAGCTGATTGCACATAGCGCGAGGGTAAGTGCGGCGATGCCTGCACACAGACAGCTCAGAACGGCAGGATCGGGATTCGCTCCGGCAATCGACATGAGCCAGTTGCTGATGGGGTTGGAGGAGCTCAGCGTGGCCATGGTGCCGCAACCAAGCAGGGCAAACAGGCCAACGGATAGGCGCAGCGCCTCCATGTGACCAAATCGAAAGAACAGCGGCTGCGCCAAAAACACCATCATGAGGGAGATGAGCATTGATGCTGCTGAGGCTATTGCAATCTCAAAGACGATCTGTCCCGTCAACGGGATACCCGCGCTGTTGAAGAGCGGGAAGGAGACGATGCTCAGAAGCGCGGCGGCGCACGCCATGACGGCGGAGAAGACAATAACGCTCAGGTAGCGTGCGCGGATGATGTCTTTGCGCGAGAAGGGCAGCGTTGCCCGGTAGCGCTCCCAACCGTTTTGATTGTCGAAGCCGGCCAGCGAGCTCATGACCATGATGGGTGACATGGCACTGACCGCGCAGGCGCCAGCGCTCATGCCGGAATCGCCGTCCGATGCGTTGGCAAGGGTCAGCACGACGAATATGAACAAGCCGACACCCGCAATGCTTGGGGCAAGCGAGCGAACGATGGCGAGCTCGGACATAAGGGCGCGTTTCATTTCGAAGCCCCTTTCAGCGTGAGGCGAAGATAGTCATCAATGGTTGCCCGATCGCAGGGAATCTCGGGAAAGGCCTCGAGCGCTTCGTGACGGTTGGGCACGAGCACGTCCACGCTATAGGCGTGGTGGGCGGCACGGGCGCCTTCGACGCAAGCCATAAGCTCGGCGGCCTGTGCTTGGGTGCAGTGGGCGATGCCGGCGCGGTCGGTAATGTCCTCGCGCGGCAGGTCAAAAATAATCGAGCCATTTTCGATGCAGATGACGCGATCAGCGGTGCGATCGAGGTCGGACGTAATGTGGCTCGAGAGTAACACGCTGTGCTGGCCGTCGGCGACAAAGGCAAGCAGCTCATCAAGCAGTTCCTCGCGTGCCATGGGATCGAGGCCCGCGGTGGCTTCGTCCAAAACGAGCAGCTTGGCATTGTGGCTGAGTGCACAGGCAAGCTGCAGTTTCATGCCCATGCCGCGGGAGAGGTCCTTGACCTTTGTCTTGGGATCGAGGCCAAATCGGTTGATGAATCCGGCGAACGTTTCGCGGTCCCATGTGGGGTACGCCGGGCCTACGAGCGACTCGATCTGGCCCACCCTGAGCGTGGAGGGGAAGGGGCACGTGTCCAGGACAAGACCGACGCGGGAGCGTAGATGGCGTTGCGATTCATCGGGCGCGTCGGCGCCACAGCGCTGCCCAAACAGGTGCACCTCGCCGGCATCGAGCTTTATAAGCCCGAGCGCGGCGCGAATGGTCGTTGTCTTGCCGGCGCCGTTTGCGCCTACAAAGCCAACGATCTGGCCGGGCTCCACAGCGAGCGTGACGTCGCGTAGTGAAAAGCGGTCGCTCACACGGCGTGAGATGCCTTTGAGTTCTAAAAGGTTTTGCATGGTATAGCCTTTCTTGCAGATGGCTACTGCATGGTTTCGGGGGCTACCAGGTCGAGCATCTCGTGCAGTTTGTCGCGCGTGACGCCCAGGGTTTCGGCTTGGCTCGCCGCTTTCGCAAGTAGCTCTTCGATATGGCAGAGCTGGTTTTCGCGCAAGAGTTCCTGGTTGCCCTCGGCGACAAAGCAGCCCTTGCCCTGCACGGTGCAGATAAACCCGAGTTGCTCTAGGTCGGCGTAGGCGCGCTTGGTGGTGATGACGCTCACACCCAGGTCGCTCGCGAGTGCACGGATGCTGGGGAGTTTGGCTCCCGCAGTGAGCGTGCCCGAAAGGATTTGAGCTTTGACCTGCGAGGATATCTGTTCGTATATGGGCTTATCGCTCGAGTTGGATAGGATGATGTCTACAGCGGTTCCTTAGCTATTGGCTACACGTGTATATAACCGGTAAGCACAGTATATATACACTATGCACAGTTATGCAAGAGCTAAATGTGGAATAGCCCATCGACGCCGCGCTTGCTCCAAAACAATCTCAATCTGTAACATCTGGGTCCGTTTTTGGTCGCCAGCTGTTACAGATTGAGATGTTATTTTCCCGCCTGCCTATTTGTCTCAATCTGTAACAGTAAGAGTCAATTTGCGCGGCTAGATGTTACAGAACGAGACATTGGCTGCCTGCCTTTCCGTTTATCTCGATTTGTAACAGCTAGACCCAATTTGGGCGGTCAGGTGTTACAGATTGAGATTGTGCCGGCGGACAAGTTCGTTTGTCTCAATCTGTAACATCTGGGTCCGTTTTGAGTCGCCTGCTGTTACAGATTGAGACAGTCTGCTGCAGAATACTTTCGATAACTAGCCGTTCACGTTCTGACTGATGAATTTGTCCTGATAGGCGCCCTAGAGCGGGATTTCGCGGCTACAATAGTGCGGTTACAACGACGTAATGCACTCAATGCAAGAAAGGATCCGCATGGCAAGCCTGTCGGATGAAATCTCGTCGCGCCGCACATTCGCGATCATCAGCCACCCGGACGCCGGTAAGACCACGCTTACCGAGAAGCTGCTGCTCTATACCGGCAGCATCCAGACCGCCGGCTCGGTCAAGGGCAAGAGCTCGGCCA
Source organism: Collinsella sp. (assembly GCA_018382775.1). GTDB lineage: Bacteria > Actinomycetota > Coriobacteriia > Coriobacteriales > Coriobacteriaceae > Collinsella. Next base: position 101,284 of record JAGZPG010000008.1, on the reverse strand, counting down.
AGCATGCCGTTTCGGACTGGATGGACATCGAGAAGGAGCGCGGCATTTCCGTTACCTCCTCGGTGCTGCAGTTCACCTACAACGGCGCCTGCGTCAACATCCTCGATACCCCCGGCCACCAGGACTTCTCGGAGGATACCTACCGTACCCTTATGGCCGCCGACGCCGCGGTCATGGTCATCGACGGCGCCAAGGGCGTCGAGGCCCAGACCAAAAAGCTCTTTAAGGTCTGCACGCTGCGCCACATTCCCATCTTTACCTTTGTGAACAAGCTCGACCACGAGGCTCGCGATCCGTTTGAGCTCATGGAAGAGATCGAGAACGTCCTGGGCATTAATACGTATCCCATGAACTGGCCGATCGGCAGCGGCCGCAACTTCCGCGGCGTGTTCGATCGCCAGACTCGTCACGTCATTGCCTTTGAGGGCGACGGCCACGCTAACGCCACCAAGAAGGTCGCCGAGGTCGAGGCCGAGCTGGGCGATCCTTCCATGGACGAGCTCATTGGCGAGGAAAACCATAAGAACCTGATGGACGATATCGAGCTGCTCGATGGCGCCGGCGACGAGCTCGACTTGGATGCCGTGGCCTGCGGCAAGCTGAGCCCGGCGTTCTTTGGCTCGGCGCTCACCAACTTTGGCGTGGAGCCCTTCCTCAAGGAGTTTCTGCGTCTGGCCCCGACGCCGCGCGCCTATACCGATACGCTCACCAGCGAGCCGGTCGATCCCTGCCGCGACGACTTTAGCGGCTTTGTGTTTAAGATCCAGGCCAACATGGACAAGAACCACCGTGACCGCATCGCCTTTGTGCGCATTTGCTCGGGCAAGTTCGAGCGCGGCATGGATGCCTTCCACGTGCAGGGCAACCGCAAGCTTAAGCTTGCCACGGGCACGTCGATGATGGCCGATGACCGTGCCATCGTGGACGAGGCGTACGCGGGCGATATCGTGGGTCTGTTCGATCCGGGTATCTTTAGCATCGGCGACACCGTGTGCTCCGGCAAGCGCCACGTGCAGTATCCGCAGATCCCGACGTTTGCCCCCGAGATGTTCGCTCGCATTACGCAGGTCGACACGCTCAAGCGCAAGCAGTTCGTCAAGGGCATGGAGGAGCTTGCCCAGGAGGGCGCCATCCAGATCTTCCGCGAGCTGGGTGCCGGCATGGAGAGCGTCATCGTGGGCGTGGTCGGCGTGCTGCAGTTTGAGGTACTCGAGCGCCGTCTCAAGGCCGAGTACCGTGTTGAGGTTCGTCGCCAGCCGCTGCCCTATACGGACATCCGCTGGATCCAGAACGACCCCGACACCATCGATATCCCGGGCCTTTCGCTCACGCGCGACACGCTGCGCGTCGAGGACATGCGCGGCGGCAAGCTGCTGCTGTTCACGAGCCCGTGGAACGTGGATTGGGCAACCGACCACAACCCCGACCTTATCCTGTCGGAGTTTGGCAACGTAGCCTTTTAACGCATCGGCGCGGTGGTCCTGCGGGGCTGCCGCGCCGTTTGCTTGCCTGATGCCGTGTGAGCGGCTATCATACCCACCGTCGTCTCAAGACCGGGGCGTCCGAGCAGTTCGGGTCCGATATCCTGCTCGTTAAACCTAAAACCAAAGGAGTACATAATGATCAAGAAGGTCATGGAGGACTACAAGGTTCTGTTGCGGAGCATTCCCGCGGCAACGGTTTCGCTGTTTTTCGTGAGCGTCATCATGATGAACCTGCTGGCCAACAAAGAGCTCATCAGCCTGCCGTATCTGGCGCTCGACTGTGGCTTTGTGGTGAGCTGGGTTTCGTTTTTGTGCCAGGACATGATCTGCAAGCGCTTTGGCGCCAAGGCATCCATCAAAATCTCTATCCTCGCGCTGCTGGTCAATCTGGCCGTGAGTCTGTGCTTTTGGGCATGCTCGCTCACGCCCGGCATGTGGGGCGCCTACTACGACACGGGCATGATCGAGGTCAACACTGCCCTTAACGCCACCATCGGCGGCACCTGGTACGTGGTGCTGGGCTCTTCGCTGGCAATGCTCGTTTCTGCCGTGGTTAACTCCACGCTCAACCAGTCGCTCGGTCGTATGCTCAAAAAGAATAACTTTGCGAGCTTTGCCTTCCGCTCCTATGTGTCTACGGGTGTTGGCCAGTTTATCGACAACCTGGTCTTTGCCATTGTGGTAAGCCACACGTTCTTTGGCTGGACCTGGGTGCAGGTCCTTATGTGCTCGCTGACCGGCGCTGTTGCCGAGCTGCTGTGTGAGGTCTTCCTAAGCCCCGTGGGCTACAAGGTCGTGCGCGGCTGGGAGCGCGAGAATGTGGGCTCCGAGTACCTTAAGCGCCACGCAACCGCCTAAGGAGTAAGTATGCGGGTTTTGATCACGGGTGCTTCGGGCGGTATCGGAGCCGCATGCGTGCAGCGCTTTTTGGATGAGGGCCACGAGGTCGTGGGCTTTGATCTGCTGCCGGCGGCGATCGAACACGAGCGCTACCGCCATCTGATTGTTGATGTCTGCAAGCCGGGCTCGTTTCCGGGCGACCTTGAACCCCAAGTGATCGTGAACGTCGCCGGTACGCAGGATTCGGCCGACGATATCGCCGCCAACCTGTGTGGCACCATCAACGTGACCGAGCGCTACGCTTTTGTGGGGGAGGGGCTTGTCGCCAAGCCGGCGCCGGCTATCAAATCCGTGGTCAATGTGGGCTCGGCGAGCGGCCATACGGGTTCGGAGTTTCCCGTCTATGCCGCCAGCAAGGGCGGCGTTATCGCCTACACCAAGAACCTTGCAAACCGCCTGGCACCGCAGGCCATCGCCAACAGTGTGGACCCGGGCGGCGTTATCACGCCGCTCAACCGTTGCGTGATGGAAGACGAACACCTGTGGAACCAGATTATGGAGCTCACGCCGCTTAAGCGCTGGGCCACCGCCCAAGAGATCGCCGAGTGGATCTACTTTGTGGGCGTGACCAATCGGTTTATGACCGGACAGAGTCTGTTGATCGATGGCGGCGAGGCCGGCCGCACGCAATTTATTTGGCCCGAATAGGAAACGCGCCCGATGGAAAGCCGTCGGGCGCGTTTTTGATATATCGATTTTTAGCCGAGGCAAGTCCAGTTGACGGGGGTCGAGCTGTGCTGTTCGAGTAGCCGATTGGCTGCCGAGAAGGGACGCGACCCCATAAAGGCGGGGAGTTCTGCCGTGGCACGGTTGGCCGAAAGCGGCGAGGGGTGCGTGGAGGCCAGACAGAACTTGTCGGTTGCCTTGCCCGCGCCGACTGCGACGAGCTTGCCTTCGACCATCTGCTGGGCAAAGCGACCCCATGCCAAAAAGACTACCGGCTGGGGCAGCTGGCAGCAGCGTTCGATAACGTAGTCGGTGAGCGTGCTCCAGCCCAGTTTGGCGTGCGAGTTCGCGGCATGCTCGCGCACGGTGAGCGTGGTGTTGAGGAGCAGGACGCCCTGTTGTGCCCATGGTGTTAGGTCTCCCGTGGCGGGAATGGGGCAACCCAGATCGGCTTTGAGTTCCTTATAGATGTTGCGCAGGCTCGGCGGCAACTTGGTTTGCGTCGTGGGGACCGAAAACGACAGCCCCATTGCCTGGTTGGGTCCGTGATAGGGATCTTGACCCAAGATGACAACCTTGACCTGGTCGGCCGGCGTGTAGGCGAGGGCATTGAGGATGTCGTCTTGTGCCGGGTAGATGGTCTGCTCGGCACGCAAAAGGGCGATACGCTCGAGCAGCTGGTTCGTAGTGTCACGTACCGGCTGCGGTGCATCGCCCAACCAAGTTGCTATGTTGTGGTCGCGAGTTGCGGTGTCCATGGGGCTCCTTTATGGTAGATGCTCTGTTGGCATCTATTGTAAAGGCGCACCGGTTGCCTTTATGACACGGCTGTATGAAGAACGGGGCCTACGAGACGTGCTCGGGCGCTCCTGCCATACGGGTGTGTCCATGTGCGCGAAGGCGCGGAAGCTCGACGGTTGCCACCATGACGCCGGTTAGGATGAGGGCGGCGCCAAAGAAGGCGATGGGGCTCAGAACCTCGCCGACCAGGAAGAACGAGAAGACGGCAGAGCAGACCGGCTCGAGCGAGAAGGCGAAGCCGGTGGTCTCGGCGGGCACGTGGGGCTGCACGAGTGTTTGGGTGATAAAGCCATAGGCAGAGCAGATGAGTGCGAGTGCGACGACAACGACGATCTCGCTCGGCGTGCCGGGAAGCGTGAAACCGCCAAAGGTGAATGCGGCGATACCCGAGAACAAGCCTCCGAAGCCCAGCTGCCAAACGCCCAGGGCCAGCGGGTCGACATCTTCGACAAAGCGCTTCGCCACAATGATATGGCCGGCATAGACAAAAGCGGAGAGCAGCATGATGAGCGCGCCCGGGTTCAGGCTGGTGAAGTCGGCGCCCGAGAGCAGCAACATACCGCAGGTGACGATGGCGGTGCCGACGAGCACTTTGCGCTCGGGGGCACGACGCAGCAGGGCGGCGTTGGCAAACGGCACGATCACGACCGTCAGGCTCTGCAAAAAGCCGGCGGTGGAGGCGGAGGTGAGGCTGGAGCCCAGGCACATGCAGGTGAGTTCGGTTGCCATAATGGCGCCGATGATGGCAGCGCGGACCATAAGGTCGCGGTTGATGCGGAAAGCGCGCTTGTGGAAGAGCAGCAGGCAAGCCACAAAGGCGATGATGCAGCGCAGCGCAACGATGCTCGTGGCGTTCATACTGTCCATGCCGATCTTCATGAGGGGGTACGAAAAGCCCCATGCGACGGGAACGGAAAATGAGAGCGCGATTGCTTTTTTGCGATCCATGGGACTCCTTTTGTTACAGAACGGTTTCGTAAAAAGGATTCTGCTCCCAGATGTGGATGTAGTAAAGCGAATGTATCTTCAGTATGATTAAGAAATGCTAATGTCATTAGGAAAAGCGCTGGCAAAACGTTTTACGGCTGCATTGATGTGGAGGCACGATGGCATCGCGGTATCAGATTGTTTGTATGGTGGTCGATCGCGGCAGTCTTAAGGGCGCGGCGGACGAGTTGGGCTATACGCAAAGTGCGGTGAGCCAGGCCGTCAAGGCGCTCGAGCGCGAGCTGGGCACCACGCTTATCGAGCGCGGAAAGCAGGGCGTTTCGCTTACGCGCGATGGCAAGCAGTATCTGCCGTACCTGCGCCAGATTGTGACCGCCGAGGCCGAGCTCGAGGGCAAGCGCCAGGAGCTGCTGGGGCTTTCGTCGACCGATATTCGCATCGCGACGTTTACCAACGTGAGCCGTACCGTGCTGCCGCGTGTGATCCGCGACTTTGGTACGCTGCACCCGGGCGTACGCTTTACCCTCAAGCAGGGCGATTACACGCGCAACGCTCAGTGGGTGCACGACGGCGTGGTGGATTTTTGCTTTACGGCGCGCGGGTTTACCGCAGGCCTCGAGAAGCGTGTGGTCTATCACGACGAGTTGGTGGCGCTGCTGCCGGCTGCGCATCCGCTGGCGGCAAAGGAAAAGGTGACGCTCGCCGACCTGGCGTCCGAGCCCTTTGTGCTGCTGGATGAGGGCGAACAGAGCCTGGTGCTCGATGCATTTGCGACACATGGGCTGTCGCCGCACGTGACGAGTGAGGTGACTGACGACTACACCATCATGGCGATGGTGGAGGAGGGCCTAGGCGTGAGCATGCTCTACCGTCGTACTGTGGAGGGCATGCGAGCCGATATTCGTGTGCGACCCATCGTGCATGCTCCCTCGCGCGACGTAGTGGCAGCTTGGCGCAGCTGGGATACCATGCCTATCGCCACGAGGCGCTTTATCGACTATATGAGCTCGCATATTGTCAATTAATGACTGGCGTGGCGTTGAGTGCGGTGTCTAGCGGGCTGTCGCTTTGGCTTGGGTGGCGCGATAGGTGCGTGCCGGGTGGCAAAGTAGTACCGCCACGACCATAAAGAACGCCGTGGTGCCCAGGCTGATGGGGTAGACCATCATGATGTTCGCAAAGGTGCGGAAGTGCGGGAACACGCAGAACACCCAATAGAAGCGGATGCCGCAGACGCAGATCATGGTGATGAGGGCGGGCGTGAGCGAGATACCAAAGCCGCGTAGGTAGCCGGACATGTTTTCGTAGAACATGCTAAAGGCGTACGCCGGGAAGATCGAACACACGCGGATATAGCCGATCGAGACGATGTTGGGATCGCTGTTGAACAGCGACAAGATCTCGCGCCCCAGGCCGACAATAACGATGATCGTGGTGAGTGCAACGATACCGCCTTCGACCAGGCAGACCTTGAGCGTTTTGGTGCAGCGGTCGATCTGGCGGGCACCGTGGTTTTGTCCCACAAAGGTGGTGCAAGCCTGGCTAAAGCTGTTGAGCAGGTTGTAGCATACGTACTCCAAGCTCATAGCGGCGCTCGATGCCGCCATGACCTCGGTGCCCAGGCTGTTGATAGCAGACTGGATGATGATGTTGGCGACGGCAAAGACGGCGCTCTGGATGCCGGCGGGCAGGCCGATCTTGACGATGCGCTTGAGGGCGACGGGGTCGATAGCCAGGTCGCGCGGGGTGACGCGGACGACGGAGTCGGTCTTGAGCAGGCGGATAAAGAGCGTAGCGGCGCTGACGGTGTAGGCGATGGCGGTGGCGATGGCGACGCCCGCGACGCCCCAGTGGAGTACGGGGACAAAGATGAGGTCCAGGCCAATGTTGAGGACGGTGGACACGGCAAGCGCCTGCAGCGGCATGCGGGTGATGCCGACGGAGCGGAAGATCGCGGCCTCAAAGTTGTAAAGCAAGATCGAGGGCATGCTGAGCAAAAAGACGCGTAGGTAGAGCGAAGCGAGCGGCATGGTTTCGGCGGGAACGTTGAGCGCGGCGAGCATGGGCTCGGCAAAGATCTCGCCCAGTGCGATGACGACAAAGCCCACAAGTGCCATAAGAATCGAGGTGTGGACGGCGCGTTTGACCATGTTCTGATCGTTGCGGCCGATAGCGTTGGCGATGACCACGTTGGAGCCAAGCGACATGCCAATAAACAGGTTGAGCATAAGACTGGTAAGCGGAACATTGGAGCCGACCGCCGCCATGGCGAGGGTTCCCTGGTCGCCCGAGAAGTTACCGATGATGACCGTGGCGATGAGGTTCGACAGTTGCTCCAAGATGCTCGTGGCGGCCACAGGGAAGGCGAACAGGGGAACATTGCGCCACAGCGATCCGGTGGTCATGTCAATGTGCTTAGATACGGTGTCAGCCATACGCTCTCAATCTCTAACATGCTCTTTTGTGCTTATTTGCGCAGACGATGATACTCCTAATCGCCTAGTCATTGGGGACGTTCTAAAACGATTACTCATTCAAGAACGTCCCCAATGACTAGGCGGGGAAGGCGTGCGACAATGGTGGGCGTTGTGTTGTTCGCGCTAAGGAGTTGCCATGTTGTTGTGTCCCGTTTGCCATGAGCCGCTGGTGGATGACGAACGCGGTGCTGCATGCGCGGGCGGACACCGGTTTGACCGTGCGCGCGAGGGCTATCTATATCTATTGCGCTCGTCCAAGAGCGGCGACTCCATGGGCGATCCCAAGTCACAGGCGCGCAGCCGTCGTGACTTTCTGAACCGTGGATACTACGCGCCGTTGCGCGATGCGATGGTCGAGCTGGTGCGCAAGCAGGTGTCTGGGCGTGCTGCGTCTACGAGCGGTCCCATGACGCTGCTCGATATTTGCTGCGGCGAGGGCTATTACACCAGCGCCATGGGCGCGGTGCCGGGCGTGGATGCTTACGGCTTTGACCTGGGCAAAGAGATGGTGCGCCTTGCCGCCAAGCGCGACGATGCGACCTATTTCGTAGCCAACATGAAGGACATCCCTGTGGCCGATGGCGCCTTCGATATGGTGACCGAGCTCTTCGCTCCCTTTAACGAGCGCGAGTTTGCCCGCGTGCTGGCGCCGGAGGGCTCGCTCTACACCGTGGTGCCGGGTGCCCGTCATCTGTTTGGGCTTAAGGAAGTGCTCTACGATACGCCGTACCTTAACGACGAGAAGCTGCCGAAGACTACCGAGCTCGAGTTGGTCGGAACGCAGCGGGTATCTGCGAATATTACGCTCCAGACCCAGGCCGACATCGAGGCGGTGTTCCAGATGACGCCGTACTACTACCGCACGCGCCCTGCCGACAAAGAGCGCTTGGCAAACCTGGATACCCTTCAAACCGACATCGACTTCATCATCGCCGAGTACCGCCACAGCTAACAACCTGCCAAAAAGGGACAGGTTTGTTTTGGTAGGTTTTGTCTGGGCAAACGTAAAGGGCCGACCGCGGAGATGCGCGATCGGCCCTTTTTAGTTGCTTGGCTGCAGAGGTTATGAGAAGCGAGCGCTTACAGGCGGTCCTTGTTCTCGGCCTTAACGGCGTGTGCCTGCTGAACAAAGAACAGGTCGTAGACCACGATGACAAAGGCGACGATATTGACGGAGCTGCCGCCGAGCGCGGGAAGCGTGAGCGCGGCCTGCGCAATCGTGGCGATTGCGGCAACGATGCCGAGCTTAAACGCACCATCCACCTGCGAAGGCTTGTTGGCGCCCTTGATGCCCGCAACGCCCGCGGCGAGATCGATGAGGCCCTTGGCGACCAGCACGACCGCGGCGAGCATGGCGTTCGACCCGTACGTGGAATCGAGGTTGCCGGTCGCGATGCCGACGCCGGCGATGACGAGGCTGGCGATGCCCAAAACAAAGTAGACGAGGGCAAGGATTTTGAGAGTCTTGCGAGCGGAACTCATGGCTGGTCCTTTCGATACGAGTACGTCAATCTGACGTACCCCATGTGCTGCACATATGGTGAAGCACATTGTAGTTCAACGCGGCGATGCATGCGCCTGAAAGCGCTTTGACCCCGCGCAGCCCACCCCAACCTTTCAAAAAGGAAAGCTGGACGTAAGCCAAATCGATGGCAGCCCATGTGCGGCGCTGCGATGATGAGGCCGTAACAAGGAGCTGGTCTCAAGGAGGAGTCATGATGTACGGAGCAGGGCAAGTGCGTGAGCCGCGGTCGTTGGGAAGGCGCATGGGTGATTCTGTGATCGCTGCCGTGTGCACGGGATTGATGGCGGTGCTTTGCATTGGGATGCTGTGGGCCATGTCGCATGTGGGACAATAGCGGACGGTTGGGTGCTGGCATGAACGGCGCTCACGTATTCGTTTAGCTTGTTAAGGAGTACCCATGGGTGTCGTCGATCCCTTTTCTGTTGCTCGGGCCGCGGGGCTTGAGCTGACCGGGAAGTCCGAGGGCCTCACGCTCACCGACGGCACGATGGAGCTGCGTGCCGATTTTGACCGCATGCTTCCGCGGCTCAAGCAGGGCCGTCTGCAGCAAGAGCTGCTGGTAAAGGCTGCGCGCGCAAAAGGCATCGAGAGCCCATGGGCGATTGACGCCACGGCAGGCTTTGGCGAGGATTCGCTGCTGCTGGCGGCCGCGGGCTTTACCGTCGATCTGTATGAGCAGGATTGCGTGATCGCGGCGCTGCTTCAGGATGCCCTGGATCGCGCGGCAGATGATCCGGCGCTTGCGGCTGCCGTGTCACGCATGCGCTTACATGCGGGCGAGGACAGTATTGCCGGCCTTCGCCATGCAGCTGAGTTGATCGGGCAGGGCGAGCTCGCGGCTCCCGACGTGGTGTATCTGGACCCCATGTTTCCCGAGCGCACCAAGAGCGCGGCGGTGAAAAAGAAGTTCCAACTCTTGCACCATCTGGAGCAGCCGTGTGCCGATGAGGAGGCGCTGGTCGAAGCCGCGCTTGCGGTGCGGCCGCGCAAGGTCGTTATCAAACGGCCGGTGAAGGGGCCACTGCTTGCCGGCGTTAAGCCGAGCTATCAGCTTGCGGGCAAGGCCGTTCGCTACGATGTGTTGGTGCCGCCGCGCCCGTAGCTTGCGTACGATGGTTGACGCTCCATCGGTGCCGTGTCGATGCGGGGCCTATTTCCAAGGGTGCGACGTCAGGTGCCAGCCGCCGCAGTATTCGCATTTGTAGCAGGCCAGCCCGCGGCGTCCGCGGTTTTCGCAGTCGGCCATAACGGCCTCGGCCTCGGCACGCGTGTCGTAACGGTTTTTGCGCTCGCACGACTTGTAGCGCCAAGCTTCATCGCGCTCGGCGTCCAGGGCGTCGCGGCGCTCGTCCTCGCGTGCAAACAGGTCGCTCATATCGCCGCCGGTGGCAGCGCCTAAAAACTCGCTTTTGGCCTTTGACCAGGCGGCTCGCTTTTTGCTTCCCATCTGCTTCGCGCCCTTCTCAAAACGTTGGTATCATTGCTCAATCAAAGTGATACCAATAAACGTGAGGTCGCCGCGTGATGATCAGAAAAACCCTCGATACCGACACTCCCGCCGTCATGGCTATCTATGACGTGGCCCGCGCCTTTATGCGCGCGCATGGCAACGCCACGCAGTGGCCCGAGGGCACGCCTTCGGCCGAGCAACTGGCTGCCGATATTGCCGCTGGTGGCAGTTATGTGTGCGAAGTCGACGGTCGCGTGGTGGCGACGTTTGCCTTTTTACCGGGTCCGGACGAGTGCTATGACGTCATTGAGGACGGTCAATGGCGCAGCGACACTCCGTACGCCGTGCTGCACCGTGTGGCGTCCGATGGCACCGCGCACGGCATCGCGGCTGCGATGTTTGCCTTTGCCAAGGAGCGCGCCAACCACCTGCGTATCGACACGCATCAGGATAACCTGCCCATGCAAGGCGCGAGTATTAAGGCGGGGTTTAAGCGCGCCGGTATCGTATATGTGTCGGACGGTACGCCGCGCGTCGCGTTTGATTGGCTGCGCGAGGCATAAGAGCGAGGGCGCGCATCAACAATTCATGCGAACGAAAATGGCCTCGGGTGGGGCTATTTTCGTCCGCCGCGCTGTTTTGCAAGCCGGCTTTCGCAAGGCGCGAACCTACGAAAATCGCCGCGCGGCAACGCGGGGCGATGAGCTCGGTCGGGGGATAGGGCCCGCTTCGCCCGCCGGCCCGTAAATTGTATCATCCAGTGTGGAACGAGGGTGCCCGTTGCCGCGTGCGATGGGCCTGCAATAAGAGGAGAGCCATGTCGAAGCAAGCGGTCGTTGGAATCTTGGCGCATGTCGATGCCGGCAAGACCACGCTGGCCGAGGCCATGCTGTTTAACGCGGGCCGCATTCGCAAGCGCGGCCGCGTTGACGATGGCGACTCGCATCTGGATACGAACGAGATTGAGCGTGAGCGCGGTATCACGATCTTCTCGTCGCAGGCTGTGCTCGACCATGGTGACACCCACGTTATGCTCGTGGACGCACCGGGGCATGTCGATTTTTCTGCCGAGGCGGAGCGCACGTTGCGCGCGCTGGACTACGCGATTTTGGTTGTGGGCGCCAACGATGGCGTGCAGGGGCACACCGAGACCCTGTGGCGCCTGCTTGCGCGCTATGACATCCCGACGTTCATCTTTATCAACAAGATCGATTTGGAGAATCCCGGCCGCGATGTTTTGCTGGCACAGCTTGGGCAGCGTCTTTCCGAGGGCTGCCTGGATGCCAACGAACTGCTGGCGGGCGGCACCGTTCAGGAGGATGCTGCTGCGTTAGACGAGGCGGCGCTCGAGGAGTTTCTTGAGGCGGGTGAGCTTTCCTCCGCGACGCTGTCGCGCATGGTTGCCGAGCGCAAGCTCTTTCCCTGCTTTGCCGGCTCGGCGCTCAAGGACCAAGGTGTGGACGAGCTGTTGGATGGTATATGCGCGCTGATGCGCGAACAGGCGTGGCTCCCGGAGTTTGCCGCCCGCGTCTATCGCGTCAGCCGCGGGGACCGCGGCGAGCGCTTGGCTTGGGTTAAAGTGACCGGCGGCACGCTGCATGCCAAACAGGTGATTAACGGACGTTCCGGTGCCGAGGCATGGGAGCAGAAGGTCGATCAGGTACGCATCTATAACGGCGAGAAGTATGAGCTTGCCCAAGAAGTTGCTGCTGGCGGCATTTGTGCCGTGACGGGCCTTGCGCACGTTCGCCCAGGGGACGCCCTGGGCGCGGAACCCGCGTGCGATGCGCCCGTCATTGCGCCGGTCCTCACCTATACGGTGCTTCCGGGCGAACACGATGTCCACGCGGTGTTCAAAGCGCTGACTGAGTTGGCGGACGAAGATCCCATGCTCGGCGTAAGCTGGAACACTCATCTTGAGCAGATTCATTTGCAGTTGATGGGCGCCGTGCAGCTCGAGGTCGTGCAGCGCGTGCTGGCCGATCGTTTTGGCCTTGCGGTCGAGTTTGAGCCCGGCGGCATCCTCTATAAGGAGACTATTTCGCAGCCGGTCGAGGGCGTGGGCCACTTTGAGCCACTGCGTCACTATGCTGAGGTGCATCTACGTCTGGAGCCGTTGCCGGCGGGCTCGGGCGTGCAGTTTGGTACCGTGGCCTCGACCGACGAGCTCGATCTTAACTGGCAGCGTTTGGCACTCACCAACGCCATGGAGCGCGATCACTTGGGCGTGCTGACCGGCTCGCCCATCACCGATATTCGCATTACGCTCACGGGTGGCCGCGCTCATGCCAAGCACACCGAGGGCGGCGACTTTCGCCAGGCCACGTACCGCGCGATTCGTCAGGGTTTGATGCGGGCGCGTGAGGCCGGCGCGGCCGTGTTGCTGGAGCCGTGGTACCACTTTGAGCTCGAGGTGCCGGGGGAGTGCGTGGGTCGGGCGCTCTCGGATGCCACGCGCATGGGTGCCGAGTACGAGCCGCCGACGATGGCGGGGGACCGGGCGAAGATTGTGGGTCGCGTGCCGGCATCAGAGGTGCAGGATTACGCACTGGAGGTGGCTGCCTACACGAGCGGTCGCGGTCATCTGTACCTGGAGTTCGCCGGCTATGCGGCTTGCCATGATGCCGAGCGCGTCATCGAGGCGGCCGCCTACGAGCCCGAGGCCGATCTGTCCAACACGCCCGACTCGGTCTTTTGCTCTCACGGCGCTGGCTACACCGTCAAGTGGTACGACGTCCCCGCCGCAGCGCACGTAAAGGTCGATCCCGCCACCTTCCGCCCCTGGCGAGCAGCAGACGCCGAGTTTTTCGACCATAGGTGATAGAGGGTCAGACTCTTTGCCGCATTTAATTGGTATAACTCGGTATAAGTTGGTATAACTGTTACCAGGGTTTACCGATCCGAGGAGGCCGACATGAATCCAAATCCCTTTAAGCCAACGGCAGGCAAGCGGCCTCCGATGCTCATCGGTCGAGAGTCGGTCATCGAGGATTGTGAGGAAGGGCTCGATAACGGCGCCGGAGCGCCGGGTAGGCTCATGCTCATTACGGGAAACCGCGGCTGTGGCAAAACAGTTCTCTTGCGGGAGCTACAGCGTTTGGCTAGTAAGCGCGGATGGGTGGTTGTCTCCGATTCCGCTTCGCTTGGCTTATGCGACCGCTTGACCGACGCGCTTCGCTTGAATAAACCCGTTGGGACGTCAATGGAGCTCGGTCCGTCGTTTGGCCGGATGTCGGTCGAGGCGGCGCGAGCAAAGGGCGAGACGTTGCGAGGGCTGGTCAACGAGCGCCTTAAGAAGCTCGGTCCAGGCAAGGGCATACTGTTTGCGATTGACGAGGCGCAATCGGCGTCTATCGAGGAACTGGCGGCTCTTGCCGTTCTCTATCAGCAGGTGCTCGGAGACCAGGATGCCACGGGCCTGCCCGATAGCGACCAGCGCGGTCTTGCGCTGGCGTTCGCTGGATTGCCCAGTATGGTTGATGACTTGCTCGAAGAGCCGAGCGTGACGTTTTTGCGCCGTGCCCAGCAGCGTACGCTGGGGGCGATTTCTTTGCCCAAGGTGCGCGATTCGTATATCCAGACGGTCAAAGACGCTGGTCTTTACGTTGACGCGGAGACGGCGGACCTTGCGGCACGCAAGAGCATGGGGCATCCCTATATGGTTCAGCTGGTGGGCTATTACATGTGGCGCTCTGCTGTCCGGCGTGGTTCGCAGGTCATCGAAAGGTGCGATGCCGAGGCCGGCCATACGGACGCCGTCTCCGAGTTCTACGAAGCGGTTGACGCGCCCCTGTATTACGGGCTGCGTAGTCCACAGCGCCTTTTTATCGAGGCCATGGCGGTTGACGAGGACAAACCGACTCGTATGGCGGATATCATTGAGCGCTGCGATCGTACTCAGAGCTGGGCGAGTAAATATCGCGCAAGCCTGATTCGCGAGCGCGTCATCGAGGCTGCCGGATATGGCCTCGTCCGGTTTACCGTGCCCATGCTGGGCGCGTACATTCGCGATCGAGTTATATGGCATGAGTAGGGTGATAAAGGTGACGGAACAGAAGATGAGCCCGCAGGCTATCGAGGTACGTGGCGCACGTGTCCATAACCTTAAGGACATCGATATCGATATTCCGCTGGGAAAGCTCGTGGGTATTGCCGGCGTGTCGGGCTCGGGCAAGAGTTCGCTGGCACTGGGAGTTCTTTATGCCGAGGGCTCGCGTCGCTACTTGGAAGCACTCAGCACCTATACTCGCCGTCGCCTGACGCAGGCCGAACACGCCCAGGTGGACGAGGTACTGCACGTGCCGGCGGCGCTCGCATTGCATCAGCGCCCCAGCGTGCCGGGCGTGCGCTCCACCTTTGGCACCATGACCGAGCTCAACAATAGTCTGCGTCTGCTCTTTAGCCGTTGCGCCCATCACGTGTGCCCGCATTGCGGGACGCGCGTGGAACCGAGCCTTAACGTGGCCGCTGGTCTGTCGCTCACGTGCCCTGCGTGCGGTCGCGAGTTCTACGCGCCGAGTGCCGAGGATTTGGCTTTCAATAGCGGCGGTGCGTGCCCTACCTGCGGCGGTACCGGTGTCATGCGCGAGGTGGACGAGACGAGCCTGGTGCCCGATGAGTCAAAGACCATCAACGAGGGCGCAGTACTTCCCTGGGGTACGCTTATGTGGGATCTGATGAAGCAGGTAGCCGGCGAGATGGGCGTGCGTACCGACGTGCCGTTTAACCAGCTCACGCCTCAAGAGCGCGACATCGTGTTCCATGGTCCGGCGGTTAAGAAGCACATTCTCTACGTTCCCAAAAACGGCGAGGGCGCCACGCCGCTCGACTTCACCTATTACAACGCCGTCTATACCGTCGAGAATGCGCTCGCCAAGGTCAAGGACGATAAGGGCTTAAAACGCGTTGCGCGCTTTTTGCGCGAGGGGGCATGCCCTGACTGTGGTGGCACGCGTCTTTCCGAGGCTGCGCGCCAGCCCCAAGTGCGCGGTATCAATCTGGCGCAGGCCGCGGCCATGACGCTGGGCGAGGCGATTGAGTGGATGCGCGGGGTGCCCGCATCCTTGCCGCCCGAGATGCGGCCCATGGCGACGGATATCTGCGATTCGTTTTTGAGCGTGGCCCGTCGTCTGGTCGACCTGGGTCTCGATTACCTTTCACTCGACCGCGCCGGTGCCACACTCTCCACGGGTGAGCGCCAGCGCGTGCAGCTCGCCCGCGTGGTGCGCAACCGGTCGACGGGCGTGCTCTATGTGCTGGACGAGCCCTCGATCGGCTTGCATCCAGCCAATGTCGACGGCTTGGTGGGCGTGATGCGCGATCTGGTGGATGACGGCAACACTGTGGTTGTTGTCGACCACGACACGCGCGTACTGGCGGAAGCCGACTATCTGGTCGAGATGGGCCCCGTTGCCGGAGCAGGCGGCGGCAATGTGATCGCCGCTGGTACGGTAGACGAGGTCGAACAATCGCAAAGCAGCCGCATCGCGCCGTTTTTGCGCGCCGAGCCCAAGCGCTTGCGTCCGCAGGTGACTGACGACGAAATGTTCGACCAGGGCCATATCCGCATGGCGACCGATGCCATCCATACCGTCAAGCCGCTCGAAGTCGATATCCCGCGCGGCCGCCTTGTCGCGGTGACGGGTGTTTCGGGTTCGGGTAAGACGACGTTGGTGCTCGAGACGCTCATCCCGGCGCTTAAGGCGCAGGCAGCTGGCGAGCGTCTGCCGGGGCACGTGCGTTGGGTCGATGCCGAGGGCATTGCGCGTGCCAACCTGATTGACGCCACGCCCATCGGTGCCAACGTGCGCTCGACGGTAGCGACCTATGCCGACATCCATGATGAGCTGCGCCGCGCCTTCGCCCGTACGCCCGAAGCCAAGGCAGCCGGCTACAAGGCGGGTGCCTTTAGCTACAACACTGGCGCCTTGCGCTGCCCTACGTGCGATGGTACGGGATCGATATCGCTCGACGTGCAGTTTTTGCCCGATGTCGAGATCGTCTGCCCGGCATGTCGCGGTTCGCGTTATGCCGACGCGGCTTCGCGTATCCATCGCGAGGGCAAGGATGGAAGCCTACTTACGTTGCCGCAGCTCATGGACATGAGTGTGGACGAGGCCATCGACGCCACGGTGGGACTCAAGAAGGTTCAGACGCGCTTACAGACCTTGCACGACCTGGGCCTGGGTTATCTCACGCTCGGTGAGCCCACGCCGGCGCTTTCGGGCGGTGAGGCACAGCGCCTTAAGCTCGCGAGCGAGATGGGCCGCGTGCAGGACGACGCCGTATTCGTGTTCGACGAGCCCACAATCGGACTACATCCGCTCGATGTCCAAGTGTTGCTGAGTGTGTTCGACGGCCTCGTTGCCAAGGGCGCCACGGTTATCGTGATCGAACACGATCTCGACCTTATCCGCAATGCCGATTACGTGATCGACATGGGCCCGGGTGGTGGCGACGCGGGCGGGCAAATCGTCTGCGCCGGCACGCCGGGCGACATCGCTGCCTGCTCTACAAGCATCACCGGTCGCTACCTATAACCGAATGCGACAAAGGGGCTGCCCCTTTGTCGCATTGACCTCTATTTCACGCATTGAGCCGCGAGATAGTCGCGGAAGAATGGCAATTCAAATGCGACGAGCCCTCGTCCTCGTTCTCCGATGATGCCGGCATCTATCATGCGGCGTCGGTAGCGGGAGACCTGCTGCGGCGAACGCTTAAGGCGCTCGACAAGGTCAGCGGTGGTGGACTCTTCCTCGTCATCGAGCATGGCGATGAGGAATCGCTTGTCCTCTGCAGTGAGTTCCCGATAGGTTGCCGCGAGGATTCGGTCGTCCATCTCGTCGCGCGCGATTTTGATTCCCAGGTCAAAGTCGCGTGACGAGATTTCCTTCGAATCGCTTGTGAGATCCCAGGCACGGTAGCCTACGAGTTGCAATAGGAAGGGAAAACCAGAGATCGAGCGAACGGCTCTATCGATTCCCTCGGCATCTGCCAGGCGATCGTTTTCCTGGATCGTGCGAATCAAGGCCTCGCGTACGTCATAGTCGGCAATGCGACCCAGATGATATTGTTGGGCGCGGCGAAGGAACGAGACCGTCTTGTGGTTCAGCAACGTCGAGACGTTGTTGGGAAGTCCCGCCATGAGCAGCGCGACGCGTTTCCCATCGGTCACAAAGTGCTGATACGTCGCTGCGAGCTGAATCATCTCGTCGAGTGTCGGGTCCATCTCGTCAACCGTGACGAGCAGACCGGTGCCCGCCTCGTTGAGCTGGTCGATGATGTCGCTCATGCGATAACGCCAGGTTGAGGCATCGTGAACGCGATTGACCTCGATGCTGCCGAGCGGTGCAATTCCGAGGCCGGTGACTTCGAAGTTCTTAGACGGGTCGATAAGATGGCCGGCAGCACGTTTCGCCCCGAACTCGATTTCCTCAAGCATTCCCGGGAGCGCGGTCGTCTTTACGGCTATCCAGCCGTGGGATTCCGCCCTTGTCGCGAGCGACGACATGAGAGCGGTTTTACCGGTTCCGCGCGCGCCTGAGAAGATCGAAGTCAATTCCGGGCGCCTGCGCTGGCTCAAGAAGGCACGGTCCAAATCCCGAATAATCTGTTGTCTGCCAGCGAGATGGGCAGGAACCTCACCAAAACTGGGGGTAAACGGGTTCTCGAGATATTTCACAAGGCTCTCCTTTCACACCGCCGTTTAACTTCATTTTATTTTAGTTAATTCTGATTAAAAGCAATGGTTCGTTATTTAGAGCATCAATGTGACAAAGCGACAGTCCCTTTGTCACATTGATGCCAAAACCAGCTTGTCAAGAGCTAGAGGGTTTAAAAATCTGCCATTTCTACCCCGTCCCCTAATGGCGGGTTTGTTACATTCCCGGAAAGCCTGTTTGGCGCAGGGCCTCGTAGAGGACGATGGCGGCGCTGTTGGAGAGGTTGAGTGCACTGATACGGTAGTCGTCCGGGTTGACGAAGTTGCCGCAGATATCCTGCTGAAGGATGGTCTCGTGGCTGTCCTCGGTATGCCCCAGCGATTCCTCGTGGGCTTCCCAAGCCTCGGCGTTATCGAGTGAGTCGCAATCGCGCAGCATCGGGATGCGCTCGCAGCGCTCGGGCGCCGCGGCAAGCAGTGGCTCGGGAATGCCCGAGCTTTCGCTGCCAAAGACTAAATAGTCACCGTCGCGGTAGGTGCTCTGTGCATAGGTTCGGCGTGCCTTTTTGGTCAGCAGATGTAGGCGACCATCGGCGGGGGAGAGGTCGTTGCGCGCAAGGAAATCCTTCCAGCCGGCATAGGTCGTCACGTCCAAGTTTTGCCAGTAGCCCAGGCCAGCGCGACGTACTGTCTTGTCGTCGAGCGAAAAGCCCAGCGGCTCCACCAGATGCAGGCGGGCGCCGGCAACCACGCAGGTGCGGCCGATATTGCCCGTATTGGCCGGGATTTCGGGCGCATACAGCACAATGTTGAACATGAATCTCCTTGGCATAGAACGAAAAACCACCACGAAGGGGACAGGCACCTTCGTGGTGGTTTGGCGGTTGCGTAGCGGAAAAACCCGCTTGGATAAACCTAGGCACGGTGCCAGTCGGTCAGGCAGGCATCGAGGGAGGCGATGAGCGCATCCTTGTCCATGTGACGGCCGATGATGCACAGGCTCGTCATGCGGTCGCCCGTCTCGTCGTCCCAAATCTGCATGATTTCGGGGTTCTCGTCGATGATCTTCTGCTTCTCGCCCTCGGGCGCGGAGTCAACGAACAGGCCATTCTCCATCAGGCGCATCTGGTGGCCGGCCTGCTCAAACATGTAGCACATGTCCGGATCGCCGGTCTGCCACAGCGGACCCTTGACGCGGATGACCTCGTCGGGCCACTCCTGCTCAACAAAATCGGTAAATTTCTGCAGGTCAAACGGCTTGCGGCGCGAGTACACAAAGGTCTCGATGTCATACTCGAGCACCTCGGGGTCGTCGTGCTCCTCGGGATGCTCCATGGCCTCGATCCAGGCGGCGGAGTTGTAGGCGCGCATAAAGTCGAAGCGGTCGGTGTCGAGCAGCTCCTCCATGGGGACCTCGCCGTTTTGAGCCTCGACGATCACGGCGTCCTTCTGCAGGCTGCGCACGATGGCCTTGAGCTCGGCGATCTGCTCAGGGCTCACGGTATCGGTCTTGTTGAGGATCAGCGTGGAGCAGAACTCGATCTGCTGGATGAGCAGGCTCTCGATGTCGTCCTCGTCGATATCCTCGGCCAGCAGGTCGCGACCGCCGTTGAACTCGTCGTACATGCGGGCACAGTCGACCACGGCCACGATGTTGTCGAGCGCGAGCTTGGGCTCGCCGCCCACCTTGGCCTCGTCGCAGAAGCTCGAGATGGTGTAGGCGATGGGGATGGGCTCGCAAATGCCCGAGGCCTCGATGATGATGTAATCGAAGTTGCCCGAATCGGCGATGCCCTGCAGCTGGTTGGCCAGGTCGTCCGAAAGCGTGCAGCAGATGCAGCCGTTGGTGAGCGGGATGAGGTCGTCGGTCTCGGAAAGGCCGCCGTCGGCGATAAGGCTGGCGTCGACGTTGATCTCGCCGATATCGTTGACAATCACGGCGGCGCGGATGCCGCCGTCGTTAGCGAGGATGTGGTTGAGCAGCGTGGTCTTGCCGGCACCGAGGTATCCGGTAAGCATGATGATCTTCACGGGTTTGTTGGGCATGTGCCCTCCTTTGTTAGACATGACTTACAGTTGAATCTTATGCCAAACGCCTGCTCTTATACCCACGAGCCGGCAAATAACACAAGCTACTCCCAGGCTCCCCATACATCGGGGCAATAACCGACGGTGGCCTTTTTGCCGTTGCGCACGATGGGTTCGGCGAGAACCTGCTGGTTCTCGAGCAGCTTGTCAAAGCGCTGGCTGGGGGTGAGGTGCTGGATGAGCGCGAGCGTCTCCTCGTCCTTGGCTTTGGGGTTGAGCAGCTTGTCGATGCCGCCGACCGCCTGCATCACGCTCGTGAGCTCGCCCTTGCTCATCTCCTTTTCCTTAAGGTCGATAAACTGCACCTTAATGCGGCGCTCTTTGAAGAAGCGCTGTGCTTTCTTGGTATCGAAGGACTTTTTGGTGCCAAAAATCTGCACGTTCATGTATTTGTTCCGCCGTTCTACCTGATGAAGTTGGTCGTTGCTCGATCTGCCTCGGGTGCGTTGATGCCGGCGGCCTGTCCTGCCTCGATACAGCGAAGGAGCCAGGCCATGTTTTTGCCGATGTTGCGCATGGTGGCAAGGCCCTCGGCGTCCCCATTGGCGTCGCCGGGCACGCGACCAAACACGTTGTTCCAGTACGTGGAGGCAACCACGGGCATCTGGTTGATGGTGAAGTACTTGTTGAGTACGTCGAAGGTCGTCGACGTACCGCCGCGACGGGCGACGGCGATGGCAGCGCCCGGCTTGTGCGCAAAGGCCTTGCTGCCGGCATAGAAGGCGCGATCGAGGGCCGAAAGGATGCGGCCGCTGGGGTGCGCATAGTAGACAGGTGAGCCAAAGACAAAGCCGTCAGCCTGCTCGGCGGCGGCAATGAGCTCGTTGACCACGTCGTCGTCAAAGGTGCAGCGGCAATCGAGCTTGCCACACTGACCACAGCCAATGCAGTCGCGAATGGGCTTGGCGCCCAGCTGGAACACCTCGGTATCGATACCCTCGGCATGCAATTGCTCGGCGACTTCGGCAAGCGCGCGAGCGGTGTTGCCGTTTGCCTTGGGGCTACCGTTGACTAAAAGAACCTTCATCACAAACTCCCTCTGCTTTTGGTGACTTCTGCAGAGGATTATCGCACGATGGGGGAGGCGGCGCGGGCGCGGCGCTAATCCAGTTTGGTACCTGGCACCTGCACGGCTTTCCCAAGCAACGCTTTGAGCTCGTTCAAAATGGAAACGGGCTGACGGTCGACGCCGTCCAGATGGAGCGTGGCCACGCGAATGGGCGGCTGATATTCAAGCGAGCCGATGAGCACGGGAGAACCCAGGAACCGTTCGATGTCGCTTGCGATCTCATCGATTGCCTCGGGGCCGAGCTCATCGAAGAGTGCCACGAACATCGGCCCCGTTGAGCGGAACAGGCGGCCCTTGCCGCGCGAACAATCCATGAGGCAGGCGGCGCTTTCGGCGAGTACGCGGTCGCCTGCATCGAATCCAAAGCGGGCATTGACCTCGGCGATATCGTTGACCTTAATGGCAATAAAGCCCGCCTCGTGCGGCACGTGGCGCATCTCTCCAATAGCGTTGACCAGTGCGTGGACATCGCCCAGGCCCGTTACCGAGTCGGTCGTATCCGCTAGGCTTCGGTTGACGATAATGCCCACATACATGCTGGGCTCGGTATCGGTGCCGTCCAAGCGGTAGCCCGTGCAGTCGCAAAGCACGTAATTTCCGGTGGCATCCATTACGCGATACTGCATGTAGTGGAAGTGCCACGTGCTGTTTATCACCATGTCGAGCTCGGCGCGTACGTTGTCGCGGTCCTCGGGATGAACGCGGGCGAGCCATATATCGAGTGAGTTAAAAGGGTGCTGGGAGGGCAGGTCAAAATCGCGCACGGCGTTAACCGACCATTGCGATTCTCCCGTATCGAGATTGAGGATAAAGGGATAGCGCGTCTCGGAGCTCATGGAGATCGCTTGGAACACCCGGTCGTTGCAGGGAAGCTGATCGACGATTGGGCGTTGCGGCGCGTCATCGTCTTTCGGTTGCTGCACACGATGCATGAGCTTATAGCGATACATCTTGCGATCGGCATCCATCGTCATCTGGCGACGCGTGTCGCCGGCAAGTGGATCGACGCGCGAGCAGCCAAAGCTAAAGCTGCCGATCATGGGCGCCTTGCCACCTGAGCTCGCCTCGATCAGTCCGGTACGTACCTGCTCCAAGCGCTGCTCGAGTTCAGTCTCGTTTGCGGAGAGCGAGATGAGCACAAACTCGTCTCCACCGATACGGAACAGCATCTCATCGTGCTCCATGGTTTCGGAGAGCGTGCGGCAGATACCTAGAATATAGCGATTGCCTTCGGCGTGGCCAAACCTATCATTGCAATGTTTGAGATGGTCGATGTCAATATAGGCGCAGGTGAAGGGGTCGCCTTTGTGCCAGAGTTGCTCGACGTGACGGTCGAATCCGTTGCGGTTGCCCAAGTTGGTGAGCGGGTCGATATAGGCGTTGCTCTCAAGCAGCCGGCGCTCTTGTTGCAGGATGGCATGCGTCTTTTGCAGTTGCTCGCCAACGGCGCGTAGCTCAGCAGGCAGCGCGGCAACATCGAGTTCGGCGGTCGAGATGCCATTTGCAAGTCGCTGAAGATAGACAATAATCGATTGCTCGCCCATGCGATATGACTCGTTCATGATGGATAACCTCCTTGGGCGGAACAGCGGTTTGTATCATATCCCCAATTCGGTTTGAATTGGGGATATAAGTTAGCTAATGGAGGCAAATTCCCCCTTCGGCGGTGGCGTTTTGCGCGCGAGCGAATCAGTTGTTATTGCCGCCATCGAGCAATGCCTCAAAATCCTTCGCCGGCATGGGGCGGTAGTAGAGGAAGCCCTGAGCGTAGCGGGCGCCCATTTGTCGTAGCATGTCCGCCTGCTCATTTGTCTCGACGCCTTCGACCTCGACGGGCAGATGGAGCGACTGTGCCATTTCGAGCATCGATGAAATGATTTGCGTGCTGCGGCCTTGATCGCGGTCGGTGGGCACAAAGGCGCGGTCGAGCTTAATGACGTCGACGTTGACGTTCTTGAGCATCGCAAGCGTGGACTGGCCGGTGCCAAAATCGTCCATATAGGTCGAGAAGCCGCGGGTGTGCAGGTCGGCCGTCAGTTTGTCCACGGCCTCGGATTCTCCCGTATAAGCCGTCTCGGTGATCTCGATACGCATAAGCTCGGGCGGTAGGTTGTATTGGGCGGCGAGCGCCCCCATATGTTTGGCAACGTCGAGGGCAAGGATATCCACGCGCGACACATTAAGCGAGATCGGAACCACGCGAAGACCGTGATCGAGACGCTCGCGCAGCCACGAGGCGACACCCTGCCAAATGTACTTGTCGAGCGTCACCACAAAGCCGCTTTCCTCGAGTGCGGGGATAAACGTTGCGGGCGAAATGAGAGAGCCGTCCTTGTCAATCCAACGGGTGAGTGCTTCGGCGCCAATAATCTCACCGGTTTCCATATCGACCTGGGGCTGCAAGTGGTAGGTAATACGACCATCTGAGAGCGCGTACTGGAATTCGGTCAGCGTGCGGTGGAATGCGACTTCGCGCTCGTACTCCGCGGGGCAGAAAATGGCAATGCGCTCCTTAAAGTCGTTTTTTGCGCGTCGATTGGTAAACATGGCCTTCGCCTGCGCATCGATGGTGATCTCCTCATTGGAGCCGATGGGGTAAATGCCCATGGACGGCCAAAAACCTACGCCGTCATCATGCCTAGCTACTGCCTCGCGAACGCGGTTGTAGATTTGATGGACGGTGATGTGCTTAAAGGGGATGAGTACGCAAAAGTCATCTTGGCCCCAGTATCCTGCGACGCCCATATCGGCATTCTCGATGTCCTTGAGGACCGTGCCCACATCGGCGAGCACGCGGTCGCCCTCGGCCTGGCCGTGCCATTCATTAAACAGGCGCATGTGGCCCATGTCGACCGTGGCGATACACCAAGCGTCGTCGCGCCTTGCCTTGATGAAGGCATTGGCACGGCGCATAAACTCGCTGGGGCGGTAGAGGCCAGTGAGCATGTCGAGGTGCTCGGCGACGGCGCCTTTGCGTTCCATCTCGGGTATGGGCAGACTGTCGTTGGGAACAAGTCCGCCGGCCGTGCGAAGGCGACGATCGAGTTCGCCCAAAACAGTCGATGCTTGGGAGTCCAGGCGTTCGTAAAAGGTCGGAACGACAAGGCAGACGGGAGCAATGGTGTCGCCTGCGATTTGCACAGGAGCGAAAACGGCCTCTTTAAGGTGGCGGGTCAGTTGCTCGAATGCCTCGTGGTCCAAATCGTTGCTGAGCACGACAAACTGGACGCTTCGTGAACGGTAGACCCGGCTTCTGCCGCGGGTGATCGACAGCATGCGGCCCGCGTATTCGGCGAGCATGTTGTCGACAGCCTCGGCCCCGTAGAGCTCGTTGAGCTTTGTCGTGCCACGAACGCGCACCGCTATAAGCCCTGTCTCGCAACGGTCGAGGCGGCAGGTATCGATGGCATTGACCAGCATGCGCTGCGTTCCGAGGCCTGTGGCGGCGTCGACGGTTTCGGCAAGTGAGTGGTTGACGAGCTCGCCGACATAGAGCGAGGGGACATTTCCGTCGCCGTCGATACGAAACCCGCGAGCACGGCAAAGGACGTAGTCGCCGACGGCGTTGCGCACACGATACTGCATGACGCGACGATGCTTGGTACCGTTGTAGACTTGGTCGATGTCGTTGACGCAGGCCTCAAGGTCGTCGGGATGGACGCGCGTTTTCCAGTAATCGCGACAGTTGTCTATGTGCTCCGAGGGAAGGCCAAGATCGCGCAAGGCACCTTGTGACCAAAGGGTGCGATGTTTGTCCAAGTTCTCGATAAAGAAATAACGGCCCTCGTTGAGCATCGAAAAGGCGTCGAAAATACGATCGCTTATTTCGAAGTCGTCGGCGTGGACTTGCGTGATATTGCGTCGATCGAGGTGCATGGCATGACGTAACTTGTAGTCGTACATGCGATGGTCGGCATCGAGCGTCATACGGTTGGTGGCTTCGCCCAGGGCGGGGGCGGCATGCGACACTCCATAGCTAAACGAGTGGGGCATCTCGGAATCGTTGTTTTTGAGCAGGATCGTTCGGCAGTGTTCCAGACGTTCGGCGAGGTCGTCCTCGGTTGCAATCGTAGACAGGATGGCAAACTCGTCGCCTCCCAGACGAAATGCCGCTTCGTCCACCTTCATATACAGCTTGAGATAGAGGCTTACCTGCAAGATATAGCGGTTGCCCTCGTCATGCCCAAAGACGTCGTTGCAGTGCTTAAGGTTATCGATGTCGATGAACGCCATGGTAATGGGGGTATCCTGCTCCCAGAGCTCCTCGAGGGAACGGGCAAAGCCGCCACGGTTGCCAAGCCCGGTAAGCTGGTCGGTAAAGGCAGTTCTGATTAGATCCTCCTGACGCTTGAGAAGGTCGTGGACGGTCTTTTCGAGCGTTTCGGTGTAATTGCTGACAGTTTCCATGTTCTAAGCGGCTTTCTGAGGTCGGGGCGGATTGCGTCGGGCGAGCTCGTTGTGTACACGCGTCGTTGCTCGGCGTTTTGCGTGTATCCAGGCCCCCGTCTTGCTGCGTTGTTGGGTTAATTTGCCGACGAATGTTCGCTGTTGATAACTGCTGAGTAGCATAAACAACAGTGCACAATTATAGATGGGTACACATGCTGCGGGCGACTATTATTCGACAAGCGGTAGCGCGACGATGCGATGCTTGATAAAAATGCGACTGAGACGATATATGTTGACGGGTATACTTGTCCCGTTTTAAAACGCAGGAACGGAGATGGTCGCATGGCACAGCCGGATACGACACGCACGGTGGGGCTCGCGCTTGAGGGAGGCGGCTACCGCGGTATGTATACGGCGGGCGTGCTCGACGTTTGGATGGAGCACGGTTTGACCTGCGACCATATGGTGGGTGTCTCGGCGGGCGCGGCGTTTGGCTACAACTTTAAATCGCGGCAGATCGGCCGCGCCATTCGCTACAACAAGGCCTATTGCGCCGATAAGCGCTATGCGAGCGTGACGAGCTGGCTGCGAACTGGTGATATGTTCAATGCCGATTTTGCCTATCATGAGGTGCCTATCGAGCGCGATCCCATCGACTTGGAGGCGTATCGCGCCTGCCCCATGCGATTTACGTGCGTGTGTACCGATATCGAGACGGGCAAGGCCGTCTACCACGACCTGCCCTATGGCGACGAGAGGGATATCGAGTGGATCCGGGCATCGTCGGCGATTCCCGTGGCGACGCGTCCCGTTGCTATTGACGGGCATAAGTATCTGGATGGTGGCGTGGCTGATTCTATTCCCAGTGCATGGCTGTTTGCGCAGGGGTATGACCGCAATATCGTGGTACTCACGCAGCCGGCGGGCTTTGTGAAGCAGCCCAACAGCGTGATGCCCATGCTGCGGCGCGTGTTCCGTCACTACCCGGAGTTTGTCGCGGCGCTTGAGCATCGGCATGAGGTCTACAATGCTACGCTCGATGACCTGGCGCGTCGCGAGGCTGCCGGCGAAATCTTTGTGGTGCGGCCGAGCGAATCGGTGAAGGTGCCGTCGCTGTGCCGCGAGCCCGATGAACTCGAACGCATCTATCAGATCGGCCGCCGCGATGCGGAGGCAACCTTGCCGGCACTGGAGACATATCTGGCAGGGTAGAGGCTGCTGCCGCCATCTCGGCGGGAAGCGCATCCCGGAATGGAGGTCCAAACTGGGATGCGCTTTCCATCGCTGAAGATATGAGGCTGCGAATCGGCTGCTCGGCTTGAGCCTATGCCTGCTGCCAGGTATCGACGAGCTCCTTGGCGGCGGCGTAGGGGTCGTCGGCACTGCAGACGGCGCTCACCACAAAGAAGCCATCGACGCCGGTGGCCTTGAGCTGTGGCAGGTCGGCCGTCTTGACGCCGCCGCCCACCACGATGGGCACGGGGCTTGCCGCGTGGAGTGCGGCCAAGTCCTCAAAGCTCTTGGTGATGATAGAGCCGTCGGCCGCGCGTCCGCAGTCGCGCTTGGTCTCGGTCTCGTGGAGCGGGCCGATGCCCAGGTAGTCGACCAGGCTCATGTCGGCGGTCTTGACGTACTCGAGCATCTCCTCGCAACGGGCCGAAAGGCCCACAATGGCATCGGGGCCCAAAAGTTTGCGGCAGACCTCGACGGGAATATCGCTCTGGCCAACGTGCACGCCGTCGACAGCGATGCCCTGCTCGCGCGCGGCGAGTACGCAGTCCAGGCGGTCGTCGATCAGCAGGGCGACCTGACCGGTCTTGCCGGCCTGTGCGATTGCCTGCGCGGCGTCGCCCGTCAGCGCGATGATCTCGCGGGCACTTGCCACCTTGGAGCGCACCTGGATGCAGGTAAAGCCTGCGTCGAGCGCCTGGGCCACCACATCGCCCACGGGACGCCCGAGCGTGTTTTCGGGGCCGAGTACCAGATAGGCCGAGATATCAAGGTTGTCGCGGATGCTCATCGTGCTTCCTCCTGCTTTTTGATCTGTGCTTCCATGCGCTCGAGCTTGCCGGTCATGGTGTCGGTAAATCCGGGTCGAATATCGGCTTTGAGCACGACTTCGGTGCGGATGCCCTTGCTCGCCAACACAAAGGTTGCGTCGCGCACGACCTGCATGACCTCGTCCCAGTCACCCTCGATCTCGGTGAACATCGAGGTGGTGCGGTTGGGAAGGCCGCTCTCGCGAATGACGCGCACGACCTCGGCGACCTCGGCGGACAGTTCATCGCCGGTGCCGCACGGGGCGATGGCCACGGCGACGAGTGTGTTCATGCCGGCATTGGTTGCGGGCTCGGACATGGCTTATGCCTCCTCGAGCTCGAGTTGGTTATCGGCGATGTCCTGGGCGGTCGCGCGGTAGAGCTCGTCGATAAAGGCGACCTTAAAGCTTGCCGGGGCATCGGCGACGGCGGCGGCACGCGTGCCGGCAACGTTGTAGACGGCGGTGCCGCAGACGGCTGCCGTAAACGGGTCGGCGGCGCAGGCGTACACGGCCAGCACGCCGCCCTGCGAGCAGCCGCAGCCGGTGATCTTGGACATGAGCGGGCTGCCGCCGTGGGACTTGGCCACGGTCGTGCCGTCGGTAATCAGGTCGACTTCGCCCGAGACGACCACGGCGCCGCCGGTGTAGTGGGCGAGCGCCACGGCGGCATCGCGGGCGGCGTCGACCGTGTCGGTGGTATCGACGCCGCGTACGCGGCTCAGATCGGCCGCCTCGCCCTCAAGACCCCACAGGCCGGCGAGCGCAATGATCTCGGAGGCATTGCCGCGCACGATGGCGGGCTTGTACTGCTTGAGCTCGTTTACCAGCTGGGTGCGCAGGCTACCGATGCCCAGGCCCACCGGATCGAGCACCCAGGGCTTGCCGGCGTCGTGTGCCGCCTTGGCCGCTCGGGGAATCGTCTGCTCGTAGATGGGGAAGAGCGTGCCCATGTTGAGATAGATGGCGCCGCCGCCGGCAACGAGTGCCTCGCCTTCGTCGGGCAGATAGACCATGGCGGCCGATCCGCCCACGGCGAGCTGTGCGTTGGCGACAAAGTCGATCGTCACCGTGTTGGTGATGGAGCCGGCCATCGGATTGGTGGCGCGAATCTCCTCCACGGCCTTGACCATATGCTGCTTAAGCTGTTCCGAATCAATCACTGCACATGCCTCCTTGGCATAGAAAAGGGGCGCTGTGCATAGACAGCGCCCCTGTAAAGGCGGCATGCTCCCTACGCCAGCATTAACTGACAGGTTCAAAGGATTGGGCCCCATGCCCTCTCAGCCTTGTGGTTTGCACCGCCGGCACTCCCGCATCGAATCTGTTGTTCCCTATACTAGCGCACCTGCCAAAAAGGGACAGGTTTATTTTGGCAGGTAACAACTGGGACTTTGCGTTTTCCCAGATGAAACCTGCCGAAATAAACCTGTCCCTTTTTGGCAGGTCGGTACAATAGATGGGATTAAGAATGACCGAGGGGGCCTTATGATTAAACTTGTGCTGACCGATATGGACGATACGCTGATTCCGGCTGGGCATGACGGCGCCAGCGACTACGCCATCGAGGGCATTCATGCCATGCAGGCGGCGGGTCTGCACTTTGGACCGGTTTCGGGCCGCCAGCCGTCCGCGATGGGCTGGATGTTCCGCAATTGCGCCGAGTGCTTCTCGACCGGCGCGTTCTGCAACGGCCAGGTAATGTTTGTCGACGGTCAGGCGGTCGCTTCGCGCGCGACCGACAATGCCGCCCTTATGCGCTTGGCTGACTATTTGGAACAGGAGACCGATGATACGTACCTGAAGGTCTACAGCCTGGGTGATGACTTTTGGGGTAACGATGCCTATTGCGTGACGAGCGACCCCGAGCGCGTGCGCCGCGCCATGGAGTCGGGCGGTAATACGTGGCTCAAAGGCGAAGAGGCCCCGTGCCGTCCTGTTGTCGATGATGCCCCGGTGTTTAAGGCGAATATTTGGAGTGCCCGCTCGCGCGAAGAGCTCGTGGAGCTACGCGAGCGCGTTGCCGCCGAGGTGCCGGAGCTCTCGCTTGTGTTTCCAAACAATCGTGTGCGCCTGTTCGATATTCTCCCGGCCGGTTGGGACAAGGGCTGCGCCGCCCTGGAGCTGGCGCGTGCCCTGGGTCTGACGCCCGACGAGGTGGCCGTGTTCGGTGATTCCGATAACGATCTGCCCATGATCGATGCCGTTCCCAACTCCGTTGCAGTCGCCAATGCCAACGAGGCTGTTACGGCTGCCGCGCGCTGGCATATCGGCGCTGCGGCAGACGATGCGGTTGCCGGGGCTCTGCATCAGATTGCCGACTGCGCCGCGACGGGGGAGATGCCGCCGTTTATGCGTCAGATGGATGCGACGGGTTTCGACGTCACGAACGTCTAGGGAGAAAGCTATGAAGCTTCAGCAGCTCAGGTATGTCGTCAAAGTTGCCGAATGCGGCAGCATCACCGAGGCCTCGCGCCGGCTCTTTGTGTCGCAGCCTTCGATTACCGCATCGATTCGCGATCTCGAAAACGAGATGGGCGTGCACATCTTTGAGCGCACCAACAAGGGCGTCATTGTGTCCGAGGAAGGCGAGACCTTCTTGGGCTACGCGCGACAGGTGCTTGACCAGGCCGATCTGCTCGAAGGTAAGTACAAGGGAGAGTCCGAGCAGGTGCCGCACTTTAGTGTGAGCTGCCAGCATTATTCCTTTGCCGTCAACGCGTTTGTCGATGTGATCCGTGAGTTCGATGCCGCGCGCTACGACTTTACCCTGCGCGAGGAGCAGACTCACGAGATTATCGAGGACGTCGCGCATATGAAAAGCGAACTCGGCATCTTGTACTTGTCCGAGCACAATCGCGAGGTCATCGAGCGCATGCTGGCGGCCAACGAGCTCGTGTTCGAAGAGCTCTTCTGCGCCACGCCGCACGTTTTTGTGTGCGCCGACCATCCGCTGGCGGGCCGCTCCAGCGTGACGCTCGAGGACTTGGAAGACTACCCGTTTTTGTCCTATGAGCAGGGCAGCTATAACTCGTTCTACTATTCTGAGGAGCTGACCTCGACCTTTGAGCGCCGCAAGAATATCCGCGTGCGTGACCGTGCGACGTTGTTCAACCTGGTCATGGGCCTCAACGGCTACACGGTATGCTCAGGCGTGATCAGTCACGAGCTCAACGGGCCCGGCATCATCTCGATTCCGCTCGATGTAGACGAGTACATGGAGATCGGCATCATCACGCGTAAGAACACGACGCTTACGCGCTACGGCCAAGCCTATATCGACGTGATTCGTCAGCACATATAGACTGCTGCATTCTGCACGGGCCAAATCTCTTTATGGCAGTCCAAACTGATATAGGAAGCATCTATATCAAACTGTTATAAACGTATATTTTGCGATGGCCATATGAGCGCTCATACTCTGTTCCAGTGAAGCAACCAATGCAAAGGGAGATATCTATGAGTGCTTTAACCACGCTGAATGCGCCGTTTCGCGCCGATATCGTCGGCAGCTTTCTTCGTCCACAGGCCGTAAAGGACGCCCGTGCCGCCTATGCTGCGGGCACACTCGACACCGCCGGCCTTAAGGCCGTCGAGGATGAGGCCATTCGCGACCTGGTGGACAAGCAAAAGTCCGCTGGCCTGCAGGTGATTACCGATGGCGAGTTTCGCCGCAGTTACTGGCACCTCGACTTTATGTGGGGGCTCAACGGCATTGAACGCCGTACCTCGCGTACGGGCTATATGTTCCACGACGAGGAGACCACAGCCGACACCGCCGTGGTAACCGGCCCCATTAGCGGCGAGAACCATCCGTTCGTCGAGCACTTTAAATTTGTCAAGGTGCTCGAGGGGGAGGGTCAGGTCGCGCGGCAAACCATTCCGGCGCCGATCCAGACGTTCTCCGAAGTCACGCTCGACCGCTGCGACGGCCAGCAGGAGAGCCTGCGCGCTGTCTATAAGACCGATGAGGAACTTGCCGACGCCATCGCAGCCGCTTATCGCACGGTGATCGCCGACCTGTACGCAGCAGGCTGCCGCAACATCCAGTTTGATGACTGCACCTGGGGCATCTACTGCGACACCGATTTTGTCGCCAAAACCGGCATGAGCCCGGTCGACCTGCAAAAGGTAAGCGAGCTGGGCGTGGCGCTCAACAATGCCGCCATCGCGGACAAGCCCGACGATCTGGTCATCAACACGCATGTGTGCCGCGGCAACTACCACTCCACCTATGCCTTCGAGGGCGGCTATGACCCCATCGCGCCGTACCTGTTCGCAAACGAGGATGTCGATGCATTTTACCTGGAGTTCGATACGCCGCGCGCCGGCGGTTTTGAGCCGCTCAAGTACGTTGCCCCGGGCAAGAAGGTCGTGCTGGGCTTGGTAACCACCAAGGCGGCAGAGCTCGAGAACGAGGATGTTATCGTCGAGCGCATCCGTGAAGCCGCAAAGTACGTGCCGCTCGAGAACCTGTATCTGTCGCCTCAGTGCGGCTTTGCCAGCTGCGAGATTGGCAACAAGCTGACCGAGGATGAGCAATGGGCAAAGATCGCGCTGGTCAAGCGCATTGCCGAGCGCGTTTGGAAATAGCGCTAGTGTTTGCAGGTGGCGGCGCGTGCGAGGCATAGTGTATCGCGTACAATGGTTCGGATCGTATCGTTCGGGCAGGTTATCCGATATGCCTGATCGCCCTTCCATTCGAAAGGACATCCATGTCCCAGTCCTCGACGCCCGCCGTCAGCGATGCCATCTACGACGCATCGTCGCTCGGCCGCCCGCGCATGTTTCTGCTCGGCCTACAGCACCTGTTTGCCATGTTTGGCGCCACCGTGCTGGTGCCCGTGCTCACCGGCCTCTCGGTATCGGCAACGCTTTTGTTTGCCGGCTTGGGCACGCTGCTGTTCCACTTCCTGTCGCGCGGTAAGGTGCCGTCATTTTTGGGCTCATCGTTTGCCTTTATTGCCGGTTATGCCGCAATCGCGCCCAACGGCGAGACCGAGCTTTTGCCCTACGCCTGCCTGGGCGTAGCTTGTGCCGGTCTGCTCTATCCGGTGCTGGCGGCGCTCTTCCGCGCGTTTGGCGCCAAGCGTGTCATGCGTTTCTTTCCGCCGGTGGTGACTGGCCCCATCGTCATTTCCATCGGCTTGATCCTGGCAAGTTCCGCTATTGCTAACTGCCAGACCAACTGGCTTGTGGCTGTCATTGGCGTTGCTGTTATCGTCATCTGCAACATCTGGGGCCGTGGCATGGTCAAGATCGTGCCGATTTTGCTGGGCGTTGTGGTGAGCTATGCCGTTGCGGCTGCGCTCGGCGAGGTTGATTTCTCGGGCGTTGCCGCCGCTCCGTGGGTCGGTCTGCCCATCGTGTGGGACAACACCGTGTTTGCACTCTTTGGGCCGCAGTTCGATAGCGGTCTTGCCACGACGGCCATCATCACCATCATGCCGCTGGCCTTCGCGACCATGATCGAGCATATCGGCGATATCTCTGCTATCGGTTCGACTTGCGAGCGCAACTACATTGCCGATCCCGGTCTGCATCGCACGCTGCTCGGCGACGGCCTTGCCACGATTCTGGCTTCGCTCTTTGGCGCTCCGGCCAACACTACGTATGGTGAGAACACCGGCGTGCTCGCCCTGACGCGCGTGTTCGACCCGCGCGTAATTCGAATTGCCGCGTGTTGCGCCATCGTGCTTTCGTTCTGCCCCAAGTTCGCGGCTGTCATTGCGGCCATGCCGGCGTGTGTGATCGGCGGTGTGTCGCTCGTGCTCTACGGCATGATCAGCGCTGTGGGCGTCCGCAACCTCATCGAGAACCAGGTCGATTTCCAGAACAACCGCAACGTGCTGGTTGCCGCGCTGGTGCTCGTGCTTTCGCTCGGCATCGCGTACAGCACCGCCGGCGCCATCGTGTTGGAGCTGGGCGGCGTGACCATTTCGCTGTCCGGCATTGCCGTGGGCTCACTGGTGGGCATTGTGCTCAACGCCATCCTGCCGGGTAACGACTTTGAGTTTGATGTCTCCGAGCTTGAGGAGGCTGCTGAGTAGCAGCTGCGTTCAGCTAAAACAAGATATGGTGCCCATGCGTATATGCGTGTGGGCACCATTTTTAATGTGTCAGTATCCAGTGGATGCCGCGGGCCATGCGTAAGTCGGTTTGGGCAAAGTGATTGCCGGGGTTGAGCTCCAGCGTTGTTGGAATGCCGCGCTCGACGAGCAACGCTTCCATCGCGCGTGTGTCGTCGAGTACATGCCGCATCATGCGGTTGGGCGTCTTGGTTTCCTTTTTGCCGAGTGACAGGTAGACGGCTTGCGGGCTGCCGGCAAAAGGGGCCGTGCTGGCACGGTCGACAAAGTCGGGAAACCATAGCGACCCCGATGCGCTCGCGGCGCGGTCAAAGGCGTCGGTTTGCCAGAGGGACCAGAGTGCGAAGAGGCCCGCGAGCGAGTAGCCGGCAATGCCGCGCCAGGTGGGCGGCTGAGGAAGCGACGACTCGACCTGGGGGATTATCTGATTCAGCAGCTCATCAAGAAAATCGGCAGCTTGGCCGCCGAAAGGCTCGGCATCGCGTACGGTCCCGTCGCATGCCCAGGGGCTCAGCTCGCGATTCCAATCGAGCCCGCCAATGGTGACGAGGGCGAATGGCGGACAGTCGAGCTCTCGGCAACACTTATAAACCTCGCTGCCGTCGCCCACGACCACAGGAAGGTAGATGACAGGCGCGCTTTCCGTATGATTCGAATAAACGGTTATCTGCTTTTGATGCGCTTCCATGACGGGCTTCTCTCAGTGTTGTGATATCGGCAGCCCCAATTGTCGCACGCCAGCGTATGCCGGTTGGGCTAGACCAAAGACAATCTCGTGCATCCCCTGCGGACGCATATGGAAAAC
Source organism: Collinsella sp. (assembly GCA_018382775.1). Taxonomy (GTDB): domain Bacteria; phylum Actinomycetota; class Coriobacteriia; order Coriobacteriales; family Coriobacteriaceae; genus Collinsella. The sequence goes on along the minus strand of JAGZPG010000008.1, from coordinate 66,895 downwards.
GCCACCGCCGGAGGGGAGCTCGGCGGTGGCGTTGTTAAACGGTGCTCGGGCTCGGGGCCTTCGCGGGAGCTGCCATGTGCGCAGAGGCGTCTAAGAACGCTTACGGCTCGCCATGGTGCCTGCGGCGATAGCGGCTGTTCCCGCAAGGACGGTTGCCACGATGGCCGCACCCGAGGTGTCGCCGGTTGCCGCGAGCACGCCGCTAGTCTTGGCTTTCGTGGTTGAAGCCGCAACGGCCTTGGTCGGCTTTGAGCCCTCAGGCTTGGGGTTCTGCTTGGACTCCGCGGGCTTGCTTTCTGCGGGCTTGGTCTCGTCGGGCTTGGGGTCTTCCGGCTTGGCTACCTCGGGAGGTGCGATGGTCGTACTTTTGGCGACTGCTTTGATATAGAGGGAGTCGACCGTGGCGTCGCCCGTGCCGATGGCTTGGCCTGCCTCGTAGATGCCGTCACGGAGCTTGCGATAGTCAATGACCTTGCCGCCTTCGGGCGTCTGGATGGCGGCGTTCTCAATCTTGATGGTGCCGATTGTCTTGCCGTCAGCGCTCATGGCACGGGCAAAGATTGCCGCTGTATCTCCTTCGGCCGTTACCTTGCTGCGGATGATCGAAATGGCTGCGGGTGTGACGCCCTCGCTGGTCTGGGCGATGATGCCGATGTTCTCGCCTTGGGGTTCGCGCCTCGTCTCGCCATCTTGGTTTTCGCTGTAGGGGATGGGGCCGTCGCCGTTCTCGACATAGCGGGCTATGGCCTTGACAACGGAGTCGCTGATGTAGATGTGGCCGCCCTTCTCGTTGGGTCGATCGTTTCTGGTGGAGAATGCAGCCGAAACCTCGCCTTCCGCAAACGCGTCCACGGTGGAGCCGTTCTTGACGACGATGTCGTCCTGGTAGGTGAAGAGGGCGTTGGCGCCACCGTATCTGCCTTTACTTGCACGGACCGTCACGTTTGCATGATCGAGGATGATGCCCTTGTGGGCATAGACGCCATATTCAACACCGTTTACGTTGAGGGAGGCGTTTGTGGCTGCGAGACTGCCCTTGGCCTCGACGGCAGCGTCTTTCTCGGAGCTTGCCTTGACCTGGCTGCCGTCCGAGATGTTGATATTGCCGCCGCTCCAAAGGGCCTCACCATCGGCTGAGCTTGCCTCGACCGTCCCGCCACCCTTGATGGTGAGGTTCTTGTCGGCTCCAATACCCTTGTCCTTGGTAGCTCTGGCGGTGACGGCTCCGCTGTCGTCAATCGTGATATTGCCGTTTGCCCTGATGCCATCCGATGCACCCGTGGCGTTGACGTTGCCCGAACCTTTGATAGCGAGATCACCTCCGGCATTGATGGCATCAAACCCAGTGCTCGTGGCGTTGACGGATCCGGCTCCGTCGATGTTGATATTACCCGTGGTGAGGATAGCGTCCTCAGTAGATGTCACGCTGAGCGTGCCGCCCTCGTCGCCTTGGATATTGAGCTCGGCATTCTCGTTAGTGCCATGAGAAACGTTGATGCTTTCGATCCATTCGGCAGTGACGATGTTGGTTCCCGAGTAATTCACGTTGAGCTTGCCTGCGGCCTGGATCTCGCCGCCGTTATAGTTGTTGAGCTTTAAGTCGTCGGCGCCGTCCCACGACCAGGTACCGGCCTCGTCGCTCGCCGCGGTGTTGTACTTGTTGCCGCCGACCTTGACCCATTCCGCTGCGAGCGAGACGCTCGGCATGAGCAGCGAGCTCACCGTGAGCGCGCACACGGCGCCCGCGACGATGCGGCGCGTCACGCGGCGCCAGCTGCCGTGCGCGAGTCCTATGCGACGGCGAACGTTGGGTTCGGCAACATGGGTTCCGGCGGTAGTGTCATTGCGTTTGGGGGTCGTGAACAAGGCTGCCATGGTTGCTCCCGTTCTCATAGGGCCTATACGACTAGATTCAGCGTATCTGCAGGATGTAGCCGGCGGTAGTGCCGTTTGGAGGGCAAAATGTCCAAAACTTGGGAAGCAAAACATCGCGCGTCTGTGCGTTGCCTGGCTTTAAAAGAAAAGCGCGGAGCCGCTCGATGCGACTCCGCGCTTTGGTGTTCTGTTTTAGCAGACTATGCCGTTACGCTACGAAGAAGTAGACGAGGAAGGCGAGAGCTGCGATCCACATGAGCGGCTTGATCTTGGAGGCCTCGCCCTTAAAGAGCGCGACGATCACGTAGGCGATAAAGCCTAGGCCAATGCCGGCAGAGATGGAGTAGGTGAAGGGCACGCCGGCGATAATCATGAACGCCGGGAAACCCTGCGACACGTCGGACCAGTCGATCTCGGAGGCCTCGCTCATCATGAGGTAGCCGACGTAGACCAGAGCACCGCAGGTGGCGGCGCTGGAAACGATGGTGACGATGGGGGAGAAGAACGCGGCGAGAATGAACAGCACGCCGGTGGTGACGGAGGTGAGGCCCGTGCGGCCACCGTCGGCGGCGCCAGAAGTGGACTCGACGAAGGTGGTGATGGAGGAGACACCCATGAAACCGCCCACAGCGGCGGCGGCGGAGTCGACGATTAGGATCTCCTTGATATTCTCGACGTTGCCGTCGTCGGTGAGGAACTCGCCCTGCTTGGCTACGGCCATCGCGGTGCCCATGGTGTCGAAGAAGTCACTCATGAGCAGCGAGAACGAGATGACGAGGAGCGCGGGGTCGGTAAGGACCTTGACGATGGCGGGCACGCCGCCGGCGTCGGCGATGGGGCCACCGATGCTCGAGAAGTCGAGCGGGGCGATGATACCGGTCGGAGCCTGGGTCACACCTAGGGGGATACCGGCGATGACGGCGACGACGATGCCGATGAGCAGCGAGCCGGGGACGTTGCGGCAGGCGAGGGCGACCGTCACCAGGATGGAGATGATGCCGACGATGAAGGTGGGGGAGGTGATGTCGCCCAGACCGACGAGTGTACCGGCGCCAGCGGTGATAATGCCGGCATCGCACAGGCCAATCATGGCGATGAACAGGCCCAGACCCACCGAGATGGCGTGACGCAGGACAACCGGGATGGCGTCCATGATGGCCTCGCGCAGGCCACAAAGCACGAGCAGCAAGATGACGATACCCTCGAGGAAGATAACGCTCATGGCCACGTGCCAGTCACCGCCGCAGACGGTGGTGGCGATTCCAGCGATCATCGCGTTGACGCCTAAGCCCGACGCGCAGGCGAGCGGGCGGTTGGCGAAGATGCCCATGCAGATGGTCATGATGCCGGCGCCCAGGCAGGTGGCGCAGGCGAGCGCTCCCGCATCGATGCCGGCGCCCGAGAGCACCGCGGGGTTGACGGCAATGATGTAGGCCATTGCCAGGAACGTTGTCAGTCCAGCGCGAAGTTCGGTCCCGATTGTGGACTTGCGCTCGCTGACGTGAAATAGTTCGTCCATGCATACCCTTTCCTTGTTCGGCCCCGAGTTTAGGCCGATTGACACGAACTCACCCACTATAGCCCCTTTACGACGCTGTTGTTCCTCGCATGTTGATGTTCGGCGCTTTGTAGCAGACGGACGGTATTTTTCGCATGAAAATGTGTGGGTACCGTATACTTAAGCGGTTACAACGACCCCTATGGAGGAACGTATGATTAAAGAGCTCTGCCACGACGAGGCTATTCTGTCTCAGCGTTGCGAGGTCGCGACCGTCGAAGACGAGTCGGTCGCACAGGACCTGATCGATACCATCAAGTCGCTCGACGATGCCGGCTGCCTTGCCGCCAACCAGATCGGCATCACCAAGAAGGTCTGCGTCTACCTGGACGATGCCGGCGAGCCCCATGTGCTCTACAACCCCCGTCTGGTGTTTGGCCTGGGTGCCAGCAAGATGGAGGAGAGCTGCCTGACGCACGAGGAGATCACCAAGTCCACGCGCTACATCAAGTGCAAGGTTGCTTTTGACCAGATCGTCGACGGCAAGATGCGCGAGCGCAAGCAGGACTTCGTCGGCTTCGAGGCACAGATGATCCAGCATATGATCGACCACTGCCTCGGCAAGTTGGTCTAAGGGGATCAAAGCACCGCACCTTGCCGCTCAATCGTCGCTCGCGTACCTTAAGTACGCTTCGCTCCTCTTTCGTGGCAATCTGCGGCACTTTGACCCCTTAGACGACCTGCGGGGTTAACTTGGTTGAGTTTATCCTGCTTGAATAGCCCGGGCGTGACATTGTTGTCATGTCCGGGCTTTTGTGTTTAGCCCCTTTTTGTTTGGAGACAATAACCTTAGCAAGAACGTAAAGCTAGGAGGCGCCATGTGTACGAGCATTCGATTTACCGATAATTCTGGCCACATGTATCTAGGCCGCAACCTCGACTGGAGCTTTGACTATGGCCAACAGGTTCGCGTGATGCCTCGCGGGTTTCACATTCCGTATTCGTTTATCGACGACGCGACAGCGGCACACGCGGTGATCGGTATGTGCATCGATTACAAGAACTATCCCATGTTCTTCGACTGCGGCAACGATGCGGGCCTCGCCGTGGCGGGTCTCAATTTCCCGGGTTATGCCGAGTATGCCGAGGACCCTGTCGACGGCAAGACCAATATCGCAGCCTATGAGTTTCCCCTGTGGGTGGCAGCGACGTTCTCGACGGTCGATGAGGTCGAGGCCGCGCTGCGCGACACGGTGATTGTCGCCAAATCTGCCGGAGAGGGGCTGGGCGTGTCGCTGCTCCATTGGATTATCGGCGACAGCCAGCGTAGCATCGTGGTCGAGATGATGGCTGACGGCCTGCATGTATACGACGATCCGGTCGACACCCTTGCCAATCAGCCCACCTTCCCGTGGCACATGGAAAACCTGCGCACCTATATCACGGCCACAAGCGATTTTCCGCAGACGGCGACATGGCGTGGCGCCGAGCTCAAGCCCTATGGTGCGGGTGCCGGCATGCGCGGTATTCCGGGTGACTGCTATTCGCCGAGCCGTTTTGTAAAGGCGGCGTACCTCAATGCCAATTACCCGCAAAAGGAGAGCGAGACCGAAAACGTCGTCCGCATGTTCCGCTCGCTCGAGGGCGTGGTGATGATCGAGGGGGCGTCCAGGATGGGCGATGGCAAGTTCGAGAAGACTATCTACACCGGATGCTTTAGCGCGCGCACGGGCAATTATTACTACGCGATGTATGGGGATCCGTCGATTCGCTACGTGAGCCTGATGGATGCCGAGGGCGCGAGCCCCGATAGGCTCGTGGTTCCCGAGCCGCGTCGTTCGTAGCTCACCGGTCCGTTGCGACATAAAACGGCTCCGCACCTTTTATGAGATGCGGAGCCGTTGTCGTCAATGGCTGGTGGCGTGTTAGAAGTTGGCGTCGTTGAGCTGGGTGCTCTCGAGTCCGTCGAGTTGCTGTTGCTCGGGCGTATCGGCGACGCTCTCGAGCAGCTCGGTGGGATCGACGTTCATGCTCTTGCCGGCCTCGTTGCCGTTGACCAAGTCGTCCGAGAAGATATCGACTTCCATTTCCTCGGCCTCTTCGATCTGAACCTCGAGCGGCACCTGGGTGCGCACGAGCTTAACGGCCGGGCGCATGCGGGCAAACAGTGGCACGTACTCGATGATGATGGCCGAGTTCTCGAGACCATACCAACGTGCCGGGCTTCCGCAGGCGCGGCGGACGGCGTACTTGATGGCCATGACGCGATGGTCGTTGCGGTTGATGTCCGTTTCGGGGGCGAGCATCTTGCGCAGCATGCAAAAACGGAAGTCGCCCACGTTGCCGCGCGTCTCGTAGATGGAGTAGGTGTGGTGCTGCGGTGGCAGCTCTCCCGAGGCCATCAGGTCGCCAACGATCTGGCGCAGGTAGGCGTTGATGCGCTGGTTGACCTTAAAACCCAGGTCCAAGCGCACGCGGAACAGGAAGTCTGTGCCAAAGGTCTCAACGGAATACTCGTGCGTATAGGGCTCGTCGGTAACGTGTACGTTGATGAACCAATATGCCTTGGCACGCTTGGGGTGCTTGTCCAAGATGGAGTAGAGCACGTCGCGGTCGAGCGTGAGCGGGTCGGGACTGTTGGTAAGGAACACCAGATTGTCGGCGAGCACGGGGTAGGTCTCGTCGTTGCGCAGGCGGCCGAGCTGGTCAATGTACTTGGAGACGGGCAGCAGGATCGTCTGCGTGCGCTCGATGGCGGTGCCGCGGCGCCACACGTACATAAGGCCAAACAGCAGCGCGGCCAGGAAGATCATGACGTAGCCGCCGTCAAAGAACATGGTGAGGCACGAAGCGAAGAAGCACAGCTCAATGGCACCAAAGAGCAGGGCGAAGACGCAGGCGCCCAGCTTGTGCTTGAGGATGCCGGCGATGTAGCTCGTCAAAAGCGTCGTGGTCATGAGCATGGTCACGGTAATGGCGAGGCCGTAGGCGCTCTCCATGCGCTCGGAGTTTTGGAACAGCAGCACGATGAAGATACAGCCGACCCACATGATGTTGTTGACGAGCGGAATATAGAGTTGGCCCTTGGTGTCGCTGGGGTAGTGGATGCGCAGATGCGGCATAAGGTTGAGGCGCGTTGCCTCCGAAACCAACGAGAACGAGCCGGTGATGAGCGCCTGCGAGGCGATGATGGCCGCCACGGCCGAAAGCACGATGGCAAAGGGGCGCAGGGGCTCGGGGAGCATCATATAGAACGGGTTGACGATATCCATCGCGAGCATCTGGGGATTGGAATTGTTGGCGAGCAGCCAAGCGCCCTGACCCAGATAGTTAAGGATGAGGGCTGCCTTTACGAACGGCCAGGATGCGTAAATGTTAGCCTTGCCCACGTGACCCATGTCCGAATAGAGCGCCTCGGCGCCGGTCGTCGACAGGAAGACGAAGCCGAGCACCATGATGCCCGAGTGGTTGATGGGCGAGAACAGGAACATGATGCCGCGGATGGGGTTGAGCGCGCGTAGGATGGACAGGTTGCCGAGCATGTTGAACAGGCCGGCGCCAGCCAAGAACAGGAACCACAGCGTCATGAGCGGGCCGAACAGCTTGCCGATCGACGAGGTGCCGGCGCGCTGCATGGCAAACAGTCCGCAGATAATGATGATGGTGATGATGATGACGTTGGTCTGGCCGTCACCCAAAAGCGCATGGCCCCACTCGATAGTGCGCAAGCCCTCGATGGCCGTGGTAACCGTGACGGCGGGGGTGAGGATGCCGTCGGCGAGCAGCGCCGCGCCGCCGATCATGGCGGGAAGGATCAGCCACGGCGCCACTTTGCGCACCAAGCTAAACAGGGCGAAGATGCCGCCCTCGTTGTGGTTATCGGCCTTCATGGCGATAACCACGTACTTGACCGTGGTCACGAGCGTCATGGTCCAGATGACGAGCGAAAGCGCTCCTAAGATCATGTCCTCGCTGACGGTACCGATGCCGCCGTTGTTGGCGACGATTGATTTCATGGTGTACATGGGGCTCGTGCCGATGTCGCCGTAGACGACGCCGAGCGTAACGAGCAGCATGCCAGCGGAGAGGGGAATGGCTCCATGCCCGCCTTGACCACGCTGATCTTGGGGGCTTGCCTCCAGTTTGTTATGTGCCACGTGGACTCCCTTGGACATCCGGTTATCCGTCTAGGACAGATAACCTTTATGCCGTCTTTATACATACAAGAGCAGTTTGGCACATCAGGTTATTTTAGACAATAATCCCCAGCTGAGGATTATTTATGTACGCAGGTAGCATTTCAAAGCAGGGGCTTTAAGCACGTGCTGCCTGGGCGATGCCAGCCTTGGCGTTTGCGCGTTTGCCGGCGAGTTCGCAAAAGATCGCGCCGCCGATGATAAGCACGGCGCCCATCAGACGGACCGGTGTTATGGCTTCGCCCAAAAGGACGGCCGAGAACACGACCGCCGAAAGCGGCTCGAGGTAGCCGACGACGGCGACGGTCTGGACGGGCAGTTTGGCGACGGCGCTAAAGTAGAGCAGGCAGCCGATGCCGGTGTTGACGACGCCGAGCATGACGACGGCGCGCCAATCAATACTGGCGGCGACGCCGGCGGACAGGAATGAGGGGGCGCCCTGCGTGAGGAGCGTAAGGACCAGCGCGGTCACAAAGGCGGCGCTCACCTGGAGCGCGGAGTTCTCGAGGCCCTCGATGTGCGGCGCACCCTTGCTGGCGATGACCATCAATGCATAGCAGAAGGCCGAGGCGATGCCGCAAGCGATACCCGCAATGGGCATATTGCCGCCTAGACCTTGTGCCGCAATGAGAAAAGCACCGCAGGCGACGGCGATAAACCCGGCGATTTTGCCGCCGGTCAGTTTTTCACCAAAGATGAGTGGGGAGAGCGCCATGACAATGATGGGGCCACAGTAGTACAGCAGCGAGGATACGCCGACGCCGATCGTCTGGTAGGCACGGAACAGAAAAATCCAGCTGGCACCCAGCGCGGCTCCCGACAGAAGGAGTGCTGCGGCTTCGCGGGGACGAGATGGCGCCTGCAGTTTATGGCGTTGGGTGATGGCAAGGATAGTGACAAGCGAGAGGGCGCCCAAAAACGTGCGCAGTAGCACGATATCGGAGCTCGGCAGCGCGATGGCAGCGGCGATGATGCCGTTGGAGCCAAACAATAGCAATGCTGCTAAGTACGTAAACAGTCCGTTGTCCATGCGCTGAAATCCCCTCTATATCCGAGCATGTTCACTATGGGCGAACTGGTAATAGAAGAAAAGCGAATATAATGCATGGCTAACATGACAAAAATTCATGTAAAGGTGGAGGCGTGTCGTGGAAACGAATATTCAAAAGATGCAGGTGCTGCTGGAGACGGTGCGCGCCGGAAGCTTTACGCGTGCTGCCGAGCGCCTGAGCTATTCGCAGTCGGGCGTGAGCCGTATGGTGGCCGATCTTGAGGCCGATTGGGGCTTTAAGGTGCTCGACCGCAGTCGCGAGGGCGTAGTGCTTTCTGCCGACGGGCGGCAGGTCATGCCGGCTGTCGAGGCGCTCTGCGAGGAATTCACTCGCTTGCAGCGACGGGTGGATGAGATGCGCGGGCTCATGCGCGGCAAAATCTGCATCGGTACGTTTTCGAGCGTGGCGACCCACGTGCTGCCGCCGGTGATTGCGCACTTTCGCGCCGATCACCCGGACGTCGATTACGAGCTGCTGATGGGTGATTACTCCGAGATTGAGCAATGGGTGGCGGAAGGCCGCTGCGACCTGGGCTTTATCCCGCGTGAGCCCCGAGAAAACGGCATGGCATCGCGGTCTTTGGTGCGCGACGAGTTGATGGCAGTAGTGCCGGCAGACTCTTTGCTTGCCACGGCGGAGGTCGTTTCTCTTGCCGATTTAGCCAACGAGCAGTTTATTCTGCTAGAACGCGGCACCGATGACGAGATTACGCCGTTGTTTCGTCGGGCGGGACTGGCGGTGCGCTCAAAACTGTCGACTTGGGATGACTATGCGATTATGGCTATGGTCGAGGACGGCTTGGGCGTGAGCATTCTTCCCGCGCTCATCTTGCGCCGCTGTCAGTTCGATGTTGCCGTGCGACCACTCGAGGGACATCCCCATCGGCAGATCAATGCGATATATCGCACGGCTGACGTTTCTCTTGCCGCTGCTCGATTCCTTGAATACCTCTAAACGTGTGCACGTCATTGTCCGCTTTGGGCAAATCTCGGAGTTCGGTACGTTTTCTTATGAAATTGAACTTACGAATGAGGTACGGCGCTATACTGCTTGCTAAATTGAACCTTGGTTCAATTCGTGTTCTATAAATTGAACTTTGCCAGCAAGGAGGTTCCTGTGGCCCAAGAGACGTTTAGCGATCGCCTGCGACAGACCATGTCCGATCGCGACGTTCGCCAGTCGGATGTAATCCGCGCATCGGAGATGCTCGGCAAAAAACTCGGCAAGAGTCAGATGAGCCAATATGTGAGCGGCAAGACGATCCCGCGGCGCGATGTGGCAGAGCTGCTCGCCCGTATTTTGGAGGTCGATGTTTCCTGGCTGCTCGCCAGTGACGCCGATCAAGTCGAGACGTCCTCGTCCCATAACGTTGCCAAATCCGAACCTAGTCTCTCAGCTCAAATTCCAAGGAGCACCACCATGCGTACTTTTTCTAAATCCACCAAGCTCGATAACGTCCTGTATGACGTGCGCGGTCCCGTCGTCGACGAGGCTGCCCGTATGGAGGACGAGGGCGAGCGCATCCTCAAGCTCAATATCGGCAACCCGGCGCCCTTCGGTTTTCGCACGCCCGACGAGGTTATCAAGGACATGCGCCAGCAGCTGCCCGACTGCGAAGGCTATTCCAATTCGCGCGGCCTGTTCTCTGCGCGCAAGGCGATCATGCAGTATTCGCAGATCAAGGGCCTGCCCAATGTTCAGATGGAGCATATCTACACGGGCAACGGCGTGTCCGAACTCATTCAGCTTTCGATGAACGCTCTGCTCGACAATGGCGACGAGATTTTGATCCCCAGCCCCGACTATCCGCTCTGGACGGCGTGCGCAACCCTCGCCGGCGGTCATCCCGTGCACTATCTATGCGATGAGCAGGCGGATTGGTATCCCGACCTGGAGGATATGGAGTCCAAGATCACGAGCGCGACCAAGGCCCTCGTCATCATCAACCCCAACAACCCCACGGGCTCGGTCTACTCGCGCGAGGTGCTCGAGGGCATCGTCGAGGTTGCGCGCAGGCATCAGCTGATGATCTTTGCCGATGAGATCTACGACCGTCTGTGCATGGACGGCTACGAGCACGTCTCGATTGCCTCGCTCGCTCCCGATCTGCCCTGCGTTACCTTTAGCGGCCTTTCCAAGTCGCACATGATCGCGGGCTATCGTATTGGCTGGATGGTGCTTTCGGGCAACCAGCGCTGCATGAGCGACTTCATTATGGGTATCAACATGCTCTCTAACATGCGCCTGTGCTCCAACGTGCCGGCCCAGTCGATCGTCCAGACGGCGCTCGGTGGCCATCAGTCGGTCAACGACTACATCCGTCCCGGCGGTCGTGTCTACGAGCAGCGCAACTTTGTGTATGAGGCACTCAACAAGATCGATGGCATCTCGGTGGTCAAGCCGCGCGCGGCGTTCTATATCTTCCCCAAGATGGATGTTAAGAAGTTCAACATCACCGATGACGAGCAGTTTGCCCTCGACCTGCTGCACGAGAAGAAGATTCTGATCACGCGCGGCGGCGGCTTTAACTGGGCCGAGCCCGATCACTTCCGCATCGTGTACCTGCCGCGCATGGAAGTGCTCAAAGAGTCGCTCGAAGACCTCGCCGATTTCTTTGATCACTACCGCCAGGCGTAGGGGATAGAAGTTCCGCACTATGAAGAGCTCCCTGCAGTTGCTTGGCTGCAGGGAGCTTTCTTGAATTGGCGCAACTATATAACTATTCCTTGGCAGTGGTCGATTTCGTGCTGGATGATCTCGGCGGTGTAGCCCGAGAAGTTTTTGATGCGGCGGACAAAGTTCTCGTCCAAATACTCAACCTTAATGCGGCGATATCGGGTACAGGGACGCTCGCCGGCCAGCGAGAGGCATCCTTCGCTCGTCTGATAGGCATTGACCTGCTCAAGAATTTGAGGGTTGTACATCAGGAGCGCCCTGTTGCCGTCCTTTACGCAGATGATGCGTTTGCGCACCCCGATCATGTTGGCGGCGAGGCCCACGCACTCGTGCTCATGCTCGTGGAGCGTATCCAGGAGGTCCTGCCCGGTCGCGGCATCGTCGGGTCCTGCGTCTTCGGAAGGCAGGCGCAAAAAGAACTCGGATTTCATGATGGGCTTGATCATGGCGGGCTCCTCATGTCTTATGCGTTCGTGGACTTTTAATAATAGCGCGGAAGGAAAGCTGTGCGTCCGCGTTACAATCTTTCGAGGTTGGACCATGTTGTCAGACTCGTCGTGTACGGCGTCTGGCGTAAGTCTAGGGCTCATTTTTCGCCCTGGACTGTTCCTCTGGGGCGATGCGACTGTCGTTCCAAGAGGAAGGAAATGCATGGGGAGCAAATCTCAGCAACAAGTTAAAGTAACGCCATCCGGCACTGCGGCGCTTCTCGTCGTAATGTATATTGCAGCCTTTGTTGCCGCGTTTAACGAGAACATCATTAACGTGGCGTTGCACGACATTATGGCGGCCTTTTCGGTGAGTGCCACCACGGCGCAGTGGCTCGTTTCGGGCTACATGATCGTGACGTCGATCTTTACGGCCATCATGGCCTTCCTGTCCGGTCGTTTCTCGACGCGCAAGCTGCTGTTTTTCGCATGCGGATGCATGGTCGCCGGCGAAGTCCTGTGCCTGGTCGCTCCGTCGTTTAGCGTTTTGCTGCCAAGCCGTATTTTGCAGGCTGCGGGATCGGGCATCTTGTTCCCGCTCATGATGAATGTGGTGCTGTCTTGTGCCCCGCGCGAGAAGCTCGGTCTGTATCTGAGCCTGGGCGGCGCCTGCATTACGCTAGGACCGGCGTTTGGACCCGTGATCAGCGGTCTTATGTGCACGTTATTTGGCTGGAGGGCGGTATTCGTAGTGTCGCTGGTGGGCGGCATTGCGGTCGCCGCGGCGGGCGTTAAGCTTGTTCAGAATGTCGGAGAGCGCTCGAACACCACGCTTGATATTCTGTCGGTTGTTTTGCTCGCGGTCGGCATTACGGCATTTGTGTATTCCGTAGGCGAGTTCTCGGCCAATCTGATTGCCGGTGTCGTGGCGCTTTTCGCCGCCGTTGTGCTGCTCGGCCTGTTTGCGGCCCGTCAGCTCAAGCTCGAGCATCCGGTGCTTAACGTGCGTCCCATGGCGAGCGTTTGCTTTTGGCCTGCGTGCCTGCTTGTGGTGGTGTCGATGATGACGACGTTCTCGATGAGCGTTTTGTTGCCGCTCTATTTTGAGGGCGCATACGGCATGACCGCACTTATTGCGGGCCTGCTCATTTTGCCGGCGATTGCCTGCAACGCCGTGACCTCGATTGTGGGCGGACGTGTGATGGACGCCCGTGGCGCATGGCCGCTGCTGCCGGTCGGCTTTGCCCTGATTGCCGTGGGACAGACTGCCATCTCGATGACGGCGGCAAGCATGAACATCGGCGTCGTCGTGGCGCTGACCGTTGTGGTGTATGCCGGAGTCGGTTTGGTGCTGAGCCCCTCGCAAACGGCCGGCTTGGAGACGCTGCCCGCCGCTGAGCATCCTCACGGAACGGCATTGCTCAACACGTGGAACATGATTGCCGCATCGTTTGGCCCGTCGCTGTTTATCGGCCTGCTCTCGAGTTCTGCGGCGACTGCCGGTGTCGCTGGCGCTGCGACGGACGTTGCCCAGGCGATTGGATTTGCAGCTGCCGTGCGTGTGGCGGCTGTAATTGCCGTGGTTGGGTTCGCGACGTCGCTGGTGTACGCTCGTCGCGAGTCGCACATGTCGCATTAATGTGTGCACATAGATTCTGCAGCTAGATTGAATGGCGACACCATAAACTAATGGACGTTTTGCCGAGAGGCATGAATGTTTAAAGCGCAAAGAGTGCGCGACGGGCCCCGCGAATGGGGCGATGATGCCCGAGAGGGCCAAGAAGGAGTCTCATGTCCGAGAACGAAGAGATCATGAACGAGACCGAGAACGAGACCATGGCTGCCGAGGTCGAGGCAGTCGAGACCGTGGAGACCGAAGCTGCTGAGGTTGAGGCTGCTGACGAGGTTTCCGCCGAGGAGGAGGCCGAGGTTGTCGAGGCCGCCGCTGATTACGATGACGAAGAGCTGATGGATAAGATGCAGAAGGCCGCCCGCCTGCTGCGTAGCCGTCGCTTTGCTATTTCCAAGGAGGAGGAGGCCAAGGCCGAGCGCATGGCGAACATCGAGCGCGCCATCAAGCTTCTTGACCTCAAGCCCAAGATGGAGCAGAAGGAAATGTCCGACCTGCTGGGCATGCGCCTCCGTGAGCTCGATGGCCTGATGGCCGAGGCCGAGGCTGCCGATCTGGTCGGCCGCATCGACGACGCCGAGGGCGATATGCGCAAGATCGTCGTCTTCGCTGCCGAGGATGCCGCTGAGGGCCTGGTCGAGCTTGCCAACAAGAAGGAGAAGCTCCTGCCCGAGCTTTCTTACGAGGAGGCCACCGAGCTGATGGCTGCTCTCGATAAGGTTATCGCTCCGCTCGTCGCCATGGGCCTGGACGAGGACCGCGGTCCTCGCGGCGGCCGTGACGATCGCGGTGGCCGTGGCGGCGACCGTGGCGGTCGCGGCGGCTTTGGCGATCGCGGTGGCCGTGGTGGCGACCGTGGCGGTCGCGGTGGCGATCGCGGTGGCCGTGGCGGCTTTGGTGACCGCGGCGGCGACCGTGGCGGTCGCGGCGGCTTTGGCGGCAACCGTGGTAACGACCGCGGTGGCCGTGGCGGCGACCGTGGTGGCCGCAACGGTGGCGGCTTCCGCGGCAATCGTTTTTAGTTACGGCGTTTTACCAAACGCCGTAACGGGCCGACGCTGCGCGGGCCGCATTTGGACAATCTGACGTTCAACTTCAAGGGCGCGACCAGAAGGTCAGCGCCCTTTCGTTTCACGCCACCTTGTCACAAATGCGACCCGCTCGCTGACTTATGCTCAACCTATGGCGTCATCTCGCCCCAAAAGGGCCTCCCTCGCTCTGGCGGGTTTTCGCTGTCGGTAGCAAAATATCGGCGTTGCCTTGATCCAAACCTACCAAAAGGGGGACAAGTTTATTTTGGTCGGTTTTATCTGGGCAAACGTGGTCGTCTATCGCAATGTAGTCATTGGGGATGTTCTTGTTGGACTAGTCGTTTAAGAACGTCCCCAACGACTGCATAGCATGAGAGTGGAAACCTACGCTCGTTCGTTTTTGCCTACATTTGGAGGAAGAGCTCGTGGAGGCGGGCGTCGTCGTCGAGCTCGGGGTGGAAGGTGACGCCGAGCTGGTTGTCTTGACGGGCGGCGACGATGCGGCCATCGACTTCGGACAGGGCTTTGGCATTGCCGTGCACCTTGACGATGCGGGGTGCACGGATAAACGTCAGCGGCACTTCACCGTCGATACCGTCTACCCGCCCCTTGGTGCGAAAGCTGCCGAGCTGTCTGCCATAGGCATTACGCTCAACGAGCACATCCATGGTTGCCAGGCGCGGCGTCCCCTTATCGTCGTGGGCGGCAAGGTCGCGCGCCAGCAGAATCAAGCCGGCGCAAGTCCCCAATACAGGCATGCCTTCAACAATGCGGATGCGAAGCCCCTCGAGCATACCGAGTTCGGCAAGTAGCTTGCCCTGAACGGTGGACTCGCCGCCGGGGAGGACCAGGCGGTCAAAGTTCTGCTGCAAATCGGCCGCCTGCCTCAGCTCAATACAGTGCGCGCCCAGCTCAGATAGTCTTGCCTCGTGCTCGGCAAAAGCGCCTTGGACCGCCAGCACGGCGACCGTTTGGTCTGCATAATCGCTCATGTGCGATCCTTTCTGCTGGACTAGCGCCCGCGCTCCTCCATGATGATCTCGATCTCGTCGGCGTTGATGCCCACCATGGCCTCGCCCAGGTCCTCCGAAAGCCCGGCGATGAGTTTGGCATCGGTGAAGTTTGCCACGGCCTTGACGATGGCGGCGGCGCGCTTAGCGGGGTCGCCGCTCTTAAAGATACCCGAGCCGACAAAGACGCCCTCGGCACCCAGCTGCATCATCAACGCGGCGTCGGCGGGGGTCGCTACGCCGCCGGCGGCAAAGTTCACGACGGGAAGCTTGCCCGTGGCATGGACCTCGCGGACCAGTTCGACCGGAACCTGCAGCTGTTTGGCTGCCTCAAAGAGCTCATCATCGCGCAGAGCGACAACGTCACGGATCTGCTTTTGGATCTTGCGCATGTGGCGCACGGCTTGGACGACGTCGCCCGTGCCCGGCTCGCCCTTGGTGCGAATCATCGTGGCGCCCTCGGCAACACGGCGCAACGCCTCGCCCAGATCGCGGGCGCCGCAGACAAACGGCACGTCAAACTGGGTCTTGTCGATGTGATAAACGTCATCGGCGGGGGAGAGAACCTCGGACTCGTCGATGTAATCGATCTCGATGGCCTGCAGGATCTGCGCCTCGACAATGTGACCGATGCGGCACTTGGCCATGACGGGGATGGAGACGGCCTCTTGGATGCCCTTGATCATCTTGGGATCGCTCATACGCGAGACGCCGCCTGCGGCACGGATGTCGGCCGGAATGCGCTCGAGTGCCATGACGGCGCAGGCGCCTGCCTCCTCGGCGATGCGTGCCTGCTCGGGAGTGGTGACGTCCATGATGACGCCGCCCTTGAGCATCTGCGCGAGCTCGCGGTTGAGTTTGACGCGATCGGCCTTGCTGGTCTGTTCTACCATGGTTGCTCCCTTGGTTGGCATGTGCATTGTTTGACGGAACATCCTATCGGGGAGCTGGGTATGGCGAAATACTCAGTTTTCGAGAAAATTACAAGGTCAGACTAATACCAGATTGAACAGCGCGATAAGGTCAGGTGGCAAACACATGCTTGACTACAATTTGGAAAAACGCGGCGAAGCATCGCTCTATGAGTATGTTTACCAGCAAATTCGAGATGATATCGTAGCTGGACGCATTGCGGCGGGGGAACATCTTCCGTCTAAGCGCGCCTTTGCCAGTCATCTGGGAATCAGTGTCATTACCATCGAGAATGCATATAACCAGTTACTTGCCGAGGGCTATATTTGCTCAATGCCGCGTCGGGGCTACTACGCTTGCGAGCTTCCGGATGCACCGGTTTTGCCTTCGGCTGCGGAGGGCATCGACCGAGATGCCGTCTCCGCGGGCCCCAGCGCACATGATATCAACGGACAGGTCGAGCGATTTGATGCGCTTTCTCCTTCCGCTTTGGAGGCGGCGCGGCTTTGGCAAAGCGCGCTGCGGGCGACGCTGGCATCCGAAGACGAACGCGAAATCTTTTCGACTGCGCCGGCACAGGGCACCGCTCGGCTACGACGCGCAATTGCTCACCACCTGCGCGGGACAAGGGGTATGAATGTCGACCCCGACAACATCGTTATCGGTGCGGGCGCCCAGCTGCTCGATACCATGTTGGTTCAGTTGCTTGGAGCCGACAAGGTGTATGCCGTTGAGGATCCGGGCTATTTGCGCCTGACGCGCATCTATCAGGCCATGGGCTGCAAAGTTCGACATATCCCGTTGGATGATGAGGGCGTGGTCTTGAGCACTCTGCAGAAAAGCGGGACCGATGTCCTTCATCTGATGCCGTCCCATCAGTATCCGACCGGCCTTGTGACGAGCATTGCGCGTCGCTACGCGCTGCTCAGCTGGGCCACCGAGCGACCGGGTCGGTATCTCATCGAAGATGACTTTGATTGTGAGTTTCGCCTTGCCGGCAAACCGATTCCCGCGCTCGCGTCGATCGATGCCGCCCAGTCGGTTATCTACACCAACACGTTTTCGAAGAGCCTGTCATCGGCGTTGCGTCTAGCGTACATGGTGCTGCCCGACGAGCTAATGGAGCGGTTTAGGCGCAACCTTGGTTTTTACGCCTCGTCGGTGAGTTCTGTTGACCAGGTCGCTTTGGCTCGTTTGCTGGAATCGGGTGATTACGAGCGACATGTGAACCGCGTGCGCGTTCGTGCTCGCGAGGCGCGTGATGGCCTGGCGGCGCTTGTGCGGAAAGCGTTTCCGGCAGGGGAGGTTTCGATCGAGCATGCGGACGCGGGCCTTTACTGCACCGTTGCCCTGTCCGAGGACGGAGCGGGGAAGAGTTTCGCGAAGGCTCTTGCTGACGCTCGTATTTCCTATGTCAACATCGCCGATTGCCTGTGGACGGGTGATCGGGCATCGACTAAGAACGCTCCATCTCGCGTCCTCATACAATACGACGACCTGAGCCCTCAGTCGCTCATCGCTCTTCAAGAGCAGCTGCAATAAGCCCACGAAAAAGGCCCGAACCATGCGGTCCGGGCCTCATCGAGCTAGAGGTTATGTCTCAGGCGGTTGGCTTAGCCAAAGTAGCGCTTGAGCAGGCCGGCGAAAGCCTTGCCGTGGCGAGCCTCGTCGCGAGCCATCTCGTGCACGGTGTCGTGGATGGCATCGAGACCAGCGGCCTTGGCGCGCTTGGCGAGATCGGTCTTGCCGGCGGTGGCGCCGTTCTCGGCCTCAACGCGCATCTCGAGGTTCTTCTTGGTGGAGTCGGTCACGACCTCGCCCAGGAGCTCAGCGAACTTGGCGGCGTGCTCGGCCTCTTCGTGGGCAGCCTTCTCCCAGTACAGGCCGATCTCGGGATAGCCCTCGCGATGAGCGACACGAGCCATGGCCAGGTACATACCGACCTCAGAGCACTCGCCCTCAAAGTTGGCGCGCAGGTCGGCAACGATGTCCTCGGAGACGCCCTCCATCTTGGCGACGCCCACGACGTGCTCGGCAGCCCACTCGAGCTGACCCTCCTCCTGCTTCAGGAAACGAGAACCGGGAACGCCGCACTGGGGGCATTTGAAGTCCTCGGGCAGCTGGTCGCCGTCGAACTCTTCCACATAACCGCAAACGGGGCAAACAAACTTCATGATTCGATCCTTTCGATCGATGGCGATGGTGCGCTCGCCCGGTCCCATGAGGGCCCTCTCCGGACGTGCGTCTTGACGAGTTCTATTATCCATAAATGAGACTGAAAGTGAAGCCTATTAGGAATGATTTTTAATAAAACAATTTTGAGATATGAAGATGTTGATTGATTAACGGTTTGCAAGTCATATACGGACGCCGCTGAGTACAATCGGTCGAGCAAATGTTGACCTATCAACAAATGAAGGAGTTTCCTTTATGCATCTAGCCCGTCGTGCCTGGTGCCGAACATATCAGACGGTTTTTCGCATTGCATTGCCGATCCTGCCCTATACCGAGCCGCGCATTTTAGAGCATGCCGAGGATGTGCCCGCGGTGCTTCAAAAGCGCTCGATCCAGAAGGTCCTTATCGTGACAGACCCTGGTATTGCACGTTTGGGGCTTACGGCATCACTCGAGCGTGCGCTTACGGCTCAGGGGATTGGCGTTACGGTCTATGCCGAAACGCGTGCGAACCCCACGGTCTCAAACGTGGAGGAAGCGGCGTCCCTGTACCGAGAGAGTGCCTGCCAGGCCATAATCGGCTTTGGCGGAGGATCGGCCATGGACTGTGCCAAGGGCGTGGGCGCACGCATCGCGCAGCCAAGCAGGCCCATCAACAAGATGCGTGGCCTGTTGCGGATTCATCGTCGCCTGCCGTTGCTCATCGCCGTTCCAACTACGGCGGGCACGGGAAGTGAGGTAACGCTTGCAGCGGTAATTACCGATGACGAGACGCACTACAAGTACCCCATTAACGACTTTGTGCTTATCCCGCGCCTTGCGGTGCACGACCCCGAGCTTACGCGCGGCCTGCCCGCCTCCATTACGGGGCAGACGGGCATGGACGCCCTGACGCATGCCGTCGAGGCCTTTATCGGGCGAAGCACCACGCCCTATACGCGCAAGATGGCGCGACAGGCGGTTCAGCTCATCTACGACAATTTGCTCGAGGCCTATGAGCATGGCGACAACATGCGTGCGCGCCGCAATATGCTTTCGGCGGCGTATAAGGCGGGTCTTGCCTTTACGCGCTCCTATGTTGGATACGTTCATGCCATCGCACACAGCTTGGGCGGGCGTTACGGGATTCCGCACGGCTTGGCTAACGCCATCATCCTGCCGCATATGCTTCGCGCTTATGGTGACGCCGCCGCCCCCAAGCTTGCCGACCTCGCTCGCATGGCGGGCATTGCGCCGGCTACCGCACAGGATGGTCTTGCGGCCGAGGCCTTTATCGATTGGGTCGACCGCATGAACGGGGCCCTGGGAATCCCCAAATATGTCTCAGGTATTCGCCGCTCCGACATTCCTGAGATGGCGGCGCATGCCGATGCCGAGGCCAATCCCCTGTACCCCGTTCCGCTTTTGATGGACCGCTTGGAGCTCGAGCATATGTACGAAGTCGTTGCAGGTGGTATGTTTGAGGGCGAGAACTAGGAGGGTCCATGAACACCGGGGAAATTGCGCGCATCGTCGGCGATCAGCGCACCTACTTTAAGACGCACGCTACGTTTGATGTCGATGCTCGACGTCGCGCGCTCGTGAGTTTACGCGATGCGGTCCGGGCGCACGAGGCCGATATTGCCCATGCGCTCAAGACCGATTTGGGAAAGTCGCATGACGAGGCATATATGTGCGAGATCGGCACGTCGCTTTCCGAGATTCGTCATCAGATTGCTCACGTGGTTCGATGGAGTCGTCCGCGCCTGCGTCCGTGCGATCTTGCCAACGCCGTGAGTGTGTGCAAAACGCAAGCCGTGCCCTATGGCGTCACGCTCATCATGGCGCCCTGGAACTACCCGTTTTTGCTGACGCTCGAGCCGCTCGCCGGAGCCCTTGCCGCGGGCAATACCGTGGTCATCAAGCCGAGTGCATATGCTCCGGCATCGAGCGCGGTGCTCAAGCAAATCTGTGAAGAGGCATTTGATCCGCGTCTGGTGACGGTTGTCGAGGGCGGGCGCGCCGAGAACGAAGCGTTGCTCGATGAGTGCTGGGACAAGATTTTCTTTACCGGTAGCGTTCCGGTCGGCAAACTCGTCATGGAGCGCGCAAGTAAAAACCTTGCGCCCGTGACGCTTGAGCTGGGCGGAAAGAGTCCCTGCATCGTGGATGCGACGGCAAACTTGAAGGTTGCGGCACGGCGTATCGCCTTTGGTAAATGGCTCAACGTGGGGCAGACCTGCGTGGCGCCCGACTACCTGCTGGTCGATACGAGCGTGCACGACGAGCTGCTGGGCCTCATCAAGGAAGAGGTCCGTCGCATGTTTGGCGAGCACCCGCTCGATAACGAGGATTACGGGCATATCGTCAACGCCAAACATTTTGCGCGCGTGCGTGGGCTGATCGATCCCGATAAGGTCGTGCTTGGAGGTGTCACGCGCGAGGCTTCGCTCAAGATCGAGCCGACGATTTTGGATGGCGTGGCCCCCGATGACGCCGTGATGCAGGAGGAGATCTTCGGCCCCATCTTGCCGGTACTGACGTTTGAGAACTTAGACGAGGCCGAAACGTTTATTACGGATCGTCCGACGCCGCTGGCCCTGTATATCTTTAGCCAGGACCGCGAGGTCCAGCAGCGCTTTGTGCGCTACGTGCCCTTTGGCGGCGGCTGTGTTAACGACACCATCATGCATCTGGCTACGAGCCATATGGGCTTTGGCGGCATGGGCGCGAGCGGCATGGGGCAGTACCATGGCCGCGAGAGCTTCGATGCGTTTAGCCACAAGAAGAGCATCGTGAACAAGGCAACCTGGCTGGACGTGCCATTCCGCTATGCGCCCTACGCAAGCTGGAAGCACAAGTTCGTGCGCATGTTTGTGCATTAGAATCAGATGGTGTAGCGACAAACGGTCGAAAAGACACGAGGTGGGGCGAATTTGTGTCCGCGCGAGTTCGTAGACTTCTCTATAAGGTTAAACGCCGGTTTATCCGGCCGTTAGGGGAGTTGCTATGTACGAGCCTTCACGTGTTCTTCTGTCGTTTCATATTGCGGGATTTCAGTATGCCGATGGCGCCTTGGTCTTGGGCGATCTTAAAGCGGGCGATAAACTGACGCTGTGCGCCGAGCGCGATAATCCCCATGACTCCGAGGCGGTTGCAATCTACTATGGCAAGACCAAACTTGGCTATGTTCCGGGAAACGAGGTCGGCCCGCTGTCCTTGATGATGTATTACGGCCACGATGACGTATTTGAGGCCCGCGTGCAACAGGTCGCTCCCGAACGCAGCCCGTGGCATCAGGTGCGCGTTGGACTCTACGTGGTGGATGCTCGCTAGTCGGTAAAGGGGACTGCCATGTTTGATGACGACGACCAGTTCGATCTGGCAGACGATCCGTTTGAGTGGGATATGCTACTCGATGACGATGAGTTGGAGCAGGATCGCAAAAAGCAAAAGGACAAGAATGCCCAGGGTGACGCTTCGAAAAAGCAAGACAAACGCCGCCGCGGACTGTTCGGCGGGCTCTTTGGATAACCGCCACATCGCTGCGTCTGTATACTTAGCACGAGTTTGACGCGTTGCGAAATGAGGACATGGACGATGATGTGGTTTACCGCCGACCTGCACCTGGGCGATACGAATATCTTGCACGACATGGATCGACCGTTTGGTTCGGTCGAGGAGATGAATCGTAAGGTCATCAATGCCATCAATGAGTGCGTTGCTGCGGACGATCGTCTCTATATTCTGGGTGACTTTACCTATCGCTTGCCCTTGGCGGAGGCGGTGCGCCTGCGCGAGCGTATCGAATGCAAGAATGTGACGCTCATCCGTGGCAACCATGACGGCGACTGGGAAGATCCGGACGCGCCGCATATATGGGAAGACGTGCGCGATTACTTGGAGATTGCTCCCGGCTATGCCAAGGGCCATCGTCTAGTTATGAGCCACTACCCCATGCTCAGCTGGAATGGCAAGGCGCGTGGTGCCATCATGCTGCATGGGCATATCCACAGCAGGGGAGACCGCACCAACGCACGCAACCGCGATCGCGAGCGTCCCATTTACCGCTACGATGTGGGCCTCGACGCCAACGAGTACAAGCCCGTAAGCCGAGATCAAATCCTTGGCTTCTTTGGACTATAGGGCGCCAGAACCACCACAAAGGGGACAGGCACCTTTGTGGTGGTTCTGGCGCCGTTGCCATTATGGCGGCGGCGCCCTTTTTGTCCGTGCGGCGCGGTAGAGTGTAGGCGGTTGAAATTTGCGTCCATCGAGGAGCTGCTATGAACGAGATCAAGTGCCCGCATTGTGGCGAAGTTTTTAAGGTCGATGCGTCTGGCTATGCGGACATCGTCAAGCAAGTGCGCAATGCCGAGTTTTCGCGCGACCTGGATGAGCGTTTGAAGGCAGTCCAGCGCGAGGGCGAGCAGGCGCTGGAGCTTGAGCGCTCGCGTTCGACGGCTGCCTTGCAAAAGGCAGAGTCTCAGCGCAACGCTCAACTTGTCGAGCAGAAGAACGCCGCGGAGCAGAAGCTGGCACAAGAGGTTGCCAAGCGCGACGCTGAGCTTGCCGAGCTGCGCGCCAAGCTCGAGGGCGCTGCCACAGAGCGCGAGAGCGCAAGTCAGCGCGCGGCGGTTGAGGCCCGTGCCGATGCTCAAAAGGAAAACGCCGAGCTTCAGCGAGAAATCGACAATTTGCGTGCGCAGCTGGAGCGCAAAGATGACGAAGCCAAGCTCGTCGAGTCGGTGGCGCGCAATGCTGCTCAAAACGATTTGGCTGCACGTGATGCTCAGATTGCCGAGCTGCAGGCCAGGCTTGCCGCGGCGGACAAGGCCCAGGAGATGGCGCTTGCCGCTGCCGCGGCAGAGTCGCAGCGCGAGCTCGATGCTGCTCGCGGTGAAGCTGAGCGCGCGCTTGCTGACTACCGCGCGACGGTACAGGAGAAGTTTTCCGCCGCAAAGGCACAATCTGAGCAAGAGGCCGAGGGTCTGCGTGCCCAGTTGCGCGAGCAGGAACTGATGGCAAAAATGAACCTGTCGGAGGCGGTCGCCGCGGCGGAGCGAGAGCGCGATGAGGCACGTGCCAAGCTGACGAGCGAGCTGGCGGTGCGCGATTCTCGCGAGGAACAGGCCAAGGCGGCACACGAGCTCGAGCTTGCGCAGGCCAAGCGCGCGAGTGATGACCTGATTCGCTACAAGGATGAAGAGATTGAGCGCCTTAAGGACATGAAGGTGCGCCTGTCCACCAAGATGGTGGGCGAGTCGCTCGAGCAGCACTGCGAGACCGAGTTTAACCGCCTACGCATGACGGCGTTTCCCAACGCGTACTTCGAGAAAGACAACGATGCGTCCGAGGGTACCAAGGGCGACTTTATCTTCCGCGAGTGCGATGCGAGCGGCAACGAGGTCATTTCGATTATGTTCGAGATGAAAAACGAGAACGACGAGACCGCGACCAAGCACAAAAACGAGGACTTCTTTAAGAAGCTCGATCACGATCGTCGCCAGAAAGGTTGTGAGTACGCGGTGCTCTGCACGCTACTCGAGCCTGAGAGCGAGCTCTATAACGCGGGAATCGTGGACGTGAGCTATCGCTACGAGAAGATGTACGTGATTCGCCCACAGTTTTTCATTCCCATGATTACACTTCTTCGCAACGCCGCCATGGGTTCGCTGCGCTATAAGCAGGAGCTGGCGGAGTACAAACAGCAGAATATCGACGTCACGAACTTCGAAGCCAAGATGGAAAAGTTCAAGAACGACTTCGGCCGCAACTACGAGATCGCGAGCCGCAAGTTCCAAACGGCAATCGATGAGATCGACAAGACGATTAGCCATCTGCAGAAAACCAAGGAGGCGTTGCTGTCCTCCGAGAACAATCTGCGCCTTGCCAACAAGAAGGCCGACGATCTTACCATTCGCAAGCTCACATGGGGCAACAAGACCATGAATGCCGCCTTTGACGCGGCACGCGGGGCTGCGCCAGAGACAAACGATGAGCCAGCCGAGGCGGATTCGTATGAGGTCGAGGATGCCGAGTAAGGCATAGCAGATAGTGCAAAAGCGGGGCCGCTGGCGATATTGCCAACGGCCCCGCTTGTTTCGCTCCAGTATGTTCGGCTAGTCCTCGAGCAGGTCCTCGATAAAGCCAACGCGGTAGTTTTTGAAGATGACCTCGCCGCCGTCTTGCGTGGCGTCCAGATCGACATCGCCCATGATGCCAAAGTCGTGGTCGCCATCCTCGTCGGCAAAGATCTGGTGCACGTGCCATACGTGCGCGGTCTTCTCGTCGGACTCGTCGATGGAAAACATCGCGGCGCTGCGGGCATCTCCGCCGGTGAGGATTTCCTCGTGCTGCTCGTGGTAGGCATCGAGCGCCTTTTGCCAGCGAATTTCGCTCATGCCCCAGCCGTCGTCGAGCTCGCCCAGGTTGCGAACGTGCTCGCGGGCGGCAAGGGTCACGCGGCGGAAGAGCGCATTGCGCACCAACAGCGTGCAGCCGCGGCGGTCCGCCACGACCTCGTCAATGCCCTGTGGCGGCGCGGCATCGAGGGCTGCCGGGTTGCCGGCGTTCTCCCACTCGTCCACCAGGCTCGAGTCCACCGAGCGCACCACAAAGCCCAGCCACGAGATAATATCGCGCAGGCGCTCGTCGCGCTTCTCGATGGGTACGGTGCGGTCGAGCGAACGGTAGGCCTCTGCCAGGTAGCGTAGCAAAATGCCCTCGGAGCGGGCGATGCCGAGCTTTTGAATGTAGCCCTTAAAATCGCTCGCGCTTTCGAGCATATCGCGCAGAACGCTCTTGGGAGAGAGCTGATAGTCGTTGGCCCAGGGCACTTCCTGGCAGTACTTGTCAAAAGCGGCGTCGAGCAAATCCTCGAGCGGCTTTTCGTACGTGACGTCCTGAATGCGCTCCAAGCGCTCCTCATACTCGATGCCGTCGGCCTTCATCTCGGCCATGGCGCGATCGCGTGCGGCGCGCTCCTGTGCGCGCAATACCTGCTTGGGGTCCTCGAGCGTAGCCTCGACCATCGAGATCAGATCCATGGTATAGGTCTCACTCTCGGGGTCGAGCAGCTCCAACGCGGCAAGCAAGAACGGCGAGAGCGGCTGATCGAGCGCGAAGTCCTCGGGCAGATCGACCGTCAGCGCATAGTCGATGTCTGGTGCGGCGTCAGCCGGAGCGTCAGGCGCGGGCGGCACCTCGGTGCGAACGACGACGCCGGAATCGATGAGCGTCGCGAAGATTTCGTCGGCGCGAACCTCGAGCTTTGCCTTTTCCTCGGGGGTCTGCAGGCTCGTCTCGATGAGGTCGTGTACGCGGGCTCGGGCATCGCCGCCCTGCTCGACCACGCTAATCACCATGGAGTGCGTGATGCGCAGGCGCGGCTTGAGTGTCTCGGGCTGCGTCTCGATCAGGCGCTCAAAGGTCTGCTTGTTCCAGGTGACAAAGCCCTCGGGGGCCTTTTTCTTTTTAATCTTACGGAGCTTTTTGGGGTCGTTGCCCGCCTTGGCCATGAGCTTGGCGTTCTCGATCTCGTGCTCCGGGGCCTCGGCGATGACCATGCCCTCGGTATCGAAGCCCGAGCGGCCGGCGCGACCAGCAATCTGATGGAACTCGCGGGCGCGCAGACGACGCATCTTGTAGCCATCGAACTTGGTGAGCGCGGTGAGCACCACAGTGTGGATGGGTACGTTAATGCCGACGCCGAGTGTGTCGGTACCGCAGATGACGGGCAGCAGGCCCTGTTGCGCCAAGCGCTCGACCAGCAGGCGATAGCGCGGCAACATGCCAGCATGGTGCACGCCGACGCCGCATCCAAGCAGGCGCTTGAGAATCTTGCCAAAGGCCGTGGAGAAGCTCGTGCCTTTGGCAGCTTCCTTAATGGCCTCGCGCTGCTCCTTGCTGGCGATGCCAAAATTGGCGAGCGACTGCGCCGTCGCAAGGGCGGCATCCTGGCTAAAGTGTACGATATAGAGCGGGGCCTCGCCACGGCGCATGGCGAGCTCGACGGTGCCCTCGAGGGAGGTCGTCACATAGTCGTAGCTCAGCGGAACAGGACGCGGGGCGTCGACAACTAAGTCGCAAGCAGCGCCGGTGTGCTCCTCGAGTGAGGCGGCGATGGCGGTGACATCACCGAGCGTGGCGCTCATGAGCATAAACTGCGTGTGGGGCAGGGTGAGCAGCGGTACCTGCCAGGCCCAACCGCGGTCGGGGTCGGCAAAGTAGTGGAACTCATCCATGGCCACGCAGCCCACATCGGCGTCCTCGCCCTCGCGCAGTGCATCGTTGGCAAGGATTTCGGCCGTGCAGCAGATGACGGGTGCCTTGGTGTTGATATGCGTGTCGCCGGTGATCATGCCGACGTTATCGCGGCCGAGCACCTGCACAAGGTCGAAGAACTTTTCGCTGACCAGGGCCTTGATGGGGGCCGTGTAATAACAACGCTTACCCTGCGCCATGCCCATAAAGAGCATGCCCAGCGCGACGAGCGATTTACCCGATCCGGTCGGTGTGCCTAAAATGACGTGATCGCCTGCTGCCAGGTCCATGAGGGCCTCTTCTTGGTGATCCCACAGCTCAATGCCGCGGCTGCTCGTCCATTCAAAGAAGCGTTCGAAGGCCTGATCGGGCGTGAGCCATGGTTCGGGCTCGCTGCCGTCCTCGGGCTCCCACCAGGTGGGGGAGAGCGCGCCGAGCGAGCCGAACTCGGCTTCGGTTCCCGTGCCGCCCGAGAATGAGCTGGCGGCGCCGGCGCCGGAGACGGTGCTGGCGGCGGTATCTGTCGTGGTCTGTGCCATGTGTTTGCTTTCTCTCGCGATTGTCCGCCAACTATTATGGCGTAGCGGCGGCGCGGGGCGGCAGCGCGTGAGAAAATGCAGGAAATGGGCGTTCTACCCAGTCGTTTGGTGCAGTTGCCGGCTAAGTGAGTAGACTTTTGCAATATCGCGAGCACATGGCTTTTGCGCAAGGGCTCTACCTGCGGTTTTATTTTTCGCTATGCGAGTTGTGCTTGGCTATTGCAAAAAAAGTCTACTCACTTAGATTTGAGGGTCGTTTGCTGGCGCCTATTTGCGCTTGTTTGCCGAAGCCGCGACCATCAGAGGCCCCTGGGACTCCTGCGGCAGGCGCTTCTTGCCTTTCCGGGCACGGTTTCTAAAGTTCTCGACGGCCTCTTCCATGCCGAGAGGCACGTAGGTGAGTTCATCGAGGTTATCGGGCAGGTAGCACGCAAGGCTTTGCTCCTGCATGCGGCCTACTGTGAGTTGTTCGTCGGTTGGCTGTGCTCCGGGTGTGGCGCATATGCCATAGACGGCGGCGCCCATCTCGCGCGTGCGGCACTCATATTCGGTCTCGGGATGCTCGGGATGGTCGCGGCGGACGTCGTCACTTTTCCAAAGCGTGTCGTAGCCTGCCGCGGCAAACTGCCCCAGGGCGTAGTCGCGCAGTGGCTTGCTGTCGGTTCGCAGCGTTACGGTGGCGCCGGCTGCAAAGAGCGGGCGATAGAGCATTAGATGGTCGACATGGACGAGTCGTTTTTTGGCGTACTTTGCCTTGGGCTGCGGCGTGGGAAAGTTGATGGTGATGGCGTCGAGCTCGCCGGCGGCAAATAACTGCGGCAGCGATGCGGCGCCTCGGGGCAGGACGAGCGCGTTGGATAGCTCCTGCTCGCAGATTTTCTGTGCGGCATAGGCGATGCAGATGGGCTCCTGGTCCATGCCGATAAAGAGGGTGTTTGGCTCGTGGGCCGCGCGCTCTACAAGGTACGTTCCCTTGCCACAACCAAGGTCCAGGTGAAGGTGTTCGAAGGGCTTGCTGCCAACTGGCGCACAGGCCTCGCGCCAATCTCCGGCATAGGCCTCGGGGTTCGTCTCAATTGCATCGGCGTAGCGCTCCAGGCGCTCCTCGAGCACAAAGTTCTTAGGCGTGCGAACGTGGACGGCTCCCATGAGGCTCCTTGGTCATAAGTATGGAACGTATAGCTGCGCGTTCCGTCAATGGGTTGAAAAGGGGGTGGGCATAGTTTGCCCGAAAGACGCGGTGCGGCTCGACGGCGAGTCGTCGGTGCCTACAGACGCTTGAGAATCACATAGCGGTTGAGATCGCCGCTGCGACCGTCAGCATGGAAGCGCTCAAGCTCGCGCACGGGGACCTCGCCGCTCTTGTAGAACGTACGGACGCCGCGCACCAGGTCGGTGATCTGCTGATCGTCAAAGTGATGGCAATAACGGTAGGCGTGACGGTCGTTTTGCCAGCCAATAAGGTGGTCGCCGGCTTCAAACTGCGCGGAATCGTAACCCTCAAACGGCGGGGTGAGCTCGGCGCGGGCTTCGGCGCGAACGGCCTTGCGCGCCATGCGCTCGTCGTTCATAAACTCCCAAAAACTGATAGCGATGATGCCGCCCGGGCGCGTCTGGCGCACCAGGGCGTCGAGCACGCGTACACGATACTCGCATGACGGCACGTGGTGCATAAAGCCAAAGCAGACCGAGATGTCGGCGAGCGGTGCGTCGAAAAGGACATCGGGCGTCTCGGCGGGGTTGAGCTTCATGAGGGCATCGAGCGCGTCGAGTTCCTGGAAATGCAGGTTGGGAATGCGCAGGGCGTGGCCATGTGCATCGATAGCCAAATCTTGACACGAGTCGACACCATAGAACTCAAACGGGCAGCTGGCGTCTGCCGAGGGGTTTGCGCCGTCGACGCCCTTGGCGGCAAGTGCGCCGCCGGCGGCAAAGTTCTCGAATCGCATGTTGCCGCAGGCGAGATCGAAGACGCGGACGGGATGCTCGATTGTGGCGACGTCGAGCTGTTCGAGCGCGATATCCATGGTACGTACCCAGCCGGGCCACGGGGCCTGGCGCGTATCGGAGAAGGAGGCGGAGTGCTCGCGATAGAACGTGTTGTTGAGCTGGATGAGCGATGAGGCGAAATCGCGGTTCACAGCGCGGAACTCCCTCCGTTGGCGGTGCGGAATAAACAGTACGACCATACTACCGTTAACGCCGCAACGGGGATAACCAAGCTACGGGTCATTGCTTTGTTTGGACACATTTCCGCAGCTCATATGCACCCGCAACCGCCGGTTGTCAAAAATCTCACTAGAATAGGTGGCATGCTTTTGGCGGTGGCGGATAGATTTTTAACTGTGCAAGGCGCCTTAAGAACAAAAACGGTCCGGCGGCACGGCTGGCATCATATAGGAGGAACCATGAATGTAGAAACTGCGCAGCGGCTCGCCGACCTTCGTCGCAGCAAGGGTTTTAGCCAAGAAGGGCTGGCGCGAAAGCTGGGGCTGTCGCGCCAGGCAGTCAGTAAATGGGAGCGCGCGGAGAGCTCGCCCGATACCGAGAACCTGATCTCGCTCGCCAAACTCTATGGCGTGAGCCTGGACGAGCTGCTCAATCCGAGCGACGAGATTGAGGACGATATCGAGTTTGAGAACGAGGACCGCGCCCGTCAGCGCGAGGCCGAGGCGGCAGAGCGTGCTCGCACCCATGAGGCGGCGGCGCGCGCTACCGAGGCGGCAACGCAGGCGAGTGATGCTGCGGCCAAGGCGGCGCAAGCGGCAAGCTGGAGTGCGCAGGCTGCCAATGCGGCGACGGCTCAGGCGACGAGTGGCGGCGCAGTTGGCTCGACTCCGGTGAAGGGCCCGTTCCAGTCGTTCCCGTATTGGGCCGTGTGTTGGCTGCTGTTCTTTTTGCTGATGTTCCTGTTTGGTGCCGGCCCCTTTGCCGCGCTGATCTTCTTTACGATTCCCATCTATCACTGGGTGGCGCGTGCGCTCGATGGTGATTGGGCACGCGGGGATATTCAGGTTGGTCCGGCACCGGCGGTCGCTAGGACTAAGGGGAAGGACGTTTCCGCTTCGGTTGACGCTGACATGGCTGCCGCGGCCACCGCTGAGCCGATTGCCAAAGAGGGTGATGAATGATGAAGCTTTCGCATGAATCCAAGGTACGCTTGGGCGTTGGCATCGGAGCGTTTGTGCTTATCATCGGGCTTGTTTTTGGTGCTTCGCAGCTATTGGCTCATTCCGATATGGTGCGTACGACCGGTATTCTATCTGGAGATTTGTCTGATTTTGACGATATGTTTGACGACGATGATCTCTTGGATAGCGGTAACTATTCCGCTCGGCCTCAGCAGCTTTCGAGCGAAACGTTTGATGCCGACGCGTTCCAATCGCTCGACTTGGACGTGACGTCGGGGACGGTCGAGGTTAAATGTGTCTCTGGCGGCCCGGTGCGTGTTATCGAAAGCGGTCGCGTTGCGAAGGGAACGTCTGCTTCTGATGCGGCTACCCGGAACCTTGCTGAGGTCAAGGGCTCTACGCTCAAGATCAGTCAGTTCGACTACGATGATAAGCGCGCGATTGACCGCACAATTACCATTGAGCTGCCGCGAGATGTTGCGGATAACCTGGTGGGCATTACGGCGAATGTAGGGTCGGGCGACCTGGCGGTCGCGGACATTGCGTGCCATGATCTGGTTATAACGTTGAATTCGGGAGACGTTGAGTTTACGGGCACCGTGACCGACACCCTGAATGCCGAGGTCGGTTCGGGCGACATGACGTTCGATCTCTACCAGGCGCCCGCGAAGTCGATGGACGTGAGTGTGGGCTCGGGTGATGTGGAGATGACGGTTCCGAACTCTACGGGCTTTAAGGCGAGTCTCACCTTGGGCAGCGGCGACTTCGAGAGCGATTTCCTTCCGCTTGACTACGACGGCGAGACCATTTTGAATCTTGAATTCGATAATGGCGATAAGTCCGCCACGTATCGTTTTGAGGTTGGTTCGGGCGACATGTCATTTGATTCAGAGTGACGGGCGGTTATCGAAGACTTATAAACCATAGCTGCGCTGTTTGATGGAGGCGCCGGAGCCGTGACGGGCTCCGGCGCCTTTGCCTTTACAATGGGGGCATGGAACAGATTATCTTGAACATACTTGAGGCCCTGCGTCGCGGCGAGACCGTGGACGACAAGGCGCTCGTCAAACTGATACATGCCGAGGCGCGCCGTGAGGGTGCCGACAAACGCGATTTGGCCAAGCGCCGTCTGCTGCCGTTCTACCAGCGGGTTAAACGTGAGGAGCCGGCTCGTTGGGCTGCGTGGAATGTCGATACCGAGCTGGAACGTCGACTGCTGCAGGTGCTGCGTATGAAGCCTCGTCGCACGGCTTCGGGCGTGGCGACCATTACCGTCATTACCAAGCCCTGGCCATGCTCGGGCGATTGCCTGTTTTGCCCCAATGACCTGCGCATGCCTAAAAGCTATCTGCACGCCGAGCCGGCGTGCGCCCGTGCGGAGCAAAACTGCTTTGACCCGTATCTGCAGGTGAGCGCTCGTCTGACCGCGCTTTCGCAGATGGGGCATGCGACCGACAAGATAGAGCTCATCGTGCTCGGTGGCACCTGGAGCGACTATCCGCAAGGGTATCAAACGTGGTTTATGTCGGAGCTTTTCCGTGCGCTCAATGACGATGCCGTCGCCGGCGTGGCGGCAAACCCCATGTTGGCGCGTCCGGGCATCAGCCGTGCCGAGGCAGGGCGCCTGCTCGATGACGCTCCCGCCGATGCCCTGCCGCCGGTGGTAACAGAGCGCCGCGAGCGCTATCGGGCTGCCGGCATTGCGACAGACGAGGCTGAGCTTGCTGCCGGCGTTGCCGACGAGCAGGGGCGTGTGGATGCTGTCGTTGGTGGCTATAACCGCGCAGTGCGCCGTCTGTACGGCCCCGGTACGCCATGGGGCGAGGCTGCCGAGTGGCAGACGGCAACGATGGAGGAGCTTGAGCGTCAGCAGCGCATCAACGAGACGGCGAAGCATCGCGTGGTGGGGCTCGTTATCGAGACGCGCCCCGATGCCGTAACGCCGCAGGCCCTCACGCTCATCCGCCGCCTGGGTTGCACCAAGATTCAGATGGGTATTCAGAGTCTTGACCAGCATCTACTCGATATCAACGAGCGCCGCATTTCGGTGGCGCAGATCGAGCGGGCGTTTTCGCTCGCGCGCCTGTTTGGCTTTAAGATCCACGCGCACTTTATGCTCAACTTGCTGGGCGCCACGCCTGATGGGGACAAGTGCGACTACGAGCGCTTTATGACCGAGGGCGCCTTTATGCCCGACGAGGTCAAGGTCTACCCGTGCGCGCTCATCGAGGGCTCGCGTCTGGTGGGCTGTTACGAGCGTGGCGAGTGGCGCCCCTATACCGAGGACGAGCTGCTCGATGTGTTGGCCGACGACATCGTGGTGACGCCGGCGTTCTGCCGCATCAGCCGCATGATCCGCGACTTTAGCTCCGATGACATCATGGTGGGCAACAAGAAACCCAACCTGCGCCAGCTCGTTGAGAACCGCTTGGCGGCTCGTGGCGAAGGCGCGGTGGTGCGCGAGATTCGCTATCGCGAGATCAGCACGGCGGGCGCCGACTTGCATGAGCTGACCCTTGACGAGGAAGTGGCGTACGAGACGCCGGTGACGCGTGAACGCTTTTTGCAGTGGGTGACGCCGCAGGGCAAGATCGCAGGCTTTTTGCGCCTGTCTCTGCCCGATCGTGCTTTTGTTGCCGCGCATGCGGATGAGTTGCCGACGACACCGGACGAGGCGATGATTCGCGAAGTGCACGTGTATGGCATGGCGGCACGCGTGGGTGATCAAGGCCAGGCGGCTCAGCATCATGGACTGGGGCGGTCGCTGGTGGAGCGTGCGTGCCGTATTGCTCGGGACGCGGGCTATACGCACATCAACGTGATCAGCGCGATCGGTACGCGCGAGTACTATCGCCATCTGGGTTTTTACGACCACGGACTCTATCTGCAAAAGGAGCTCTAAATGAACAAGCCAAGTGTTTCTGCTGGTGTTGTTGCCGGCGTTGCCCTAGGAGCTGCGGCACTGGGTGCGGCCGCCGTCGCTGTTCGTGCTGCCTGTCTGCAGGTTGCGCGAACCCGCAACGGGTTGGCGCATGTGAAACGTGTGCACGATGGGCGCGGCGATGAGGTTCGCGTGTTGGTGCAAGGCGGCGTCTACCAAAGCGCAAGCTACGTTGGCGAGCGTTGGGCTGAGCCCGTCTTTGCGTACTATGATGCGTTTGACGACGTGTTTGAGGCCGAGGATGCGATGCGCGACGCTTACGGTCACGGTATCGACCGCATGCTTATGCTGGGCGGCGGCGGGTTTGCCTATCCCAAGTTTGCGCTGATGTCGCACGAGAGCTTGCGCATGGACGTCGTTGAGTACGATGCCGAGATTACGCGCCTGGCGCGCCGTTGGTTCTACCTGGACGAGCTGGAGCGCACGGTGGGCGATCGCCTGCGAGTGATTACCGCTGAGGCTCGCTCGTATCTGGGCGTGACGAGCGTGGGTCATCGTCGCTACGACGTGGTCGTGAGCGATTGTTTTGGCGGTGCCGAGCCCGTACGCGAGCTGGCGACGGTTGAGGCATTGCGTTTGGTGCGAGGCAGCCTGAACCCCGGGGGCATCTATGCTGCCAATATCGTGAGTGCGAACAGGGGGAGCGACGTGACGTTCCTGCGCGATTGCGTTGCCGCGGCACTCGAGGTATTCGCCCACGCCTGGGTGGTCCCATGCGGCGATGCGGAGTTCGGCGGCGAGGAGAACTACCTGCTCATCGCCAGCGACGGCGACTATGTCTTTGCCGAAGCTGTGCCCTTCGACACCGACTTCCTCGGCACCGTCCTTCACGACAAGTAAGTCTCTCCGTCCCAAAAAGACGGGTCTTAGGCGTGGTCGCTCCAGCTGCGGACACGCTGCTTCATGCCCTCTATGTCGAGCACGCCTTCGGCAAAGCCCTTGCGCACGAGCTCTTCGGGAACGTACTCGTCGTAGCGATCAAAGTAGGGCACCTCGCCGGGATAGACGAGCTCGATGGGATCGAAGTCCTTCTCGGCCTCGGCGGCGAGCACCTCAAAGAACGTCTCCTCGTCGGCCTTCATCTTAAACTGCATAAAGTACGGGCGTGACGGGTCGAGTCCGCGAAGGCCCAGCTCCGCGGCACACTTAATCTTGAGCATGCGCTCGAGTGCCAAAAAGGCGTAGCTGCCCAGCCAGGGGAAGAGCACCCAGGTGTCGCCACCCAGGTTGATGAGTGGCTTGGTCCCCGCGCCCGAAATCTCGGCCGTATGACGAGCCTGTGCAAGGCGGGCCCGCGCGTTACCCATAAGGTACGGATATGCCGCGTGCTCGCTGAGCGCCTTGCGCATGCGTTCGAGCACATGCGTGTTAATGTCTCCGGGGCAGTCGCCAAAGTAGGCCGGCACTCGGCCCTTGACCTGCGTGGCAAAGACGGTGTGACGCTTCCAGTCCACTTCCTCGACGATCCAGCAATGGCCCGCGATGGCGATGCGCTCGCCAGGTGGTGGCGGGTTGACAATCGTGCCCAGCTCGGCCGATTCGCTGCGAACGGTAAACTCCTCGTTCTCCTGGAACACGGCGTAGAACTTAAAGTTGTTGATGATGCGCTCGCCCGCGAGACCCACGATGAGCCCGCCACCCTCGGTGACTTGGATATGGTCGATCTTAATGAGGTGACGCAGCAGTACGCGATAGTCATCGGCCGAGATGCGATGGAAATAGCTGAGCGTGAGCACGCGCTGGGCAAGCTCTGCCGGCGTGAGCTCTCCGGTGCTGGCAAGCGTCGACATGGTCTGGTGATAGAGCAGACTGTAGGGGAGTCGATCGAGCTCGGGCGGCTCGACCCACTTTTCCTCGCGATAGAGTTGTACGAGCGCAATGCCCTGCAGGAGCTTCCACGGAATGGTCTCGGGCATCATCGTGCGCGGCTCGGGCTCTTCCTCGCGCATGACAAACCACATCTCGGGCGGAAGATCGCGGCGTCCCGTGCGGCCCATTCGCTGCAAAAAAGAGCTGACGGTAAATGGTGCATCGATCTGAAACGCACGCTCCAGGCGGCCGATATCGATACCGAGCTCCAGCGTAGAGGTGGTGACGGTCGTCTGTGTCTGTTCCTCGTCGCGCATGAGCTCTTCTGCCGTCTCGCGCAGCGATGCCGAAAGATTGCCGTGGTGGATGAGAAAACGGTCGGGCTCGTGTCGGCTCTCGCAGTAGCTACGTAGCATGGAGCATACGGCCTCCGCCTCCTCGCGCGAGTTGGCAAAGACCAGGCACTTGCGGCCGCGGGTGTGTTCGAAGATATAGCCCATGCCGGGGTCGGCGTTGTCTGGTGCTGTGTCGGTGGGGTTGAGTAATGCCTGTTCGGGTGCTTTGGGGATGTCGACTTCGCCCTCGGGGGCCGAGGAAGCTTGGCGGTCCTTGGGAGCGGCCTTGCCCCGTGCCCGCTCACGACGTTGACGGCGCTCCTCTTGTGTTGGCTGTCCGCTGTGACGCATGTCTTGGGCGCCGGCGGGCAGTGCCGCGGATGCCGCCGCCTCGATGCGCTCGCACGCAAGCACTTCGGCCTCTTGAGGACCTGTGCCCATGAATCCCCGCTGCTGCGCTTGGGGGCCCGAGTTGTAGAAGTGCTCCATGGAGATACGCCACACGCGGCGCGGTTCTTCAAAGCGGGGGATAACACAGTTGCGCCCCGTTCCCTGTGAGAGAAAAGCGCCCGTGCGCTCGGGGTCGCCGATGGTAGCCGAAAGGCCAATGCGGCGAGGCTGCACGCCGGCCATGCGCGAGAGTCGCTCGATAAGGCAGAGCGTTTGCCCGCCACGGTCGCCGCGCATGAGCGAGTGGACCTCATCGATGACCACGTAGCGCAGGTCGCAAAACATGCGCGGGATCGCCATGTGCTTATGGATTAAAAGCGCTTCGAGTGACTCGGGTGTAATCTGCAGGATGCCGCTCGGTTTTTTAATGAGCTTAGCCTTGTGCGACTGCGAGACATCGCCATGCCAGTGCCAGACAGGGATATCGGCCTCTTCGCAGAGGTCGTTGAGGCGGACGAACTGATCATTGATGAGCGCTTTGAGGGGGCCGATGTAGAGGGCGCCCACGCTCGCGGGCGGGTTCTCCCAAAACTCGGTCAGGATGGGAAAGAAGACTGCCTCGGTTTTGCCGGAAGCCGTGGATGCCGTCAAGAGCACATTATCTTGTGTGTTAAAGATGGCATCAGCTGCTGCAACCTGGATAGAGCGTAGACTCTCCCAATCGTGGGAGTAGATGAAGTCTTGGATAAACGGAGCATATCGGTCAAAGGCGTTCACGGGACCTCCCCTCAAATACGAACTTCTCAACGCGGCTGGCAATGGTTTGCTGCATTACTGCCTCAGCGTTTGCCCAGATAAAACCTGCCAAAATAAACCTGTCCCTTTTTGGCAGGTTAGATGGTGAATTCGGCGAAGTTGCGGTCGCCGCCTGCGGTGCCGGCGTCGCCTGTTGCGGCTGCCGGCGCCAACGCGTCGCCGCCGACGCTTTGCAGCAGCTCGGCCACATTTGCATCGGGGTTCTGACACAGGATATCGAGCAGCTCGATAAAGTCACGGATGACCTCACGCGGCGTCAGGTGCGTATCGGCTCCCACGCGGCCAAACTCAATCTTGAGAAAGTCTACCAAGTCGTTTTCGGTAAGCGTGGGCGTCCAGCCAAAGTATCCGGCATGGATCTGCATGAGTTTTTCGATCAGCACCAGCAACTCCTCGTAGGTGAGTGGCTGCAGGCGGATGATGGGCGCGAGCATGTCCTTAAGGTCCTCGCGTGCAAAGCGGCCCTGAGCGAGTCGACTTCGCAGGGCCTCGTAGGAGAACACGCCACGGCGGCGGTCTTCGATGGAGGTTGGCGTGCCGCCCATGATCATGCCCAGGTACTGCGCCTTGCCCTGGAGCGTGTCGTTGTACATGGTCAGGATCTTCTCGTAGTTGTATTGGCGCGTGATGGCGTTGGGAATCTTATACAGATTCACGAGCTCGTCGATGAGCACCAGCATGCCCTTGTAGCCGCTGCAGACCAAAAAGCGCGCAATGAGCTTAACGTAGTCGTACCAGTCGTCATCGCTGATGATGGTCGAGGAGCCCAGCTCGGCGCGTGCCTCACTCTTGGTGCGGTACTCGCCGCGAATCCATTTGGTCACGCGGCTCATAGCTTCTTCGTCGCCCTCGGATACGGCCGCGCGGTAGCGGCGGAGCATGCGGGCGAAGTCGAAGCCGTGGACCATTTCCTCGAGTGGGGCCAGTTGGGCATTGACGGCAGACTCGTCGGCATCGGCACACGAGGCGACCCAGCGATCCAGGATAAGGTTGAGCGCACCGCCCTCGGGGCGCGTCTTGGTCGATATGTTGCGGATGAGCTCACGGTAGGTGGCAAGGCCCTGTCCCTGGCCGCCCTGCAGACGGCGTTCAGGGGATAAGTCGGCATCGGCGACGACGAATCCCTCGCCCATGGCGTGCGTGCGGATGGTCTGGAGCAAAAAGCTCTTGCCGGCGCCGTAGCGACCGACTAGGAAACGGAAGCTTGCGCCGCCATCGGCGATGAGGCTCAGGTCGGTGAGCAGAGCACGGATCTCGACCTCGCGCCCCACGGTGATATAGGGAAGGCCGATGCGCGGGACCACGCCGCCCTTGAGCGAGTTGAGAATGACGGCGGCGACGCGCTTGGGCACGCGGGGTGCTGCGGATGCGGTATCACTCATGGTCTAGGTATCCTCTCACGTCTGCTTCGTAGTCCTCGATAATCTGCGGTCCTGCTGAGCCAAATTCAATAACGGTGTCGCCCACCAGGTCAAAGAGCGCTTCGTTGATGCTATCGACGAGCATGTCCTCACTCTTGCCCGACTGTGCCGCCGCCAATGTGGCCTGCGCCGTGTTCCGCTCGAGGAGCGCGCGAAGGAAGGCATCTGCGGCGGGCGCGAGTTTGTTCGCAGCTTCGGCAGACGCGGGCGTTACGGGCGCGGGCACAGACACGAGGAGCGGTGCCACGACGCCAAACTCTTCGGTGGAGACAGTCGGCTCGTCGGGTTCGTCTTGCCGTGTGGCCATCTCGCCAGGTTCGGCGGTCATGCTGGGCGCAGACTCGGTGTTCGGTTGCTCGATAAGCGTCGCCTCGGCTTCCATAGACACATCATCCTCGCGCTCCTCATCAATCAAAAGCGCTTCACGCGTTTGCGCGGCGGCGCTCCGAATGTGCCCCAGCTGACTCAAATCGATATCGATCTTGACAGGCTGGTGCGCGGCGTCCCACGAAAGCCATGCCACGATCTCGTCATCGATGATCTTGGCCAGATATTTGGGGACCTTCTCCTCCTTTAGGGGATGGGTGGGGTCTAGGGCCAGGCGCAGGCGTTGGTCGCAGGCGCGCATCATCTCACCGAGCTTGCTACTTTTTTGTCTGCTGCCGTGGATGCGCATGCATTCCCAAAAGCCATTTTGGCAGCGATAGATGTGAATGGGGTCCAGGCGATATTCGCAGTCCTCGTGGCGCTCGGGCGCAAAGAACACGGCCGAGGCAAACATGGTGTAGGGCATGGCCGTCTCCTCCCCAAACAAGCTCGCTACGATGCCGGTCTTTCGGTGCGTGTCATAGTAGCGCGCCATACGGACATACACGGCGCATGCCACGTGGCGCAGGTCGCGATGGTGGGAACGGTCGAGCCGTGAGTTATTCAGGTTGTACGTGGAGAGGGCGTTTATAGCGGTCATGAGTCGCTCCTCGCCTGCCTCGTCGGGCGGAAGGGGGAGCGTGGGCTCGGAGGTCTTGCGACGCGCAGGCGGCAGGTCCGACGGCGCTGGCGCGGGCGCAAGACCTCGCGCCGCACGCCGCAGTTCGATGAGGGCGTTGTCGAATGCGACGGTTTTAGAGTCGCGAAGCAGCTCGGGGTCGAGCCCGTGGAACACGGCGTAATCTTGCAACCACACGCGTGCAAACCGGTCGATGCCGGGCTCGAAGGCACGATAGGCATCCCAAAAAGCCTTGATCTTTTTAAAACCATCAAGTGGGTCATCTACGCCAATGCCGCAGATCAGCTCATAGAGGTACAGGAAGGCAAAGGACGTAGACGTTTCCTCGACGGTTCCGCGGCGCACTTGGGCGCGCCAGGTAAAATAGCCGCGCAGCTGCCGATCGCTCATGGCGTTATAGGTGGGAAAGTACGACTTGAATGTGCCGTTGTAGGGACAGTCGTCCTCAAAGTCGGCCATCAGCAGGCCTTGGCGGTAGAAAAGCTCGGCTTCCGAAAGCCAACGTCCCGCGCCACCCTTGGGGTCTTCTTGCCAACGCGATATCTCACGCATTTTGCGGTACTGGTCAGGAAGGAAGTTCTGCATCTGACGACCGGTTTTGAGAATCGGCTCGTCAGCATAGACTTCGTTTGAGAAGCGAGCAGACTGATGGGTCCGGGCCTCGGCCATAATGCGCTCGATGAGCATCTTGATGTCCTGGTCGGCCACCGTTTCTCCTCTCCTAACGCAGCTTCGGTGACCTCATATCATAGCACAGCATCAAACAGGTGTTCGAGATACCGCTACGTAGATAGATTTAGAACAGGAGGGCGTAGATGACGGCTATGACAACGGAGGGGAGCATATTGGCCGTGCGGAAGGTCTGAGGACGGATGAGGTTGACGCCGACGCAGAAGATGAGCATAGAGCCCACGAGCGATAGACTGTCGAGGGCGGCGGCGGTCATGATGGGGGAGAGCGCGCCGGCAAACAGCGTAATCGTTCCCTGGAATACGGCAACGGGCAGGGCGGAGAAGATGCAGCCGCGGCCGAGCGAAGCCGTCATGGTGCAGACGATGATGCAGTCCAACGCGCCCTTGAGGGCAAGCGT
Source organism: Collinsella sp. (assembly GCA_018382775.1). Classification (GTDB taxonomy): domain Bacteria; phylum Actinomycetota; class Coriobacteriia; order Coriobacteriales; family Coriobacteriaceae; genus Collinsella. Next base: position 26,690 of record JAGZPG010000008.1, on the reverse strand, counting down.
GGACCAGTCGCCGAGCAAGCCGTCTTGGATTGATCCCACGATAGCCATGGCACCGATGCAGACGGTCAGCGATGTCGAGACAAAGGCATTGGTGAACTCGTTGTCTCCCTCGCTGCCGGTTTTGCGCTTGAGCCATTCGCCCAGGTTTTCGATGCCGGCTTCCAGGTTAACGGCCTCGCCGATGAGCGAGCCGAGGGCAAACGAGACGATGAGCATGGTGGTGCCGGTGGTCTCCAGCGCTTTCCCGTCAATGACGAGCATCTTTTGCATGGTGCCGCCCAGTCCGATAAACAAAACGCACAGCCCCGACGCCTTCATGAGCGTGTCTTGGATGCGGGGTGTGATAAAGCGTCCGCCTATAAGGCCCAGCAGTCCGCCCGCAATCAAAAGTGCGACGTTGATGACCGTTCCCAAACCCGGCATGAACCCTCCCATATTGATGCCAACCTGGCAATCGTAGCAGAACGGGCTGCAGGGTGCGTCATGCCTCATCCTATACGTTATATAAGTGGTATTAATGACGGCATTTGGTGCCCAAGCCTCAGCCTCCCATCACGACATAGGGGCTGTAATCGAAGCACAGCGTCATGAGTCGCTGCGGGGACTCAATGGCCGCGGCGATGATATCGGCATCTCGAGCTCGGTCAAATCCCACGAGCTCAATTTGATACGAGACGTCTTCCATTTTATGGAGTATCCGGTTATTCAGGAGGTTCTCACCGTCGAATTCCTCGGTTTTGCCTCCGTCCGAGGTTACGGCATACAGGTGCAGTTTTGCGGTGGTCGCAGGGTCGGCGACCGTGAGGTTGTCGATTTGGTTGGCCGTGCCCTTTGCCCCAAGCAAGGTGAGCAAGGTGGGGGCTACGACCTCGCCCGATGGCAGAAAAACAACTTCGACGGTTTTAGGGAATGCGATAATGGCTGCTTTGCGGACGGGCTTATCGGCAGCGGTGACCTCAATGCTCGCGGCGTCGACGGTTTCCGTGCGGTCGAGCGCGACCATCATGCAACAATTGCCCTCGTCGATGTCTGCCGGCATGGGACACCCCAAGTTTTCGCCAGCTTGCGTGCCGCCCACTGCGGTGGCTGTTTCGCTTGGCTCGCTGAAAGTGGCTGAAGGACCGCTCGATGGCGGTGTTATGCCGCCTGGTGCGCCACTGTCCCCAGGCGCTATTTCACCGCTGCTCTCGCTGGAGTCGCTTGCGATGTCACCCGTCGAGGGGGCGAGTCCGACCGCTCCTACTCCGCTCCATTCCATCTCGAGGAGCGCCGGATCGACAAGGACGTGATGCACATCTTGCGTTTCGGCACTGATATCGACAGGACCGGGGTCTGCCCCTCGCGTCAGGCTGAGCGATCCGGTCCGCTGTTTGCCCCGAATCTCCTGGCTTTCTGTGCCGCTCGCGTAGAACATCAGAGCGATCTCGCCATTTGCCGTGGCGTCGGTGCCCGCCTTGGTCATTTTCAGCGATGCGGTGAATGAGATAGCGGGCTGCGTGCCATCGGCGCTCGAGGGGACGCAGCCCAGGCATACACCCCCTCCGTTTTCGAAAAACGTGCTGTCGTAGGCGACCGTTGCCCCGTCCGCCGAGTCATCGGACAGGGTGATGTCGAAGCGCAGCTCCACGTCGCAGAAATCGCCATCGGCATCAGTTGCAGCTGCGCGCCATGTGCAGATAACGCATCCCGTTAGGGGACCGTCCGCTGTGCTTGAGCGCTCGGTATCCACGACTATCGAGCTGTTCGTGCAGCGACGGAGGCACCCCGAGGTCGAAATGCTTGCCTGCGCAAGCGAGAAGCGTTGGCGCGCGATGGTGCTCATCTGGTTTGTGGCGAGACAGTTGACGGCAGGTAAGGGGACGCCCACGGCGGGTGTCGCTAGAGCGGCGACGGACATGCCGGTGGCAAGCGCACTGCAGAGCGCGGCAACGGGCAAAAGGTTCTTTGATGCCATGGGTTCTCCTTACCTGTTCTGGACGGTCTCGATTTTCGCGGCTACTGGCTGCGTTTGATGCGCAGGCCAAGGCCGATGGCGCTTGCGCCTGCCGCGGCGATTCCTGCTGCCAGGAGCTGTTGCGTGTCGCCCGTTTGCGTGAGGGGCTCATGTTGGCCACTGCGTTCGAGCTCCGATAGATCGACAGTCACTTGCGTGGCAGCCTGCGCTTGCTCTTGTTGGGCAAAGGCGGCGATTGGGGCAAACGTTACAACGCCGACGATGACGGCAAGGACAATCGCCTTAGGCCGTGTGCGCACCGGGCTCGACCGTCCACGTAATGCTTGCGACCTGGTCGCCCTCGCCAGTCACATGGAAGATGTCTCGCGTGACGCGGGCGACATTGCCGCTCGTCTTGAGCTTAATCTTGTCCGTACCATTGGCGATGCCCTGGTAGCCCATGTCGAAGGATGCATTTTTGGAAAGGTCGAGGCCCGCTTCCTGCGTCGCGGCGTGAGCGTCTTGGAGTGCCTTGTCCGGACCAACCTTAAAATCGATGGAGTTCTGGGCGGTTCCCGTCTTGGCGTCGGCGACGATGCTCCAGGAGTTCTTGGCGCCGATCTTCATGTTGGTAACGTGGATGCCATAGGCCGAAAGATTGTCGATGGTGGTTGTATTCTCGGAAGGGCCCTGAAGCGTGCCATCGGCCTTGGCGACAAATGGGATGACGGTCGGGGCTTTGAACTTGATGTTGTCGATTTGGGTCCTGATAGTCACGTTGGTGGTTCCAGTGCGTCCCTCCGCCAGGGCGGGGGTCGGCGCGGCACCCATTGAGAGTGCAAGCATCAGCCCCGCGCCCACGACGAGCGCCCTGGTTCCGCTCAAGTTCCCGGTGATGTCCATAATCGTTCCTTTCTATTCGTCACGGACCGTTTCCGTGATGGTTAGACGAAAGCGGCGTGGGTGCGCGTTTTCGCAACGGGTGGCAGATCTAGTCTTCGGCCTGCGCAACTCGCACCTTGATGCGCGTGGGATTGCCATGGGCGTCGTAGGTCTTGGCGTCGAGCGCTTGAATCTCGATATACGCCTCACCTTCTTTGATGTCGCCTGCGGGGCAGGTCTCAACGGTCTTGCCGGTCTCGACCACGCCCGATTCATAGATGGTCTCGTCGTTTTGGATCACGCGGAAACGCTGGGGAAACTTGTTATCTTGGACGTTTTGCACGTTGACGCGCAGCTTGCCGCCTTTTTGTAGCTGGGCGACCGGTGCGACCGAGATCGTCATCATGTTGTCGCGGACGATGGCATCGAGCTCGTCCTGGATTTCCTGGCGCGACTTACCCTCCGCCGCTGTGACCGAGGCACCTGTCTCGGCGACAGGCTTTGACTGCCAGGCGTAAAGGCCGACGGCGATAAGGGCGCAGGCGATGGCCAGGCAGACAACGCCGAGCCTTTTTCGATGTTTTGACCCTAGGGGGCTCGACTGCTTCCTTACGCTCATGCGGCATCCTTAGTGGTATAGACGCGCGCGAACGTGGACGGATCGGCTCCAAAGAGCATGTGGAGCATGAGACGTCGTGAGTAGACAAGCTCCTCGAAGTCGGGAGGGAGCTTGATGTCATGGATGTGGGCGATGTGGTGGGCGAGTGCCAAGAATGACTCGGGATCGCAAATTACGTCGGTGGTGACATGGTAGACCGCCGTATCGGGGAATGCCTCCTCGTCGAAGGGCAGAAGATATGGGTCGTCGTCAACTTCGATAGCGACGCCGTACTGGGGCCAGTAATATGCCATGGGAACCTCCCTGCTTTTGGGCCAAACCTTCTATTGGTTTTGGCTGTCGATGCCGACCGTATCAGCCGTAACTTGACCGATTTCTGACCAAATGCTTGACGGGTTTACATCGCCGCAGGTGAGAGACGCTAAAAAATATCTCAAGTTTTTTCGAGCGCCAATTGTGCGCGTGGCTGCGATGGGAGGGAGCGCGTTAAATAGAGCGTCTGCCGAGAAAACGTCGCCGTTCGCCGAATTGCGCAAACGTAAAATTCGCCAATTATGGAGACGGTCTCAGTCACGTCGACGAAACGATGCGGTAACATCTCCCTGCAAACACTGTAGTTAACTAAAGGGGGAGTTCGCGTGTCTGCAGCCATCAAACCCTTCAGCGACGAGTTCGAAGAATATGGTCGCGATGAATCTCGCACATCGGGCGAGGCGTCGAGTATCTCGTTTCCGACAACGGAGGACGAAGTCCGCGCCATTCTGCGAAAGCTCCATGCCGAGCATGTTCCGATAACGGTCCAGGGCGCTCGAACCGGTCTGGCTGCCGGCGCCGTGCCCCACGGCGGCCATATCCTCAACACTTCTCGTATGGATCGCTACCTGGGTCTTCGCCGCGACGAGCAAGGCCGTTTTCTGCTGCGCGTGGAGCCTGGCGTCGTGCTTTCGGAGTTACGCAAGCAGCTGGGTAAGAAGGCATTGCCGACCGTTGGCTGGGATCAGGCATCGCTTGAGGCCTATGAGGAGTTCCAGGCAGCTCCCGAGCAGTTCTTTCCCACCGATCCCACCGAGGCATCTGCCTGCTTGGGCGGTATGGCGGCGTGCAATGCCTCCGGTGCCCGCAGCTACGCCTATGGTCCCATGCGCCCGCACGTTACGGGGCTTCACGTGGCACTGGCGGACGGCGATTTGCTCGAGCTTCATCGAGGTCGGGCGCACGCTGACGCACGCCACTTGTCGCTCGTGACGGCAGGGGGTCGCGCGCTCGAGCTTGGTCTTCCCGGCTATACCATGCCCAAGACCAAAAACGCGTCGGGTTATTTCGTTTCGGACGATATGGACGCCATCGATCTTTTTATCGGTGCGTGCGGCACACTCGGCGTCATTACCGAGCTCGAGATCGCCTTGCAGGCGGCACCTTCGGTCGTATGGGGCGTGAGCTGCTTTTTCGACAGCGAGGACAAGGCGGTGTCCTTTACCGATTCCGTGCGTCCCGTGCTGTCCCATGCGGCTGCCATCGAATATTTCGACGCGGGCGCCCTGGATATCCTGCGTCGTCAGCGTGAGCAGTCGACCGCGTTCGCCTCGCTGCCGGCGCTCGACAAAGACGCCAAGGTTTGTGTCTACGTGGAGCTTGACTGCGACGACGAGGCCCAGGCGACTGAGGAGCTGTATCACTTGGGGTGGGTACTAGAGCTTGCGGGCGGCAGCGACGATGCGACATGGGTCGCGCGCACCGAGGTCGATCGCGAGTGTCAGCGATTCTTCCGCCATGCGGTGCCCGAGAGCGTCAACATGCTCATCGACGAGCGTCGCCGCACGGATCCCACCATCACCAAACTGGGCTCGGACATGTCGGTGCCCAACGCATGCTTGGCCGACGTCATCGCCCTTTATCGCCGCACGTTGGCCGAAAGTGGGCTTGAATCTGCCGCCTGGGGGGCACATCGGTAACAACCATCTGCATGTGAACATTCTGCCGCGCGATGCGCAGGATTACCGTCGCGGCGGAGAGCTCTTTGCCCAGTGGGCTTCCAAGGTCACGGCCATGGGCGGCGCCGTCTCCGCCGAACACGGCGTTGGCAAGATCAAGGCGGGCTTCTTGGAGACGATGTACGGTCACGAGGCCATGGTCGAGTCGGCGCGGCTCAAGCTCCAGCTCGATCCTGCCGGGCAGCTGGGTCGCGATAACCTGTTTTCGGAGAAGCTCTTGGATGAGCTCGTCCAGAAAGGGGGCGCGTGAAGATGAGCGATTTTCATATGGTGGTGTGCGTCAAGGCGGTGCCGGGAAGCACCGAGGTCAAGATGGACCCCAAAACCAATACCATCGTGCGTGATGGCAAGCAGGCGGTCATTAATCCCTTCGATGCAAGTGCCCTCGAATGCGCTCTGGCGCTCAAGGACGACTTTATCGGCTTTGGCATGGATGCACGTGTGACGGTGGTGTCGATGGGCATCCCTGCAACCGAATCGCTGCTGCGCGACTGCATTGCCCGCGGCGCCGACGATGCATTGCTGCTCACCGACCGTGCTTTTGCGGGCGCGGACACGTTGGCGACCACCTATGCTCTCAAATGCGGCATCGAGGCGCTCGACGAGGACTTCGACCTGCTCATCTGCGGCAAGATGGCGGTGGATGGCGATACTGCTCAGATTGGCCCCGAGCTGGCCGGCGCCTTCGAGATTCCCTGCGTGACCGATGTGAGCTGCGTGCAGAGCGCGGGCTTTACGACGTGTGGTGCACTTTCGCTTGTTCACGGCTGCGATGCCGGCGAGGAGACGGTCTATCTTGAGATGCCGTGCGCGATGACGACTGCCAAGGAGATTGGCCAGTTGCGTATGCCGAGTATTGCCGGTATTCGCGCGGCAGAGGAGGCGGACGCGCGCGTGGTCAGTGCCGCCGACGTGAACGCCGACCCCGCGCGTTGCGGCCTCGCCGGGTCGCCGACACAGGTCGTGCGCTCGTTTGTGCCCGACCGTGACCAAACGTGCGAGACCGTTGAGGGGACGGCGTCCGAGCAGGCGGCAAAGCTTGCCAAGATTATCGAGGGGATGGCATAGATGAGCGGACTGATTATCGATAGCGAAGCCTGTATCGGCTGCGGTCGCTGCGTTCGCGCCTGTGCCTCGGGTGGCGTTGTGGTGGAGGGCGAGCGCCCCAACCGCTGCGCCCATGTGACCGACGGCTGCATCTTGTGCGGTGGGTGCGTCGACGCTTGCCCCGTCAATGCCATTTCGATCGAGCGCGACGAGGCCGCTGGCGCGGTGGACCTTGATGCATATCGAGACATTTGGGTCTTCGTGCAGACTGACGAGCACGACGCCGTGGCTCCCGTGGCCTACGAGCTCATGGGCAAGGGACGCGAGCTTGCCGATGCTCGTGGTTGCCGTCTGGTGGCATTGGCCGGCATGGGCCTTGAGAGTTCGCTTGAGGACCTGGAACATCTGGTCTGCGCCGGTGCCGACGAGGTCGTGGTCTGTCGCGACGAGCGTCTGCGCCAGAACGATGCGGAGGTCTACGCCCGGCTGATCTGCGATTTGGTAGCCGAGCGCAGGCCCGAGGCCATTCTGTACGGTGCGACCGCCTTTGGCCGCGAACTGGCACCCGGCGTTGCCGTGCGCTTGCAGACGGGCCTTACGGCTGACTGCACCGTACTTTCGATGGATACGGAGACGGGGCTGCTGCAACAGACGCGTCCGGCGTTTGGCGGCAACCTGATGGCCACCATCGTCTGCCCCAATCATCGTCCCCAGATGGCAACGGTGCGTCCCGGTATCTTTGGGGCGCCCGAGTTTGACTACAGCCGCTCTGGCACAATTACCCAGGTATTCCTTGCGGAAGACGCCAAGGCTCGTGTCGAGATTTCGATTCCCGCCGAGGAACGGGGCCAGCAGGCTTCGATTGCCGATGCCGAGCGTCTGGTCGTGGTGGGCCGCGGCATTGGTTCCAAGAAAAACCTGCCGCTGATGCGAAGGCTCGCCGAGGCTCTGGGAGCCGAGCTTGGCTGCACGCGACCTGTCGTGGAGGCCGGCTGGTTGGAGTATCGCCATCAGATTGGCCAGACAGGCGTATCGGTTTCGCCCAAGCTTCTCGTAAGTATCGGTGTTTCGGGCGCCATCCAGCATCTTGCCGGCATCGGTGGGGCGGAGTGCATTATCGCCATTAACGAGGACCCGGATGCCCCCATCTTTGGTGCTGCCCAGTACAAGGTTGTCGGCGATGCCGTCGAGGTCGTCGAGGAGCTGCTGGCCCAGCTTGAGCGCTAGGCGCGCGCCAGCCAGTCGCGCATCTCGTCCTTTAGGCGCTCCCAGGTCGCTTGCGTGGCGGGATCGGTAAAGGGGCGCACAATGCCAAAGGGCGCGTCGAGCAGGCGGTAGATATTGCCCTGTTCGCGCGCCAGCGCGCGGCTTGCCGGATAGACGAGCTCAAACATAAAGCAGATGAGCCCTACCAGGTAGTCGGCGGCCTCATCGCGTTCGTCGCGTGCAACGCAGCGGCGCTCGTCAAAGGCGGCGAGCGCCGGTGTCGAGAACCGGCTGGCGAGAAATGTGTCCTCATCCACTTTGAGGATGGTGTCGACGGTACTGTCGGCGATGGTGCGCATGATGTCGATCTTGTCGCCATCGCGCACAATATCGCAGAAGCGCCGCGTGCGCTCGTCGAGCTGCGCGGGTAGGCGGAAATCGCTGTGATAGGCAATGCTTGTGCGAATCAACTCGTCTTCTGCCGGGTTGTCGATAAAGTCGCGGATACTTGTTGCCGCGGGCGCGCCTGCAGGCGTTTCGCCAAAGAGGACCTCGACGCCCAACGCCGCATGGCTCATGCTTTCGGCATCCTTAAACGTATCCCAGCGTCGCAGCTGCTCAAAGCGGCCCATATCGTGCAGCAGGCCGCAAAGCCACGCCAAGTCAATGTCCTGCGGTGACCAGCCCTGTTCGCGTGCCACGGCATCGCATGCCTCGGCAACGTGGTACGTATGCTCGATTTTGAGCGCGATACGCGGATTGGCGGCATCGTAGGCATCGGTGTAGGTCTTGAAGGCCGCGGCAGCCCGCGTTCGATCGATAGCTGTCATAATGACTTCCTAAAAAAGTTGTGTCTTTCTGTGTCTTTCGATCCGGTGGCAATTGTAGGCGAACTCGGTTGCCATCGGGCGATGGTTCTGCCGCGTCGTTGAATGCGGCTCGGAAATCTTGTCGGGACGAGGAACGCTATGGTGCTCAAAATCGTTAAAACCGTCTGGCCGGTGATGCTTACCTATGTTGCGATAGCCGCGCCGTGCGGAATGATTATGGCGCAGACGGGAATGGAACCCTGGATGGTTTTTGCTCTGAGCAGCACGTTCGTGACGGGCAGCGGGCAGTTTATGGTCTGCAATCTGTGGCTGGCAGGTGTGCCTGCGGCGTCGATCGTCGCGAGCGTCGCCGCAATCTCCTCGCGCTTTGCGCTTTACTCGGCATCGATCGCACCGCATCTGACGGGTGCCTCGAAGCGTCAGACGCTGGCTGTCGCCCCGCGTTACCGAGGCCTTGGGTTATATTCCGCCCGCCGCCTTCGCGGCACTGGTTGCTAACGATTTGATAAGCCCTGGCGCTTTTGACGCCGGTTTGTGGCAGGGCTTGATTCCCTGGATTGCGGCTGCCGGCGTCGTGGCGGTGGCAATCAAGACAAAGTCGATGCTATGGTGCTGCGTCTCGGGCATCGTGCTCTATATCGTTTTGAGCCTCGTATAAGAGCGGGACGCGTTATCATCCCGGCTAACGAATCCAATTTCTCACCGAGGCGGTCTGCTTCTTCTGGTACCATGGTCAAACTTTACTGTAGCAAAGCATGACGTGGGCTTTTGTTCCGCGTCAGCGGAAATGGGGGCTTCATGGCACAGGAGGCGACCGCCAACGAGCAAAAGAAATTCAAAGTGCCGCGCATCCCGGGTGACATCATGATCTACCCGATGATCGTCGGTCTTTTGCTCAATACCTTCTGCCCGCAGGTTTTCGAGATCGGCGGCTTCTTTACGGCTGCCTGCCGCGGCGGCTCCAACACCATCGTTGCCGCGATCTTGCTGTTTGTGGGTGCCGGCATCAGCTTTAAGTCCACGCCGGGTGCCATCAAGACCGGCATCGTCATGCTGATTCCTAAGCTTGTGGTGGCAGCCGCGCTGGGTCTGGGCGTTGCGTATTTCTTTAACGACAACCTTTTGGGCCTGAGCTCGGTTTCCATCATCGGCGGCATTACGTTTTGCAACATGGCGCTCTACACGGGCATCATGGGCGAGTTCGGCGATGAGTCCGAGCAGGGCGCTGTCGGTATCCTGTTCTTTACGGCCGGCCCCGCCGTCACCATGATCATCTTGGGCGTTTCGGGTCTTGCTAATATCCCGCTGGGCACCATCGTCGGCTCCATCCTGCCGCTTGTTATCGGCATGGTTCTGGGCAACCTCTTCCCGTTCATCAAGAACCTGCTGGTCCCCGGCGCCAATCCCGCGATCGCCGTCATCGGATTTCAGCTCGGTGCGTCCATGAGCCTTTCGAGCTTTATCGCCGGCGGTATTTCCGGCATCTTGCTGGGGCTTGTCACGCTGTTTGTCGTCGGTCCCATCACCTTTGTGTTCGAGCGCCTGTGCGGCGGTAACGGCAAGGCTGCCATGGCTTGCTCCACCATTGCCGGCACGGCTATGACCACGCCGGTTGCTCTTGCCGAGGTCGCGCCGCGCTATGCCGAGCTTGCACCCACTGCGTACGCTCAGATCGCCACCGCCGTTATCATCACGGCGATCATGGCCCCGATTCTGACCGGCTGGGTCGACAAGAAGTTCTGCCAAGGCAAGGAGGATCTGTCGCCTGCCGGTGTCGAGGCCATCGAGGAAGCCGTCGCGACCGACATCGATGGCGAGTAGCAATCGGTACCCATCAATGATGCCGGCGTGCAACTCGCGCCGTTTGAGCGCCCGAACGAGAGCTGTCTTGCAGTGACGTTCGGGCGCTCTGCTATTATTCCCCTTACCCCTGCGGGTAGGGGTGTTTGTTGCCCAGATTCGAATTGGTCGATTCAGACCACTTGGATATTGAGGGGATGGCGGTTAGTGGTTAAGGCACTCAAGATTGAGATATTCGTGCTATGCATGATTGTTCTTATCGGGCTTGCCGTGCGAAGTCGTCGCTCCTTGTTCTCGAGCACCCAGCAGCCATTGTTTAGCATGCTTGGCTACACCTCTGCCGCGTACATATTATTCGATATGATCTGGACGCTTTCGGACGGTGTGGACGGCACGTTGGGCATTGCTGCCAACTGGATTTCTAACGCGGTTTCGTTTTCGCTCTTTGCCGTCGCGTGTCTCATTTGATTTATCTATTCCGAGACGGTGCAGGGTTCTCGCCTTTTGACCTCGCGCTATAGGGTGGTGCTTGTAGCGTTGCCTACGGCTCTGGTGGTCGTGCTGGCGTTTACCAGTTACTGGACGCACGCCCTGTTCTATATCGATTCGCAGGGTGTGTATCGTCGCGGCTTTGCCTATATGATCCAGCCCATCGTCAGCTACTGTTACGTTATACATACGTCCCTGCATGCGTTTGTTCAATCTCGCAGGGTCGAGAGTCTGCAGACGAAGGCCATCTATCGAACCTTGGCATTTTTCGCCATTCCGGCCCTGGTGGGCGGTACCTTTCAGGTCGTATACTCGGTGCCCGGCCTTTGTGTCGGCATAATGATTAGCATGTTGCTGCTCTATATCATCTACCAGGAGCAGCTCATCTCGACCGACCCGTTGACTGGCCTCAACAATCGCAACCGTTTTGAGACCTATATGCTGTCGCTCTTTTCAAATGTTGATCAGGCCGAAGATGTATATCTGCTTATGATGGACGCTGACGGCTTTAAGCAGATTAACGATCGCTATGGACATGTTGAGGGCGACCATGCGCTTCAGGTCATCTCCGCTGCGCTCAAAGAAGTCTGCTCGGCGTCTAGTGGCTTTATCGCACGTTATGGCGGCGATGAGTTCGTGGTGCTTCAAAAGGCGACGGCGGAGCAGGATATCATGCATCTGTGCACGGCAATCAACGACGAGCTCGCGCGCGCTGAGGTTCCGTATCTGTTGCGGATGTCCATCGGCTACGCACGTGTTGGTGATGGCGTCGATACCTGGCAAGACTTGCTTCGCACTGCCGACGCAGAGCTCTACCGCGTCAAGGCCGAGAAAAAGAAAGCCGGCGTCCAGATACGCTAGAAAAAAGGGGCGCACGACCGTTGTGATGGTCGTGCGCCCCTTTTGCGTTTGCGGGGGCCTCTGGCCATAATGGTCAGGCGCGTTGCGGCAAGACGGGCGTCTGCCGCCGCGACTCGGTACGAAATCTACGAGAACCAGTGCACCCCATTAAGCTAAAGTGTGCGAACACCCTCCCTAAAAAGGTGAGCTCGCTAGGCTTTTTTGGGTTTGTTGACGATGATGATGCCGCCGCAGACCAACAGCAGGGCAACAAGTACGGTAACGGGGCTCGTGCCGGCGCCCTCGCCGAGCAGCAGTGCGCTCAACAGCACGCCAAAGACCGGGTTCATAAAGCCAAAGACCGAAACGCGGCTGACGGGGTTGACGGCGAGCAGGCGGGACCACAGCGAGTACGCGACGGCGGAAATGAGTGCCATATAAATGATGAGCGCGATGGCGGGGGCGATTTCGGTGGGGGACAACGTGCCGCCCATCAAAAACCCGATGGCGGTAAGGACCACGCCACCGACTAAAAACTGCCAGCCGGCGAGCAAGACGCCGTCATGCTCGCGCGAGAAGATGCCAATGAGGCAGGTCGACAGGGCGCCCGCAACAGTGGAAGCCAAGATAAATCCCTCACCGTCGAGCGTAAAGCCAAAGGTGCCATCCGCGCCCGAAAGGTTGACGAGCGCGACGCCGGCAAAGCCCAGCACACAGCCAAGCACCTTGGGCGTATTGAGCCTCTCGGTGTGAAATGCCAGGGCGGCAAAGAGGATTGCGAGAAAGTTGGCGCTGGCCTCGATGATGGAACTCGACATTGCGCTGGCGCGCGAGAGTCCAAGGTAGAAAAAGAAGTACTGCCCGATAGTCTGGAAGAGTGACAAGACAAAGATGGGCTTGATGTCGCGAGCCTGCGGAATGAGGGGATGGCGCTGAGCCGCGCTCATCCCAACGATAACCAGGGCACCGGCAAGCGTAAAGCGCAAACCTGCAAAGAGCAGCTGTGAGGCGCTATCGCGCGCGGGGATGCCAAAGAGCCCGTAACCGATCTTGATGCAGGGGAAAGCCGATCCCCAGAGCGCACAGCAGACGAGGCGGCCCAGGATGAGTCCGGGCAGGGTGGCGAGATACGGCTTGCGGCTTTCCATTATGTCCTTCTCCTATACGCGCAAAGCAAAAAAGAACCCGCCACCGGGCGTGCCGGTGGCGGGTGTTGTTACCCGAGGGGATTGTACCCGATGGGGAAGCTTTAAGCGAAGTAGGCTACGCCGCTCTCAAAGATCGGCATGAACTTATCGCCGGGGACATGTTCGGGCACGTTGCGGTACAGGTTGTCGCCGCGACGCTCGGCATGGCCCATCTTGCCCAGGACGCGGCCGTCGGGGCTCGTGATGCCCTCGATGGCGAGTGCGGAGCCGTTGGGGTTGACGGAAAGATCCATGCTGGGCTTGCCGTCCTCGCCCACGTACTGCGTGGCGACCTGGCCGTTGGCGATGAGCTGGGCGAGCACCTCGTCGTTGGCGACAAAGCGGCCCTCGCCGTGGCTGATGGCGACGGTGTAGGGGTCGTCGAGGCTACACTGCGACAGCCACGGGGACAGGTTGGACGAGATACGGGTGCGCACCAGACGGCTCTGATGGCGACCGATGGTGTTAAAGGTCAGCGTGGGTGCATCCGGCGTGGCGTCGACGATGTCGCCATAGGGCACCAGGCCGAGCTTGACCAGGGCCTGGAAGCCGTTGCAGATGCCCAGCATCAGGCCATCGCGGGCCTTGAGCAGGTCGCGGACTGCCTCGGTGACCTCGGGAGCGCGGAAGAACGCCGTGATGAACTTGGCGGAGCCGTCGGGCTCGTCACCGCCCGAGAAGCCGCCGGGGATCATGACGATCTGGCTTGCACGGATGCGGCGGGCAAGCTCGTGGGTGCTCTCGGCGACGGCCTCGGGCGTGAGGTTGTTGATCACGAAGGTATCGGCCTCGGCACCGGCGGCGCGGAAAGCGCGGGCACTATCGTACTCGCAGTTGTTGCCGGGGAACACGGGGATAATCACGCGCGGACGGGCGATCTTGGCGCCGCCGTACACGTGGATGTCCTTGGCGCGGAAGTCGATGGCCTCGACCTCGGGGGTCTCGCCGGCGCTGCGGTAGGCGAAGACGCCCTCGATGCCGCTCTCCCAGGCCTCCTGGAGCTCGGCGAGCTCGATGACCTCGGAGCCGGTGTCGATGACATAGCCCTCGACGGTGGTGCCCAGGGGCTCGACGACAACGCCGTCGGCGACCTCGGGCAGCTCGGCATCCTCGGCGAGCTCGACGATAAAGCTGCCGTAGAGCGGGGTGAAGAGACTCTCCACGTCTACATCCTCGGCAAGCTCGATACCGATCTGGTTACCGACGCACATCTTAAAGAGGCTCTCGGCGCCGCAGCCGTAGCCGGGCGTGGAGATGGCCAGGGCGTTGCCGGTAGCAGTGAGCGCCTCGACGGCGTCAAACGCGGCGAGCAGCTGCTGAGCATCGGGGCGGTAGTCCTCGCCATAGGTGGCGGGGGCGATGCGGACGACGCGGTGCGTGAGGCCCTTGAACTCGGGCGAGACGGCGCGGGCGGCCTTGCCCACGGCAACGGCGAAGCTGATCAGGGTCGGCGGAACGTTGAGCTCGCCGGCCTCGTCCTCAAACGAGCCGCTCATGGAGTCCTTACCGCCGATGGCGCCGGCACCCAGGTCGACCTGGGCCATAAGGGCGCCCAGGACGGCAGCCATGGGCTTTCCCCAGCGCTCTGCCTCGGTGCGCAGACGCTCAAAGTATTCCTGGAAGGAGAGGTAGGCGCGCTTGTGCTCAAAGCCGGCGGCAATGAGCTTGGCGATGGACTCGACCACGGACAGGTAGGCGCCCGCAAACTGGTCGGCTTCCATCAGGTAGGGGTTGAAGCCCCATGCCATGGCGCTTGCCGTGGTGGTCTCGCCGTCCACGGGGAACTTGGCGACCATGGCAGAGCTGGGGGTGAGTTGCGTCTTGCCGCCAAAGGGCATGAGCACGGTCGCGGCGCCGATGGTGGAGTCGAAGCGCTCGGAAAGGCCCTTGTTGGAGGCGACGTTAAGATCGGTGACGAGCGAGGTCATGCGCTCGGCAAGCGTGGTACCGGCCCAGCTGGGCTGCCACACGCTGCGGGCGCAGACGTGGGCGACCTGGTGTTTGGGCGCACCGTTGGAGTTGAGGAACTCGCGGGACAGATCGACGATGGCAACGCCGTTCCAGGCCATGCGCATGCGCGGCTCGGCGGTAACCTCGGCGATGACGGTTGCCTCCAGGTTCTCCTCGGCGGCGTAGCCCATGAACTCCTCGACGTCACCGTCGGCGACGGCGCAAGCCATGCGCTCCTGGGACTCGGAAATGGCGAGCTCGGTGCCATCCAGGCCGTCGTACTTCTTGGTCACGGTGTCAAGGTCGACATACAGGCCGTCGGCAAGCTCACCCACGGCGACCGAGACGCCGCCGGCGCCAAAGTCGTTGCAGCGCTTGATCAGACGGCAGGCGTCGCCGCGGCGGAACAGACGCTGCAGCTTGCGCTCGACCGGGGCGTTGCCCTTCTGGACCTCGGCACCCGAGGTCTCGATGGACTCGGTGTTCTGGGTCTTGGAGGAGCCGGTGGCACCGCCGATGCCGTCACGGCCGGTGCGACCACCCAGCAGGATGATCTTGTCGGTGGGGGCGGGGCACTCGCGACGAACGTGGTTTGCCGGGGTGGCGCCCACGACGGCGCCAACTTCCATGCGCTTGGCCACGTAACCGGGGTGATAGAGTTCATTAACCTGACCGGTGGCAAGGCCGATCTGGTTGCCGTAGCTGGAGTAGCCGGCGGCAGCGGTGGTCACGAGCTTGCGCTGCGGCAGCTTGCCCTCGAGCGTCTCGGAAACCGGGACGGTGGGGTCGCCGGCGCCGGTGACGCGCATGGCCTGGTACACATAGCTGCGGCCCGAGAGCGGGTCGCGGATAGCGCCGCCCACGCAGGTGGCGGCACCGCCGAAGGGCTCGATTTCGGTCGGGTGGTTGTGGGTCTCGTTCTTAAAGAGGAACAGCCAGTCCTGGTCCTCGCCGTCGACATCGACCTTCACCTTGACGGTGCAGGCGTTGATCTCCTCGGACTCATCGACATCGGTCATGACGCCGGTCTTCTTGAGGTACTTGGCGCCGATGGTGCCCATGTCCATGAGGCAGACGGGCTTGGCGTCGCGGCCGAGTTCGTGGCGCATCTCCATGTAGCGGTCGAAGGCCTGCTGCACCACGGCGTCGTCGATCGTCACGTCGTCCAGGACGGTGCCGAAGGTGGTGTGGCGGCAGTGGTCGGACCAGTAGGTGTCGATCACGCGGATCTCGGTGATGGTGGGGTCGCGGTCCTCATCGCGGAAGTACTGCTGGCAGAAGGCGATGTCCGCCTCGTCCATGGCAAGGCCGCGATCGGCGATAAAGGCGGCAAGGCCGGCCTCGTCGAGCTCGCGGAAACCGTCGAGCACTTCGACAGGCTGCGGCTCGGGTGTCTCAATGTGCAACGTCTCGGGCAGGTCGAGCGAGGCGATGCGCGCCTCGACGGGGTTCACCACGTAGTGCTTGATGGCCTCGATGGCGGCCTCGTCCAGGGCGCCCGAGATCATATAGACCTTGGCGGAGCGCACGGCGGGGCGCTCGCCCTGGCTGATGAGCTGCACGCACTCGCTGGCGGAGTCGGCGCGCTGGTCAAACTGGCCAGGCAGGAATTCGACGGCAAAGACGGCGCCATCGCTTGCGGGGAGCTCGTCGTAGGTCACATCGACCTGGGGCTCGCTAAAGACGGTCGGCACGCAGGAGCGGAAAAGCTCCTCGTCGATGCCCTCGACGTCGTAGCGGTTGATGATCCTCAGGGCCTCGATGCCCTTGATGCCGAGAATCTCGGTCAGCTCGCCCTTGAGCTGCTGAGCCTCGACGTCGAACCCGGGTTTCTTCTCCACGTAGATACGAGAGACCATTGGTTCCTGCCTTCCTGATCGGTTGGGCGTACGGTACGGTATGCGGCAGCGGTCGGTTTGCGGGGTCTGCCCTGCGGTCGCCTTGAGCCACATGTTTGTAAACCTCACTATGATACGACAGCTCGCGGCGCGTTGAGGACGGCGAGGGTGCTACAGTGAAGCGCAAACAAGAGAAAGGCATCACATGGCATTCGTTTCACTCGCCATCATCGCGCTCGTGGCCTTTGCAAGCCCCTTCATCGCCTCGGCGATTCCCGGAAAACCCGTTCCCGAGACGGTCTTTTTGCTCGTGTTCGGTGCGGTGCTGGGACCCCATATGCTCGGCGTCATCCATGTAGATGCCGAGGTCTCGCTGGTGTCCGAGCTCGGTCTGGCCTTTTTGTTCCTGCTCGCCGGCTTTGAGATCGACCCCAAGAGCATCACGGGCGTCGAGGGGCGCTACGGCTTGGCGACGTGGGTCGTCACGTTTGGTATCGCCTGGCTTGCCGTGCGCTTTACCCCGTGGTTCTCGGTCAGTCATTTCGACGGTATCGCCGTGACGCTTGCCCTCACTTCTACGGCGCTCGGCACGCTCGTGCCCATCATGCGCGAGCGCTCGCTCACCGGCACGCGTGTGGGCGACTCGATTCTCGCGTATGGCACTTGGGGCGAGCTCGGTCCCGTGCTCGCCATGTCGGTGCTGCTGTCTGCTCGCACTGGCATCCAAACGCTCGTAATCCTTGGCTTGTTTGCGGTGGTTTGCGTGTTACTGGCCGTGGTCCCGAGCCGTTCCAAGCGCGTCGGCAGCCGCTTCTTTGCGTTTGTCGAGGAGCGCGCCGATACCACGTCGCAGACCTTCGTGCGCCTGACGGTGCTTATTTTGGTCACGCTCGTGGCGTTCTCGGCCGTCTTTGATCTCGACATCGTGTTGGGTTCTTTTGCCGCCGGCTTTGTCCTGCGCTATATCATCCCCGAGGGCAACCATACGCTCGAGACCAAGCTCGACGGCCTGGCCTACGGCTTTTTGATTCCGGTGTTCTTTACCGTATCGGGCGCAAAGATTGACCTGACGGCCGTGGCGTCGCGTCCGGGCTTGCTCGCGGGCTTTATCGTGGCGTTGCTGATTATTCGTGCCGTGCCCATCCTCATCTCTATGGGCATTTGTCCTGCGACGCGCGATGTGTCGGCGTATGGTCGCATTACCGTGGCGCTCTACTGCACCACGGCCCTGCCGATCATCGTTGCCGTGACAAGCGTTGCCGTCAACGCGGGCGCGCTGTCGCAAGATATTGCGTCGGTCATGGTTGCCGCCGGTGCCATCACGGTGTTCTTGATGCCGCTGCTCGCGCAGCTCTTCTACCGCGTGGTCGATGCCGCGCCGGTCGCCGCCGTGGCAGAGGTTGCCGAGCATCCTTCCGACGCGCTCGACATCCTGCGCGCCCATCACGATTTGGCGAGCCTGCTCGCACGCGAGCACGAGCTGCTGACCTCGCATGGACATGGTCGCGTATTCGAGGGCTTGCCTACGCTCGATACGATTGCCGAGCGTCTTTCCGCCGAGGCAGCGAACGGCCACATCGATGCCCGCATCGTGGACGCGGCGCATCTTCTTGCCGATAAGACCTATGGTGATGAGCTTGACCCGTCCGAGCTGACTCCGCGTGAGCGCCGCCGCCTGGAGCGCGCCAAGCTCGCCGTGCACGAATACCGCCGCCGCATGCTGGAGCTCTACGCGCGCGATGAAGCCCAGGACGACGACGGCAAGTAGCAAGGAGTGTCGGGATACGGGTTCCGTCCAAATAATAGAAGGCGCGCTGCCTGCGGTTGATGCGGACAGCGCGCCTTTTGCGTTGAACTCTGTTGAGGTTCGAAGCCGAAACTTTCGACCTTTAGGAGCGGGCTGCCCCGTCGACGGGGAGGATGGCGCCCGTGACATAGGAGGACATGTCGCTCGCAAGGAAAACGAAGGCGTTGGCAACGTCCTCGGGCTCGCCCATGCGACCGAGCGGAATAGTGGCGATGATGGGCTTGATGACCTCTTCGGGCAGGTTGGCGACCATATCGGTCTTGGTTACGCCTGGGGCAACGGCGTTGACGCGAATGCCCATGGGGGCGAGCTCGCGCGAGAGCGACTGGACCATGCCGTTGACGGCAAACTTAGACGTGGGGTAGCCGACGCCAGAGGGCTGGCCGTACTTGGCGACCATCGAGCTTGTGGTAGTGATGGTGCCGCCGTGGCCGGCCTCGGTCATGATCTTGGCGGCAGCCTGGTGACCGTTAAAGACGGCGACGACGTTGAGGTCCATAACTTTGGCGAACTCCTCGGCTGTATAGTCCAAAAGGGGTGAGCGCTGGGAGATTCCGGCGTTGTTGACGACCGTATCGAGACCGCCCATATCGGCTGCAGCCTGGGTAAAGGCCTCGGTCACGGCTTCGAGTGAGGTGAGGTCGCAGAAGCGACCCCAGACCTTGGCGTCGGGATAGACGGCTGTCAGCTTCTCAACGGCCGCATCGGCGGTCTCCTGACGCGAGCCAAAGACGGTGACGGTGGCACCCTCCTCGATAAAGCGGCAGGCGATGGCATAGCCGATGCCGCGCGTGCCTCCGGTGATGATTGCTTTCTTGCCCTCGAGCAACATGGTGCCTCCATTCTTCGGGGGTGGACGTACGCAGCACAGGATAGCGGCGGACAAAAGCAAACATGCCTGCTTATCGGTGAGCGGTATCCCTGGTTGACACCGAACGGTCAAATTGTTCAAACGCGGATCGCGTCAATGCGCCCCGAGCGTGCAAATAAAAGGGCTCCCGTCCAAGACCAGACGGGAGCCCTTCGAGCAAATGCGTTGTGGGGTGTAAACCGAACTAGTTGGCCATGACACCTTCGGTCCAAGCCTCGACGTCCTCGATGCGCAGGACGTTGGCGACCTCGGCCACGCAGTCGACGCTGGCAAGCTCGGCGGCGGCAGCCTGGACGTCCTTCTCGAGCGCGCGGTGCGTCAGGAAGATGACCGAGCAGGCATCGCTGACGCCCGACTTGCCGTCCTCGACCTGGTTGATGAGCGAAATCGAGATGTTGTGCTTGGCAAAGATGTCGACCGTCTCGGACAGGGCGCCCACGCGGTCGGCGACCTTCAGGCGCACATAGTACTTGGTCTGGAGCTCGTCCATGGGCTTAAAGGCGAGGTTGTGACCATAGGGCTCAATCTCGGGCAGCGGAGCCACGCCGCGGCTGATCTGCTCGGAGAGCGACAAGATATCGCCCACGACGGCGCTCGCGGTGGGGAAGGAGCCTGCGCCCGCGCCGTAGAACATGGTCTCGCCCACGGCGTCACCCACCACGTAGACGGCGTTCATGGCGCCGTTGACCTTGGCGAGCATATGGTCTGCCGGGATGAGCGTGGGATGCACGCGGACGTCGACGCCGGCGTCGGTGTTGCGGGCGATGCCGAGCAGCTTAATGGTGTAGCCGAGCTCGCGAGCCTGGGCGATGTCCTCGGCGCCGATGGTACGGATACCCTGCTGGTACACATCGTCGGTGGTAACGCGGGTGCCAAAGCCGATGGAGGCGAGGATCGCCGTCTTGCTGGCGGCATCGAAGCCGTCGACGTCGGCGGACGGGTCGGCCTCGGCATAGCCCTTGGCCTGTGCATCGGCGAGCACGTCGGCGTAATCGGCGCCCTCGGCGTCCATGCGCGACAGGATGTAGTTGGTGGTGCCGTTGAGGATGCCGGCGATGGTCAGGATCTTGTTGCCCACCAGATCGTGCTCAAGCGTGCTCACGATGGGGATGCCGCCGCCGCAGCTGGCCTCGCACTTAATCTGCACGCCGCACGCGCGTGCCTTCTTGGCAAGCGTCTCGACGTGACGGCCCAGCAGGGCCTTGTTGGCAGAGACGACGTGCTTGCCGTGCTCAAAGGCAGTGGTGAAGATCTCGGTTGCGGGATGCTCGCCGCCGATCAGCTCGACGACGATGTCGACGGCGGGGTCGGTGACGACATCGTGCCAGTCGCTCGTAAAGGCCTCGCGCTCAATGCCTGCCGCCTCGGCCTGCTCCCAGGCAAGCGCGCAGGCGCGGGTCAGCTTAAGGTCGATGCCGTAGGCTGCCAGGTACTCATCGTGGTGGCTCTTGATCAGACGGGCCACGCCGCCGCCGACGGTTCCCAGACCGATGAGGCCGACGTTCACGGTGCGCAGGGGTTCGCTCATAGATAGCTCCTTCGTGCATCTTATGGATGGATAAATCGCTTAAAGGTTGAGTGCATTCTAGCGTGAACCGAGGACGCGTGCTCGCCAGGCAACAGGAGTCGCACAAAACGGCACCCCCGAAACGCTGCGGAAACATTGGAAACACGCTCGCTACAAACGAACTTCCGTAACAAACTGTCAACGTTTGCACCATAAGGTTTGCCCTGTGCGACTGGGGCATGCAGGCGCTCGTCGGCCCCGTCACCACCGGTGCCGCCGTCGCCGTCTCGGGCGAGATCGCCGATGCCTTTGCCGAGCAGGCCAAGGCGTCCAAGCTCGACATCGTCGATACCGAGACCTTTAAGGACGACTCCTCCACGAGCTTTATCAACCAGCCGACCAAGGCCATGCGCAAGATCAAGATCGAGGGCCTGACGGGTGAGCTGACGTGGAATGACGAGGGCCAGGTCGAAAAGCCCGCTACGGCCTATGTGATCCAGGACGGCAAGTACATCGCCGCCTAAGCGCGCATAAAGCGCGACCGGTGAGGCTGTTTTATTCAGGGCGGGGACGCTTGTAACAGAACGGAAACATTGCTTTTACACAATAAAGTGGCTTTACTGCATAAAGTAATAGAAATACGCAGAAATATGGATAAATGAACAAATCCAAAGAAAAGTCGAAATAACCGCCACTTTTCCTAACTAAAGCGTCTACTATTTTGCGAACGCCGGACACGGCGAAGGATGGCCTGTCGGGTAACCAAAACCCGACGAGATTTGAGAGGAGAGCCGCATGTCGAGCCTCACCGGTAAGTCATTGAACCCTGTTATGAATCGCAGGAGCGTTATCGCGAGCGCAGCAGGTCTGGGGGCGATGTCCATTCTAGCTGGCTGCTCCTCCAACGGCGGCGACGGCGGTTCCGCTTCGAGCGACGCTTCGTTTAAGATCGGCACCATCGGCCCGCTGACCGGTGCCGCCGCGTCTTACGGCAAGTCCGTTACCCAGGGCGTCGAGCTTGGCTGCAAGGACTTCTCCACCAAGGAGCTGCCGCTTGCCAGCAAGGCCGAGGACGACCAGGCCGACGGCGAGAAGGCCGTCAACGCCTTTAATACCCTGCTCGACTGGGGCATGCAGGCCCTCGTCGGCCCGACCACCACGGGTGCGTCGGTTGCCGTTGCCGCTGAGTGTGGTAACGACCCCAAGACGTTCATGATCACCCCGTCCGCGTCCTCCGAGGACGTCACTGACGGCAAGGATTGCGTCTTCCAGGTTTGCTTCACCGACCCCAACCAGGGCGTCAACGCTGCCAAGTTCCTGGCAGAGAAGTATGCGGATGAGAAGTTCGTGCTGTTCTACAACTCCGGCGACGCCTATTCTTCGGGTATCGCGGATTCCTTTAAGGCCCAGGCCGCTGAGTCCAAGCTCGAGATTGTCGACGAGGAGACCTTTAAGGACGACTCCGCCACGAGCTTTACCAACCAGCTGACCAAGGCCAAGCAGGCCGGCGCTACCATGATCTTTGCGCCGATCTACTACACGCCGGCGTCCGTCCTGCTCAAGAACGCCAAGGATATGGGCTACGACGTCAAGATGATGGGTTGCGACGGCATGGACGGCATCCTGGGCGTTGAGGGCTTCGACACCTCTCTTGCCGAAGGTCTGCTGCTCATGACCCCGTTCTCCGCCGACGACGAGAAGAACGCCGACTTCGTCAACGCTTACAAGGATAAGTACGGCGATACCCCCGACCAGTTTGCCGCCGACGCCTACGACGGCGTGCACGCGGTGGCCGAGGCCCTCAAGGAGGCCGGTCTTGGTGTCGACGCCGACCCGACCGAGGTCTCCGAGAAGCTGCCCAAGGCTATGCTCAAGATTACCGTTGACGGTCTGACCGGCAAGCTCACCTGGAACGATAAGGGGCAGGTCCAGAAGGAGCCCACGGCGTACGTCATCACCGACGGCAAGTACGTACAGGCATAATAGGCCGCCTTACATAGAGCGGTTTTGATCCCAAGCAGGGGAGGTTGTGGCCTTCCCTGCTTGCTTGGTATCTAGGGACGATGTAACGTCCCTGTTTCATACATCAACTGGAAACCTATTCGAAAGGGGGATGTGGAACATGACGGTCTTTATCCAATACCTGGTCAACGGCCTGTCCATGGGCAGCGTCTACGCCATCATCGCGTTGGGCTACACCATGGTCTACGGTATCGCCAAGATGCTGAACTTCGCTCACGGCGATGTCATCATGGTCGGTGCCTATGTCTCGTTCTGCGCCACGTCGTATCTCGGCCTCCCGGGCTGGGCATCTGTAGTTCTCTCTTGTGTGGTCTGCACGGTTCTCGGTGTCCTCATTGAGGGTCTGGCCTATAAGCCGCTACGCCAAGCAGGTCCGCTGGCCGTTCTGATCACGGCTATCGGCGTGTCTTACTTCCTGCAGAACGCCGCGCAGCTTCTGTGGGGCGCCACACCCAAGAACTTCACTTCGCTCGTCACCTTTCCGGTGCCGGAGTTCTTGGCCAAGTTTAACGTAAGCGCCGTCTCGCTCGTCACCATCGTCGCCTGCTTGGTTATCATGGCCGGCCTGATGTTCTTTACGGGTAAGACCAAGATGGGCAAGGCCATGCGAGCCGTGTCCGAGGACAAGGCCGCTGCTCAGCTCATGGGCATCAACGTCAACCGCACCATCTCGATGACGTTCGCCATCGGCTCCGCCCTCGCCGCCATCGCCGGCGTACTCCTGTGCTCCTACTCGCCGGTGTTGCAGCCCACCACGG
Source organism: Collinsella sp. (assembly GCA_018382775.1). GTDB lineage: Bacteria > Actinomycetota > Coriobacteriia > Coriobacteriales > Coriobacteriaceae > Collinsella. The sequence continues at coordinate 3,113 of JAGZPG010000008.1, read as the reverse complement.
GTGCCATGCCTGGTATCAAGGCTTTCGACGCTGCCGTCTTCGGCGGCATCGGCTCCATTCCCGGTGCCTTTGTTGGCGGTATTCTTATCGGCATCATCGAGGCGATGGCACAGGCTTACATTTCCACGAGCCTTGCCAACTCCATCGTCTTTGGTGTTCTGATCATCGTCCTGCTCGTCAAGCCTGCCGGCCTCTTGGGCAAGTACGTCCCCGAGAAGGTGTAGGTGAGCGTTATGAAGTTTCTTAAAGACAAGCAGACGCGTCACGACTTTGTTACGTACGCCATGTGCCTTGTGGCGTTCGCCATCGTGTTCTTTATGCAGTCTAACCACATGATTCCGCGCATGATCGCCGGTCAGCTGGTCCCCATTACGGCCTATATCGTCATGGCCATTTCCCTCAACCTCGTCGTCGGTATCGCGGGCGACTTGTCGCTGGGCCACGCGGGCTTTATGAGCGTCGGCGCCTATACGGGCATCGTCACCGCCGTCGCGCTGGAGAGCGCCGTTCCCTCCGATCCGGTGCGCCTTATCATCAGTATCGTGGTCGGCGCCATCGCTGCCGCCATTCTGGGCTTCTTGATTGGCATCCCGGTCCTTCGCCTGAGCGGCGATTACCTGGCTATCGTGACGCTAGCCTTTGGCGAGATCATCAAAGAGATCGTCACCTGCCTCATTGTGGGTGTCGACTCCCGCGGCCTGCACGTGATCTTTAACATCACGGGCAACTCTACGATCGACGACCTGCACCTGCTCGAGGACGGCACCGCCATCATCAAGGGCGCCCAGGGTGCCTCGGGCGTGTCGACGTACTCGACCTTCCTCGCCGGTGCCATCCTGGTTATGGTCGCGCTCGTGATTGTACTCAACCTGGTTCGCAGCCGTACCGGCCGTGCCATTATGGCCGTGCGCGATAACAAGATTGCAGCCGAGTCCGTAGGCATCTCCGTCACCGAGTACCGCATGATCGCCTTCGTGGTTTCCGCTGCCCTCGCCGGTGCTGCCGGAGCTCTCTTCGGCGGTAACTTCTCGCAGCTCTCCGCCACCAAGTTCGACTTCAACACGTCCATCCTCATCCTGGTGTTCGTGGTCCTAGGTGGTCTGGGCAATATGCGCGGCTCCGTCATCGCCGCGGCGTTGCTCACGGTGCTTCCCGAGCTGCTCCGTCAGTTCTCGGACTACCGCATGCTCATCTACGCCATCGTGCTGATCCTGGTCATGATCTTTACCAACAACCCGCAGCTCAAGGCGTTCTTCGCACGCATTAAGGACCGCCTTGCTTCCAAGAAGGAGGTGGCAGCCGATGCCCAGTAAGTTTGAGTTCAACAAGGGCAAGATGGTCCCGTATCCTTCTGGCGCCATCGTTCCCGACCGCGACCTGGGTCAGCGCCCGGCGCTCGAGTGCATCCACCTGGGCATTGAGTTCGGTGGCCTTAAGGCAGTCGACGACTTTAGCCTGACTATCGGCAAGACCGAGATCGCCGGTCTCATCGGCCCCAACGGCGCTGGCAAGACCACGGTCTTCAACCTGCTCACCAAGGTGTACCAGCCTACGCACGGCACCATCCTGCTCGACGGTGAGGACACTTCGGGCAAGTCGGTCTACCAGGTCAACCGCATGGGTATTGCCCGTACGTTCCAGAACATCCGTCTGTTCAACACCATGACGGTGGAGGACAACGTCAAGGTCGGCCTGCACAACCAGGAGCGCTACTCCGGTTTTGAGGGCGTGCTGCGCCTGCCTACGTATTGGAAGCACGAGAAGGCCGCCCACGAGCGCGCCATGGAGCTGCTGTCCATTTTTGACATGGAGCACCTGGCAAATGAACAGGCCGGCTCGCTTCCTTACGGCGCTCAGCGTCGTCTGGAGATCGTTCGCGCGCTTGCCACCAACCCCAAACTGCTACTGCTCGACGAGCCTGCCGCCGGCATGAACCCGTCCGAGACCGCGGAGCTCATGGAGAATATCGTTAAGATTCGCGACACCTTTGGCATCGCCATCATGCTTATCGAGCATGATATGTCGCTCGTTATGAACATCTGCGAGGGCATCTGCGTGCTCAACTTTGGTAAGGTCATCGCCAAGGGCACGGCCGAGGAAATCCAGAATAACGATGCCGTTATCGAGGCATATCTGGGCAAGCAGGATAAGGGGGAGAACTAAATGGCAGAGCCGATGCTTTCCGTCTACAACATCAACGTCTGGTACGGCGCCATCCACGCCATTAAGGACATCTCCTTTAACGTCAACGAGGGTGAGATCGTGGCCCTGATTGGCGCCAACGGTGCCGGCAAGTCCACGACGCTCAAGACCGTCTCGGGCCTGCTGCGCTCTAAGACCGGCTCCATCAAGTTTATGGGCGAGGACATTACCCATACGCCCGCCGACAAGCTGGTTGGTAAGGGCCTGGCTCAGGTGCCCGAGGGTCGTCGTGCCTTTTTGCAGATGACGGTCGAGGAGAACCTGGAAATGGGTGCCTATACGCAGCCCAAGTCAACGGTGGCTCCGGGCCTCGAGCGCGTCTACGAGCAGTTCCCGCGCCTGAAGGAGCGTCGTCGCCAGGTCGCCGGTACCCTTTCGGGCGGCGAGCAGCAGATGCTCGTTATGGGCCGCGCCCTTATGAGTAACCCTAAACTGCTCATGCTCGACGAACCCTCCATGGGTCTGGCGCCGATTCTGATCGAACAGATCTTCCAAATTGTCGAGGACCTGCACAAGGCCGGCACCACGGTGCTCCTGGTCGAGCAAAACGCACAGATGGCTCTTTCCATCGCCACACGCGGCTACGTGCTCGAGACCGGCAAGATCACCATGACCGGCACCGGCCAAGAACTGCTCCACGACGACAACGTGCGTAAAGCCTACCTGGGCGGTTAGGCGGTTCCGCCGTTCTGCCGAACGGCGGACCAGCCGACGCTGCGCGGGCACCAGAGCGACAACTTGTCATTCAAAGAGGACGGCATGACCAGAAGGTCTATGCCGTCCTCTTTTCATGCCAATTTGTTCGCTCTGGTGCCCGCTCGCTCATATGACCCAATCCGCTGTCAAGAGCCACAATGGCCCCGCCGACCGCTTGCAATCGGTCGGCGGGGCCTGCCGTTGAACCCGTCCCG
>JAGZPG010000007.1:0-222142 GCA_018382775.1 Collinsella sp. | reverse complement strand
GGTTCTCAAGGTGCACGCCCTCGCGGCTCATCCGGTCCCACCGGGCCGCGCGGCAAGGAGATATATTGCCAGACCGGAGGGGCCCCGGGGGCGGGAATCTGGCACTCCATATTTTGTTCACAAATGAATTGATCCTTCAGTTGTTCCACTGAAGTCATGTCTGAAGCATCGGCTTCTGGTATTGGCGATGACCAGCTGGTTTATAGGTGTTGAGGCGTCGGCCATCTCTGCTGGGCTACTTTACTCTAAAGACATTAGGTTTTGGTTTCCTGTCGGTAAAAGGCTGGTTTTGGCCGCCAGGCGTCCTTATATATAGAGAAGATCTGGTTCGAACCCGTGCCGCGGCAACAAAAAAAGCGGCCGGCATCCACCAGTCGCTTCTCTATTCTATGGTGGGTCGTCAGGGGTTCATCCTGCTCCGCAGGCGACCGCTGCGGCGCTTTCGCGCCTTGCGCGCTGCGCTGGCAAACGCTCGCGCGTTTCCTCGGCTCCGCGCCCTTTCGGGCTCGAACCCATGAAAGGGCGACAAAAAAGGCGGCCAACCGAAGTTGGCCGCCTCAACAATCTTTGGGTGGGCCGTCAGGGGTTCGAACCCTGGACCTTGGGATTAAAAGTCCCCTGCTCTGCCAGCTGAGCTAACGGCCCGCGGGTGGCATTGTACCACGGTCTGGGACTATTCCCAACTCCATTGGCCGTTCTGGAAAATCACAACTTCGCGTCCATCGGGCGTAATGCCCACAATATCGATGTCGTCCGTGCCAATCATAAAGTCGACGTGCGTGCTCGAAACGTTGACGCCATGCTCAATGAGCTCCTCTTTGGACATATCATATCCACCCTCAATGCACTCGGGGAAGCCGACTCCCAGTGCAAGATGGCAGCTGGCATTCTCGTCATAGAGCGTGTCATAGAACAGGATGCCGCTTTCGCGAATCGGCGTGTTCTTGGAAATGAGCGCAACCTCTCCCAGATGAGCAGCGCCCTCGTCAGTATCGATGATACTTGCGAGTGTCGCCTTTCCCACACGGGCGTCGTAATCCACCACACGACCGTTCTCGAACTTGATCCAAAAATCGTCGACCTTGTTACCGTGATGGATAAGCGGCATTGCGGAATAGACGATTCCGTCAGCACGCATACGATCGGGCGAGGTGAAGACCTCCTCGGTGGGGATGTTAGGGAAGAAGGGGTGACCGTCGGGGGTCTCGCCCTTACCGCCGGCCCACTCATGCCCCTTCGTCATACCAATTACCAGGTCGGTTCCATTCGAAGCGGTATAGCGCAGGCAGTCAAAACGATTGTCGTTTAGGAAGCGCAAGTTCTTTTCGAACGCCGCGTCATGAAGCTCCCAGTCGCTCTCCGGGTCCTGGCCATCGGCGCGAGCGGTGTGCAGAATCGCATTCCATAGTTTATAGATTGCAACCTCATCGGCGTCTCCCGGGAACACCTCGCGCGCCCAAGCCACGACCGGAGCGCCGGCGATGCACCACGGATTGATGTTGTAATCCAGTCCACGGCGGAAAACTTTGCACTGCGTATTCCTCGCCTTGGATGCCGCGGCCGGCTTGGCTGGATCGATGCCCTTGAGGGCTGCAGGATCCGCACCCTCAATAAAGATAAAGCAGGCACCGTCCTGGGCCAGGGAATCCAGCTGCAGGCGCTTCCACTCGGGCGTCTGCTCAAAATAGCTTTTATCGACATGCTCGTACGTGAACCTCGTCACGGCGTCATCGGCCCAAATGACCGTCACGTGACCAGCGCCGGCGGCATAAGCCTCCGCGACCACCACGCGGGCAAAAGGCGCGCACTCGACCGGAGACTGAACGACGACCTCCTGGCCGGGCTTGACGTTTACGCCCTTGCGGACGACCAGGCGCGCGTAGTTTTTAATCTTGGGCTCCAGGGCCTTCATGCCCTCCAAAGCCTCTTCGACCGTCAGGGCAGCTCGAATCATGTGCCACTCCATCTATCTATAGAACAGTAAAAAGGCGCGCCGCAAAAACGACGCGCCTTATATCTTAGCGATATGTATGGATACAAACGCTACTTCTTCTTGGAGTCCTTCTTGTCCTCCTCGGCAGCCGAGCGCTCGATAAGAGCGTTGAGCTTGTTCTCGGACATGCCCTCGGCCTGCGCGCGGTACATGTTGCGCAAGGGACGAATACGAACGAAGTCGTAGATAAAGTCACCCAGGATGATGACATAGGACAAAACGATGCCGACCATCTGAACAGGACTGGACACCGTGCCGCCGGGAGCGAAGTAGAGCGAAGCCCAAATTGCCACGACGAGTACCATGCCGATGGCGAGCACGGCCCACCAGATACGACGGCGCTTGGTGTAGTCCTCATCCTGCTTGAGAAGAATATTCGACACCGTATAGATACGATCCTCGCGAGCACGCTGCTTGGCCTTGCGGGCGCGCTTCTCCTCCTTGGAAAGGCCTTCCAGGTTTTCACCCTTCTCGAGCTCTTTGCGGCGAGCTTTAGACGAAGCCGGCACGACGCGAACGGAGCTCGCTGCTTGGCGGGCGGGTTTAGCAGATGCGGCGGACTTGCGCGCAACCCCGGTAACTTCGTGGGATTGCGTGCGCTTGTTCGTGGCGCTACGGGTACTCACTTATGCGTTCTCCTTCATGCTTGTGAACTGGGAGCCCGTGATGATCTGGAAGGCCTCGCGATAGCGCTCGGACGTGCCATCGATGACCTCGGCGGGCAGGTGCGGGGTCTCCCCCGTCATATCCCAGTTGGCCTTGAGCCAATTGCGGACGAATTGCTTGTCGTAGCTAGGCTGGATCTTGCCCTCCTCGTAGCTGGCGGCGGGCCAGAAACGGCTGGAGTCGGGCGTGAGGCACTCGTCGATCAGCGTGACCTTGCCATCGATAACACCAAACTCAAACTTGGTGTCGGCAATGATGATGCCACGGGTCGCTGCATACTCGGCAGCAGCCTTGTAGATCTTGAGAGACAGATCGCGAATCTGCGTGGCGATGTCCTCGCCAACGATCTCGCAGCAACGCTCAAACGAGATATTCTCGTCGTGATCACCGATCTCGGCCTTCGTGGACGGCGTGAACAGCGGCTCGGGAAGCTTGGAGGCCTCGGTCAGACCCTCGGGCAGCTGGATGCCGCAGACGGTGCCGTTCTCGTCATAGGTCTTCTTGCCCGAACCGGTCAGATAACCGCGGACGATGCACTCGATAGGAATCGTCTGGGCCTTCTTGACCAGCATGGCGCGGCCTGCGAGGTAGTCACGATACTCGGCAAACTCCTCGGGGAAATCCGCCGGATCGATGGAGACGAGGTGGTTGGGGACGATATCGGCAAACTTGTCGAACCAGAATGCCGAGATGCGGTTGAGCACCTCTCCCTTAAACGGAATCTCGTCGGGGAGAATAAAGTCGAACGCAGAAATGCGATCGGTGGCGACCATCAGCAGGTTTTCGCCGGCATCGTAGATATCACGAACCTTGCCACGGGAATCCGGACGACGCTCCATCGTTGTCACGTGAGTCACTCCTTACCTAAATACGACAGAAATGCGGGTTCTTTCCCGCATGTTTTCGCAAACTCGGAGCGGCAGGAACGCGGCCCCTCCTTCACCGAATAGCGAAAAGCTAGTGCTCCATTGTAGTAGATGCCGCGTCCGCCGTGTGCTCGCGAGGCAGATGAATCGTAAAAGTCGTACCCTTTCCAAGCTCCGACTCCACGGATATGTAGCCATGGTGACGCTCGACGATTTGCTTGGTCACGGCGAGGCCAACGCCCAGGCCGCCGGCTTCGCGGGCGCGGCTGGCATCTGCGCGCCAAAATCGCCCGAAGATGCGCGACAGGTCGTCCTTGGCAATACCGATACCGGTATCCGAAACGGCAATACTGACATGCTTGCGGTCACTGAGCACCGACACCACGACCCAACCGCCCTCGGGGGTGTAGCGCATGGCGTTGCTCATGAGGTTGATGACGCACTGCGTGATCATGTCGGGATCGGCCTCGACGACATCGTCGTGACCTTGGGTCTCGTCAGCAAAGCGCAAGCGCAGATCGCGGTCAACAAATAGGCGCTCCTGAGCGTTGACGATAGACCGCACAAAGGGAACCATGTCCACCGGTTCGAGATTGAGCGGCGCCGTGCTGTTTTCCATACGCGATAGGTCGAGCATCTGCTGCACCAAACGAGCCAGGCGGCGCGTCTCGGAAGCGACCGTCTCCAGATGCTCATCGTCGGTGGGATACACGCCGTCCTGCATGGCCTCGACCGTTGCAAGCATGGCCATGAGCGGCGTGCGAAGCTCGTGTGCGACATCCGAGGTCAGGCGCTTTTCGTGCTTCATATCTTTCTCGAGCGAGGTGGCCATCTCGTCAAAGGTCTCACCCAACTGATCGATTTCATCGTCGCCGCGCAAACCGGTACGAGCGGACAAATCGCCGTCGCGAATTTGCTTGGCTGTGCTGGTTATACGATGAATCGGTCTGGTAAGCATGCGCGACACGAACGATCCGATAACAACTGAGATGCAGACCGCAACAACCGCGGCAAGGGCCATGGCGTTAAAAGTCTTTTCCCTAAACGCAGAATCCGCCTTGGTGAGCAGGGCATCGGAGCCGATAGCCCATAGCTTCACCTGTCCGACATGCTCGCCAGAAGACGTTATGATTTCGACGTTGGCAACGCTATCGGAGTCGGTGGGCGCCGACGAGACCGGGCTATGCGAGGCCTTTTTACCGCTCGAGCTGCTCGACGCCGATTCGCTCTCGCGCACATCGGCGGTCGCACTTGCCGAAGGCCATGAGTCGTCATAGACGACAACGCCCTTTTTGTTGACAACCTGCATACTCAGGTCGTCGGACACCAAGCTCGATGTCGCGACCGTGCGTAGCTCGCCCGCAGTCCAGTTGCCGTTTTCCTCGTACGACGTCGCAAGCTTTTCGGCGGCAGAATTGGCAATCTCGACGATATTGGAGCGCGTGTAATCCGAAAAGACGGTACCCCACACAACGGAGACAACGCCCACCAGCACCAGTACCGTCATGAGCGACGTCAGGGCAAAAGCCAAGGCCATGCGCGAGGGATAGCTCATCGCTGGCCGTGAATCGGAACGAGGCGTGTTCCAACTTGCCTTGGAACCCGCCTCGTTCTCCTGCTTATGCTTTTGCCCAATTTCAAAGCGCGCAGGTGTCATATGTGATTTCCCTATTTCTCGTCCGACTTATCGGTCTTGGCCGGAGCCTCGAAGCGATAACCGACGCCGTGAACGGTGTAGAGCCACTTAGGCTTCTTGGGGTCGTCGCCCAGCTTGGCGCGAAGGTTCTTGACGTGACTGTCGATGGTGCGCTCGTAGCCCTCAAAGTCATAGCCGAGCACCTTCTCGACCAGCTCCATACGGTTATAGACGCGACCGGGATGGCGGGCAAGCGTGGTGAGCAGCTTGAACTCGGAAGCCGTCAGGTCAACTTCCTTGCCCTCGACCAAAATCTTGTGGCCCGAGATGTCAATGACCAGATCGCCAAAGTCGAGCACCTCGACGGCCGGCTCATCGGCCTGGTGGGCACGGCGGAACAAGGCGCGCACGCGCGCGACAAGCTCGCGCGGCGAGAACGGCTTGATCAGATAGTCGTCGGCACCGAGCTCGAGGCCGATAATACGGTCCTCGATCTCGCCCTTGGCCGTCAGCATAATGATGGGGACATCCGAGGTGTCGCGAATGGTGCGGCAAACGCGCTCGCCGGGAATCTTGGGGAGCATGAGGTCGAGCACGACCAGGTCGAACTGATGCTTCTCGAACTCCTCGATAGCGGACTGGCCGTCGCCCACGCCCACAACCCAATAGCCCTCGCGCTCGAGATAGGCAGCGACAGCGTCACGGATTGCCTTCTCATCCTCGACCAGCAGAATCTTTTTTGCATCTGAAGCCATAACACGGCCCCCCTGTCTCAATTAGCTAAGAACAAGCTCATTTTAACGCACCTGAGCCCACCGGGTATCGCATGGGTGCGATAGCTCGGCGGGCGGTACTCATAGTCACAACGCGCTTATTCCCCTGTCGAGCCCTTTTTAACCCCTCGGAGACTAAAGAGAGAACAAGCGAGCGGTAACCGTCTCGGGAATTCCCTGGCTGTTACGCACCGTTGCGTACGTTAAGAACGAGTTCGATTTGCCCGCCGTAGCAGGATAATCGCCATACTCCAAAGCTCGGTCGGGTGACAGAAGCGAGCCGTAGGTCTTAGCCGAAGTGTCAATCAAAAAATGCGACCCCTGAACCTTAACCAGGTATTTGTTTTTCCTTCCCGCAGCGCACGCGAGCGGCTCACGCGAAAGGAAGAGATACGGCCCGCCCTCGTTACCGATATAGGTGCCCATATTGCCCAGGCTACCCACACCGCTATACGTCGCCTCAATGGAGAACACGAAGGTGTCGCCCATATACACGGCCTCGAAAGGCGAAACCGACGAAGGAAGCACCAGCTGAGCTCGCTTCGTGTTGTTGCCGTCAGTCAGGTCGATCGCCGTCATACCGTAATAGACGCCCTCATCATTGTGCACGCGGGGCGAGATGGTCAGGATGCCGTCGCTCACACGCGGGGCGGATGCGAAGCGGCCCGTTGACTTCCAAATAACCTCAGGCTTGGACTCGCTGGGCGACTGACGGTAGCAGTACGAATCGTTACTCGTCTTGGTGCCGCCGGACGAAGGCATCTTATACCAGATGACCGACGACCCATACGCTGTGAAGAGCGGCGGATCGTAGTTTTCGCCACCGCGGTCGAGCTCGACAGCGTTGCCGGTAAGGGAGGAGCCTGCAAGGTTTTGCGCATAGAGTTTCCAGGACGCATTGGCAAAGTTCATCTCGACCCACGCGAACACGCCATCACCCGCGCGAACGTCGTAAAACGCATAACCGGTTCCCTCAATGGGATCCTCGATAAGTGTGGTAAGCGAGCCATCGCCCAGGTTGAGCACACCAAGCGTATTGGCATGCAGGGCAGAAGCAGGCGCCATCATCGCGGCAGCGTAGTCGCCATCGCAGTAGTACAGCAGCGTGCCCAGCGGCAGCGTCCACGAGGCTGCGGGCTCAAGATCGATATCGACAGCTTCGTACTCATCGGTGATCGAGACAATCTTCGAATCGTCCTTGATAACCTGCGGCTCGCCAGCGGCATCATCACTCGTGCCCGTTTTTTTCGAGCAACCGGCCAGTACGGCAGCAGCACCGGTAGCGGCGCCACCCAGCACAAAACCTCGACGCGTTATTCCATTCTTAAAGCGATCAGCGATGCTCATTAGGCGATCTCTGCGCGAGCGGCCTCGATAGCGCGCGTAAGCTGATCGGCGCAAGAGGTCTTTTTCATACCGCAGGTATTACCGGCGAGAACCTCGATTACGCGATCGGCGGGAGCGCCTTCGACCAGCCTGGAGATGGCCTTGAGGTTGCCATCGCAGCCGCCGGTAAACTCGACGCCCAGCACCTTGCTGCCATCGTCAGAGAGATTGAGGTGAATATTACGAGAGCATACACCCTGAGGCTTGTAGTCAAAACTAATCATTGAGATCCCCTCTCAGAAAGAAATTTCAGACGTCTATTATCCCCGCCTGGACCGACTTATTATCGCAAGCACCGATTCAACATCCTACGATGCTTGGACTGGCGGGGGCAAGATTAGCAGTCCGCACCCTGTACGTGGACCATGCGCTTCTCCCGATACATATTGTGGTCGGCGACGCGATATACATCGGCCAGCGTATTTCCAGCCGTCTCGACGGTCGCCACGCCAATCGATGCGCTGACCGTCAGGATCTCATCGCTTACCGCGGCAAGACCGAGACGAAGATCCTGTTCCAGCCCGAGCGCAGACTCGTTGTCAGTATGGGGGCAAACCAGCAAAAACTCGTCGCCGCCAACGCGCATCGGCAGGTAATCCGCACCAGCCACCCGCCGCAGCACGGACGCCGTCCGTCGCAGCAGTTCATCCCCCATCTCGTGACCACAAATGTCGTTGGTCCGCTTGAGATAATTACAGTCCACCATAATCACGCTCACTGGCAAGTCCTCGTTTACCAGGCTATCTCCACGCGATTCCAGATAGTTGCGGTTGCGAAGCCCCGTCAGTTTATCTTGGTATGACAGCTCCTCGGCATGCTTGACCATCGATATGTTGTGCGTCGCCACGACGACCGAATCCAACCGGCCTTGCTCATCGCGATGCTGGGGGACAACCTGTAGCGAGTACCAAGTGCCTCGACAATCTCGCACCTCGGCAGCCAAGTACGGTACGCCCTCCATGCGTTCACGAAGCGTACTTATATCTACGAGCCCCACAACCGCTTCGCGGCTTTCGGGGCTCACGATATCCCGGCAGACCGTGTCCATAAAGTCATATGCCTCGTTGTGCTCGGCAAATATCTTCGCTATCGCCGGCGACATATTGATTCCCTCGATCTCGAGGGTGTCAAGATGCAAAAGGAAGGTCGAATCGTAGATGGCGCTTATGGCATTGATAATGCCGAGCTGTTTATCCTTTTCGGCTAAGTTTCGATGGTCAACGATATTTCGCGCTAGCAGCACCACAACCCAAAACGCAAGACAAACCAACACACCGGCGGCGACAAACGAAGCTCTGCCTGACATGACCTCCGCTTTGGGATACAGTGCAAACAGGCGATAGTCCTTGTATGCCGCACGCACGGCGTACCATTTGCTTCCGCGATACTCGATACACGTCAGGCCTTCGTCTTTCCACTCGATTCCAGATCCGGCAAGGAGCCGAGCGAGCGACACGTCGACATCGGGATCATTAGAGGAGACGATCTCCGCATCCTCCATAACAAGCACCGTGGGGCCCTGGTGGAAGGTGTTGTTTGCAAGCACATCGGCTATGGCATACGAATAGTCATCCGCCGTATCGGGGACGAATGAGCGGTATGCCAGGGCAACGCCGTCGCCATACGGGGCAGCACAGACGGCAAAAACGACATCGCGGCGCTCAACGACAGTTGAGTAGGACACTTTGGAACCTTGATACATCGATGCGACCGACGAGCAAGCCAGTTCTTCTCGCCATAGCATGAGCGGATCGCGGCCATCGATGTCGTAGTGGGCGGTCATATGACCGTCGGAGTCCATGACCATCAACCCCGAAAGGTTCTCGGCATGGACATATTGCTCGATAAGATCGTCGTTAACCTCAACGCGACCAGGGGGCAGGAACGTCGCAAACGATTCGACCGCAGCATCCAAATCGTGCGTCGCCTCGGTTTTTCTTCCCTGTTCGTAGCGATCATATTTTTCGCAAGCGTTTTCCAAAAACACCATGGCCTCTTGACCGAATCCAAGCGTTTTATGGAGGCAGCGATGCGTGCCGACCATAAACAGCAGATTCAGCAAGACAATGCTGGCAACAACGCTGACGGCTATGACAACCAGGTTCTTTTTGTGCAAGAGGCGCTCATCATTTGTCATGAATTCGCTCCTTGCTCACTCGTCGTCGCTCCCGCCTTGTAATTGCCCAAAATACGGTCAATCGTGCCATCTCGATCCATGTCGAACAGCGCGGTATTGAGATCCTTTACGACCGGTCCTTCATAGCAGTTCTCAAACGCGACACCCAGGTCAACCGTCATAACGTTGTCAGCGAACACGCGATAAAGGCCGGGGTACTGGGCAACGAGTCGGTCAAGCGACCGTACGTCCGCCATCCAGCAGTCCACATATCCTTTGGCTAGAGCGGCTTTGCAGAGCTCGGCAGAGCCATACGATTTGATTTGAACGTCCGGCGAGATCCCCAGATCCCCCGCAAGCAATCGACGCTCACTCACCGAGCCCGCAATCACCGCAATGGTCTTGCTTCCATCGAGATGCGACAAGGACTTGATGCCGCTCGTCTTCTTGACGGCAACCGAGACCGTCACGGTTAGATACGGCTCGGTCCAGTAATACTTATCCTCGCGATAACAGGGCGAGTAATCGCACCATAGGCAATCGATATCACCATTTTTGAGCAGCCGGTCGCGATCGTTCCAGTCAATATCGACAAACTGCGGCTTGAGTCCCGCACGCTCACACGCCTCGCGGGCGATATCGATATCGATACCGGCGTAATCGCCTGTGGTATCGACATATACATAGGGGTCGTTATCCGTAACGCCAATTTTGAGCACAGGGAGATCCTCGTCAGCCGTACTCGGCGAGGAAGAACTATTTCGATCGGTATACGTCAGGACAGCCGTACAGGCAGCAACAAGAACTATGAGCGCGAACGAGACGATGACGACTCGTTTAATACGTCTAGGCACGCGCCTCTTTTCATCGAAATGGCAGTAGAGGTTCATTTTATTACCGGGAGCTGCCGCAGCAGCGAAAAAAGCGCCTCACCCAAGATGGGCAAGGCGCCAAAGGTTGAAATGCATCCGCGAGCGGTCGAATTAGGTTAACCCTACTCGAAGCTCAGCTGCTCCCGAATGCACCCCGACCGCTGCCTCGTTCAGGCCGTTGGCGCCGACCGCGTATCTGGCGGTTTCCGACGCGCCGCACTGCACGCGACACACGGGCTGAAGTCTTTAACGTAAAAGCCCCGTTGGTAAAACGAGTTACCAACGGGGCTTGGACTGAAAGGTCGCGCTTAAACGAGAGGGCGCCCTAACACTCGAGACGTTTGCGCATAAGCGCGAAGGCAATCAGCGAAGCGCCGACAACGGTCATAATAAAGGCGACGGCAAGGGTTTGGTCGCCCGTGTTGGCGAGCGCACCCTTAGTAGTCTTAGCGGACGTTTTGGTTACCTTGGTCGTCGTCTGCTGACCGGGTTGGGACGGCGTCACGGGCTGCGCAGGCTGAGCCGGCTCCCCCTTGGCCTCCTCGCCCGTCACCACGTACGTCGAGAAGTGGCTCGTGCGGAAGCAGAGGTAGTCGCCCTCGGTCCACGTATCCATAGCCTGAGTGGAACCATCCTCGGCAACGTAGAGCACCTTGAGATTGGTGAGCGCCTTCATGGCGGCAGTCATCTTGACACGGACGATGAAGGACATGCCTTCGTAGTCCTCGATAACCTCGCCGTCCTTGAGAAGCTTGATATCGAGCTTATCGGCAACCTTGGTAGTCCCCTGCTCAAGGCCGGAAATCGTAGCATTGGCGGCATCGGTAAGATCCGTCGGTTCCTCGACCACAAGAGAGATGCTGTTGTTCTGGGCAATGCCGGCAGCGACATTGTTCTCGGCGCTTACGCTAACGTCCGTTCCGTTGCTACCCGCAACGCCTGCAATGGTCTTTGCCGCTACGATAACGGCGCAGGTCGCGGTTTTGTCGCCACAGGTGGCGGTAATCGTGGCGGTACCGGCCTTAAGCGGCGTCACGACGCCGTCTTTGACCGTGGCGATCGACGAGTCGCTGGAGGTCCAGCTCACCGTCGTATCGTCTGCATCGGCAGGACTCACCGTTGCGGAGAGCTTTGTGGAGGCATCACCGACGGTAAAGGACAGGCTCGTCTTGTTGAGCTCAACCTTTTGGGCGGGATTGGTCACGGTCACCGAAACGGTCTGGGAGAGCGACCCTGCAGTGATGACAAAAGAACCAGAACCGGTCTTGAGGGCGGTAACGGTGTAGGAGCCATCACCGTTGTCGACAACCTTAAACGCCTTCGAAGCGCCCGTGTCATCCAGAGCAAGATTGGTCTCGTCGACCTCACCCGCAAGGGTTCCAGCAAGAGAAACCTTCACGGTGCCCTCTTCGCCCTTCTTGAGGCCGAGGACGCTCTGGTCGACCGTAAGGTTCGTTGCGGGATTAGAGACGGTCACCGCGCAATCCTGAGAATAGGTGCCGTCTTCAGTCGAAACGGTGATGGTTGCGGCGCCCTTGGAGACAGCCGCCACCTTTCCGGTTTGATCGACTGTAGCGACACTTTCGTTGCTGGACTTCCAGACAATCGTCTGGTTAGCCTCCGCGGGAACGACCGCCGCCTTAAGCTGCTCGGTTGCAGCGCCCACAAGCACGACCTTCTGCTTATCGAGCGTGATGCCCGTAGCAGGCTGAATAACCGTCACCTTGCACGTGGCGCTATGCTCTCCGTCCTCAGTGGTGACGGTAATCGTAGCAACACCTGCCTTGACCGGGGTCACGACGCCGTCTGCAACCGTGGCGACCGTAGGATCGCTCGACGACCAGGACAAGTTCTTGTTCGTTGCATTATCGGGCTCAACCGCTGCGGTCAACGTCGAGGGCTCACCGCCCACAGCAAGCTTAAGGTTTGAAGCGCTGAGCTTGACGCCCGACACCTTTACAACCGGAGTGGTTACCGTAATCGCATCCGTGGTTGCAGAGACCCCATCAACCGTTGCCGTAATCGTGGCATCACCGTCACCGACAGCGGTAACAAGACCGTTAGCGTCGACGGTAAGGACACTCTCGTTGGAAGAGGACCAAACAACTTGGCTGGCCTTGTCATCAGGGGAGACCTTTGCCTTCAGCTGCTGAGTCGTGCCTTTATCCATGGAGGTTGAGTAGCTGTCCGCAATGGAAACCGCAGTCTTTGCAGGCTCCTCGCCAGGCTTGACAACATGAACGGTCATCGTGTCGCAGAGACGACCACCCAAGTACATTGAAACCGTTGCATCGCCGTAACTATGAGGCACTAAATACCCCAAGTAACTGCCACCACTAAACATCGGTCCTTTTACCTCGAGGACATCCGGATTATCTGAAGTGAAAGAATACTTTGCGCCGGCATAGGAGTCCATCAATTCCTCAGCGCTTTTACTCAGCACGCCCTTTGGATATTCAAACCCCCTGTCACATTCCAGCCAAAGCCAATCTTTGGATATACTATCTGAACTGACCTCACAGGGAAATGTATAATCGCTCGACACAAACTTAGCCTTCGAAAGGCTCACTTCCGCAGGGTCGACAACCTCTATCTCAAAGGGATGGTCATTGCCAAGGCCATCACGAGCATGAGCCTTAACGGTGCCAGGCTTTATTGCCTTAAACGAGTTTTCACCACCGATAAGCTCAACGACATCGTTGCTTTCCAGAGAATAGGTTACAGCGCCAAAGTCCGCACCCCAATGTGCGCGCTGGCATGCCTTCAGTACTTCATTTGGAGAAACGTTGAGAATGGCAGTCAGATAATAGCTGTCCCCAACCAGCATCTTTTGCTTTTTGTTCCCACGCTCATTGAATCCGGGCTCCTGATTCTCGGTTACAACATCACATAGCTTCTTCGTCTCAACTTCACCGTTGCAATAGTCGACAAGAACCTTGGCCTCTTTAGCATCTTTCGACAACGCCTCGAGTTGCAAAGAAGCGCTTAGCTCGGAAGTTCCATATGATGAATAATTCGAATTCACCCTTGCCTGGACTTTGGAATCCTTTGAGGGGTCTTCCTTAATAACAAAATATGTGGCCGCACGGCTCTCGTCCACGGGACGAACGTCAACTCTCCCCTCTAGTAATGCATAATGCGTGTTCCCGCATTTTTGCGGACAATCATCCGTGTAATCCAGCGTTGCGGTGTTTGTTGTCGCACCAGATTGGTCGTAAGAAACGAAACTGACCTTAATTGGATTGACTTTAGCCACACTTTTAATCTTAAGAGAACCGTTTAAACTCTCGTCGGTCTTGCTCTTCAGGGTTATAGTCGTTGTGCCAACTTTGGTGGGGCTAATTGTCAATACCCAACTATGTGACTCATAACTTACCTTAGCGATATCCTCGTCAGACGATGTGATATCGATATCGCTAGGGTCAATGTGCGCCCATTCGTGATTTTTATTAAAAAAGGAAAGCCTTCCTTTCACCGTCTGTCCAACAGCGACATCAAATTCTGACCACACATCGCCTGTAGACGAATCGTATGGGAGAAACGATGCACCCATGGAACCGTCCTGCGACTCCAGCATGACAGCATCCGCATGCGGAGCGGCCACCGTCAGCCCAAACGTTGCCGCCGTTAAAGCAACACAGATGCCTGTGGCTATCCTCCAAAACCCTTTTCTCATTCCCCTAAGTCCAATCTCTCGTGAAAAAACGCAGCATTCTCCCACACCTTAAAATTGGCTTAAGGATACCCCCCCCCCGACAGTTACCGGCAAGGTAATGTTTGTCAGATGTCTCAAATTATCGGCAAGCAGCACAGTTGACGCGCATATATCGCTGACGTCCAGCTTTCTAGGTGCGCTCATGCACAAGCCCCGATGGCAGAGCGAGCTGCGAGCGGGGCTTGTGTTGGAAAGTCGCACTCGAACGAGGGCCGCGGAGAATTGATCGATTTGACTACCTCCCCGATCGGTCAATTAGAACTCGAGCTGCTCCAGGCGATCGAAGACCGTGTCGATGCGGGTGAGGAAGTCCCACGGGTCAAAGATCTCGTCGAGCTTCTCCTGGCTGACGGTGCAGCGCGGATCGGCCTCGAGGCGCTCCTTAAAGGTAGGACCGGAGACGCAATCCTGCACCTCGTGCCACGTGGCCATGGCGTTTTCCTGCACGATGGCATAGGCATCCTCGCGGGTGATGCCTGTATCGACGAGAGCCAGCAGCACCTTGGAGGAGAAGATGAGGCCGCGGGTCTTGTTGAGATTGGCCATCATGCGGGCAGGGTACAGCTGCAGGCCGTCGATGACGCGGATGAGGCACTGGAACATGTGGTCAAGGGCGATGAAGCTATCGGCCTGGGCGACGCGCTCGGCAGAGGAGTGCGAAATGTCGCGCTCGTGCCACAGGGCAACGTTGTCGAAGGCGACCTGGGCGTTGGACTTGACGATGCGCGAAAGGCCGCAGACCTTCTCCATAGTGATGGGGTTGCGCTTGTGCGGCATGGCGGAGCTGCCCTTTTGACCCTTGCGGAACGGTTCCTCGGCCTCGAGCGTATCGGTCTTCTGCAGGTTGCGAACCTCGGTCGCAATGCGCTCGCAGGTAGCTGCCGTGGTAGCGAGCACGCCGGCAAGGTAGGCGTGGTGGTCACGGCTGATGACCTGCGTAGACAGCGGATCGTGAACCAGACCAAGGTGCTCGCAGACATACTCCTCCACGAACGGCTCGATGGAGCTGTACGTGCCGACAGCGCCCGAGATGGCACCGAAGGCGACGTTCTTGCGGGCATCCTCAAGACGGTCCAAATCGCGCTTGAGCTCCCAAGCCCAAGAGCCAAACTTCATGCCGAAGGTCATCGGCTCGGCGTGAATACCGTGAGTACGGCCGGCGCAGAGCGTGTTGCGCTCCTCGAAGGCACGGCGCTTGCAGATCTCGCCGAGCTTCTTGACGTCCTCGATGATAAGGTCGCAAGCCTGAGTGAGCTGGTAGCACAGAGCCGTATCACCCAGGTCAGAGCTGGTCATACCGTAGTGAACCCAGCGGCTGGGCTTGGGCTCGCTCTCGGGGACGTCGGCGTCGATGTACTCCTTCATGTTGGTCAGGAAGGCGATGACATCGTGGCGCGTGACCTCCTCGATCTCGTCAACCTTCTCCTTCTCAAAGTTGGCGTGGTCGCGAATCCACTGGGCCTCTTCTTTGGAAATACCGATCTTGCCGAGCTCCGCCTGGGCCTCGCAGGCCAGGACCTCGATCTCCTGCCAAATGGCGTACTTGTTCTCGAGGGAGAAGATGTGTCCCATCTCCGGGCGGGTATAGCGATCGATCATAGCGGCTCCTTTTTGGTTATTGGCACGTTGGTCGTAACCCAACCATTGTACCGTGCGCGGGTGCAAGTATGGGCAGTAGGCATTAACCTAACATTTTGCCGCAAGAGCGGCCATGGGGACGTCCGCGTATTTGCTTCGCAAATCCGCACCGGCTTTAGGCGCCTGCCGGCGCCTTCGCCTGCTCGCTACAAACGCTTCGCGTTTGCTTTACGCTCACACCCTGGCGGGTTCGAGTCCCGGCACTTTCTTGAAAAAAGCACGGCACCGTAATGGTGCCGTGCTTGTGCTTTTAACTGGAGCGGGCAACGGGACTCGAACCCGCGAGTGTCAGCTTGGGAAGCTGATGCCTTACCACTTGGCGATGCCCGCATATGTGGGGGATAGTATAACGCGGTTGTCTTGTTCGATACAAGGGTGACGATACTTGTTTTAGCTATGGAGAATCCTCCTAAAAATAGGCCAATTGTGTAGATGAGGACCTGTAGGCTCTTTTATTTACCATTGTCTACCTGCAGATTTATTCCATTGTCTTTCGTAGGCGCCATTTGTCAGATATCGGGCAAGCTTTTGGTCGGGCTCCGGTACTTACCCGCATGAACCTCGGGGGTAGCCTCATCCCAAGCGCCGCGGCCTCCCCGTGCGGCGCACGAGGGATAAGGAGCAGCCATGTCCAACGCACCCACGCACTCTGTCCACAGCGCAATCACAGCAGGATCGCTGCTCCTAGTCCTCTTTTTACTTTTAGGCTGCATGACACCGGATGCCGCGCTCGCCGTCGACGGTTATGAATCGCTCGGATTCCGCACTATCAGCAATGAATGCGGTCCTTTTGAAGTTGGCAAATACGAGGCACAGGATTCTTCGATTGCCTACTGCATGAACCAGGAGCGCTTTGGCCCTAGCACACCGGGCGGACCCTGGCTCACCTACAATCAGGGCTGGGTATGGCTCGAAGACGAATTCGCGGCCATCATCTGTCATGGCTACCCCACCGCCACATCCTTTGGCGGGCATAACCTATCCCCCGATCGAGCACGTGCCGCAACCCAACTTGCCGTCTGGATGCTCAACGGCACCACCCATACCGACGGATCATTCTCATATACAACCGCCCGGGGCGTCACAGAGAGGGGAAATTTTTCCGGCGACAATGAGGTCGTTGCCGCAGCGCGCTGGCTCCACGACGGCGCCAAGTCGGGAAGCATTAAAGCCGCACCGCATCGCGCGCGGCGCTATTTGGGAGCTGTGTCGGGCGGCAGTAAACGTCAAGACATGCTCTACGTGCTCCCGGCCGTCTCCGTATCCTTCCAAAAACAGTCAGCCAACGCCGCCATCACGAGCGAAAACGATACCTACAGGCTCGACGGAGCGAGGTTCGACATCTATGAGAGCGTCGGCGACAAGCGTGTCGGCAGCATCCAGATGGACAGCAGCGGTCGCGCGCAGGCGACACTTTTGCCCAACGCGGCATATTACCTGGTCGAAACCAAAGCTCCGGCGGGTTATATCCCCAGGAGTGACCACATCGCCTTTTCCACCGGCAATGACGGCGGGAATGTCGTCATCGATGAGCAGCCCGGTACCATTACCCTGCGCATCGCAAAGGTCGATGCCGCGACAGGGGCAGGCCCTCAAGTCAGCGCGTCACTTGCCGGCGCTGAGTTCACCTGCGTCTCACAGTCTACCCCGGGCTGGACGCACACCCTCACGACGGATGAGGACGGCCGGGCAACACTTACCGACATCCCCCTGGGCATCTTTAGCATCTATGAGTCGAGAGCTCCCGAGGGTTATCTGCCCCCCAATGAAACCTGGAGCTATACCATCGGTGCCGACCAGCTCGGAGACGCGGGCGTCGTTGAACTCGAGCGTCGCATCCCCAACATCCCCATCGCTTTTGACCTCGAGATTTCAAAGTTCAAGGACTGCGGTAATAGTGACGAATCTGGTGTAGAGCAGCCGGCGGAAGGCGTGGTCTTTGAAGTGGCAAGCAACACTTCGCAGCAGGTTGTTGGAACGCTGACCACCAATATCTACGGCTTCGCATCGACCAAAGACCAGGCCGGAGCATGGTTTGGCGCAGGAGAGCGCCCCGATGGCGTCAGCGGAACCATACCGTATGACCGTGCCGGCTACACCATTCGTGAGGTTGTCGACACTGTGCCCGACGGCTTTAAGCAGGCAGGGGAATGGACTATCACGGCAGAGCAGATCACGGACGGCGCAGAGCTTCAGTACATCGTAGACAACCACGCCCTGTCGACACATCTTCAAATCGTGAAGCGCGATGCTCAGACCGGCAACGCCGTACCACGCGCTGGGTTCACCTTTCAGCTGCTCAACGGCGACCGTGAGCCCATCTCGCAAACATCCTGGCATCCCGCCCATACCGTTATGAATACCTTTACGACCGATGAAACCGGCACCGTCACCCTACCCGAATCGCTTAACCCGGGCGCGTATTACATACGAGAGACTTCCGCCAAGGAACCGTATCTTGTTGGTGAAGATCTGGAGATAACGATTCCCGCCGACATGAACTTAACGCCCGTCGCGGTCGCCTCGTTTTACGACGACGCGGCAACAGGAAGCATCGAGATCGTCAAGAACGATGCCGTAGGTGGGCGCGCCCTTGCCGGTGCTGTTTTTGATATCCGTGCCGCGGGCGATATCGTGCGCCCCGACGGCAGCATTGCTGCCCTGGACGGCGAAACCGTCACATCCATCACGACCGACGAGCGGGGATTTGCGTGCGCGACTCATCTTTCACTGGGGTGCGGAACCGCCACCTATGAGGTAATCGAGGTGCAGGCACCCGAAGGTTACCTGCTCGACCAAAGCGTCCACACCGTCGAGCTGTCGTATGCCGGTCAGGAAACACCCGTGATCAATGCGCACCTCGATGTTTCTAACGACTACACCAAAATCGACATCTCCAAAGTAGATTTGACCGGCAAACAAGAAGTGGAAGGCGCCCGGCTCTCCCTCCACGGTGCCGACGGAACCGAAATTGACGCTTGGACCTCCTCTGACAAACCGCATCGCATCGAGCATCTTTTGCCCGGCACCTACACCCTGTGCGAAGTGATGCCCCCGCGCACTTACGACCTTGCCGAAGACATGACGTTTGAAATTAAGGCCACAGGAGAAGTGCAGACGGTAACCATGAAGGACGCACCCATCGAGATCGAGGGCAGAGTCGACAAGCGGCAAGAGATCGCCCGCCCTATCGGTAAGGGTCTCGTCGCCAACGGCGATGGCAAAAACCGAGCCGTGGCACAATCCGATGCGGACGGCTCCTTCTCTTATACGCTCGATGCTAAAAATGAGTCGAATACCTGGGTTGATGAATTCACCATCACTGACGATCTCGAATGCGCCAAGGAAGGCACTGCCAAACTCATCGCCATCGAAACCCCTGTCGCGACCGGGGACATCGACGGTCTTTGCAACGTGTGGTATCGAACGTCTCCAGTGGGAAGTATCGATACGGGCGAACAGACCAATGCAACGCTCAGCGACGGGCATGACAACCCCTGGCTCGAAACGGACGAGGTCAAAAAGCTCCTAGGTGACGATTTGCGCATGGTCGATTACGGCGATTGGCATCTTTGGAAAGCCGATATCCCAACAACGGAGTCGGTCACCCTCGAGGCAAAAGAGCTCGCTCTTTTGGACGATACCGCCGTCACGGGCATTCGTCTTGAGTACGGGGTCGTATCGGCCGACTTCACGACAAGAGGCGCTGCAGAATCTTGGACCCGCGAGGACCTCAAAGACGAGCATGACAACCTTGATGATGTGAGCGCCGTCCTTGACTCGGATATTCACGGTGCCGTCATCCATATGCAGGCCGCGTCGTCTTACACGCCTCAGACCGCACTCGCCAACAGCGCTCGCGTTGACCTCTGTCGCAATGGCGGCGGTAGCAACCTTGAATCACATGACGAGGATCGCGTCATCCAGCGATGCGCCATGCCGCAAGATTTACCGGCAACGGGCTCCCTTCCCATTGCCGCCTGCCTCACCGCCTTCGTGACCTCCGGCGCCGCGGCAATCTGGTTTGCCCATCTAAAGCTGGCGTCAAAACGTCGCTGACGCAATAAAAAAGAGGCGAGCCCGTCTCCCGGCTCGCCTCTTATTCGTTCGTGGCGAAATGGCTATTCCCCAGATGCAGACCCACCGTCGATGAGCGCTTGATCGGACTCGGAGATGCCATCGGCTCCCAAACTCTGCTCGTGCTCCACTTCTTCGCTAATCGTGGACTCAGGCGTTGAGCCTTTAACACCCACGATATACGCGGCCCCGAAACCAAGGGCAATGGCGATCAGGGCCAAGATGAGATAGACGGGCCAGTGGCGCTTGATGTACGAAAACACGCAGACTCCTTATAGGTCAACCTACGAACGACGAATGACCTCGGTCACGACCTCGGACACCGTAGCGATATTTGTCGGATTGACGTTGTACGGCAGATCGTCCTCAGTGTGAGCGCATGCCAAACGTGGGCCGTCGACGCCGGCAATGGTAAGGGCGCGTCGGCTTGCCTCGAGAGCAGCATAGGCATCGGTCTTGGCATAGGGCATCTCAAATGCACCGCAATCGACATGGAACGACTTGCACACCTTGTTGACCAAGTTCATGATGCGTCGGTCACCCTTGAGCAACTGCTGCTCGCCCTCGACCGTCACGACCGAAAGCCTACCGGCACCAATGGACTCAAGGTTGATAAAGAACACGCCGCGGAGCTTGTCGCGATGCGCGGCCAGGAACGCCTTCATGCCGGCGCCGTCGCAATCGGAAGCGCCTGTAGCCACAAACCAGATGTCGTGGCCAAGCAGCTCGTCATCACCCATGGAGGCAACGGCAGCGAGCATATCCTCGGCGGAAGCTCCATCGGAAGACGTGGCGCCACCCTTCCAGCCGTCGTCGTCATCCTCGAAGTTATCCCACGAGCCGATACCGCGACCAGACTTCTTGGCGTCGTAATCATCCTCGACGCCAAGCCAATCGCTCATGCTGTCCTGCTCGTTTTTCTTTTTGCGACCGAACAGACCGCCCAAGCCGCGCTTTTGCGGCTTGGCGGCCGGAGCGGCAGGAGCCGAGATAGTCTCAAGCGGCTGAACATCCGAGCTGACCGGCATGGGGGGAACAACCGGAGCCGATGTGGGCTCGGGCCCCTGTGCCGTCGCGAAGGGATCGTTAACCTGAGCCGAAGGGTCGGGAAGGTCGAACAGCGAGGTGCGCGAGGCGACATTGGCCTGCTGCATCGAAGGCATCGAGGGATCGGGGACCGAGGCCAGCGGAGACGCAGAGGGCATGGGAGCCGGCGCGGATGCCGGGTCGGGAACGTTCATGTTCGGGCGCGGCGACGCCTGAGACGAGATTTGAGCCATCAGAGCATCGACCGTCTCGGCCTGCGACGGAGCAGCATTGGCAACCGTGGCGCCGGGATCACTCGGCGCGGGCATGGTGAAGATCTGCGTAGAGTAGGGCCTCGACTCATCCGCCTGCGGAGCTTCGGGGGCCACGGGCTCAGGCTCTTGCTCGGAGCTGTCCGCAGCGACCTGTTCCGCCACAGATTGATCCTCGACCGTATCGGGCGCAGCGGGCTCGTCCTCGACAGGAGCGGAAAGGGGCTCGGCGATAGCGGTGCCCTGCTTCTCAAACGTCATCGTGGCATCAAACGACACAGTGCTGTCGACCGGCTGTTGGGTTTCGGAAGTCGCCGTCTCCCCGGCAACATCCGCAGGCGAAGGCTGCGGCGCCTCGAAAGACGTCGTGGCGTCGGCAACATCAACAGATACCGGCTGCTCGGCGTCGTTTTGCTCAAATTCCTGTGCCGCGCGCTCGCGCTCGGCCTCGGCCGCCTGTTGCTGGGCTGCAGCCTCGCGCTCGGCTACCTCGCGGGCAGCGGCGCGCTTTTCCTCAAAGTCGTCAACGAGTTTCTTGCCCTTTTCGAATGCCCCCTTAAAGAAATGGGAGGCGCTGGCACCGATCGAAGAAAACGCGGAAGCGATATCGGCATGGGGCGTCGTCACCGGAAGCTCGGCAGAAAAATCGGTGTCGCTCTCGTAGGACACACGCTGCGGATACGCATCGTAGTCGTCCTCGGTATTATCGAGCTCCTCGGGCGCCGGGGCAGGCGCCCTGACGTCCAGACCGGCTGCGGGATCGATAGCAGTCTCCGCATCGGCTTCCGTCTCGACGGCATTGGCCTCATCGGGCTGCGCAGCCACGACCGGATCGGGCTGGGGCGCGGGCTCGAACGTCGGCTCCTCGCCCTCTTCGTAATCGAGCGTACAGGACTCGGGAAGCATTCCCAGGGCACGGATGGCATCCGAGCCAAACCGGATGTTGCCGGCGGCATTGCGATAAAGCTTGGGCTCGGGCTCGGCCTGCTCGGCCGCGGCAGGCTCCTCTGCCGACTCGGCAGCGGACTCGTCTGCAACGGGCTCCTCGGCCGGAATATCTTGGACCTGGGACTCGGGTGCAATGACGCCAATCAGGGTCTCGTCGGCAGAAGCACCTTCGAATCCATCGATTTGCTCATCAAAAGCCTCGCCCTGCTCACCCTCGGGAGCGACCGGCTGGCCATACTCATCCTCGGTATAGGCAGGCTCTTCGTACTCGATGGTATTGCCGTAATCGTTTTGCTGCTGGGCCGCGGCGTACTCGGCTGCCGCGCGCGCCATCTCCTCGGCGCGACGCTTCTGCTCGCCAAAATACGTGTCAAACGGAATATCGTCAGGGAACTCGTTCTCACCCTGATAGGGGGCGACGTTATCCATGACACCCAGCATGGCGGCAACAGAGGACTTGTTGCAAACCGAGCCGGACGTGTAGGGAAGGACAAAACGATTGGAAATGATATTGGCGGCATTGGCGAGCGCCACGAGGGAGGCAAGGATCGCGACAATCCACAGCAGGACCTTCAACGCGCCGGGAAGCGGCAAGATGCGCAGGATGGCAATAGCCGCGGGAGCAATCGTGGCAATCGGGAGCAATTTGGCGATCAGCGCTCGGTACGGCGCATAGGGCTCGCGAGCGAGCAGTTCGGCGCGCGGGGAGTCATAGTGCGCGACGACGACAACCGGGCGATTGCGCGGAGAGGCAAGCGGGCCAGAGGCCTTGTGATAGGCGATGACATTTTGGCTCACGCCCGTCTTGCCCAGGCGCGAGATCACGGGGCGCCCGGTTCGCTCGAGCACATAGAGCACGGCTCCGACAATGGCCAACAGGGTGCCGACTAAGCCGATACCGCCACCGATGCCCATAAGCAGGGCACCGGCGAATGCCAGAATGCCCGTAACGGCAAACGCCATCCTGCTCGGCGCGGGAGCATTAAACTCCTGCACCTCGGGATCAAAGCCGTGGTTGCGGAAAATTTGAGCGATATCTTCGGCAGCCAAGCGCTCTTCTTCGCTGCACGCCGGCGTGATGCCAGTGTTCTGCAACAGGTGGTTAATATAGTTCTGGGTGTTCGCCATATGCGCTCCACATCCATAATCCGACAAATAGGCCCAATGTATGCACATTAGAACCGTATATAGTCGAAAGTATACCCCGAGCGGGCGCAAACGGCCGAATTCTGGGCATCTTAACGCCCCAAGCGGACAAGGATATAGCCTAATCTCCATATCGGACTAAAATCATGGCATCAAACACCTTCCCATGCGAGGATTCTATGACGGCAAGCGATACAACCGTAACGAATAAAAATGGGGCGCCGGAACCCGGTTTCGACAAGACCGCCCAGCGCATCCTCAATCTGTTCTTTGTCCTCAACAGCTCTCCCGAGCCACTGACCACAGAGCAAATTGTCCTGGATTCCGATCTTGGCTATGGGTCGGGCAATATCGACTCGGACAAGCGCAAGTTTCGCCGCGATCGCGAAAAACTCCTCGAACGCGGAATCACGATCAAGGAAGTTCGCGCAGCGGGCGCCCAAGAAACCGAAGAAAGCGCGTGGACCATCGATCGCGAGCACACGTTTGCGGCCGGTGGCCTCATCACCGCAGACGACGCGGACATCTTGCTCGACGCTATCGACCAGACCCTTGCGACCGGTTCGGCCGCGTTTGCCACGCCGCTTGCAGACATACGCTCCAAGATCGCCTACCTCACCGGCGCATCGACCGCAGAAGAGCCTCCCGCCCGTCGCTTACCCGCCGTCGATGCGGTGTGGAGCGCTTTCGCCGAACGCTGCGCACTGCGCTTTTTGTATCAAAACGGGCACGGGGAGCAAAAAGAGCGCACCGTCTGCGTATACGGCATGTTTGAGCACGAGGGTGTGGCGTATTTTTGCGGACTCGACAACGCCACCGATGAAATCAGGACGTTTCGCTGCGACCGTATCGTTCGCGCATGGCGCCCCTCGAAGGCCTACTCCATCCCCGCCGACTTTAACCTGAACGATCGCCTGTTCTTCGAGTTTGATTTTGCCGATTGCAAGCCCGTTATGGCGACCTTTTCGTTTGCCCCGCAAGCCCAGGCCGACATGGTCAGCGGCCTAACGCGCGGTCGCGGGGAGCTCACGCACACCGAAGGGGGTTGGACCTGGACCGTCGGCGTGCGCGACCTTAATGCCGCTGCCTCGTTTTGTATGGAGCACGCCATGGACGGCATGAGACCCGTTGCCCCCGATGCACTTAAACTGGCGTGGAACCACCTCATCGAAAGGACGGTGCACGAGCATGCCCGCGCGTAAACTCAACAGCGAGCAAAGGCTCTCGCGTGCGATTGACATCATGGAGGCCCTCTACGCTGCCGGTGAGACCGGTATGACACGAGGGGATATCTGCAGCCGTTTTGATATCACGGGTGCGGCGCTCGACGAAATTATCGATATCGTCTCGACCCTCGCTGACCGTGAGTCGGGCGCACGCATCATCTGCGAGCGCCACGGCGAGTGCATCATCCTGACAGGCGATGCGGGGCGTGTGCTGCCCTTGCGCCTAAGTGCCGCCGAAGGTGCCGTGCTCAACCACGAACTCGAATCGATGGGAATCGACTCTCGGGCAGCAGAGCGTATCCGACACGCCCTCCTACCCGAGAAACTCGGCTACAACCAGCGCGTCGTCGATACCGTTGCCCGAGGATCGCACTGGCAACAGCTGAACTGCGCGATTCAAGACGGCGTTCGATGCCGCATCATCTACCGTTCGATGGACGACACACGGCCGCGTGAGCGTCTCATCGACCCCCTGCGCATCGCGACGCATGGCGACCAAACCTATCTGATTGCCTGGGATGTCGAAGTCGATGAGCAGCGCTCCTACCGCATGGACAAAATCGAAGGCCTTACTCTTACCGACGATTCCGTGGAGCGCCACGCGCCCGCGTCCGCATCCCTCCACGAATCCCTTTCCAAAGCGGAGCAGAGCGCAAAACTCCTCATGCCGCTCGACATGGCAGAGCGCCTAGACTGGGCCGGCATCATGTCGATTGAGCCAAACGGGGCAGACATGGCGACGGTGACCGTGCGTTATGGGTCAGAGCACTGGCTGTTCTGCCAGGTAATCGCAGCGGGCGGAGTCATCCGCATACTGGATGACCCCGCCCAGGCAAAGCGTCTATGCGATATGGCGAAGAGCCTGACCTGCCCGCTTTAACGGCGCCTCTCGTGGCGTGCACGCCACAGCTGCAAATAATGACCGATCTGCGCCGACTCGATACGCTGGTAGGAAGTCGTGGGCAGCGACGTCAAGAACTTCTTGCCGTAGCCCTTTGTCACCAAGCGCGGATCTGCCAAGATGAGCACACCGCAATCGGTTGACGAGCGGATGAGACGGCCGGCGGCTTGCTTGACTTCGAGCACCGCCTCGGGCAGCGAGTAGCGCGCCCAGGCGCGGTCCTCACGCAGATTGCGCTCACACGAAAGGGGATCCGTGGGGCTCGAGAACGGCAGCTTGGGGATAATGACGCAACGCAGCGTCTCGCCGCTGGCGTCAAAGCCCTCCCAAAAGGCCTTGAGCGCAAAGAGCGATGAGGTCGGCTCGTTGATAAACCGATCGCGCAGGCGACGCGGGGACGAGTTGCGTTGCTGGCAATTGAGCTCCAGGCCCGCTCGCGCCAATTTGGGCTCGACACGGGCATACAGGTCCTCCATATCGCGCCTGTTGGTGAAGAGCGTGAGCACCGATCCACCCATGGCGAGATGGGCATCGACCAGCACGCACTCGAGCGCCGAGAGATAGCGCTCGCGATCGCGCGGATCGGGAATGTCCCCCGCCACGACCACGGCCATATTCGAGTCAAAGTCATAGCTCGAATCCAGGTGCAGCGATGAGGATGTCGACTCACCGATGCGATCGAGGCCGACAGCATGGTTGAAATGCTCAAAGCTCTTGGACACCGCCATGGTCGCCGAAGCGAAGATGGCCGTGTGCACTTCGGGCAGCCACTCGTTCGCCAAGGCCTCGCCGATATCGATGCGCTCGGCGGTCATAGACTCCCCGCCCGCGCGCAGCCGACGGTTCACCTGCAGCGAGTACACATAGTGCTCATCCGTACCCTCAATGATGAGTTTGAGGTTCTCGTCCAGCTCGTGCAGACGGCGCGAAATGTCGCCTAGGTCGACAACGACCTCGGGCTTATCGGCGGCGACGGTCTGCACCAGCGCGTCTACGCTTTTATCCGCCTGGTCCAGCGCATCAATTGCGGTATGGGCCGACTGCAAAAAATCGTGCCAGTCATCCGACTCGCGCAGCTCGGGGCCAATCCACAGATTCGCGTTATCGTAGCTCCCACGGGCGCGACGGCCGAGCTCGCGCACACCATCGAACACATCGGCAATCGCCATGCTCGCGCGGGCAACCGTCGACGTCGCTTTGGCGGTGAGTCCCAAGTAGAGCGTGGAGCCCTCGGAAGTGGCCAGGTCACGGGAAACTTGACTCAGCGCGCCGGCACTCGACCCACCCAAGCGCTCAAACAGAACGCGCGATTCATCCGCCGACACCACGCGCGCCCATTGACGGCGCGCCTCGCGCTCGATGGAGTGGGCCTCATCGACCACCCAGTGACGAATCGGAGGCAAAATCCTTCCCTCGGCGGCCACGTTGCGGAACAGCAGGGAATGGTTGGTGACCACCACGTCGGCATGTGCCGCTCGGCGGCGCGCCCCGTGGACCAGGCATTTGTCAGGGAAGAACGGACACAGACGACGAGCACACTCGCGCGAAGCCGTCGTAAAGTCGGGACGGTTGACGCTGCGCCAGCGAATGCCGAGCGAATCGAGGTCGCCATCGGCAGATTGGCACACATACGCCATGATCACCGCAACCGCCGTGAGCGTGTCAGCAGGATCGCGCTTGGTGGTGATCTCAACCTGACCACGGCTCATGCGCTCGAGCTTGCGTAGACACGGATAGTGGTCATAGCCCTTGAGTGCACAAAACGACAGGCCCCCGTCCAGCTGTTCGGCGAGCTTTGGCAGCTCATGGTACATAAGCTGGTCGGCAAGATTATTCGATTTGGTCGCGATACCAACCGTGATGTTGTTGCGGCGTGCGGCCTCGGCAAAAGGCACCAGGTAAGCCATCGATTTGCCGACGCCCGTCCCCGCCTCAATCACGCGATGCGTTCCCGTAACGAGCGCGTCACGGACCTCGAGCGCCATCGCGATTTGCTCATCGCGCGGCTCGTACGTGGGATACATGCGATTGACTAGGCCACCGGGGGCATAATCCGCCTCGATCTCTTCACGGCTCGGCATCTTAAGGACCGGCAACTCGTCCGCATCAACGCGATCGTCTGCACGATCGGCCTTGAGCACGTCAGCACGAGCGGCGCTGAGCGAAAATATCGAACCCGGGTTCTGGCCGGCCAAAAAAGAAAAAATGGGGCGATAGGGCCAAGGCACGTCCGCGTGCATGTCCGCCAAGCGCGCCATAAGGCCCGAAGGCAGGTCGGTAAGCGCAACCAACAGCACGCGCCACACACCGCACAGGGCATCAACGTCTGCGTTCGCGCGATGCGACACCGAATCGCACCCAAACAAGTCGGCCATAAAAGACAGCTTGTGCGAGGCCAAGCGCGGAAGTGCGATGCGCGACAGTGCCAGCGAATCGATCCAGATGTCGCTGACGTTGACACCGCCCTTGACCGACTCGATAAACGAACGGTCGAAGGTGGCGTTATGCGCAATCACCGGGCAGCCGCCGACAAAATCGGCGAGAGCGGCCACGGCATCGACGGCCGATGGGGCATCCACCACATCGGCGTTTGTAATGCTCGTGAGTTCGGTAATCTCGGCGGGAATCAGCTGCTTGGGGTGCACGAAGGTATCGAACCGGTCGACGATCTCGCGGCCCGAAAGACGGGCAGCCGAGATCTCAATCAGTTCATTGTCCTGCACCGAAAGACCCGTGGTTTCGGTATCGAGGACGATAACATCTTCCTCGATGAGACCAAACGATTGGGTTTTGGCACGCTCGGCAAGCGTGGCATAGGAATCGATGACAAACTGCGGCGTTCCCGACGAAACAGCGTCCTCGATTAGCATGCAACGCCCGCTCGACGAAGTCCCATACGAATCAGACTGTCACAGACCTGTGGGAACGTCATGTCATCGGTGTGGCGAATCTCATCCGGATACAGCGACGTATCGGTCATGCCGGGAATCGTGTTGGTCTCGAGGATGACGGGGCCATCCTCGCTCACGATAAAGTCGCTGCGCGAAATGCCCAGGCAGCCGAGTGCCTTATGGGCCGCGCAGGCAAGTTCCTGGGCACGTGCATAGTTTTCGGGGGAAATCTGCGCCGGAATGCGATGGATATCCGTGGGGTCCACATACTTCACGTCCAGATCGTAGAACTCGCAGTCCTCGGGCTTACGGATCTCAACAATCGGCAGGGCGCGCACGTCATCCTCGCCGTATACGCCGACGGTAATCTCGGTACCCTCGATGCACTTCTCGACCAGCACTTTGTCGCCGTACTCAAACGCCTTGGCGATTGCCGCGGGTAGCTCGGAGGGCTCATGGACCAGAGAGATGCCATAGCTGGAGCCGTTGACGGCGGGCTTTACAAAGCACCGCTCGCCACAAATCTCGACGATACGATCGATATCGACCTCGTCGCCCGCCTCAAGCGCCAGGCCGGGGGCAATGGGGATGCCCGCCTTGGCATACAGAAGCTTTGAAACCTCTTTATCGGCGCCACATGCGCTGGCGAGCACGCCTGACGCCGTGTAGGGGATACCCAGCGTCTCCATGGCCCCCTGCATGGCGCCATCCTCGCCGCCGGCGCCGTGCATGGCGATAAACGCCACGTCGAAGCCACCGGTCGCCATAGTCACCATAAAGTCATCGGCGGCGGTGTCGAGCAGCTCCACCGAGGTGTAGCCGGCCTCCTTCAGTGCCACCACGACATTCTTTCCAGAATTGAGCGAAATCTCGCGTTCGGCGGAATGGCCGCCCGCCAAGACCGCTACGTGCATGTTCTCTAGGCTTTTACCCGGCATGGGCAGACTCCTCCTCTATAATTCCTGCAGCTGATACCATATTGTAGCGATACCCTCTACGTTTCCCCAAAATCGAAAGGCTTCCATGAATCCCAGGACTAAATCTCAAGATATTCGCGACTTGAGCCAAAACGATATTCGCGAACTTGTCGCCGAACTCGGCCAACCCGCTTTTCGCGCAAAGCAGCTCATCGAATGGGTTTTTGAGAAGAACGTTTGTTCGTTTGATGACATGACCAACCTTCCCAAGGCCTTCCGCGAGCAGCTGAAGGAGGCATTTGCCTTCGACACGCCGACCGAGCTCGCCAAGCAGGTGTCTAAGGATGGCTCTCGTAAATACCTACTCGAGTACCACGACGGTATCTCCGTCGAGACCGTCGGCATGCCTCGTCGCAACAAGCTGTCTGTCTGCGTATCTACCCAAGCCGGCTGTGGTATGGGCTGCGCTTTTTGCGCTACCGGTCTGAACGGCCTCAAGCGCTCACTGACCGCTCAAGAGATCGTTGACCAGGTACTGCATGTTTCCAACGACTTTGGTGAGCGCGCGACGAGCGTCGTGTTCATGGGCCAGGGTGAGCCTTTCGCCAACTACGACGAGGTCCTCAAGGCACTGCGTATTCTTAATGACCCCGATGGAATCGGTATTGGAGCACGTCATCTCACTGTCTCCACCAGCGGCGTCATTCCTGGTATTCGCAAGTTTGCCGACATTCCCGAGCAGTTCACGCTCGCCGTCTCGCTGCACTCTGCCATTCAGTCCACGCGCAATAAGCTCATGCCGGGCGTTAAGAAGTACACGCTTTTGCGCCTTCACGAGGCCCTTCAGCTCTACACCGAAAAGACCGGCCGCCGTCCGACATACGAATACGCCATGATCGAGGGCGTCAATGACACCAACCCCGAGATGCAGGCGCTCTGCGACTTCTGCGAGGGCACGCTGTGCCACGTCAACCTGATCCAGCTCAACGATATCGAGGGCAGTCCTCTCAAACCGTCACCGATTCATAAGGTTGAAGACCTTCAGCGTCGTCTTGAGTCCCGTGGCATTGAGACCACGATCCGTAACTCTCGCGGCAACGATATCGACGCTGCTTGCGGCCAACTCAAGCAGCGCTTCAAGGTTCAGAAGAACGCATAGGGGAGACCAACCTAAACGTTTCATGTGAAACATCGAACAGCCCCGGTTGCTTAATTGCAACCGGGGCTGTTTCATATCTATCGCTAATTCGCATCGAGCGATTGTTCAACAACTTTTTCGAAAGAAATAAGGGGTCCTTGTTCTGGCGTTCGGACAAGGACCCCTTAAAAAAGGCTAGTAATTGTTAGGTACCTAAAAGCCTACATTTTCCCATTGATGGTTAACCCAATCTTGATTAATCTTGGGATTCTTAGTTACCTGAGCTGTACGCATAGCGACATCCTCAGTCATAACATCCATTTTCTTTTTGGACGTATCGACGATATCTTGCGCTCCGCGAAGCAGACGACCACGCAATTCATCGTCTGTTGCGATCTTAAATCCCGCAAACGCACCAACCGCTACAGTTGCAGCCAAAGCAAGAGCAGTCAGAACTTTATTCTTCATCCTGATCTCCCTGGTCAAATTGAATCATCTCGCCAAGAATGCGAGACAGCTCTTCCTCATCCTTAAACTCGATCTCGATTTTATTCTTGCCGCGCGAGCTCTTGACGCGAACGTTCGTGTTAAACACCTGACGCAGAACGCGTGCAGCTTTCTTAAAAGACTGAGGCGTTGCAGGGCGAGGTGTTTTAGGCGTCTCTCCGGCAGAAAACAGTGGAGCAAGATTTTCTGTCGCACGGACAGACAAACCCTCTGCAACAACTTTCTCTGCAAGTTTAATGCGCGTATCTTCATACGGAACAGCAAGAATTGCACGAGCATGACCAGCAGTCAGCTTGCCTTCGAAGATCATCTGCTGAACTACCTCTGGAAGATCAAGCAGGCGCAACGAATTGGTGATTGAGGAACGAGACTTGCTGACAGCCTTTGACAAGGCTTCTTGAGTCATACCGCTCGCATCGATGAGCTGTCGATATCCCTTTGCCTCTTCGACTGGGTTAAGATCAGAGCGCTGAAGGTTTTCAATCAGCGCGAGTGCAAGCATCTGCTCATCATCAACATCTTTAATGATGACAGGGAGCTCCTCAAGACCCGCAAGTTTCGAAGCCTGATAACGGCGCTCACCCGCGATAATCTCATAGCCATTACCGTGCTTGCGCACAAGAAGCGGCTGAAGAACGCCATGCTCCTGAATTGACTCACTCAACTCTCGAAGCTCGGTCTCATTGAAATGAATTCGTGGCTGATTTGGGTTCGGAACGATGTCTTCGATTGGAAGTTTAGTTTCCGAAGCGGCATTTGATGCTGACGCTGCAGATCCACCAGTCTCATATTCAGCTTCTGAGACCAGTGCATTGAGACCACGACCCAAGCCGCCGCGCTTCTTAGGACTAGGCACGCTTAATCACCTCTTTAGCAAGGTTCATATACGCCTTTGCGCCCTTATTCTGTGGCGCATAGGTAATTACGGGTTCACCGAACGACGGCGCTTCTGAGATTTTAACCGTACGTGGAATCAGGGTCTTGAATGCCTTGTCTCCAAAATACGATTGAACCTCTTCGACAACCTGGTTCGAAAGCGATGTGCGCGAATCGTACATAGTCATAAGCACGCCATAGGTATCAAGGCTCTTATTAAGACGTGTTTTAACCATCTTCATCGATTCAAGCAGTTTTGTGACACCTTCGAGTGCGTAATATTCGCACTGAATCGGAATCAAAACGCTATCTGCTGCTGTCAACGCATTAATTGTCAGCAAACCAAGCGATGGCGGGCAATCGATGAATATAAAATCAAACTCATCCTGAACAGGCTCAAGCAGATCCTTTAAGCGAGTCTCACGCGCAATCGCACTGACAAGTTCGATTTCCGCACCCGCAAGCTGGATAGTTGCCGGGATTACAAATACCTTATTGCAATTTGTATCAAGAACGAGCGATTCCGCCTGAACATCGTTCAGCAATGCATCATAGATGCAGTGATCGAGTTCTTCTTTTTCGATTCCAAAACCACTCGTACTATTACCCTGCGGGTCAAAATCGACAATTAACGTCTTTCGGCCCAGTTCACCCAACGCTGCTGCAAGATTTACAGCCGTGGTGGACTTACCTACGCCGCCTTTTTGGTTGATGATAGCAATGACACGCGTGTCTTTTGTACTCTTAGAACGCTTAACGTCGCGAAATCCCACGGTCCCTCCTGGTGTATTTAAAGCTGTTGAATGGAGGATGTTTCACGTGAAACAATCCGATTCGACATCGATTGTTATGTTTCACGTGAAACATAACAATCGACACTATCCATTATGTTTCACGTGAAACATCTAGGCAAGCGGATTCTTTTTTGCCATGCCATTAGCACGCGGAAGGGAAACAGATGCCTGACGAGTCTTTTTAAGGATAATAAATTCACGGTGACCCAGACCATTCGGCAAATCAAGGTCGTCCGTCATAAGCGTGGTAAAGCCGCATATCTTTGCAGCAGCAATACCAGATTGAAACTCTTCATCAGATGGATTCCCCTTCGTAATAACAAAGAGACCACCATCTTTTAGAAAAGGAGAAGCATATTCAACGAGAACCGGTAATGGTGCGAGCGCACGGGCGGTCACAACTGCAAATTGCTTCTTATGGGATCGAGCATATTCCTCAAGACGATCGTGAACGGCATAAGCATGCTTGAGTCTAAGCGCACTAACAAAGGAGTTAACAGCATCTACTTTCTTGCCAACGGAATCGATATAGGTAGCCTTTCGCCCACTTGCAATAGTCAACGGAATACCTGGAAATCCAGCACCGGTACCCATATCAAGCAAAGCACCTTCAGGAGCTTTATCAATATAGGGCAGTAAAACAAGTGAGTCCAGAATATGAAGGACGGCTGCATCATCAACATTCAGGATGCGCGTTAGATTAGTAGTCTTATTGGCCTCCAGAACAAGATCAAGATGCTTGATACAGACACGAAGGCTCTCGTCGGAGACCTTCAAAGAATAGTCTTTGCGATACGAAATAAGACGGCCCAGCATTTGGCTTGCCTGCTCATCAGTTAAAACAAACAAGACGACTCCTTTCTGACAAAAATCAGTGTATCGAGAACTTTTGACAAAAAAAGGGGACGTGGAAACCACGTCCCCTTAGCATAGACTCGAGAAGATTATCGAGCAACAATCACAACATGGCGATCGGGGTCAGAGCCCTCAGAATGCGTGTCGACAGCATCGTTACCACGAAGGGCAATATGAACCAGTCGACGTTCGTAGGCATTCATAGGCGGCAAGGAAACACTTTTATGAGTGCGAATAGCGCGCTCGGCAGCGGACTGGGCCATAGAAGCAACCTTGTCCTGTCGACGGCTCTTATAACCTTCGACGTCGACGACGACCGGATACCTAAAGCCAAGCTTGCGACTCACCAACAGGGAGAACATAACTTGAAGAGCATCGAGGGTACGTCCATGGCGGCCAATGAGAACAGCAAGATCAGGAGCAGTTACGTCCAGGATCAACTCGCCCTCGTCACCCTCATACTCATCGATGGGTGAGTTCGCCGCATCGAAGTGCGAAAGGATGGAACGCAGAATGGAAATAGCCACATCGGCAATGGTGTCGAGCTCCTCATCGGTCAGCTCTTCACCAGCCTTGTAACGCTGTGCAATCTCGGGATAATCGCCCGCGACCCGCGGGGCAACCTCCTCAAGCATATCCTCGACGATCTCTTCAGACATAACGAACTCCAAAAGTTAGGTACCTAAATAAGAATACTATCCCACTACTTCTTCTTGTGCGGGCGCGGCTTCTTCTCGCGACGAGTAACCTCGACCTGCAGCGGAGCGTTCTTAAGACGCTCTTCCTCATCGGCCTTGGCCTTATCGATAACCTTCTGCGTCACGAAGATCTGCTGGACAACCTGCCAGGTGGAAGACACGTCGTAGTACAGCAGAACGCCGACGGGCAGGCTCCAACCCATCCAAAGCATCATGACGGTCATGACAACGGCCATCATGCGCATGCTCTGGGCCTGCTGACCAGTCTGATTGCGTGACATATACAGCTGCGGAATCAGGGTCAAGACAGCGAACAGAATCAGGCAAACCAGCGCAGGCAGCGCAACCATAAAGCCATCGGCAAAGGAAGCGCTCGGCGTGGTGGTAAGGTCAGGCAGGATATTGAAGAACGAGAACGTGCCGTCGCTAAAGTAGTTCGGCAGGTTACGCAGCAGCGTAAACAGGGCGAACAGGACAGGCATCTGGATTAACAGCGGCAGACAACCAGCCATGGGGTTGAACTTGTTCTCGCTGTAGAACTTCTGCATCTCCTCGGCCTGACGCTGGGGATCGTCGGCATAGCGCTCCTGGATCTCGAGCATCTTAGGCTGCAGCACCTGCATGCGAGCCGTCGACTTGGTCGACTTGAGCATAAGCGGCGTCAGCAGCAGACGGATGATGACCACCAGGATGATGATGGACAGGCCCCAGTCGACCGCAAAGGTCTGGATGAGCTTGAGCAGCTCGAAAAGGATGTTAACGATCCAATCCCACATGTAAGTTTTCCTCCGATAGCGAGTGCCCGCTAGGGCACAGGGTCATAACCGCCGACGTGCAGGGGATTGCAGCGAGCGATGCGCCTCACGGCAAGCCAGCAGCCTCTCAAAACACCGTACTTCTCAATCGCCTGAACGGCATATTGCGAGCACGTTGGGTAATAAATGCAGGCGTCAGGCAATAAGGGCGAAATAACCTGTTGATATATGCGAATAGGAGCGATGGCAACACGTCGCAAAACGTGATTGCTCATCGCTCCTCCCCGGCAACGCCGGCGCGTTTCATAAGCGAACGCAATGCCTTGTCCATCTCCTGCGGCGAGGAGATCCTCGTCTTGGGAGTCGCGAACAAGATGATGTCATAACCCGCAACGGGAAATCCGCAGCTGCGGGCGGCCTCGCGCATCACACGCTTAGAACGGTTGCGCACAACTGCACAACCGAGCCGTTTAGCACCAACGAAGGCGACCCTTCCGGAGTCGCCTTCGCCAACCGATTCACATATGGTCATTCGAATCAGAGGGTGATTGAAACGACGCCCCTGACTGAACACATGCTCGAAATCTTGCCGAGACTTAATAGTCTTCATGCGAGATGTGTGTATCGCTGCTAGACAGTGAGACGCTTGCGGCCCTTGGCGCGGCGACGGGCGAGCACGGCACGACCACCCTTGGTGGCCATACGGGCACGGAAGCCATGGGTCTTGGCACGCTTACGCTTATTAGGCTGATACGTACGCTTCATCTTAAGTTCCTCCTGCTGCATTTCGAGTGTCCGCGGGAGCGCGGACGCAGATATAGACACGTGAGCTTGAAGATTGTAGGGAAATCAATGTTCAAATGTCAAGAAATCAAAGGTAAAAGGTTGCGTAGTTCACACGGTTCCCCCATAAGCTCAACCGAAATTTGCGCCGCATTACAACTTTTCACGATATTTCATCGAGTTTTCGACAGGTCATGTTGGCAATGTTGAGAACTTTTCGCCTGTTTTCCAAAGTTTTCAACAGGTTTTGAAAAGTTGTCGAAAGATGAGAAACATTGCACGGTGAGCTACTATTTGTTCGAAACCTTTTGAAAGATTGCGAGCGGCATGTCTGACGACTTTTACACCATGGTCGATTCCGGAGACCCGGCACCCGACAACGAGCACATCACCGGCGTGCGCGAAAAGCGTGGCGAGGAAGAGCAGGCCGCTGCGAAAACGCAGGCTGCCATGTATGCCGCACGCATCGCGGTCTATGACGACATGCTGTCGACGCCGCGCGTCATCGTCATCGAACCTAAGGACGTGCGCACCTATCTGGAAGAGACAACCAACACCGTCTACCAGTGCATGAAAGAACAGGGCGGGCACATCTCGCTCATGGTTATCCGCGAGATTGTCGAAAACTTTATCCACGCCCACTTTGCAGAGCCCATCATCTCGATCCTAGACGGCGGCGACACCATCCGATTCGCAGACCAGGGACCGGGGATCGACGACAAGGAGCGCGCGTTCGACTTTGGCGTTACCAGCGCAAACAGCAACATGAAACGATACATCCGCGGAACCGGAGCCGGGTTTCCCATGGTGCAGGAGTACCTGGAAAACGCCGGCGGCGCTGTATCCATCGAGGACAACATGGGCAACGGCACCGTGGTCACGGTAAGCCTGAATCCCAAGCGCGTACAGGAAATCGAGCGCGCCGGAGGGCGAGGGGCCGCCGTGCGCCCCGAGACGGAGCAGCCGGCGTATCCCCTATCCAGCACGTTTGCACAGCAGCCCGTGGCGCAGCAGATGCAGCAGCCTGGAAGTTTTCCCATGCAAGACCCCCAGACACCGCTGGGCAACCCAGTGCAAAACATGCCGGAGGGGATAGGCTCGGCAGATCCGGACACAGGTGCCGTGCAGCAGACGGCGGCCATGCCAAACGTCGCGCAAATGGGCTACCAACCGTACCCACAAGGGTATCCTCCCCAATATATGCCGCAGCAGGGATATGCCCAGCCGTATCCACAGCAGTATCCTCAGCCGTACCAGCAGCCGTATCAGCAGATGCCGCAGGGAAACCTCAACCCCTGGACTCAGCAGATGCCGCCGCAGCCTTACCAACAGTGGCCGCAAAGTTTTCAACAGCAGGTGCCGCCCATGCAGAGTTCTCAACAACCAGCAGCTCAAATGATGTATCCTAATGCGGCGAATCAATACGCACAACCGCAGTCGGACGTGTTTATAAGCGAACGCGGCAACGCTGCATTAGGGTATCTGGCCCAACATCAAGAGTGCGGCGCGACGGACTTGGCGCGGGCGTTTGGAAACTCCGCACCCACCTGGTCGCGCACGCTCAACGATTTGGCGCAGACGGGCTTGATAGTCAAACATGGGCAGAAATACCATCTGACCGAAATCGGAAGCGCTCGCGTGCGGGCCCAAGCTTAAGGAACGGGAGAGACAGTGGACGAGGAAGCAAGCATCATCCTGGGGGATGCCATCGCCTTTTGCCAGCGCGACGGCCAAGATGCGCGCCTCATCAACATGCTGGGGCAATCGCGCGCCGTGAGCCTGGCCGAGGACACCTTGACGATTGAGGCCCCCTCACGATTTGCCATCGCTCAGCTCAAAAAGCATCAGCCGACCATCGAGGCGTACCTGGAAGAGATCGCCTTTGCACCGATTGCGCTCAACATCGTGGCACCACAGGGCTCCGCGGCAGATAACGCCGCACCCACGGCACCCGTCGTCCCCCCGGCGGCACCAGCTACCACCACAGTATCGGCTCCCGAGCACCAAATCGGCGATGTTTCCCGTGAAACCATGCCCGCCGCACCAACGGCAGCAATTCCTATGCCCGCTGCCACACACATGCCTATCGCGCACGACGCAACACTGGGCGAGGATTCGGGCATCGCAATCAAAAACACGCTTTCGGCCGACGATTTCCGCCGCATGATGAACCAGATGAAGGGCGGGGCGCCTGCAAAGAGTGCAAAACCAGCCTCCACATCGCCCACGAGCGTCCCCGCAGCTGCGGCACCGATCGAGCAGAACACCGATGGCGCGCCGCTCGCGGCCAACTCGAAATTCACCTTCGAAAACTTTGTCTACGGCCCAGAAAACAGCCATGCCTATCGCTCGGCCCTCAAGTTTGCCGCGCTCGCGGACGAACGCGGCACATGCACATCCCTGTTCATCTATGGCAAATCGGGGCTGGGCAAGACCCATCTGCTGCTCGCCATCAAAAACGAGCTCGCCGAAAAGTCGCCCGAGATCAAGGTGAAGTACGCCAACTCGCAAGCGTACCTCGATGACCTGATGACGGAGTTTGACCGCCAAAAGAAGAGCAACGCCCCCATCATGCAGGCATACCACGACGTGGACGTGCTCATCATCGACGACATTCAAAACATCATCGGCAAGCGCGCGAGCGTGGACTACTTCTTCCAGCTCATGGACGAGTTTATCCGCAACAACAAAAAAGTCGTCATCGCAGCCGACCGTGCGCCCAAAGACCTGAGCATGGACGAGCGCCTTACCAGCCGTTTTAATGCCGGTATGCTCTGTTTGGTGGCGGAGCCCAGCTACGAGATGAAATACAAGATCTTGCAGCGCTACTACGAGAACACGATAGCCGCTGCACCCGAGGCGGGTGACGACTCGCTGCTGGCGGCCTATGGCGGCGATGGCGGGCATCTGACCGACGAGCACTTTAAGCACATGGCAGAAGTCTCGGGAACCAACATCCGCGAACTCGAGAGCTTCTGCGAACGCTGCGCCGGCGAGGCAGGAGACCGCGAACGCGAGGGCAGCGAGCTCAGTTTCGACGACATCGACGCCATCGCAAGTCAGTACTTCGATACGTCGGCCAAAAAGATCAACGTGCAGACGGTCCAGTCTGTTATTGAAGAGCAGTACGGCGTGACGCACGAGGAGCTCATCGGCCCGCGCCGCAACGCCAACATAGCCAAAGCCCGCCATATCGCCATATATCTGGCCATCGAGATGTGCGAGATGACGACTACGGCGGTGGGCGCGGAGTTTGGCAACCGCAACCACTCAACCGTCAGTACGAGCTATAAAAAGGTTCAGAAGATGATTCAGGAAGACCGCATCGTAACCGAAGATCTCAAATCGCTGCGAGATAAAATTACACTGCGCTCGTAGGGAAATAGAGACACCTGTTGAAAACTTGTCGAAACGCCGGGCATAACATGTCTAAAACTCACCCCAAGGCGATGAAAAGTTTTCCGCAGGTTTTGAACGTGGAAAACACGGTCGGTTGCGCACAGGGCGCTGTCGATTCTCTTTTTGGGGTTGACCAGCGCTTTTGGGAGTAATCAACAGTTTCGTCAGTGCTATTACTATTATTAAGATATTTATATCTATAGAAAGGTATTAAAAGATGAAGTTCACCGTCAGCCAAAGCTCGCTCACGCAAGCCATCGGCGTCGTTATGAAAGGCGTCGCTTCGGCATCTACCCTTCCCATCCTGTCGGGCGTGCTCGTTAAGGCGCAGGACGGCATCTTGGAATTCCAAACCTCTAACTACACCATCTCGATTCGTCATCGCATTGCCGCGCATGTCGAAGAAGAGGGCGAGATGGTGATTCCCTGCAAGATGCTCTCGAACATTACGAAGACCCTTCCCGACGCCCCGGTTACCTTTGAGCTCTCGGAGCGTCAGGTGCTGATCGGATGCGAGAAGAGCTCCTTCCGCCTCAACACGCTCGACGCCAACGATTTCCCCGAGTTCCCCGCCTATGCCATCGAAAGTGCGGTGGAGCTCCCGACCGATATCCTGTCCGAGATGGTCGGCCGCGTGTGGCGCGTCACTTCGACTGATAAGGCCCGCCCCATCCTGGGAGGCGTGCACATGAAGGTCGAGAACAACACCGTGCGCCTGGTGGCAACCGACTCCTTCCGTCTGGCCGTATGCGACACCCAGGTCGAGACCTCGACGCTCGAGGGATCCTTTGAGCTCAACGTTCCGGCCGACGCCTTCAACGACGCCCTGAGCATCATGGCCAGCCAGGCGACCATCATGATCGGCGCCACCGACACCCAAGTTGTCTTTGAGGCCGGCAACACCACCTACGTGTCGCGTCGTATCGAGGGCGTGTACCCCAACTACAAGCAACTCATCCCCGATTCGTGCGTGACGAGCGTCAAGATCGACGTGGCGGCTTTTAATGCCGCCCTCAAGCGCGTGGCGGTCATCGCGAGCGCGAACCCCGCCGTCAAGTTCGAGATTGATGTCGAGAACGGTCAGATGGGCCTGTCCTCCATCTCCAATGACCAGGATCTGGCGCAGGAGACGATCGATGTCGAGGCCGAGGGCGAGTCGGGCACCATCGCCTTTAACTACCACTACATCTTTGGCTGCCTCAATGCCTTGTCCAAGGAGAAGGAGATCACGCTGGAGCTCAAGAGCTACTCGCAGGCGGGTATCTTTAAGTCCTACGACAAGATCAACTACCTGTACCTGGTCATGCCGGTTCGCATCTAGCGCTGCGTCATGACCATGTTTGCCCGCAACCTTTCCGTCGCGCGCTACCGCAGTTTCGATAGCTACCGTCTTGACCTGGACGAGGGCGTGACGGTGCTTGCGGGGCCCAACGCGGCGGGAAAGACCAACCTTATAGAGGCGCTGCAGCTTTTGACGAGCGGCGCCTCGTTTAGGCATCCCACCGCTGGCGAGCTCGTGCACGACGGCACGGGCTCGTGCAGGCTCGAGTTGAGACTCGAGGGCGATGGCCGCGTGCTCGATATGGGGCTGGGCGTTGAGGACGGCAAGCGCTCGTTTAGTCGTAACGGCAAGAGATGCTCGGCCGCCGGCGTGCGCGGGGTTTTGCCGAGCGTGCTGTTTTGCCCCGATCATCTGGATATGGTCAAGCGCGGCGCCAGTGTGCGCCGCG
Organism: Collinsella sp.; assembly: GCA_018382775.1. Lineage (GTDB taxonomy): Bacteria > Actinomycetota > Coriobacteriia > Coriobacteriales > Coriobacteriaceae > Collinsella. Next base: position 181,542 of record JAGZPG010000007.1, on the reverse strand, counting down.
CCGCCCTCGACGACTTTGGCGTTCAGCTGAGCGCCCGTTACGCCGACCTGGTGAGCACCTACGGGCGTTGCGTGGCGCAGCGCAACGCCCTGCTCAAGGAGTCCTGGTGCTGCCGCGAGATGCTTGGCGCATGGAATGACTCCATCGCCCGCGCCGGGTCCGCCCTGCTCGTGCATCGTTTGGCCCTGCTCGACCGGCTGGCGGGCCATGTGCGCGCCGCGTACGGGCAGGTGGCGTCCGGTGAGGACGCAGACGTGTCCTATGTGTCCACGCTGGGGGATTTGCCTCAAGCCGAAGGGCGCGAGGAACTGAAAGGTTGGGCGTACGAGCATATGCTCGCGGCCCTCGATGAGCGTGCCGATGAGGAGATGCGCCGCGGCGTGACGCTTGTGGGTCCGCATCGCGACGAGATTGAGTTTTCCGTCGCGGGCCGATCGGCCCGTTCATTTGCCAGCCAGGGCCAGCAGCGAACGCTGGTGCTTGCCTGGAAGGTGGCAGAAGTGGCCGTGGCGCGCGATATCCTGGGCACCGCGCCACTGCTGCTTTTGGACGACGTGATGAGCGAGCTCGATGCCGGGCGGCGAGGCGCTTTTCTGCAGCTGATCGGTGATGATATCCAGACGGTCATAACCACCACCAATCTGGGGTATTTTACCGATGACTTGCTTGATCGAGCCAAGGTGGTGAGCATGGGTGAGACGTGCTAATTACGAGCGCGAGAACGGAACGGTTGCCTTTGGCGGCTTTTTGGATGCCGAGCGTCAGCGCATCCTGGCGGCCGCGACACCTGAGCGCCGCGCGCAAATGGAGGCTGCAGAGGAATCTCGTGCGGTCTATCGCGCCTGGAATGCGGTGTGCTCGGGCACGCGCGAGGGACGCCACGTGACGGGCCTGCGCTACCTGCCCGAGTCCAATGAGCTGCTGGTGTATCTCGATTCGCCCTCGTGGACGCAGGAGATGACGCTGCTGCGCGAGATCATCCGGGCACGCATGGAGCGGGCCGGGGCGCATGTGGACGGCCTGGTGTTCAAAACGACCGCGCCCGGTCACACGCCGCCGGCTGCCAAGGAGCGCCTGCGCCCGGCCGTGACCGAGCGCCCGCCGGCTCCGCACGCCGATCTAAGCGAAGCCGAACGCGGCGAGATCGAGCGCCAAGTGGCGCCCATCGAAGATCAAAAACTGCGCGAGGCCCTCGAGAATGCCATGAGAGCCAGTGCCGAGTGGGCCAAGGGCGTGCAAAGCAAAAAAGAGCCTTAAATCGCATCTGGTGGCCTTGTAGAGCCAAATACCCTCGTTCCCGAGGGTATTTTTTTACGATAAACTAGTAAGGCTGTACACATTTTCTTAGCTGAAGGAGGACGTGTGGCAAACGAAAACGATTACGATGGCGGCGAGATTAAGATTCTCGAAGGTCTCGAGGCCGTTCGTAAGCGCCCGGGCATGTACATCGGCTCGACGAGCGCCAGCGGCCTGCACCACCTGGTGTGGGAGATCGTTGACAACTCCGTTGACGAGGCCATGGCCGGTTTCTGCACCGAGATTCAGGTGACGGTCCACGCCGACAACTCCATCACGGTCGTCGACAACGGGCGGGGCATCCCCGTCGACGAGCATCCCATCAAGAAGATCCCGACGCTCGAGGTCGTTATGACGATCCTGCACGCCGGCGGCAAGTTCGATAACTCGGCCTACAAGGTCTCGGGCGGCCTGCACGGCGTGGGCATCTCCGTCGTCAACGCGCTGTCCAAGCGCGTGGTCGTGCAAGTGCGCCGTGACGGCAACGTCTACGAGATGGAGTTCTCGCGCGGCAAGACCGTCAAGAAGATGGAGGTCGTGGGCACCTCGGATTCGACGGGTACCACCGTCAACTTCTGGCCCGACGACGAGATCTTCGAGACCTGTGTCTACGATTTCGATACGCTGCACAACCGTCTGCAGGAGACGGCGTTCCTCAATAAGAATCTAAAGATTGTGCTGACCGACGAGCGCGAGGCGACTCCCCACGTGGAGGAGTTCTGCTACGAGGGCGGCATCATCGACTTCGTTAAGTTCCTCAACGACGGCAAAGACGTCCCCGAGGCCTTTAAGGAGCCCATCTATATCGAGGGTAAATCGGATCCGGATGCGCCCGTGACCAAGATGGGCGAGGTCGAGGTGTCCCTGCAGTGGAATGCCGGCTATGGCGAGAACGTCATGTCGTTTGCCAACGACATCTACACCCCCGAGGGCGGCATGCATCTCGAGGGCTTCCGCACCGCCCTCACCCGCGTGATTAACGATTACGCCCGCAAGCAGAACCTGCTCAAGGAGAAGGACGCCAACCTGAGCGGTGACGACGTGCGCGAGGGCCTTTCGGCCGTCATCTCGGTCAAGCTGCCCGATCCGCAGTTTGAGGGTCAGACCAAGGCCAAGCTTGGCAGCTCCTACATGCGCGCGCTCACGCTCAAGATCGTGACCGATGGACTGACCGATTATCTGGAGGAGCACCCCAAGCCCGCCCGCGAGATCGTCAAGAAGGCCCAGCAGGCATGCAAGGCCCGCAACGCCGCCCGCAAGGCGCGCGAGGCGACCCGCCGCAAGAGCCTGCTCGAGACGGCGTCGCTGCCCGGCAAGCTCGCCGACTGCTCGGTGCGCGATGCCGAGCTGACCGAGCTCTTTATCGTAGAGGGCGACTCGGCAGGCGGTTCGGCCAAGGACGGCCGTCGCCGAGACATCCAGGCGATTCTGCCCCTGCGCGGCAAGATTTTGAACGTCGAGCGCGTGGGTGACCACCGCGCGTTCTCGAGCGACACCATCCAATCCCTGATCACCGCGATCGGCGGCGGCGTCACGACGAGCGCCGGCGACGGTGGCGACTTCGATATCAGCAAGGCGCGCTACCACAAGATCATCATCATGACCGATGCAGACGTTGACGGTGCGCATATCCGCATCCTGCTGCTGACGTTCTTCTACAAGTACATGCGCCCGCTGATCGATGCCGGCTATGTCTATGTTGCCTGCCCGCCCATCTTTGGCATTAAGGTACGCAACAAGATCCATTACGTGTATCCCAACGGCCGCCAGCCCGAAGACGAGATTCTGCGCGACACCATTCAGAGCCTGGGCCTGAACCCCGACGACAACGACGAGGGCGGCAAAGCCAAGGACGGCAAGATCACCAAGAAGCGCAAGGGCTATACCGTTCAGCGCTACAAGGGCCTGGGCGAGATGGACCCCAAGCAGCTTGCCTCGACGACGATGGACCCCAAGACCCGTATCCTGCAGCGCGTGTCGATCGAGGACGCCGTGGTGGCGGACCGCGCCGTGCGCGAGCTCATGGGTTCCGAGGTCGGCTATCGCCGCGAGTACATTGAAAAGCATGCGCATGATGCTCGGTTCCTTGACGCTTAAGAGGAGGTAACGTGGCAGACGATATCATCAACAACGAGGGTGTGGACGAGGCCGGCGACGCCGGCATGCCCGATGATCTGAAGCGCCTGCTCGCCCGCGCTGAGCAGGGCGAGGACGGCGATCCGAATTCCTATAACCCCGACGCCGAGGATGAAGAGGATGAGGATGACGACGCCGAGCTCGAGGAGAGCTTCGGTGCGGTCGACCGCGGCGCCTCGGCCGGCGAGGATATCAACGGCGGTCAGCTCCAGATTTCGGAGTTCGGCCGCGAGATGAAGCAGTCGTTCATCGAGTACTCGATGTCGGTCATCACGGCGCGCGCCCTGCCGGACGTGCGCGACGGCCTAAAGCCGGTGCACCGCCGCATCCTGTACGCCATGAACGAGAGCGGCATCTACCCCAACCGCCCGCATAAGAAGTCGGCCTGGACGGTCGGCGAAGTTATCGGCAAGTACCATCCGCACGGTGACTCCGCGGTTTACGAGGCCATGGTTCGTCTGGCGCAGTGGTTCTCCATGCGCACACCGCTCATCGATGGCCACGGCAACTTCGGCAACATCGATGGCGACGGCGCGGCGGCCATGCGTTATACCGAGAGCCGCCTGGCAAAGCCTGCCATGGAGCTGCTGCGCGACCTGCAAAAGGATACCGTCGACTGGCAGCCCAACTACGACGAGTCGCTCGCCGAGCCCGTGGCGCTGCCCGCGCGCTTTCCCAACCTGCTGGTCAACGGTAGTCAGGGCATCGCCGTCGGCATGGCCACCAATATCGCCCCGCATAACCTCACCGAGGCGATCGAGGCCACCTGCTACCTGATCGACAATCCCGACGCCACCGTCGACGAGCTTATGCAGATCATGCCTGGTCCGGACTTCCCCACCGGCGCCATCATCATGGGCAGCGCCGGCATTAGGCAGAGCTATGAGACCGGTCGCGGCTCCATTACCGTGCGTGCCAAGGCTCACGTGGAATCCACCAAGACCGGTCGCAGCCGCCTGGTCTTTACCGAGATCCCTTACATGGTCAACAAGGGCACCCTGCAGGAGAAGATCGCCCAGCTCGTGAACGACAAGCGCATCGAGGGCATCTCGGACATGCGCGACGAGTCCAACCAAAAGGGCATCCGTCTGGTCATCGAGCTCAAGAAGGGCGTCATTCCGCAGGTCGTGCTCAACAACCTGTATAAGTACACCTCGCTGCAGACGACTTTTGGCGCCAACAACTTGGCGCTCGTCAATGGCGTTCCCAAATGCCTGAGCCTGCGCGAGATGCTGCAGCACTACATCGACCACCAGGTCGACGTCGTCACCCGCCGCACTCGCTTTGACCTTAAGAAGGCCCAGGCGCGTGCCCATATCCTCGAGGGCTACTTGATGGCTCTCGACCATATCGACGAGGTCATCAGCATTATCCGTTCCTCGCAGACCGACTCCGAGGCAAGCGGCCGCCTGATCGAGCGCTTTGGCTTTACGCCCGAGCAGACCACGGCCATCCTCGAGATGAAGCTGCGCCGCCTGACTGGCCTGGAGCGCGACAAGATCCAGGAAGAGCTGGACGGTCTGCGCCGCGCCATTGCCTACTACGAGGACCTGCTGGCGCATGAGGAGAAGATCCTGGGCGTCATCAAGGAGGAGATGCGCGAGATTTCGAAAAAGTTCGGCGACAAACGCCGCACCGAGATCAGCCATGTCGAAAAGGATCTGGATGTCGAGGACCTCATCGCCGACGAGGACATGGTCGTGACCATCACCCACACCGGCTACGTGAAGCGCATCCCGGTGGCTGCCTACCGCGCCCAGAAGCGCGGCGGCAAGGGCGTGTCGGGCGTCAACCTTAAAGAGGACGACGTCATCGACGAGATGTTTATCGCATCCACGCACGAGTACGTGCTGTTCTTCTCGAGCAAAGGCAAGGTCTACCGCCTGAAGGTGCACGAGCTGCCGGTGGGTACGCGCCAGGCGCGCGGCACCGCGATCGTCAACCTACTGCCCTTTGAGGAAGGCGAGAAGATCGCGAGCGTCATCAGCTGCCGCGAGTTCCCTGCCGACGAGTACCTGATGTTTGCCACCAAGAGCGGCATGGTCAAGAAGACCGTGATGAGCGCTTACGACCGCAGCCGCCGTGATGGCCTGATCGCCATCAATCTGAGAGACGACGACGCGCTGCTCGCCGTGCGCCGTGTGCGCGAGGGCGACAAGATCATCCTGGCCACCACTGCGGGCAAGGCGATCATGTTCCCCGAGGACCAGGTTCGCGCCACGGGACGCGACACCAGCGGCGTTCGCGGTATTAGCATGAAGGACGGCGTGAGCGTTTTGGGTATGGAAGTTACCAACGGCAACGGCGACCTGTTTGTCATCACCGAGCGCGGCTACGGCAAGCGCACGCCGGTCGCGGACTATCCGGAGCAGAACCGCGGCGGTCAGGGCGTCTACACCATCCAGATGACCGAGCGTAAGGGAAACCTCGCGGCCATGAAGACGGTGGGTCCGCAGCACGAGCTGTTCATCGTGACGGAAGGCGCGACGGTCATTCGCGTCAAGACCGATGAGATTAGCCAGACCGGCCGAGCCACCCAGGGCGTCAAGATGATGACCGTCGACGACAACGACCGTGTGTGCGCTGTCGCCCGCATGACGGCAGCTAAGGAAAAGCCCGAAGGCGAAGGCGCCGAGGCCGAGGCAACGGTCGATGCCGAAAATACCCCAGTCGACCTAGGCGACGGCAACGACATGCCAGAGGATCTCCTAGACGAGTAAGATGCCCTTACTGGTAGAAAATATCAGACCCCATATATCGGCGGTCGGCGCACTGCGCGCCGACCGCTTTTTTGAAAACCTCGGGACTCGCGTTCGCCCCGGCCGCACGGCGGCATGTGAAGTCGATCGCGAGTTCCGCACGAGCCAGAGAGCACTTAATGTGCTCTCTGCGCGAGTCAGGACTGTCCGAGCAGGCGACTTCACATGCCGCCGTGCGGCCGGGGCGAACACCCTCCAAAGATTTTCAAAAAAGTTGTTGACGCGCGCGTAACGACTCGTCTAATATATCCCTTGCGCGATGGACCTGTAGCTCAGTTGGTTAGAGCGTCCGGCTGATAACCGGGAGGTCACAAGTTCGAATCTTGTCAGGTCCACCACTTTCTTTCGCAATAAACACCCCAGCGAGAGCCGAGTCGCCGCTGGGGTGTTTATTACTGTCTCCGTGGGGGTTTAGCTCAGCTGGGAGAGCGCGGGCTTTGCAAGCCTGAGGTCAGGGGTTCGATCCCCCTAACCTCCACCATGATGGACCTGTAGCTCAGTTGGTTAGAGCGTCCGGCTGATAACCGGGAGGTCACAAGTTCGAATCTTGTCAGGTCCACCATCAAAACTGTGAAGAGCCTCGAGGCATGGCCTCGGGGCTTTTTTCTTGTGTGTGATAAAACTCATTTTGGTTTTGTGTGCTGTGCGAAAGATTGGGTAGTATAGCTATTCAATGCGGCGAAGGCGCCGCGTGTTAACCGCTACGTACCGGAGGTGTTCCATGGTTCGTGTCGACATAGAGACCATCGTCATGGCCGCCGGTCCCGTGCCATCGCTTATCGTACTTCGCGAGCGCTGCAGCAAATCGGACTCCCCTGCGCCACTGCGCTCCCTTTCTATCCAAACTGGTTCCTTTGAGGCTGCGGCTATTAGCCGTGGTATCGACAGCGGTCGTGCCGAGCGCCCGATTGCCCATGACCTGCTGCTCGATACGCTTGATGCCCTGGATGCAAAACTCGAGCGCATCGAGATTGTCCGTGCCGAGCCTCCCGTGTTCTACGCGACGGTCGTCGTTTTGGCCGACGGCAGTGAGCATAGGATCGATGCGCGTCCGAGCGATGCCATCGCCCTCGCCGTGCGCAGCAATGCTCCCATGTTTGTTGAGGACGACATCATGAACCGCCTGGGGACCGTCTCTCCGGTTGCCGAGGAGGTCGATGACGAGCAGGAATTTGAGAAGTTCGACGAGTTCGTCCATACGCTCTCGCCCGATGATTTTTAAATGACGAGTAGCCATGAGACTGAGTGTGCACTGATGGGTCGCGGCGTTTCAGCCGAGGCCGCCGCCATTGCCCGCGAGGCCCAGATGCGCTCGGAGGCATCCGAGGCCGCACGCATTGCCTATGTGACGCAGGCCCGCACACTTCGCGAGCGCCGTGCCTCCTTTATCAAGATGGTTGCCGTCTCCGCACTTGTCGCGGCAATCTCCTCGCGCCTTCGTGGTACAGTTGGTGCGCTTGGGTTTTCGATTTCGACGGGCTTGGTCATCTGGGGCGTGGTCGATGCCGTGATGCTGACCAACCAGATCAAGGTACTCGATAAGCGCGCCGCCGATATGATGCGCGCCCGCGACGCCGCCGCCAAGATCGCTGCCGAGGCACAAGAGATGTAACGACGCCGGACTCGATGGGAAGGTCTAAAAATGGCACAGGATATGCAGGACGCCGGAAACGTCTCCGCCGAGCTCGACGCCATGGTGTGCGACCTCATCGGGGCATTTTTAGACGACCTGGCCGCTGGTGAGAACCCCGGCGTTGTCGTTGCGATCGAAGACGCCGCGTCCAACCGCTATCTGGCGGCACTCGACGAGGACGGCGAGGAGGCATGCCTCGAGGCTGCCACCAACTTTATCTCCGAGCACAAGATGGGCCTTAAGGACGAGGGCCTGGGTCGCATCGCCCGTTACGCCATCGGCTACACCGGTTGTGTCGAAATTGATGGCGGCTACCATGACGCCCTGCTTGTGAGTTTCTTTGAGACGACGCTCGAGAGCGGCTTTTCGGCATATGTACTGTACGAGGGTGTGGGCGCCGGCGATGGTTTTATGTGGAGCGACCCTGAACCTGCAGGCGAGGAAACCCCTCTTATCTAAAATCGCTAAAATAAACGAGTTTTCGGTAAAAGGCTCAAAATTCCCGCCGAGCGTTGTGTTACTGGGCGGGTCGCATACGCGTGCCGGTTGTATATAGATAGAAGATAGGGGAACTACATGCGCGTAGACAATCTGAGGAACATCGCCATCATCGCTCACGTCGACCACGGCAAGACGACGATGGTCGACAAGCTCCTGCGTGCCACGGACGCCTTCCGTGGCAACCAGCAGGTCGAGGACCGCGTCCTGGATTCTAACGACCAGGAGCGCGAGCGCGGCATTACGATTCTCGCCAAGAACATCTCTATCGAGTACAAGGACGTTAAGATCAACGTCATCGACACCCCGGGCCACGCTGACTTTGGCGGCGAGGTCGAGCGCGTGCTGCGTATGGCCGACGGCGCCCTGCTGCTGGTCGATGCCTTTGAGGGGCCCATGCCCCAGACCCGCTTCGTGCTGCGTCACGCCATCGACACCGGCCTCAAGATCATGATCGTCATCAACAAGATCGACCGTCCGGGCGCCAACCCCGAGAAGGCCTACAACGACTGCCTGGACCTGATGGCCGACCTGGGCGCCACCGACGACCAGCTTGAGTTTGCCATGGAGCACGTGGTCTACGCCAGCGCCATGAATGGCTTTGCCCGCCTTGACCCCAACGACGGCAACATGGACATGTATCCGCTGCTCGATATGATCATCGACGACATGCCCGCGCCCGAGGTTGACGAGAACGCCCCGCTGGCCATGCAGTGTGTGACCATCGACCACTCCAACTTCGTTGGTCGCATCGGTATCGGCCGTGTGTACTCCGGCGCCATCCACCAGGGCGATCAGATCCTGGTCGTCAAGAACGACGGCTCCAGCGCTACCGCTACCGTCAAGCAGCTCTTTACTTTCGACTACCTGGGTCGCACCGAGTGCCAGGAAGTCGGCGCCGGTGATATCGCCGCCGTCGTGGGCATCGACCGCACCGATATCGGCGATGTCTACACCGATCCCGAGAACCCCGTTGAGCTCGAACCCATCGAGATCGACCCGCCGACCCTGTCCATCGTCTTTGAGGCTTCGACCTCCCCGCTCGTCGGCCGCGACGGCGACATCGTGGGTGCCCGTCAGCTCAAGGAGCGCCTGTTCAACGAGGCCGAGAACAACGTGACCATGAAGATCGAGGAGCTCGAGGACAAGAGCGGCGTCGAGGTCTCGGGCCGCGGCATTCTGCACCTGTCCGTCCTGATGGAGTCTATGCGCCGCGAGGGCTTTGAGTTCCAGGTCGGTCGTCCCCGCGTTCTGTTTAAGAAGGACGAGAACGGCAACAAGATGGAGCCCGTCGAGCAGGCCGTCGTCGAGTGCCCGGACGAGTACTCGGGCAAGGTCGTTGAGGTCTTCGGCACCTCCGGCGGTATCATGACGAGCATGGATACCTCGGGCATCGTGACGCACCTTGAGTTTAAGATCCCGACCCGCGGCATCATGGGTCTTAAGAACCGCATCATGAACGTCACTCACGGCGAGGGCGTGTTCTACCACACCTTCCTGGAGTACGGCCCCTATGCCGGCGAGATCGGCAACCGCCAGAACGGCGCCATGATCTCCATGACCACCGAGAAAGCCGTTGCCTACGCTCTGGGCACGCTGCAGGAGCGCGGCCAGCTGTTTGTTGAGCCGGGTACCGAGTGCTACGAGGGCATGATCGTGGGCGAGCGCAGCAAGGCCGGCGACATGGTCGTCAACATCGCCCGTACCAAGAACCTGGGCAACCAGCGTTCCTCGACCTCCGATATCTCCGTCCAGCTGGTGCCGCCCCGCACCTTCTCGCTGGAGGAGGCGCTGGAGTACATCGCCGACGACGAGCTGGTGGAGATCACTCCCAAGAACATCCGCCTGCGCAAGCGTCTGCTCAATGCTACCGACCGCAAGAAGGCCGCAGTCCGCGCCGGTCAGGTCAACAAATAAGCGCCGAGCTTTATAGCGACTAACAAGAAAGGGCGCCGACCATCGCGGTCGGTGCCCTTTTTGGTGCACAGGGATTGAGTTGGTCTGCACCACCGCAAAGGTGTCTGTCCCCTTTGTGGTGGTTGACGGCTAGGCGGAAGGAAGGCCCGGAGTATTGGCGGCCTGCTGCGGCTTGAGGCGGGCGTTGCGCCAGATGATCTGGATGACGTAGCCGAGCGTAAAGACGAAGGCTACGCCGCTGACAAAGCTGCCCATAAGGGGAAGTGCCGTGAGTGCGCCCGCGGCGATACCGCCCACGGCGGCCATGGCGTAGCGGTTCTGGCTGTGTCCGATCATGCGTGCGATCGCGGTGCCCGTAAACGCCGCCGAGACCAGAGCGATACCGATCACGGCGCACATGAGAGCTCCGGCGAGTGACAGACCTGCAATCGAGATGATGAGTAACAGGACGGCGGGAACGGCGGCCACCGTGCCCAAAAGACCGCTCACCCACAGAGGGGTAGGTCGTTGACGAAGCATGCCGGCGGCGCTGGCGGTCGCGCGCGGAAAGACGAGCTCGAGGAGGATCGCGACAAAGCAGGTGGAAAGCGCCGCGGCGACGATGCCGCCGATGGTGTCGTTAATCGTTGAGGTGTTCTCGTTCTCGGTACGGTCGATCTTGAGGGCTCCGACCTGAGCGCCCTCGGCCCGCTCGGGGTCCTCGGAAACATGCGCGCTCACGGTGCCGGTGATGCGGGCGTTTTTGCCCAAGACGAGCTTATCGGCCCAAACCTCGACATCGCCCTCGACGGTGCCGTCGATGGTCACCGTATCGCCTGCAAGTGCTGCCGACTTGGTGGAGCCTCGCAGGGCAACAGTATCGCCCATCGCGTAAAAACAGTTGGCGGTGCTACCGGTGTTGAGCACGACGTGCTGACCGGCTACCGTCACGCTGCCATCGATTGCGGTTTTGGAGATATCGATGGTGCGCGCCGCCAGGCGAATGGCGCCGCCTACGGTGCAGTCGCGAATCGATAGGCTGTCGCATGCCGCGATAATATCGCGGCCGATGGAGGCATCGTCCAGGTTAAGGCTTTGGCCAGCCCAGTACAGGTCGCCCGCGACGCCAGACGGATTTGAGTCAGCTTCGGTTGCGAGTACGTTGCCCGCGGTGTCTGTGCCGGCGAACGACGCCGTGGGAAGTACGGTCAGCGCAAGCGCAATCAGTACGAATAGGAGGGCGATGCGGGCCTGCGCTTTGTGGCGCTTGGTCGACGGTTCTAGGTTGCAAGGCATAGTGAATCCTTCGTTAGATAATCGGCGTATATCTAACAGGGTACCCAACGTGCGAGCGCTCTAAAAGAACCTCTCGGTTGCATTTCGAAAGGTCGTGCCGTGCTATCTACTTTTTGCGATGTAAAAAGTGCGCGATGTCTTCTTCGGTGGGGCTTTTGATGTCAAAGCGCAGCGAGAGCCAGCGCAGACCCATGGTCACGATAACGCATACGACCAGCGCGGCGACATTGCTGACCAAGCCACTCATGACGAGGCTTACATAGCTTGCCGATCCGGCGATGGCCGCGATGGCATAAAAGTTGGTGCGTTGGAAAATGCCCGGAACCACGCCCATAAAGCCGTCGCGCAGCATGCCGCCGCCCACCGCGGTGAAAAAGCCCATCATGATGCAAACGACGGGTGCAAATCCGTAGACCAGTGCCTTGTCTGCGCCGGTTGCCGCATAGATGCCGACCGAGATGATGTCGAGCAGGGGGATGAGTTTGTCGGGCTTATCGACGATTGCCGGGAAGATGTAAATGATGGCCGCCGTGGCGATGGAGAGCGGCAGCGCCATTGGCTGGTTGAGGATGTAGACGTTGCCGACCTGGAGTGTCATGTCGCGCAAAAGACCGCCGCCCAGACCGGAGACTACCGCGAGTGCGACCGCGCCCACCAGGTCGAGCTTGTGTTCGCGCGCAACCAGCACACCCGAGATCGATGCAGCGACAACGGCGAACATCTCGAGCCAAAATGGGATAGCGACCATGGCATCCGAGGCATGTGAGGTAACGGTTATGGCGGCGACGACGGGCAAGATGGGGTCCTTTGAGTTACGGGATTGGACAATGCCCGTACATAGTACATGTTCGGCGACGATCGCGACCCTATTGCTCGGCAAACGGTCGGGACTGGGTGCGGTCATAGGTTTCAAGTATGTGCATCAGCCTCCAAAGATATCGAAAAATATCGTTTTTGGAGGGTGGTGTACATGTCTGGGGATCTGGGTTGATGCTGAACGCGATGAGGGCGTGGCTGAATAGGAGGGATGTCTATATTTTGATCGGAGCTCAAAATTTATCCGGTCGGCTTACGCCGACCGCGCTGCGCTAAAAACGCGCCACTGGTGCGTTTTCTTTACGCTTTGCGCCCTGGCGGGTTCGAACCCCTCCTTCTTCGCCGTATTTGCTTGTTAGGGACTCAAAACAAAAAAGCTCCCATTCCTGGGAGCTTTCACAACCAAAATGGCGGAGGAGGAGGGATTCGAACCCTCGTGACCTTATACAGGCCAAACGGTTTTCGAGACCGCCGCATTCAACCACTCTGCCACCCCTCCGCGTGGGGTAAAAACAAAGCAGGCACTAAGGCCTGCTTTGGAATTAACTGGCGGAGAGTCAGGGATTTGAACCCTGGAGACGCTTTTGACGCCTACACGATTTCCAATCGTGCTCCTTCGGCCACTCGGACAACTCTCCGTTAAATGCGAAAGTCAGTATACACGAGGAATCGAAAAGTGCAAACAGAAAACTTGGCATTTTTTAAAGCGCTCGCTCCGCACCCGTATCCGGCATGTGCCAGATGAGTACTAAAAAAGCATCCTGACCAGCCAGATCCCGCTCGATGATCTGTTCAAAATAGGTATTCATGAATGACGTGGCAGCGAATTTAAAAATTTTGAGGCAATCGATCGAACCGGTGGTATGCATTTCGTGACCACAACCCTGCAATCGGCGACCTGCGGTTTGACTCAGGTTGTCCTCGCCGCAGCGTATCTTGCTATCGAATCCGTCAAGCTCTTGGTCAGCATTTGGTTGGAATACGCATGAAGAGCCGTGTAAGCATGGGTATATGTGGAGGTCATGAGGTTGTAGCTGCATATTCTTGCAGCCTGGGAGGTTGAAAGATATTATTACCAAGTCTTTTCCTGCTTCAGGCGCACCTTCACGACCTGAAGCCACATTTGCCCAGAGGAGGTGACAATATGAAGGCTTATGAACTGCTGTTCTTTGTTGACCCGTCGCTCGACCCCGAGACTCGTCTCGCTGTTATGAAGCGTATCGATACCACGATCGCTGAGGGCGCTGGCAAGGTCGACTCCGTTGACGAGTGGGGCAAGCGCAAGCTCGCCTACGAGATCAACGACCTCACCGATGGTGACTACACCCTCATCAACTTCCACGCAGATCCTACCCAGATCGCCGAGCTTGATCGCGTCCTGCGCATCACCGACGCTGTGGTCCGCCACATGATCGTCCGTCGCGACGACCAGGAGTAAGACTGTCGTTTTGGACTGGGCTTGTGCCCCAAGAGGAAGTAGTGAGTTATGAGCATCAATCGAGTGAACATCACCGGTAACCTCACCCGCGATCCCGAGCTGCGCGCCACCGCCGGCGGAACCCAGGTTCTGTCCTTTGGCGTCGCCGTGAACGATCGTCGCCGCAACGCGCAGACTGGCGAGTGGGAGGACTATCCCAACTTTGTTGACTGCACTATGTTCGGCACCCGCGCCGAGGCCGTGAGCCGTTTCCTGGCAAAGGGAAACAAGGTCGCGATCGAGGGCAAGCTGCGCTACAGCTCTTGGGAGCGCGACGGTCAGCGCAGGAGCAAGCTTGAGGTCATCGTCGATGAGATCGAGTTTATGAGCTCCCGTGGTGGCCAGGGTGGCTACGATCAGGGCGGTTACGCCCCCGCAGCTCCCGCGCCCGCAGCACGTCCTGCCGCACCGGTGGCTACGCCGCCCGCGGTCGACGTCTACGATGAGGACATCCCGTTCTAAGGGTTGTTCACCTATTTTTGAGTGAGAGGCGGCTTCGGCTCGCCGAAGTTGCCAAATGAAAGGTATTTTGACATGGCTAATGATTATTCTGCACGTCAGCCGCGTCGTAAGTACTGCCAGTTCTGCAAGGAGAACACTGAGTTCATCGACTATAAGGACACTCAGCTTCTCCGTAAGTACATGACCGACCGTGGCAAGATCAAGCCCCGTCGCGTCACTGGCGCTTGCACGCAGCATCAGCATGACATCGCCAACGCCATCAAGCGCGCCCGCGAGATGGCTCTCCTGCCGTACACCGTCCCCGTGGTTTCCTCTCGTGGCAACCGCGACCGCGGCTAAGAAGGGAGACGCATCATGAAGGTTATTCTTCTCGATGAGATCAAGGGCAAGGGCGGCGAGGGTGACGTCGTAGAGGTCGCTCAGGGTTACGCTGAGAACTTCCTGTTCCCCAAGAAGCTCGCTGTTGCCGCCACCAAGGGCAACCTCAAGCAGCTTGACGAGCGTCGCAACAACATCGCCAAGCGCGAGGCCGTCCGTCTGGCTACCGCCAACGAGACCAAGGCTGCCTTCGAGGGCAAGCAGGTCACCGTTGACGTCAAGGTTGGCGACGAGGGCATCCTCTTTGGCTCCGTTACCGCCGCTATGATCGCTGACGCCATCAAGGATCAGCTCGGTATGGACATCGATCGCAAGCGCGTCGAGCTCGGTAAGCCCATCAAGGTTGCCGGTGCCCACACCGTCGCTATCTCGCTGTACCGCGAGATCAAGGCCGAGGTTGTCGTTCTCGTCGGCGTTACCGCCGAGGAGCTCGCTGCCGAGGCTGAGGTTGAGGAGACCGCTGAGGTCGCCGAGGCCGAGACCGCCGAGGTCGAGACCGAGGCTGCTGCCGAGTAGCATTTGCTGCAACGCAACAATCTTGTTCTAAGAAGGGCGCTCTGGGAGACCAGGGCGCCCTTTTATTTTTTGCGCTGGGTGAGTGTCGTGGCAGTCATTGAGATGCGGTCCCGTGTATGGGACCGTTCATCCGTTTGGTTCGGTGATGATTGCCAAGCCGCGGCTCGATTTATAGCCGCGGCTGATACTATGGATGCTCGCAAGCGATATGAATGAGGACGCTCATGGCATATGACGATAGGGAGACGGGGCTGACGGTCGAGGACCGTGGCTCTAAGTTGGGTCTCCCCCAAAACCAAGATGCAGAGGCCAACGTACTGGCCGCTATGCTGCTATCGCCCGAGGTGGTCGAAGAGGCCCAAGTCGAGCTGCAGCCCGATGACTTCTACCGGCCCATTCATAAGACCATCTATACCGCGATGGTCGATATGTATAACAGTCGCATCCCCATTGACTCTATCTCGCTGATCGATTACCTGCGAAGCATCAACAAGCTCGATGCCGTGGGCGGCGAGGCATACATTTTGGAGCTGATGGGACAGACTCTGTCGCTCGTCAACTGGCAGCACCATGCCGCCATCGTTCGCCGCGACTCGATGCTGCGTGAGCTGATTGGCGCCACCAACGAGATCAACGCGCTGGCCTACAACGCCCCCACCGACACCAAAGAGGTCGTGGAGCTGGCCGAGAGCAAGCTGCTCAAGGTCACGGCGCGTGAGGTTAAGTCGAGCTACAAGACGCTGACCGAGTTTATGGTCGAGGCCTATAACGAGGCCGAGGAAGTGTGCAAGGCCGGCGGTCAGGCTGCAGGCGTGCCCACGGGCTTTCCGTCGCTCGACCGTATGCTCATGGGTTTCCGCGAGGGCCAGCTCATCATTATCGGCGCCCGCCCCGCCGTGGGTAAGACGTCGTTCGCCCTGAACTTGGCGCTCAACGCCGCCGCCGCGGGCTATACCGTCGGCTTCTTCTCGCTGGAGATGTCGGGCAAGGAAATTGCCCAGCGTCTGATTTGCGCCTATGCCATGATCTCGATCAGCGACTTCCGTACGGGCCGCATTAGTCCCGAGCAGTGGGCCAACATCAATGAGGCCACGCAGACGCTGTCCAAGCTCGATATTCTGATTGACGATACGCCCGGCACCACGGTGACCGAGATTCGCGCCAAGAGCCGCCGCATGCTCCATAACAAGGAGAAGGCCATCATCATCCTGGACTATTTGCAGCTGGTGAGTCCCCCGCCGGGACGTCGTTCCGAGAGCCGCACCGTCGAGGTCTCCGAGATGTCGCGTGGTCTGAAGATTATGGCCAAGGAGCTCAAGATTCCGCTGATCGCGCTGTCGCAGCTGTCGCGTCAGGTCGAGTCCCGTACCGGCAAGCGCCCGCAGCTGTCCGACCTGCGTGAATCGGGCTCCATCGAGCAGGATGCCGATATCGTCATGTTCTTGGACCGATCCGCCGACGAGGCCGAGGCCTCGCGCGACGACCGACCCGACGAGGGCGTTACGCGTATCGTCGTGGCCAAGAACCGTTCGGGCCCGATTGGCGACGTCGACCTGATGTTCCTGCCGGCATCCACCAAGTTCTATGAGCTTGATGGGGCGCATACCGAGGAGTAGGACAGGCGCCCGTTGCACGGGTATACTGGGAATGTTTTGTGCTTCTGCGCACTTGCGGTGTGCGGACAGTCCATGAATGTGAGGAGTAAACATGCCGTCAACCGTTTTGGTCGGTGCCCAGTGGGGCGATGAGGGCAAGGGTAAGATCTGCGACCTGGTCGCCGGCGACTTTGATGCCGTCGTGCGCTATTCGGGCGGCAACAACGCCGGCCACACCATCGTCGTCAACGGCAAGAAGTACGGCCTGCACCAGGTGCCCTCCGGCATCATGTATTCCGACCACGTGTCGGTGATCGGTAACGGCTGCGTCGTCAACCCCAAGGTCGTCCTTGAGGAGATCGACATGTTCGAGGCCGACGGCATCACCACCAAGAATCTCAAGATCAGCGGCAACGCGCATGTCATCATGCCGTACCACATCGATCTGGATGGCGCCTTTGAGCAGAAGCTCGGCAAGAAGAACATCGGTACCACCAAGCGCGGCATCGGTCCGTGCTACCAGGACAAGATGGCCCGTATTGGCCTGCGTATGCAGGACATGCTGGATGAGGCGCTGTTCCGCGATAAGCTGGAGACCGCTCTTGCCCGCGTGAACCCCGAGCTAGAGCTCATCTACAACCTGCCCACCTACACCGTAGATCAGATTTGCGATGAGTACCTGCCCATGGCCGAGCGCCTGCGCCCCTACATCACCGAGACGAGCCTGCTGCTCAACAACATGATCGATGAGGGCAAGGATTTGCTGTTTGAGGGCGCCCAGGCGACGCTGCTCGACATCGATCACGGCACCTATCCGTACGTGACGTCTTCTAACTGCACCGCCGGCGGCGCCATTACCGGTTCCGGCGTCGGCATGAAGAACGTCGACCGCGTGCTGGGCGTCATGAAGGCCTATATCACCCGCGTCGGTTCGGGCCCCATGCCCACCGAGCTTTCCTATGAGTCCGAGGCCGGCCACACGCTGACCGAGGAGGGCTACGAGTACGGCGTGACCACCGGTCGCCGTCGTCGCTGCGGCTGGTTTGACGGCCCTATCGCCAACTATGCCTCGCGCGTCAACGGCCTCACCGACATCGCCGTGACCAAGCTCGACGTGCTTTCGGCCTTCGACACCATTAAGGTGTGCGTTGCCTATGACGTCGACGGCGAGCGCTACACGAGCGTGCCCGAGCACCAGGTGCGTTTTGAGCATGCCAAGCCCATCTACGAGGAGCTCCCTGGCTGGAAGTGCGACATCACCGGCTGCCGCAGCTTTGATGAGCTGCCGCAGGAGGCTCAGGACTACGTGGCATTTATCGAGGATCTGGCACACACCCGCGTGACGTTCATCGGCGTCGGCGCCGGTCGCGAGCAGATCATCAACCGATTCTGGAAGTAATCGGCGTTATTTGGTTATTGCGATATACCCCTTTGCAGCCCAGATGGGCGGCCGAGGGGTATATTTGCTTGTAATGGGCCCGCGCGGAGCGGGCCGGTAATCCATAGAGGAGGCACCCTTGAAGGCGGACACTCAAACCATCGACATCCTGTTGTTGGGCAGCGGCGGCCGCGAGCATGCTCTGGCAGCCAAGCTCGCAGCATCACCGCGCGCCGGCAAGCTCTACATCGCGCCGGGTAACGGCGGCACCGCGAGCTGCGGCGAGAATGTGGTTCTCGACGATTGCGATCCTGCGGCCGTGGCGGCGTTTGCGCAGAGCCACGGATGCGGACTCGTGGTGATTGGCCCCGAGGCTCCGCTCGTGGCGGGCGTTGCAGACGCCGTCCGCGCGGCGGGCATCCCGTGCTTTGGCCCGGGTGCCGAGGGCGCCCAGATGGAGGGCTCTAAGCTGTTCTCCAAGCAGCTCATGGAGCGCGCCGGTATCCCGACGGCAGCCTATGGCTCATTTACCGACGAGGCTTCGGCTCTTGCCTATGTGCGCGAGCAGGGCGCTCCGCTGGTCGTCAAGGCCGACGGCCTTGCCGCGGGCAAGGGCGTTATCGTGGCAACCGAGCTTTCGCAGGCCGAGGAGGCTGTGCGTGAGTGTTTTGGCGGCACCTTTGGCGATGCCGGCAACACGGTGGTCATCGAGGAGATGCTGACCGGCCCCGAGTGCTCGCTGCTGGCCTTTACCGACGGCAAGACCGTGCGTCCCATGGTCACCTCGCAGGATCACAAGCGTGCGCTCGAGGGCGACAAGGGCCCCAACACGGGCGGCATGGGCGTCTACAGCCCGGTGCCCATCGTGACCGACGAGGAGCACGCCACCATGGTGAAGGTCATGGAGCAGACCGTGGCAGAGCTCGCTGCCGAGGGTATCGACTATCGCGGCTGCCTGTACGGCGGCTTTATGCTCACCCCTGCCGGCCCCAAGGTGCTGGAGTTCAATGCCCGCTTTGGCGATCCTGAGACGCAGGTTGTGCTGCCGCGCCTTAAGAACGACCTGGTCGAGGTCATGCTGGCTTGCGCCAACTGCGAGCTCGATCAGATTGAGCTCGATTGGCGTGACGAGTGGGCCGTGGCCGTTGTCCTGACGAGCGCGGGCTATCCCGGCAGCTACGAGAAGGGCAAGGTCATTACCGGCATCGAGGATGCCGAGGCTATGGAGAACGTGACGGTGTATCACGCCGGTACTGCCGTGGTGGACGGCGAGCTCGTGACCAACGGCGGTCGTGTGCTCGCCGTGACCGCGCTGGGCGATACGTTCGAGAACGCTCGCGACCTTGCCTACGAGGCCTGCGAGAAGATCAACTTTGAGGGCAAGACCCTGCGCCACGACATTGGCCTGCGTGCGCTGCGCGGCCGCGACGCCTGGGATGCCTAAAATCCGAGAGGAATGAGACGGATGGACGAGAAGAACGAAGAGCTCGTGGACGCGCAGATCGTCGAAGAGGACAGCCGCATGTATGGGCACGCCGAGGGCGAGCCTGGCGGCGAGGTCGCTGACGAGCCGGCGCTGGTGCTGGGCGACGACGACCCGCACGATGCCGAGCTGCACGAGAAGATTCTTTCGGAGGAGTGCGCCTGGAAGGGCAAGATCCTCGACGTCCACCGTCTTGAGGTTGAGCTGCCCAACGGTCGCCGCAGCGCCCGCGATATCGTTCGCCATCCGGGTGCGGCGGCCGTTGTGGCACTGACCGAGAGCGGCAAGATCGTGCTGGTGCGTCAGTACCGCACCGCCATCGACCGCGTGACGGTCGAGATTCCCGCCGGCAAGCTCGATCCGGGCGAGGACCCGCTCGATTGCGCCAAGCGCGAGCTGCATGAGGAGACGGGCTTTAGGGCTGGTCGCATTCGCTTTTTGACGTCGATTGTCACGTCCTGCGGTTTTTGCGATGAGATCATCCACATCTACTTGGCTACCAAGCTCGAGTTTGATGCGCCCGACCCCGACGATGACGAGTTTGTCAACGTCGACCTGGTGCCACTGCATGAGCTGATCGACGCCGTACTCGACGGCAAGATCGAAGACGCCAAGACCGTTGTGGGTGCCTTGGCTTGCGACAGCATTGCTCATCGTTTGGGTGGAGCGGAACTTTAACGAGCGGGGATGATCCCGCAGGTTTGTGTAAGTCAGCGAAAGTGCTCCATTTGAGACAAGGTGGCCTAAAAGAGAAGGGAAGCGTATGGATATACGCGACCGACGATTGAAGGCCAGATTGTCCAAATGGAGCACTTGCAGCGTCGAGACGAAACGCGGTTTGGTAAAACCGCGTAAGGTGACTATGTTTAAGAGGTTTCTTTCGTATTACAAGCCCCAGATGGGGCTTTTTGTTGCTGATACTCTTTGTGCTCTGGTGCTTGCCGCCATTGACCTGGCGTTCCCCATTATCTTGCGCAATCTGACCGGCGGGCTCTTTACTCAGGGTCAGGCTGCTATTATGCAGGCGCTCGGTATGATCGCGGTGGGACTGGTGCTGATGTATGTCATCCGCTGCGCCTGCCGCTATTTTGTGAGCTATTGGGGTCATGTGATGGGCGCGCGCATGGAGTCCAAAATGCGCGAGGACCTGTTCGATCAGTACGAACGGTTTAGCTTTGCGTACTTTGATCGCAACAGCTCGGGCGACATGATGAGCCGCGTGGTCAATGACCTGTTCGATATCTGCGAGGCGGCGCACCACGTGCCCGAATGGATTATTATCTGCGGTATCGAGATCATCGGCTCGTTTGTGATTCTGTTTACCATCGCGCCGGTGCTCGCACTCGCCATGGCTGTGGTGACGGTGGTGTTCGCGGTCATTATGTTTTGGCAGAATATGCGCATGCGCGAGGTCTTTAGCGATAACCGCAAAAAGATTAGCGGCATCAACGCGCAGCTGCAGGATTCGCTGGCGGGCATGCGTGTGGTCAAGAGCTTTGCCAATGAGCAGACCGAGCGCTCTAAGTTTCGCGCCTCGAACAATCGCTACCTTTCGTCCAAGGAGAACATGTATCACGCCATGGGCGTCTATACCGCGACGTATGGCCTGCTCTCGGGAGTGCTTTATGTGATCGTGGTGCTGCTGGGCGGTTGGCTCGTTGCCCAGGGTCAGCTGCAGGCGGTCGATATGGCAACCTTCGCACTCTACATTTCGCTGTTCTGCACGCCGCTCGAGACGCTCGTCAATTCGGCTGAGACGTATCAGAAAGCCATCGCCGGCTTTAAGCGCATGGATGAGGTGCTTTCGACTGTCCCCGATATTCAGGATAAGCCGGGTGCTGCGGATCTGCAGGTGACGGCTGGTGCCGTGGAGTACCGCAACGTGTGCTTTAGCTACGAGGATGTCGAGCTCGGTGTGGGCGGCGCCGACGGACGCCCTGTTATCGACCATATGGACCTGTCCATCAAGCCCGGTCAGACCATCGCTTTGGTCGGTCCCTCGGGCGGCGGCAAATCGACGACTTGTTCGCTGTTGCCGCGCTTTTACGACGTTGCCGCCGGCTCCATTAGCATCGACGGCCAGGATGTGCGCGACGTGACGCAACATAGTCTGCGCCGTGCCATCGGCCTGGTGCAGCAAGATGTGTACCTGTTCGATGGAACGATCGGCGAGAACATCGCCTACGGCAAGCCGGGCGCCACAGCGGAAGAGATCGCCGAGGCGGCCTGCCGCGCCAATATCGATACCTTTATCGAATCGCTTCCGCAAGGCTACGACACCGTGGTGGGCGAGCGCGGCAGCCGTCTTTCGGGTGGTCAAAAGCAGCGCGTCGCCATTGCACGCGTGTTTCTCAAGAATCCCAAGATCCTTATTTTGGATGAGGCGACGAGTGCCCTGGATAACGAGAGCGAGGAAGCGGTGCAGGAGTCGCTCGAAGAGCTGGCACGCGGCCGTACCACGATCATCATCGCCCACCGTCTCTCGACTATTAAGCATGCTGACGAGATTGCGACCGTTGAGCATGGTCGCGTTGTGGAACGTGGCACGCACGAGGAGCTTCTCGCCCGTGGCGGCACCTATGCCCGTTACTATCGAATGCAGTTCGAAGGTGCGCGTGCGCACGAGCTCGACTGATTGATATGACAGGAAGATCATGGCTGATAAGAACCCTTTGACTCCGGAAGAAGTGACGGAGTTATTCTCCGAAATCGATGCATCCGGCGTCTTGGATCCTACGCTCGCCAAAAAGCGCACCGAGCGCATGCGCGAGAAAGAGGCCGCCGTCAAGCGCGGCAACAAGGCGACGCTGGCGCGGCTGCGCAGCGAGGATCGCGCGAGCCAGGCAAAACATATCGACCCGCTGTCCGAGGACGACCCTTCGGGCTCGCAGGTGAGCCATACCATTACGAAGACCGCCATGGCCGTGGTTATCGGCATTTTGGTGCTGATTGTGGGCATGCAGATTGGCTACGGCGTGATGCGACGTCTGAATACCGCGAACCTTTCCGAAAGTGTTTCGGTGGATACCGTTTCGACCGCGCTCAAGGGTGGACTTGAATGGGGCAATGGCTTTACGCAGTTCCCGCTCGATTTTACCGTCGACGAGGCAGATGAGCGCACGGGCACGGTTGAGGTGACGGTGCTGGACACGTCTTCTGCCAATGAACTCGAGCTGCTGTCCAACGGTCAGATTCAGGCGGCGGCGCTCGCAACCAACGCCCTGCTCAACGACAAGATCGACCGTGTGGTGTATAACGTTCACGCCTATATCGACGAGGACAGCAGGATCCAGCATGATTCCTTCTTTGGCATGTTTCCTGCTCAGGGGCACCAAAGCGCCATCCTGACGTTCGTTTGGACCAAGAGCTCGTCCAACGCCACGAGTATCGACTGGAAGATGCGCATCGTAAGCATGGACGACACCATTGCCGAGCGCATTCAAAAACAGGTCAACTCGGTTTCATCGCTGATCGAGGACCCGGTGGTGAGCCAGACCAAGATCACGGAGGAGCAGGCCGAGCGCGATCTTGAGCATCGTCTGCACGGTCGAGAGATCTTCCGCGGCGGAAAGCCCGATCGCACGCCGTCCGAGCTGCTGGAGCAGGACAAGCAAAAGTAGTCCGCAGCCACATAGAACGATGCCATCCCGCGTGAGCCGCAAGCCCACGCGGGATGATTTTTCTGGGGCGGGGATTAAAAAATCATTCTGTCATGTATGCAGTTGGCGACAAAGCCCTGCTCTCAGAATAATTTTTTAATCCCCGTCCCAGAAAAATCATTATGCACAGGAAGTCATAATTATCATTTTGTAAACAATTCTATGTAATTAATGCCATGGGCGATGCTTGCGGTTAGAATACCGCGAGGCCTAACTGCACACCTTTAAGCCGGTCCTGTGAGACCGGGAAGGAGAACTATGGCGAACAACCATATTGCGGGCGCTGCCGCCCGCACCGTCGCGCCCAGCGAGCTGTGCCAGCGTATGCTGGCTAAAACCAGCAAGGGCACCTGCGGTCCCTGCATCCTGTATCTTGAGGATGGGACCATTTTTTATGGCCGTGCATGCGGTGCCGAGGGTACCGCAACCGGCGAGGTCTGCTTTAACACGTCGTTCGAGGGCTACTTTGAGGTCATGACCGACCCGAGCTATGCCGGCCAAATCGTAACCATGACCTATCCGCAGATCGGCAACTACGGCATTGACGAGACCGATGTCCAGTCGGCCTTCCCCGGCGATACCGCTCGCCCCGCGAGCGCTCCCGCCATGCGCGGCATGGTCGTCCACGACATGTGCGCCACGCCTTCTAACTGGCGCTCGACCGTCAGCGTGCCGGAGTACCTGCGTGCACACGGCATCGTCGCTATCGAGGGCGTCGACACCCGCGCTCTCGTGCGCCACCTGCGCGACAACGGTTCCAAGATGGGCATAATCTCGACGGAGATCTTCGACGTCGACGAGCTTGCCGAGCGCCTGTCCGCCGCGCCTACGCTGGTCGGCGAGAACCTGGTCAAGACCGTGAGCTGCCCTGAGCCCCACGCTTTTGCCGCGAGCGACCTGCCCGCTACGCATGACTTTGCGCTTGCCCCTACCGCTCCTGCCCGCCACAAAGTGGTCGCCTACGACTGCGGTGTCAAGCGCGGCATCCTGGAGGGCCTGGTTCGTGCTGGCTGCAACCTCACCGTCGTGCCGTGGGATACACCCGCGCGTCAGGTGCTCGACATGAATCCCGATGGCGTCTTTTTGTCCAACGGCCCCGGCGACCCCGATGCCGTGGTGGAGACCTACGAGCAGGTGCAGCAGCTAATCGGCAAGGTGTCGGTTTTTGGCATCTGCCTTGGTCACCAGATGATCAGCTTGGCATGCGGCGCCCAGATGGAAAAGCTCAAATTCGGTCACCGTGGTGGCAACCAGCCGGTTATGAATCTGGTCAGCCGCCGTGTGGAGATCACCGCGCAAAACCACGGCTTTGGCCTGTTGTTCCCCAGCTTGGGCAAGCTTGTCCCCGAGCTTTCGGGCGGCGAGACCGAGCACGCGGCCGATGGCGATCTGCGCGTCTGGGTGCGCCGCGGTATCGCGCCGGTCGTGATGAACGAGCGTTTCGGCCGCATTCGCCTGACGCATGTGAATCTCAATGACGGCACCGCCGAGGGCATTCAGCTGCTCGATGCGCCGTGCTTCTCGGTCCAGTACCATCCCGAGGCATCGCCCGGCCCCACCGATGCTCACTATCTCTTTACCGCCTTTACGCGACTCATGGACGGCGAGGAGAACTATCTGGACATCGATACCGCCAAGGACCGCCTTGCCGGCTGGAATTTCGCCGATAGTGGTTCCGCCGTTCTACCGAACGGCGGACCTGTCGACGCTGCGGCTGCATCTGGCACATCATCTTGCCGTTCTGCTTCGGACGCGCGGGCATAAGCCCAGCGCGCCCTCGCATCACGGCAACCTGATGCACCAGCTGTACCCTCGCTGACTTTTCCAAAACATTGAGTCAGCCTCTCTAGGAGGTTTTAAACATGCCTAAACGTACCGACATCAAGCGCATCCTCGTCATTGGCTCGGGCCCCATCGTCATTGGCCAGGCCTGCGAGTTCGATTACTCCGGCGCCCAGGCCTGCAAGGTGCTCAAGGAGGATGGCTTTGAGGTCATCCTGGTCAACTCCAACCCGGCGACCATCATGACCGACCCGGGCTTGGCCGACCGCACCTATGTCGAGCCCATCACCGCCGAATTTATCGAGCGCGTGATCAAGAAGGAGCGCCCGGATGCGCTGCTGCCCACGCTGGGCGGCCAGACCGGTCTGAATGCCGCCGTCGAGCTGGCAAAGGACGGCAC
The DNA here is from genome assembly GCA_018382775.1 of Collinsella sp. Lineage (GTDB taxonomy): Bacteria > Actinomycetota > Coriobacteriia > Coriobacteriales > Coriobacteriaceae > Collinsella. The sequence goes on along the minus strand of JAGZPG010000007.1, from coordinate 156,082 downwards.
ACTCGACAAGTACGGCGTCGAGATGATCGGCTGTGACCTTGCCGCCATCGAGCGCGGTGAGGACCGCAAGCTCTTTAACGAGGCCATGGCCGAGATCGGCCTGGAGGTCGCGCGCTCGGGCTATGCCTACAGCGTGGCTGACGCCGAGGCCATCGCCGAGCGTGTGGGCTATCCCTGCGTGCTGCGTCCGAGCTTTACCTTGGGCGGCGCTGGTGGTGGCATCGCGCATACTCACGAGGAACTCGTCTCCATCGTGAGCCAGGGCCTTGAACTCTCGCCTGCCCATGAGGTGCTGGTCGAGGAATCCATCGAGGGTTGGAAAGAGTACGAGATGGAGGTTATGCGCGACCACGCCGGCAACGGCATCATCGTGTGCTCTATCGAGAACCTCGACCCCATGGGCGTGCATACCGGTGACTCCATCACCGTGGCGCCGGCGCAGACCCTCTCCGACCTTGAGTATCAGCGCATGCGTGTCGCCTCGCTCGCTATCTTGGAGAAGATCGGCGTCGAGACCGGTGGCTCTAACGTGCAGTTTGCCGTGAACCCCCAGACCGGCCGCCTGATTGTCATCGAGATGAACCCGCGCGTGAGTCGTTCGTCCGCGCTGGCTTCCAAGGCCACGGGCTTCCCCATCGCCAAGGCCGCCGCTCGCCTGGCCGTGGGCTATACGCTCGACGAGATCGTCAACGACATCACCAAGGCCACGCCCGCCTGCTTTGAGCCCACGATCGACTACTGCGTGGTCAAGGTGCCGCGCTTTGCCTTTGAGAAATTCAAGGGCACCGACCCCACGCTCACCACGCGCATGAAGGCCGTGGGCGAGATCATGGCGATCGGCCGCACCTTTGAGGAAGCCTTTGGCAAGGCCATGCGCTCGCTGGAGGACGGGCACCAGGGTATTTGCGCCGGTGGCAAGGAGGGCGCCGATAAGCTGAGCGACGATGAACTCGCCCAGGCCGTGGGCACCCCGACTGAGCACCGCATCTTCTTTGTGGTCGAGGCCCTGCGCCGTGGCTGGGATGTTGCGCGCATCCACGCCATCTGCGGTATCGATCCGTGGTATCTCAACCGCATCAACGATATGGTGCAGGTCCAGGAGAGCATCCGCGGCCTGCGCGTGGAGGACATTGACGCCGACGCGATGCGCCTGCTCAAGCAGTATGGCACGAGCGATGCCGAGATTGCCGCGCTGACCGGCTCGGATGAGCGTTTTGTTCGCGCTTACCGTAAGGGTCTGGGCGTGGTTCCCAGCATGAAGACGGTCGACACCTGCGCCGCCGAGTTCTCGAGTGCCACGGAATACCACTATAAGACCTACGAGAACATTTACCGCACGAGCCCGATCGCCAAGAAGTGCGTTGCCCCCGACGAGACCACGCCGGCAAGCAAGCCCAAGGCGATGATTCTGGGTGCCGGTCCCAACCGTATCGGCCAGGGTATTGAGTTCGACTACTGCTGCGTGCATGCGAGCTATGCGCTGGCGGCCCGCGGCTTTGAGACCATCATGGTCAACTGCAATCCCGAGACCGTCTCGACCGACTACGACACGTCAGACCGCCTGTACTTTGAGCCGCTCACCTACGAGGACGTCATGGACGTTATCGACGTTGAGCGTCCCGACGGCGTCGTGGTGACGCTCGGCGGCCAGACCCCGCTTAAGCTGGCACGCATGCTCGAGGAGAGCGGCGTGAACATTATGGGCACCAAGCCCGATGCCATCGACTTTGCCGAGGACCGCGAGCGTTTTGCCGCCTTGCTCGACAAACTGGGCATTATGTACCCGCCGGCGGGCCAGGCCACCTCGTTTGAGGAGGCCGAGGCCGTTGCAGCGCACATTGGCTACCCGCTGCTGGTGCGTCCGAGCTATGTGCTGGGCGGTCGCGGCATGATGATCGCCTACGATGCCGAGCATCTGCGCGATTACATGGCCGAGGCTGCGCGCATTAGCCCCGACTACCCGGTGTACCTCGATCGCTTCCTGGAGGGTGCAATCGAGTCCGACGTCGACGCCCTGTGCGACGGCGAGGAGGTCTACATCGGCGGCATCCTGGAGCATATCGAGGAGGCCGGTATCCACTCCGGTGACTCTGCGACCTGCATTCCGCCGTTCAGCTTTAGCGAGAGCCTGCAGGCGAAGCTTCGCGAGACCACGCGCCGCATCGCGATGGCGCTGGGAGTCCGCGGTCTGGTCAACGTGCAGTATGCCATCAAGGGCGAGACCGTCTACGTGATCGAGGCCAACCCGCGTGCCAGCCGTACCGTGCCGTTCATCTCCAAGGCCACCGGCGTGCCGCTGGCCAAGTGCGCGGCGCGTATCATGGCGGGCGATTCCATCGCGAGCCTGGGCCTGCCGAGCGATGAGCGTCAGCTGGACTGGTTCTGCATGAAGGAAGCTGTCATGCCCTGGGGCCGTTTCCCGGGAGCCGACGTTATTCTGGGGCCCGAGATGAAGTCGACGGGCGAGGTCATGGGTATCGCCAAGAGCTATCCTGAGGCATACGCCAAGACGCAGCTGGCGATTGACTACAAGCTGCCCGACCCGAGTTGCGGCAAGGTGTTCATCAGCGTGTGCGATCGTGATAAGCGCCATATCCTTTCGGTCGCCCGCATCCTGCGCTACTTGGGCTTTGACATCTGCTCTACCGAGGGTACGGCGCGCGTGCTGCGCGGAGGCAACGTGACGTGTGAGGTCGTGGAAAAGATCAGCGGCCCGCACGACGGCGAGCGTCCCAACATCGGTGACCTCATCGCCGATGGCAAGATCGCAGTGATCATCAACACGCCGTACGGCCCGGGCTCGCGTGGCGACGGCTATTTGTTGCGCACCGAGGCGGTGCGCCGCGGCGTGACCTGCGTGACCGCGATGTCTGCCGCCAACACCTACGTGAGTGCCATCGAGGCGGTGCGCGAGGACCAGCAGGGTCACGGCAGCGCCAACGACATGGGCATGGACGTCATCGCCCTGCAGGACCTGCCGCAGCACACGGTGTAGTGTGACCTGTCCGGCCGGGGCGGGAGGGGCTGAGATTTCCCCCTTTCGCTCCGGCTGCAAGCAGAGTCGCTCAGGAGGAAACTCAGCCCCTCCCGCCCCGGCCTGTGGTGACTTGGCTGCACCGTGTGCTGCAGAAGGGGCTTTGCGCGATGACTAGGGCTGAATAAAAAGTGAGTGTGGGCTCCGCCGTTCGTTCGAACGGCGGAGCCCACGTTAATATTTCAGCCAACGTACGTCATGGCAATCCCCGGTAGGTCGCAGGGTGGCGGCTGAGCCTTTCCCTCGGGAAACTTCGCGAAGCCCAGTTCCCGAGGGAAAGGCTCAGCCGCCACCACAAAGACCGCAGGGACGGGAGCAGCTATACTACTCTCAGTAGTTAAGGGTCGCGGATCCGCCGCGTCACCGCTCTCAACAGGAGGTCTTTGTTTATGGCAGATCAAAAGCCGGTTGTCGGGATCATCATGGGCTCCAAGTCCGATCTGGGTGTTATGGAAGGCTGCACCGCCGAGCTCGAGGCGCTGGGTGTGCCCTATGAGCTTGTCATTGCGAGCGCACACCGCACGCCGGCGAAGGTCCACGAGTGGGCTTCGACTGCCGCCGATCGCGGTATCAAAGTGATTATCGCCGCCGCCGGCAAGGCCGCTCACCTGGGTGGTGTCGTGGCTGCTTTTACGCCGCTGCCGGTTATCGGCGTGCCTATGAAGACGAGTGACCTGGGCGGTATGGATTCGCTGCTGTCGATGGTGCAGATGCCTTCGGGCGTGCCCGTGGCCTGCGTTGCCATCAACGGTGCCAAGAACGCCGCCATTTATGCCACGCAGATTCTGGGCGCATGCGACCCCGAGTACCGCAAGGTTATCGAGAAGATGAAGCAGGAGATGGCCGACGCCTAGGCGTTCCGCCGTTTCACCGCAGTATAAGGAGAGCCATGTCCGACTATCAGGGAAAACGATTCAAGGCTTCTCAGATTCCCGATCCGTCGAAGCCGGGTGCTGCCCATGCGGCACAGCAGGGTCGGACATCCTCTCCTCAGCAGCCGCGCACGCCACGCCCCGTGACACCGGCGACGCATCGTCGACAGGACGCGCCGGCCGCATATCGACCTTCATCTTATAGCAATGCTAAGAAGCCGCCCCGGTCTTCATCGCATGCCGCGTCGTCGGATTACACCGAGCCGCCGCGCAAGAAACGCCGCTCCATCATCCCCATTCTGCTCATCATCGTGGGCATCGGTCTGATTGTCGCCGCCGCCGCCATCTTTATCAATGCTCAGATTGGCTATAAGCAGGCGAGCGATTCATACCAGAAAATCGAGAAGCAATATGTAAGCGATAAGGACGCCAGCGGCGTGCCGATTATCGACTTCGATGCGCTTGCTCAGACAAACCCCGAGATTGTGGGTTGGATTTACGTGCCGGGAACCAACATCAACTATCCCGTGGTGCAGACCAACAACAACTCCAAATACCTCAACACGCTGTTCGACGGTACGGCCAATGCGTCCGGGGCCATTTTCCTGGATAGCGATGACACCGCGCCGGGAATGGTTGACCAGCAGACCACGATCTACGGCCACCATATGAATGACGGGTCGATGTTCAACGTGATTTCGGACACCACCGACCAGGCGACATTCGATAGCATCGAGTGCGTGTATTACATCACGCGCGATGCAACGTATAAGCTGCGACCGCTGGCGACCAAGGTCGTCGAGGATACGTATGCCAAGGCGCGCACGCCTAATTTTGAGGGTGACGACGGGCTCAAGAACTACCTGTCCGAGATGCTCGACGGCGCTTCGGCAGTGGCGAGTGATGCAGGCGATCGCGCCGCCTCGGCAACCAAGGTCGTGACGCTCGTGACCTGTCGCTCGCTGTCATTGAGCAATACGCGCGCCGTCATGGTGCTCACGCCGGTCGAGGAATAGATTGTTGAGAGTAGCTAAAAGAGCCCGTCCCAAATGAGCTACTCGATGACGGTGAAAGGGGAAATGATGCTCGAGAATGGCAAAACGATGCCTTCGATTGATGCTTGGCTGCGCGAGGCCAAAGCCGACGCTTCGGCGCCGGCGTGCGGTATGTATCTGACGCATAACGGCGTGGTGCGTGCGACGCCCAAGGCCGAGGTGCGCGGAGTCGAGACCGATGGCGTGGCGCCGGGCCGCAAGGTGGGAGGCATGGTCTTTGACTACGACGCCGAAAAGGTGCGGTCTGCTATTGAAGCCACGCGCGCGATGCCAGGCATCGGCTATGTGCGCGTGTGGCTGGCGAGCGGCGAGCTTTCCGTGGGCGACGATATCATGCTCGTGCTCATTGGCGGAGACATTCGTCCGCACGTGGTCGATGCCCTGCAATCGCTTGTCGGCACCATCAAGAATGAATGCGTGAACGAGGTAGAGCGCGAGGCATAGGGCTTTGCGATCGATTCGAGCCCATCTGTAGCAAGAGCCCGCTGGCAGTTAGATTGAACTGCCAGCGGGCTTACTTGTCCGTTGGAACCGACTTGCAGCAGCGCCAGCGCTATACGCGTGTGGCGTCCTTGGGGCTCATGGTCATGCTCTGGAAGCGATTTTCCATGTATTCATTATCGAAATACTTGCCGTAGAACTGCGCGACGGGAATATCCGGCTCCGTGCCGTTGACGCGCTGGTACCAGTAGTCGAGCGACTGCAGCGTCATGACGCCGTCGACCAGCATAATGACGGTAAAGATGACGGTAGCCGAGTAGCGGCTCTTCCACGGAATCATGTTGATGAGCTTGAGCAGCCTCGGCAGCAGCAACTTGATCCAGATAAGGCCACCCAGGCCCCACAGGCAGGCAAAGCCCGTGCAGGTGCGTCCGCCCGTAAGGACGGCGAGTGGGTCGGGCATGCCGAACAGCTTCATGTGCGAGTAGCTCCACGAGACCACGCCAAATGAGGTCTGCATAAACCAGCCCACGAACACCTCAAAGCTCGCGCCGAGCACAGCGCTTACCAGGAAAATGATGATGGGGTTCTTTTTATAGAAGCGGTTGAGCACCATGGTCATGAGTACGGCGCCAAAGCCATAGATGGGGCTGAAGGGACCGAACAGCATGCCGGCGCGGTCCTGGTAGACGCCTGGGTCGTCGACCGTCATGTGCCAGATGTCCTCGGCAATCAGGCCGAGCACGCAGCAGACGAGGAATACCCAGAACAGGTTGAAGTAGTTGAGCTTGATGTAGCCTTCGCCGGTCTCATCGCGGCCGAGCATGCCCTCGGCGACGGCGTCGCGATCGAGCATTTCCTGCAGGCGGCGCTGCAGCTCGCGCTCCTGACGAAGCGTGGGGTCAACGGTGGCCGAAAGCGCAACGAGGATGCCGAGCTGGATGGCGGGGCGCAGCAAGAACGGCCCGATACCCTGGAGCATCACGTCGACCAAAAGCTCGACGACGGTAAATGCGATAAGGATATAGGACAGGCGCGCGGCGTTGCGGCGCTGGTTCTTGATAAGGTCCAGGCCGAAGATGATTAAGATGACCGCGCTCGCCGCCGAGAGCATGATGCCGGCGACGATGAGTCCAACCGCGACGAGCGTGTTGTCGCCGAGCTTGGCGGCGGCGTTGCCGTTGATGAGTGCGGTGATGACCTGCCACATAAAGGCGGCGACCGACGGGAGCGTACCCACGCCGGACAGGATGCACAGGACGGCGTACACCTTAATGATGAGGGGGATCTTCTTGACCTCCGTGGCGCTGGGGACGCTGGGGTCGAGTTCGTTTCGATCCATACAGAACCTTTCTCGTTTTGTCCTAGGCTACAAGGATACGCCGCCGACCTGCTAAAAGACAGGACGAACGTCCCAATTGCAGCAATGTAAGCCCTAACGGTCGCCGGGACGCGTCGCGACGGAAGCATACGGGGTCGTTGAGCGCGCGGGCGGGTTCCCCAATAAAATGTTTGGCCGCAAAACGGATTATAAGCTCGGTGGGCTTTTAAAAAGCGCTGCTCATGCGCGGGAGTGCTTGTCTTACCGTGCGTATAATAGGGCGGGTAACGCCAAATAACGAGGCTCTGAGGGGATGCCATGTCTCAAGAAACCATCCGCGCGGCCGAGCGTGCCACGGGACAGGTGACGACCATGTCGACGTATGATCCGGACTCCGACCAGCTGCATGAGGAATGCGGCATCTTTGGTGTGTGGGCACCCGATCGCGATGTGGCTCGGCTGACGTACTTTGGTCTGCGCGCGTTGCAGCATCGCGGCCAGGAATCGGCGGGAATCGCCGTGGGCGATGGTGGCACGGTTATGGTTCGTAAAGACCTGGGACTGCTCGATCGCGTGTTCTCCAACGCCGACCTGTCGACGCTCTCCGGCCAGCTGGCCGTGGGCCACGTGCGCTATGGCACTGCCGGCGCCAAGAGTTGGGAAGCCTCGCAGCCGCATCTTTCTACCATCAACAGCGTCATCATCGCACTTGCTCACAACGGCACTCTGGTCAACACCGACGAGCTGCGCCGTCAGCTGATCGAGCTGGGCGTGCCGTTCCTCTCCAATTCGGATTCCGAGGTCGCGACCAAGCTTATCGGCTACTTCACCCAGCGTACGGGCCACCTGCGCGAGGGCATTCGCAAGACCATGGAGCTCGTGCGCGGCGGTTACGCCATGACACTCATCAACGAGCAGGCGCTCTACGCCTTCCGCGACCCGCATGGCATTCGCCCGCTGGTGCTGGGCAAGCTCGTGGACGAGGGCCTGGACCAGGCCGACGCCGCTTCTGTTTCGCAGCTGCCCTCGCAAGACGGTGCCTCGACGGTCGACTCCGCCGTCCATGTCACGCGCGCCGGCGGCTGGGTCGTTGCTTCCGAGACGTGCGCGCTCGATATCGTGGGCGCCGAGTATGTCCGTGATGTCCGCCCCGGCGAGATTTTGCGCATCAGCGCCGAGGGTCTGGTGTCCGAGCAGGGTGTGCCCGCAGCCGAAGAGTCCGCTAACTGCATCTTTGAGCAGGTCTACTTTGCCCGCCCCGACTCCATCATGAACGGCAAGAGCGTCTACGCCTGCCGTTACGACATGGGTCGTCAGCTGGCACACGAAGAGCCCGTCGAGGCCGATCTGGTCATCGGCGTGCCCGACTCCGGTCTGCCGCCCGCGGAGGGCTATTCGCACGAGAGCGGCATTCCCTTTGGCGAGGGCCTCATCAAGAATCGCTATGTGGGCCGTACGTTTATCGAGCCCACGCAGGAGCTGCGCGCCATGGGCGTGCGCATGAAGCTCAACCCGCTGCGTGACAACATCGAGGGCAAGCGCCTGGTCGTGATCGACGACTCCATCGTACGCGGCACCACCATGGTGCAGCTCGTCAAGATGCTGCGCAATGCCGGCGCCAAGGAGATTCACATCCGCATCAACTCGCCCGAGGTCATCTGGCCGTGCTTCTACGGTATCGATACCGACGTGCAGTCGCAGCTCATCAGCGCCAACAAGACGGTCGAGGAGATCTGCGAGTATATCGGCGCCGATTCGCTGGCCTTCCTTTCGGTTGAGGGCTTGCTGAAGGTCATGCCCAAGGGCGGCTACTGCGATGCGTGCTTTACCGGCCGTTATCCCGTGGCGATTCCCGAGAGCTTTGGCCGCGACAAGTTCATGGAGGGCTTTAAGCCCCGCAACCTGGATAAGCCGCTGCACTTTGACGACGACGCCGTGGTCGAGAAATACGATGACCGCAGCTGGGAAGAGAAGCACGGCGAGGCTTAAAACCTGCCATTTGGGGAAAGGCTTATTTTGGTAGGTTTTACCTGCTGTTTTGTTGATTGAGCGGCGCGCGTTGCCAGAATGCGCGCCGAAATGAACGCAACTATGAGCACCGTTTGGCGCCCGGGCGGCGGACGGTAGTGGGAGAGGAAGGCTCAGATGAGCGACAGCAAGCATGTGACGTATGAGGATGCCGGCGTCGATACCGCCGAGGGCGGTCGCGCCGTCGACGCTATTAAGCAAATGGTTAAGGACACCAACCGCCCCGAGGTCATCGGCGGTATCGGTGGCTTTGGTGGCCTGTTCTCGGCCGCCGCACTTAAGGATATGGAAGACCCGATCCTGATCAGCGGTACCGACGGCGTAGGCACCAAGCTCGTGCTCGCCCAGATCATGGACCGTCACGAGACGGTGGGCCAGGACCTGGTCGCCATGTGCGTTAACGACATTTTGGCTTCGGGCGCCGAGCCGCTGTTCTTCCTGGACTACGTTGCCATCGGCCACATTGAGGCCGAGCACATGGCAAAGATCATCAAGGGCGTGGCCGATGGCTGCAAGCTCGCGGGCTGCGCGCTCGTGGGCGGCGAGATGGCCGAGCATCCCGGCGTCATGGCTCCTGCCGACTACGACCTTGCCGGATTTACCGTGGGCGTCGTCGACCGTCCCAAGATGCTCGACCCCGCGAACGTCCGCCCCGGCGATGTCATCCTGGGCCTGCCCTCCACTGGCGTGCATTCCAACGGCTACTCGCTCGTGCGTAAGGTCATCGGTGTTGACGGCATCAAGCCGGGCACGCCCGAGGCCGCCGCTAAGGCCGAGGAGCTGAGCCGTCCGCTCGAGGAGCTCGGCGGTGCATCGCTGGCCGACGCCCTGCTGGCCCCCACGCGCATCTACGTCAAGCCGGTTCTTGAGCTGCTTCGCGGCGGCGCTCCGGTGCACGCGATTGCCCACATCACCGGCGGCGGTATCACCGAGAACCTCAACCGCGCGCTTGCCGACGACGTCGACGCCGTGGTCACCCGTAACGGTGCCGAGATGGGCTGGGATGTTCCGCCCGTCATCACTTACGTGTCGCGTCAGGCCGAGCTCGCGCCCAACGAGGCATGCAAGACCTTCAACATGGGCGTCGGCCTGTGCCTGATCGTCGCCCCCGAGGACGAGGCTGCCGTGACCGAGGCCCTGGTTGCGCTGGGCGAGAAGCCGTTCCGCGTGGGCGAGTGTGTCGAGGGTTCCGGTAAGGTCGTGTACTCCGATGAGCGCTAACGAGCAGATGGCTGCCGCCGAGGGCCTGGACTTTGTGCCCTATACCCGCCCGACTGGCACCGATACGGCTGAGCCGCTCAAGATCGGTGTGCTTATCAGCGGCTCCGGCACCAATCTGCAGGCGCTGATCGACCTGATCGCCGCGGATAAGCTCAATGCCTCGATTGAGCTCGTGGTGTCGAGCCGTCCTTCGGCCAAGGGTCTGCAGCGTGCCGAGCGTGCGGGTATCCAGACGCTTACGCTGTCCAAGGATGTCTATGCCGACCCCATCGCCGCCGACGAGATCATCGCGCATGAGCTGCTCGAACGCGGCTGCGAGTACGTGGTGATGGCTGGCTATATGCGCATGGTGCACACGCCGCTGCTGGCGGCGTTCCCCAATCGCGTGGCCAACCTACACCCGGCACTGCTGCCGAGCTTTACCGGCGCCCATGCGATCGACGATGCCTTTGCGCGCGGCGTCAAGGTGACCGGCGTGACCGTGCACTTTGCCAACGAGATCTACGACAATGGCCCCATCATCGCCCAGCGTGCGCTGGCTGTTGAGGAGGGCTGGGACGTCGACACGCTCGAGGAGCACATCCACGCGATCGAGCATGTGCTGTATCCCGAGGTCGTGCAGATGCTCGCCGACGGCCGCGTCCACGTGTTGGAGAGCGGCAAGGTCGCAATTGATGCGCCGCGCGGCTAGTGGCGCACAGTACAATTTAGCCGAGTAGTCAGGGTGGTCATTGGCGCCAAGGCGCGAGTGGCCATCCTTTGTTTTAGGTAATCACCTGCGACGCTCTTCAATGACTAGTCGTTAAAGAACGTCGCAGGTGACAAGGTGAGAGAGGTGGGCCCATGGCGGATAACGAAGCATTGTTTACGCCCGAGCTGGTGTTTTTTGATTGGGAGTGCGCGACGCCGGATGAGGTGTTTGCGCGGCTCGAGGACGAGCTTGCACCTCGCGGCTACATTGCGCCCGGTTGGCTCGATGCCGTCCGCACGCGCGAGGACGCCTATCCCACGGGTCTTGCCATGCCGGCGGCCAACATCGCCATCCCGCACACCGATCCCGGATTTGTGGCTAAGCCCTATATCGCGGTGGTAAAGCCCGCGGCGCCCGTGGTGTTCAGCGCAATGGCGGGCATGGGTGCCCCCGTGCCGGCGCAGATCATCATCAATCTGGGCATCGCCGAGCCGGGCGGCCAGGTCGAGGCCCTGCAATCGCTTATGAATATCTTTATGGATGCCGACGCCGCAGCCGATGTGCTCGGCCAGACCATATGCCAGGGCATGGTCGACGCCATCCGTCGCCACTTTTAGGGCCGGCACTTGGGGATTGTTCCTAACTGCCGGCAGAAAAGGAATGTCCCTAACTGCCGACAGCCAGAACAGTCCCCTTTGCACCAAAATGGTGCAGATTAACCTGTCCCCCATGCACCAGGTGTGTCGCGGGGTCCGCGTTGTGACACAATGGCGTTTGTTCGATTCGTGATGCGAAAGGCCAACTATGGCAAACAAGAAAAAGAACTCCGAGGCCGCGCCGACGCCCGAGCAGCAGGCTCGCGCTGCCTCCAGCTCTCGTAAGAAGCAGCGCAAGACGTACGTGTCTAAGACCGTCAAGATCGTCCTGGTGGTTATCGGCGTGCTGGCAATGCTGCTTTCCGTCTCGGCCATGGCATGCTCCGGTCTCATGTCGCAGGCAGAGGATACCTCGAGCTACAAGCTTACCGGCGGTGTCGCCGCCACCATCAACGGCACCAACCTCACCGAGGACACCGTGACCAAGCAGATCATGAGCATGCGCACGTCCTACGGTTACACCAAGGACAAGGACTGGGCGCAGTATCTGGTCGACAACGACCTGACGCCCAAAAAGTACCGCAAGCAGCTCATCGATTCCTACACGCAGCAGATTCTGCTCCAGCAGGCGCAGAAGGAAAACGGCGTGACGGTGTCGGACGAGGAGGTCGAGAAGGCATGGAAGGACGCGTGCAAGAGCGCGGGCGGTGCCAAGGCCTTTAAGAAGACCCTTAAGACCTACGGCTATACCGAGGACACCTACAAGGACTCGCTCAAGGAGAACCTGGCACAGCAAAAGCTTAAGGACGCCGTGGCGCCCACCAGTAAGCCCAAGGACAGCGAGATCGTCGATTACATCAACGAGAACCTGTCTAACTACAACGATGCCCGCCGCTCGTCGAACATCCTGATCAAGGTTGATTCCGACGCATCTGACGAGGACAAGGCCGCCGCCAAGGCCAAGGCGCAGGAGTGCCTGGACAAAATCAACTCCGGCGAACTGAGCTTTGAGGACGCCGTGAAGCAGTATTCCGATGACACCGGCTCCAAGGAGAAGAAGGGCGATGTGGGCTGGGACAAGCTCACCACCTTCGTCGACAGCTACCAGGCGGCGCTCGAGGGACTCAACAAGGGCGATGTGAGCGACGTCGTCGAGTCGACCTATGGCTATCACATCATCAAGTGCACCGACTACTTCCATGTCGATAATCAGGTTGATGACATTAAGCAGGTGCCCAAGGACATCAAGAAGTACATCTCCAACGTGGTGAAGACGCAGGCGGCAAGCACCGCGTACAGCGAGTGGCTGGAGCAGTACAAGAAGGACGCCGACATCACCGTTAACCCCATGCCCAAGGACGTACCCTATAACGTGAGTCTAAAGGGCGTCACCAAGAGCTCGACCGACGATTCGTCGACGACTGAGTAATCTGAGTAATCATGGGGCGGTGCCCGCGCGAGTGCCGCCCACACTATTGAGGAGGATTTGCAGATGACCAACGAAGAGCTGCAGCAGGAAATGATTGCGGCCATGAAGGCCAAGGACAAGGTTCGCCTGTCTATCATTCGCCAGGTCAAGGCCGAGGTGAAGAATATCGAGGTTAACGAGCGCCGCGACGTGACCGAGGAAGACGTCAACAGCATGATCAAGCGTCTGATTAAGCAGACGAGTGAGACGCTGGAGATGTCCATCAAGGCCGGTACCGACCAGGAGCGTACCGACAACCTGACCGAGCAGGTCAAGATTCTGGAGAGCCTGCTGCCTGCACAGGTTTCGGGCGAGGAGCTCGAGGCTCTGATCGAGCAGGTCATCGCCGAGCTGGGCGCCACGTCCAAGAAGCAGATGGGCCAGGTCATGGGCGCACTCGGCAAGGCCACCGGTGGCAATTTCGATAAGCCTGCCGCGGCAAAGATCGTCGGCGCCAAACTTGCGTAATTTGTTACGCGGTTTTACCAAACCGCGTAACGGCTCGACGCTGCAAACCCGTACACGCGGCAATCTGACGTTCAATTTCAAGGGCGCGACCATAAGGTCTGCGCCCTTTCATTTCACGTCACCTTGCTCGCGTGTACGGGTTTTCGCTGACTTATGCTCAACAAGGGCGGTTGTATTATTTTGGCGCTCATTGGGGACAGACTTAAATGAGTGCCCAATGAGCGGGTACTCATTTAAGCCTGTCCCCAATGAGTGGGTGGAAGGTTGCGGGTTCTTTACGGGAATGTAGTGTGGGCTGCGGAAACGTGGTTCTTTCCGTACAATAGTTCAACTCGTGTAAACGCAGGGAAGGGACATTCATGGCAGACATGATCGAGATCAAGCATCTCAACAAGTACTTTGGCGACCTGCATGTGCTCAAAGATATCAATCTCACCGTCAAGCGCGGCGAGAAGCTCGTAATGATCGGGCCTTCCGGTTCGGGTAAGTCGACGCTCATCCGTTGCGTCGATTATCTGGAGGAGCCCACATCGGGCGAGGTCGTCATCGACGGTACGCCGCTCACCAAAAAGAAACACCTGGAGATGGCTCGCAAGTATAGTTCCATGGTGTTCCAGCAGTTCAACCTGTATCCCAACATGACGGTGCTGGGCAACCTGACGCTCGCGCCCATCAAGCTGCAAAAGAAGAGCAAGGAGGAGGCGACCGAGATCGCCATCGCCGCGCTCAAGCGCGTCGGCATGGCGCATAAGGCCGGCGAGTATCCGCAGAATCTCTCGGGCGGTCAGCAGCAGCGCATCGCCATCGCCCGTGCCCTGTGCACCAAGCAGCCCATCATCCTGTTTGACGAGCCGACCTCGGCGCTCGACCCCGAGATGGTCCAGGAGGTTCTGGACGTTATGATTGAGCTCGCGCAGGAGGACATCACCATGATCTGCGTGACGCACGAGATGGGCTTTGCGCGCCAGGTGGCCGACCGCGTCATCTTTATGGAGGACGGCCGCATCCTGGAGGAGGGCACGCCCGAGCACTTCTTCGATAACCCCGAGAACCCGCGCTGCCGTGAGTTCCTGTCCAAGATTCTGCACTAGGCGCGGTGATGGACATGACGGATATGACGAGGGCGGCCGTGTCGCGCCGTCACTTTTTGCAGCTGGCTGGCGCCAGCATGCTTGCGCTGACGGGGACCGCGCTTACCGGTTGCGGCAACTCCACCAGCGGCGAGGGCTCCGACAAGGGCTCTAAGCTTGTGGCCATCAAGTCGCGTGGCCATCTGAATGCCGGCGTTAAGAAGGACGTTCCCGGCTATGGCTATTACGACACCGCCAAGGGTCGCTTTGAGGGCATGGAAGTCGATTTGTGCTACCAGATCGCCGCTGCCGTCTTTGGCGTGAGCTATAAGGAGGCCCGCGCCCAGGAGCTTGTCGAGTTTACCGACGTAACGCCCAAGACACGCGGTCCGCTGATCGATAACGGCCAACTCGACGTGGTCGCGGCGACCTACACCATCACCGACGAGCGCAAGAAGAGCTGGGATTTCTCGACGCCGTACCGCACCGACTACGTGGGACTCATGGTCAAGAAGCGTTCGGGCTTTACCTCGATTGAGGACCTGGACGGCAAGATCATCGGCGTGAGCCAGGGTGCTACCACGCAGGGTCTGATCGAGCAGATGATCAAGGACAACGGCTTTAGCTGCAAGCCCGAGTTTAGGGCCTTTAGCGGCTACCCCATCATCAAGAGTTCGCTCGACGCCGGCAATATCGACGTCTTTGCCATGGACCGCTCCACGCTGGCCGGTTACATGAACGAGACCGTTGAGCTGTTGCAGCCCGAGGTCAAGTTTGGCGAGCAAGGCTACGGCGTGGCGACCAAGAAGGGCTGCGACCTTTCGGCCGTGGTCGATCAGGTGATTTGCGATCGCCTGGCCGATGGCTGGCTCGACCAAGAGGTCAAGACCTGGGGTCTTGTATAGGCGCATCGTCCAAGGAAGGAATCAAATGCTCGAAGGATTATTTGACGCCGACCGTTGGTCGACGACATTTCAAAACATGGGGCCCTTCTGGGAGGGCTTTGGCGTGACGCTGCAAGTGGTCGTTGCCGGTCTGCTGCTGTCGCTGGTGCTGGGCACGCTGCTGGGCGTGTTCTCTACCACTCGCTCGCGCGTGCTGCGCGCCATAAGCCGCGTGTACGTGGAGTTTTACCAGAACACCCCGCTGCCCGTACAGGTGCTCTTTATGTACATGGCCGGTCCGCAGTTTTTGCAGGCCATAACCGGTGCCGACCAGCCGGTGCGCATCGCGCCGTTCGTGCTGGGCTTCTTGGGCGTGGGTCTGTATCACGCGGCCTACATTTCGGAGGTCATCCGCACCGGTATCGAGGCGGTTCCGCGCGGTCAGATGGAGGCGGCCCAGAGCCAGGGCTTCACCCGTGCGCAGGCGTACTGGTACATCGTGCTGCCCCAGACATTCAAGATCATTTTGCCGCCGCTGTGTAACCAGGCGCTCAACCTGGTCAAGAATACGTCGGTGCTGGCGCTTGTGGCCGGCGGCGACCTTATGTACCGTTCCGACAACTTTGTGAGTCTGTACGGTTACCTGCAGGGATACATCGTCTGCTGCCTTATGTACTTCATCATCTGCTTTCCGCTCGCCATGCTGGTGCAGTGGCTCGAGCGCCGCTCAAAGGAGCGTCCGCGCGGTGTGAGCTTGGCCGAGCTGGGGCTCGACAACGTAGAGGAGGCCTAGCGCATGGAAATCTTCAACGCGACCAACCTGCTCTACATTTGGGGCGGCTTTGTTAAGACGATCGAGATCTCGGCGCTGTCGATCTTTTTCTCACTCATCTTTGGCACGGTGCTGGCACTCGTTAAAAGCTATGCGCCCCGCCCGTTCCGTATTTTGGTGAGCGCCTATATCGAGCTGTTCCGCTGCACGCCGAACCTGCTGTGGATCCTGTTTATCTATTTTACGGTGCAGGGTTTGGACATTGTGATTTCGACCATCGCCTTTACGCTGTTTACCAGCGCTGTTATGGCCGAGATTGTGCGCGGTGGCCTCAACTCGATTCCGCGCGGCCAGTTTGAGGCAGCGCAGAGCCAGGGCTTCGGCTTCTTTGCCACCATGCGCTACATCATTCTGCCGCAGACGTTTAAGACGATCATTCCGGCGCTGTTTAGCCAGTGCACGACTGTCATCAAGGACAGCTCGTATCTTTCGGGCATTAACGTGGCCGAGCTCATGTACACGGCAAACGTCGTGATGGCCCACGCGATCGACCTATCGCAGGTGCTTATGCTCTACGGCCTGGTGTTTGCGATGTACTTTGTGCTCAACTTTGGTATCTCGTTGCTGGTGAGGGCGTATCAACGCCGCATCGTGGCCGCATAGTCCTGCTTCCCCAAGCACGGCACCTTGCCCCTCAATCGTCGCTTGCGTACATTTAGTACGCGGCGCTCCTCTTTCGGGGCAATCTGCCGCACTTGGGAAACCAGGACGGTCGTAAGTGACAAAATGGGAATCAGGAATCGCCTATTTCTCATTTGTTAGAAAGGAATCGCGATGAGCGATCTGGAGAACAAGAAGAGTCCTGTGGTCATTACCATCGCGCGCGACTTTGGCGCCGAGGGCCACGAGATTGGTCGCATGCTTGCCGACGAGTTGGGGATTCCGCTGTACGATAACGAGCTGCTGGTGCGTGCGTCGCTGCGCGCGGGCGAGTCGCTCGACAAGATGGCTGCCTACGACGAGCGCCTGGCCGTGGAGAACATGGCGTTTCTGCCCGACCGCTACGATGCCCGTTCGTACTCGGACAAGTTGTTCCAAAAGATGAGCCAGGTGATTTTGGATCTGGGCGAGACCGAGAGCTGCATTATCGAAGGCCGCCTGTCCGATTACCTGTTGCGTAACAATCCCAACCACATTGCCGTGTTGGTGACCGCTCCCTTTGAGGACCGCGTCGAGATTGTGCGCAAGAAGCGCGGACTTAACAAAAAGAAGGGCGCCAAGCTGGTCAAGCAGCAGCAGAAGGCGCGTGAGGCGTTCTACAAGCGTTACAGCGCCGGAAAGTGGAAGATGACGAGCGGCAAAGACATCGTCGTCAACCGTGCCAAGCTGGGCCGCGAAGGCTGCAAGGATGTCATCGCCGCAGCCTACCGCTACAAAGTAGCGCAACTCGAGGCTTAACCGACCAAAAACCACCACAAAGGGGACAGGCACCTTTGTGGTGGTTTTTGTTTTAGGCGGAGGGGAAGGCCTTGGTGAGACCGGCGCGCGTCTGCGTGTCGGTCTTTTGGTAGATAGAGCTCAGGTGGCGCTGCACCATGCGCATCGAGATACCGAGCTCCTCGGCGACCTGCTTGAGCGGGCGTTCATCCTGGGTCACGGCTATGAGCACGTCGACTTCGCGCGGGGTGAGAGCGTGGTTGGCGATGAAGGCCTGGCGTTGCTCCTCGATGGTGGGGGCGGCGAGTGCTTCTTCTGCCAGCTGCTCGCGCTCGCGCTCCTGCTCGGTTTGGGGCAGGCGGAACAGGCCCGCGGCTACAAACGCCACACTCGCCGCCACAAGCAGCATGAGCGCGCCGATCATGATGAGGGCGACATTGCCCGAGGTCACAAGTGCCAGCGAGATGCCCGACGTAGTGAACGCACACACGTTGTTGGCTGCGCGGCCCATGCCAGCCCACAGTGCGGGCGTATGCATGCGCGGCGCCAGCTGCGTAAACGTGGCGGTAAAGAACGTGACAAAAAAGCCCGAACTCAGATAAAAGACGACAAGGCCCAGGTTGGGGTCGGCGCCGGCTTCCACGGCCAAGATCGAGATGGTGGAAAGTGCCGTGACGCCGAGCATGATGAGACCCATGTAGCGACGTTCGGCAAGATCAAAGATAAGACCGGCGGCAAGGCCGCTTGCCGCCAAAAAGAGGCGCGGCCAGGTCTGTACGGCGATGGTGCCGTGGGCGTTGGAGAGCGTGACCACGTTGTCGAGGGTCGAGAACAAGCAGGCAAGAATCATGACGAGCGCGATGCTCCAACATGCCTGCTTGGCGAGGGCGTGTGAGGGCTCGGCAAAGGGGCTGACGGTGGGATTGGGACTCTCGGCAGCCTTTAGGGGAACGGCGCTGAGGGCGGAGATGGCGATAGTCACTGTGCCAAGGACGATGAGCTCTGCGATGCCGCCGCAATTGAGCAGGTTGACGGCGAACTGCATCAGGATGCCCGCGGCATAGGCCGCTCCCGCGCCGGTGGCGAGCTTGGGATCGTCTTGAAACGCCAGTGAAAAGGCGTAGTGCGTAGCGGCGCCCAACAGGCCGAGTCCGAGGAATGCGAGGCAGCCCAGAATCTCGAGGGCAAGCGAACCCGTGGGGGACTGGATCTGGGTCAATCCCAGGATGGCGATGGGAACGGCGGCGCTGACAACTGCCTGGGGCTGGCCTTTGCGTTGGGCGAGACCGAGCAGTGGTGCATATCCGATAAAGCCGATGACGCTGGCGCCAAGGATAAAGCCCTGCGCAAGCACAACGCGTTCGGCACCGGCGAGCAGCCCGACGTTGACGTCGAAGCGAAACTCGGCGGCAAGGAAGGCGAAGGTGAAGAGCGCGAGTGCCAGAAGCGCGTTGATTTTAGACCTGCTCAGGTTCAAGGACGGTCCTTTGGGTGGACGAATAATCGTGTCCTCGATTGTAGCGTTCCCGGGACGAGTGTGGCGATGGCGAAATCATATTGAATTAAACCGCAGGTAGAGGCCTAGGTTCACATCTACGAACCTAGGCATACGGAGTCATTTGGCACATCTTGGTGGTACAGAACCACCACAAAGGGGACAGGCACCTTTGTGGTGGTATATCCCTACGACCAAGGAGGCCGTTATGAACGCAAGTCACTTTGACAAGCAAGCTCAACGTGAGTCCACCTGCTCGCTGGTTCACGGTACCTGGCGTTGTGTGGGTGCCAAAATAGCTTGCGCCGGCGCGTGTGCGCTTATGGTCGGTCAGTTGCTGCTGCCGAGCGTGGCGCTGGCGACGGAATGCGCCGATCCCGCCGCTGGGACGGATGAGGTTGCCGCGGCTCCGGTGACGCCGACGGTTGCGGAGGATGCGGCTGCAACGACCGCACCAGCTGCTTCGACCGCGCCTGCAACCGATGCTGCTCCGGCGGCGCAAGCCACCGTTGAGCCTCAGCAGACAATCCCAGCCGATGCCGTCAATGAGTCTAGCGGTGCTGCGCTCGCTGGGCAAAACGCTTCTGGCGACGACAACGCCGCCATGCCGGCGAGCAACGCCATCATGCCCTGCGGTGTGACCGATGTTGTTGGCGGCAGCGACGTTAGGGTCAATACGACCGTGGTTCCCCACTACACGAACTGCGAGCTTCCGGACAACATCACGCTCGAAAAGGGCCAGTCGTATACCCATGATTTTCCCGATGTTGAGGGTGGCATTCCAGAAGCGCTTGCGAGCGAAGTCGTCGAGGTTAAGTACTACAGGGCCGATGCCGCTTCGGGCACTCTGGTCGAAGTTCAGGATGCGTCCATGTCCGACGTGACGGCTCGCTTCGAACCCGTTGGCAATCACATGAGGCTGACGCTGACCTTTACGGGTGGCGCTGCAGGCGGCTCGTATCGACTCACGCGCAATGAGGCTCTCTATATTGGCACGGCACTGGAGTATACCGGAACTGACTATGAAGGCAGCTCGACTATCCTCAACGAAACCAGGTACGATTATTACCTCCGCTACGTCATCAATAGTGAAATTACGCTCGTTGCATCGGAAAACGAAGCCCTCCATAACCTGGACGTCAACGACGTGAAGACCGACTACGCGCCCGGCGAGGCGCCGCGCGCGACCGCGACGATCCTCGCTGCTGACGCCGACAAGTACGAGATCGCCTATGAGTGCTGGGAAGAGATGGAGCTCGATATGGAATCCGGGGAGTCGGTACCCGTTGCCTTCTGGTATTCCGACCCCGCAAAGTACACGCCGGGCATGAAGAAGATTGACCACTTCGAAGAGGGAAAGTTCTACATGTACTCCGTTGAGCTGAGGCTCAAGGGCGACAATACCGTGGCCGATGACTGCAATATGAACGTCAACGGCCATTGGGTGCACCACATCAAGACAGTCAACGGTGTCTTCGCGCCAAACGCTGACAATATGCTGTGCGAGCAGCCGATCGACGAATGGCGGGCCATCGACGTTATCGAGATCAACGGTGCCATGACCACCTTTAAGGCAGGCGACAGGCCGGTCTTTACGGCGGGTACTCCGGCGGGTTCCGACTCTATTCTCCAGTGCGAGTTCTGGACGGGCAGCGACGGCAGCGAAGTAAATTCCGTTGAGTTCTGGGACCAGCACATCACCAACCATATCGACGCGTTTAAGCCCGGTGTGACCTATCGTTACGGCCTGTACTTTAAACCGGCGCGTGGTTTCTACTTTACGCCCAATACCAAGCTGAAGATCAATGGGGTTGAGTGTGGCTATCAGGTGGGCGAGGCGAGTGAGGTTGATCCCGAGAGCGGCTGGATCTACACCCTGTGGCTCAACACCGATCTGACGTTTACGCCCGAAGCCACGCCCACTCCCGATCCACAGCCTACGCCGGATCCCAAGCCGACGCCGCAGCCTGGGGTGAAGCCCGCGGCCAAGCCGGCCACGACAACCGCCACGACCAAGACGGTTGAGAAAACCACGCAGGCCAAGAAGGGCGATGCTGTCCTGGCTACCACGGGAGATACCACCGCGATGACGGTCGCCGCCCTAGGCATCGCCGGCGCGACCGTAGCCGCCGCCGGCCTCGCCGCGACCAAGCGCCGCAAGCATTAGAGCTGGGTGACGGCTCTCGTTCTCGGCCTCAGCAAAATCTCAATCTGTAACACCAAGCCAGATATTTGGGCTCCAGGTGTTACAGATTGAGACGAACTGTTCGGCCGCCAATCTAATGTCTCGATCTGTAACACGTAGCGGGGAATTTGGTCTCTAACTGTTACAGGTTGAGACAAAGCGGAGGCGGCTGGCGCAATATCTCGATCTGTAACAACTACGATGCTCAACAGGGCTTAACTGTTACAGATTGAGAAAAACTGGCCGACCAAGTCCCAAACCACCACAAAGGTGCCTGTCCCCTTTGTGGCGGTTTGCGCAGGTAGAACGGTAGGTTCGTATATATGAACCTACCGTTCGCTTTGTTTTTGGACGACGATTACGCTGGATGACTTTTGGTTTGCAGGAAAGGAACGACCATGAGGTGGACTACTGTTCGAGCGCTTTGCCGCCGCCTGACCGTTGCCGCGGTGACCCTCACCATGGTGACGGGCTCGTTGCCCGCGGGCGCGTTTGCCGAGACCCTCACCACCGACGGCACTTTTGTGCAGACGGATAACGGCCAAGCAGCCGACGCCGCTCCCGCCGATTCGGCTGACGTCCAAACGTCAGACTCTGCTTCCGCCGACCCCGCGCCCGATGCCGGCGCTGCCGACCCCACGGTGCTCGATACCGGTGACACCCCTGCGCCCCCGGCCTCCGAGATTGCATCGGCGGCGGGCTTGACGGGCGCCGGGCAGACCGAGAGCACACCTGCGGGTACGCTTGCCACCGATCTTGTCGAGGGCAAGGAGCTCGCCGAACGGCAGAAGCAGGAGGAGACCGCCGAAGCCGAAGCAACCTGGAATGAGGATCTTGGGCTCTGGATGACCTCGAAGGGCGCCACGGGCGTAAAGGACGAATACGACGATGGCTACGTGGCCGGCGAGCAGACCCCCGCGCAGTACTACTTCTCGATTGATAGCCTCACCAACGAAATTTCTATCGAGTATGGCGACGCGGGCATTACCACGTTGGAGGTGCCCTCGACCATCGATGACAAAAATGTCGTAAGCCTTACGGGTATGGGAAGCGCTGCGCTCACATCGATCACCTTCGCCCCTAATTCGCATGTCCGCTCGGTTGGAGGCTTGGGCGGCAGCAGCATCAAAGAGATCGCACTGCCCGATTCGGTCGAGGAGCTCAAGAGCTATGCATTCTACAAAAGCAAGACGCTCCAAACGGTAACCTGGCCCAACAACGCGGCCTTTACCACGATTCCCGAGCAGGCCTTTAAGGAATGTGAACAACTTGACGACAAGGTGGTGGCAACGCTGCCGCCTTCGGTCAAAACTATCGACTATCTTGCATTCGCCTATTGCGGCGTGCCACAGTTCTATGTCTCGGACACAACAGTGCTCACCTTTACGCAGATCAATGTGCCGGGCACGGTGGAGCGGATTGAGCGCAATGCCTTTGACGGGTGCTCGCATGTGTCGTCGGTGACGATCGGCGACGGCGTTAAATATATCGGAGCGCACGCGTTCGCCTCTCTTGATCCTGCGATTGCCGGCAAAGAGATTGTGTTACCCAAAAGCGTGGAAATGATAGAGTGGGGAGCTTTTGAGAACACGAGATACGGAAACGAGACGAACCATAATGCCGTTGCCCTGCGCGTGATGAACCCCGATCTTCAGTTTGGTGAGGCGGGCTATTCGGGCGACTATAATGAGCGCGTGACAATCGATGGCGTAACGTATGCGATTCCCTTTAGTGAAGGCCAGACCATCTATGCCTATGCGACCGATTCGGCTGGCAACCCCTCGATGGTCAAAAAGCTTGCCGATGCCGTGGCCGATCGCAAGGACTCCGTCGATTCCTCGAAGCCTGCCTACACGTTTGAGTGGATGGGCGAGGCGGCCCAGGTGACGGGCAAACTTCCCCAGGGCGCGGCGGCTACACTCGTGCAGGCGGGGCAGTCCACGCCGCTGGCGGTTGGCGATGACGGCAGCTTTACAGCGGACGCTCTCTCCAAGACAGCAGCCACTCTGCGCATTTCGCTCAGCGGTTACTATGACATGGTGCTCGCTCGCCCGGGCGACCAGATAACGGGCACATGGAATATCGGAGACATTAAGGCGGAGGACTTTACCAAGATTCCGGCTTCGCGCGCGATTGAGCTCAACGTGGGCTATCTTGAACCGATTGTTGGCCAGGATAAGACCGAACGCATTGAGCTCGATAGTCTCGATAGCATCGATCTGACGGTGAAGAGCGGCGGCAAGACGCTTAAGCCTGCCAAGGGTGACAAGGAAAACGACTTCCGTATCCAGGGCACAGCGCTCGTGGTGTCGCAGGCCATTGCCGACGCGGACCAGGATCTGGAGATAACGCTCGAGCCCAAAGACAGCCTCAAGCTGGGTGGGGCGACGGCGACGGTGAAGCCCTCGGCCGGCAAGGTCGATATCGACTTGAAGCCCTGGGGCACGGCGACGGTCGCGACCAAGGGCGACTACCAGGGCGCTAACCGCGTGCTGGTGTTCCGTACGTCCGACGGCAAGCTAGTTGCCGACGGTGTCACCTATTTGATGGGTTACGAAGACGATGGCACCACGCCTATCATGAAGGCCGAGACGCCGCGCCTTAAGGCCGGTTCGTACACCATCGTCGCCTTTAACAAGACGAGCTACGACATCCAAGCAACGAGCTATTCCACGTTTAGCCGCCTAGGGCTGACCGTGGGTAAGCATATCGCGCAAAAGCAGGTGAAGATCGAGGACGGCAAACAGCTCGACGTGACGCTCGACGTTCCCACGTTTGACGTGGAGACGTATCGTGCCGAGCGCGGGCTGACGGCGGGCTCGGTTATCGCTGATTCGTCCGCGGTCGTTGGCGTGGAGACCGAGCTGCGCATTCATTACGAGCTCAAAGACAGCCAGGCTGCCAAGATTGAGATTCCGCTGGCCAAGGATGCCGTCGAGGATGTGTCCGCAGGCGCTCGCGAAGCCGGCGCCAGCTCCGATGCCATGTGGGCTGGCACAACTTGGGAGGGCGACAACCTCGTTCTCGATATGAAAAAGAGTGCGGGCGCCGATGTGTTTGTGCGCTTTAAGCCTAAGGCCGCGGGCACCTATGCCATCTCGCCGCTCATTACGCTGGGCGAGGTGACATTGCCGCTGGGAAGCACCACACTCGAGGTTAGCGGATCGCGCATCGAGGTCGACAACACCGACGTTCACAGCCTGCTGGGCAATGTGGCCTACGTTTATGCGGCGCCGGGCAAGAGCGTGCAGCTCGCCGTGGGGACGGGCTCGTCGGCTGCAAAGTACACCGGCAAGACCAATAAACTCGGCCGTGCCAAGATTGAATACGACCTGCCGCAGGATACGCTTGCCGCCGAGCGTGTGACGCTCGAAGCGCGCGTGGGCTCGACCGATGTTGCCGCCGCTGCTGCCGAGGTAACGGCTCGCTATTATGTGCGCTATGTTCCGAGCGCTTCGGTCTGGAACTTTGATGTGACGTATCGTGGCGGTACGCAAAACTTGGTCAAGGACGGCAAGGACACCGGCAAGAGCCTGTGGACCTTCCATCATCTGCCACAAAAGAAGAACGCCTACTGGACTTTTGACATCACGCTCGAGGTGGGAAACGAAGAGGCCGCCAACACGCTCGACCTGTACGTGGACTGCGTGGATGGCAAGACGGTGACGATTCCTCTGACTCAAAAGTCGCGCGAGGGCACCCGTGTGCGCTATGTGGCGGAGTATGTGGACGAGGGTTACCTTAAGCTGCTCGACGAGTTTAACAAGGCGAATGACTCGACCTATGTGAACTGCGGTAACTTTGAGCAGATCTTTATGCCGCAGACCTACCGCATCTCCAATGCTCAGCTTATGACCATGCTGAGTTTTGACGCCAACGCTTCGGCCAAAAAGCATTCCGCCGCGGCCGAGGAGCGCCAGCAGGAGTTCTCGAATGCCGTGCAGCAGTGGCACGAATATATGATGGATAACTCGTTTAATGATGTCGACGAGGCCTTTAACGACGCGATTGACCAGATGGTCGCCGATGCGTTTGCCGAGGAGGACAAGGACGGTAAAGAGGACGAAGCCCAAGGTGGAGCTGCCCGTAAGGCTCGTCGCGCCCCTGCCGCCAGCGACGGCGAGGGTGATGGTGCTGGCAACGACGAGGCCGCGCAGTTTGCGGCTGAGCTCAAGGCCGCGGTCGGCGGGTCGGCGGCGCTGCTAACCCAGCAGGGCGACAGCTATGGCGTCAATGTGGACAAGATGATCTTTGAGGATGCTTACGGCACCAGCGAGGATTGGTATCAGGAACTCGCGGCGGCCCAGGGCGCGAATGCTGCGGATGCGGCCGCCATCAAGGAGCTCGTCGACCATGCATCGCGAGCGGAGTTTATTGCCCAGCAGGCCGAGGACCTGGTGGGCCAGTCGATGGGTATCGGCCAGCTCAACCAATACGGAAGCTGGAATGACGCAACCGCTGCGGCACTCAACAAGTGTGCGGGCATTAAGGCCAGCGAGTACAACGGCCAGTCGACGAGCGGGTTTAACGATTTGGGCCAGGCGCTCGGCAGCTCGCTGAGCTACAAGGCGGCTGACGACGATACCGTCAAGGGCTTTAAGGTCGCCGCGCCCGATGGCGAGCAGACGGCCTATATTGAGTCGGAGTTTATCGAGAACTCCAATAACAACAAGAACCAGGCGCTTCTGTTTAACTCGATCGCCATGCAGTGCGACATTCTGGACAACCTGTACGACAACTGGAATGTGGTCCATAGCCTCAACAACTCCAAGGTGCGCGGATGGCTCATGGCCTGGAAGCGCAACGACGACGTGAGCGCCCATATGAAGCTCATCCGCACGATTCGTTCGCTCAAGAGCTATAAGATCGAGTGCGAGATGTTCGGACAGGTCTTTAAGACCGATGCGTGGAAGGCGGCCGGCCAGGCGTTTCCCGCGGCGACCCAGGGCATCGGCATCTTTACCGGCATTTACGGCGTGAACGATGCCAGCAAGAACTGGGAGAACGTGAACGTCCGTATGCAGAAGGTGAAGGGCGAGCGCGAGGGCTATGAGCTTCAGCATACGCGCTTGCTTGCTAAGCCCGAGAAGACCGAGGACGACTGGAAGTGCATTTACGCGCTGCGTGACGCCATGGAGAAGGCGCGTGCGTTTGAGGATCTGCTGTATCGCCAGCTCTGCCACGATGGCACCGATGTGGCGGTGGGCTCCATTATGACAATCGCCGGCGTGCTGACGGCCGGTTCGGCGGGTACCGTGGTGGGCGCTGCCTATGATGCGGCTTCGACCAGCGTAGGTTCGGAGCGCGCGATTAAGCTGACCAATGCCGAATGCGCCTACGATGTTGCCTGCGAGCAGGTGGAGCGCGCGTGCCAGAATCGCATTACGGTCAACTGGGGCGAGCTGACCGATGCCGAGGTCTACAAGGCCAACAAGGACGGCTTGATCTCGGACGAGAAGATGCAGTCGATCTTCGAGGCGCGTTACCGCAATGTGGCTGCCAAGGCTGCACCCGACCCTGCGGGCGTGGTGTACGAGGGCCTGCTGTCCAATACGGTTGAAGGCGCGACGGTTGAGCTGTGGAGCGCCGACAATGCGGCCGGTACCAATGCGGTGCGTTGGGATGCCGAGGAGTATGAGCAGGACAATCCGCTTGCAACGGGTGCGGACGGCGCGTACAACTGGAATACGCCGACCGGCTGGTATCAGGTGCGCGTGACCAAGGACGGGTATGAGGAGGCGCGTTCGGCTTGGCTGCGCGTGCCGCCGATTCAGACTGAGGTGAACATTGGCTTGGTGTCGACGGCGGCGCCCGAGGTGGCCTCGGCCCATGCCTATACCGATTGCATCGAGGTTGAGTTTGCGCAGTATATGGATGCGAGCGACGATGCCCTGGTCGCATTGCGCGCGCAGGGCTTGGGCGACGTGACGTATACGTGGCTCGACAAACAGGACGATCCCAATGGCAAGCCGCTATCGCGCGTGCTGCGTATTCGCTATGCCGATGCGCGTGAGGCGGGCTCGACGGTGGCGTTTGAGCTCGACGGTGCTCGCAACTACGCCGGCACGGCCATGGCGCGCTGGGCAAGTGGCGAGCTTGTCGTGGGCGTTCGTGCCGACAAGCTCAAACTCAACGTGGAGCAGGCCGTGACCATGCTTGATGGCAGTGACTTTGAGCTGGTGGCGCACGTGACCGATAAGGCGGGCAAGCCGTTTGCGGGCGCCAAGGTTAGTGTTGGGCTGGAGTCCTCGGCTATCTGCTCTGTCGATGCCACCCAGGCCGTGACGGGCGAGGACGGTGCGGCGACGTTTGTGCTGCATGGTGCTCTGCCCGGTTTGACGACGTTGACGGCGGCGGTGGGCGGCACGGCGCTGTCCAAGCAGGTCGACGTTCGCGTGTCTGCCGAGGCAGTGCGACCAGCGCGACCGGTGGCGACGATTGGTGCGACGACGTTTGGTGCATGGTCGCCCAAGGAGAACTACATTACGGTGCCCAAGGGCACGAAGCTGGAGCTTTCTGCCGAGGATGGCACGACGATTTGGTACACCACCAACGACACCTGCCCCTGCCGTGACGAAGACCGCGTAAAGTACACCGAGCCCATTGCGCTCGATAGCAACATGTATGTGCGCATTGCGGCGCAGCGCCCTGGCATGTCGTACAGTGAGTATTCCGAGCGTCTGAACATTACGATTACGGTGACCGATGAGGTGGTGCCTGAGCCGACGCCCGATCCGGACCCGACGCCCGAGCCGACGCCTGACGGCGGCGAGCAGGGTGGCGGTACGGATGGCTCTGGTGGCGCCGGGGTCCCTGCGGGCAGTTCGACTTCGACTACGACTACGGTGACGACGGACAAGTCCAAGGGTAAGGGCGAGAACGGCAAGAAGTCCGGCGGCACGGAGCTTGCCAGCACGGGTGACTCCGCCGCGATGACGGTCGCTGCTCTGAGCATCGCCGGCGCAACCGTTGCCGCGGCCGGCATCGCTGCGACCAAGCGCCGCAAGCGCTAAGTTTTGGCGACAGCGCCCATCCTCGGCTTTAGCAAAATCTCAATCTGTAACACCAAGCCAGATATTTGGGTTCCAGGTGTTACAGATTGAGATGAACTGTTCAGCCGCCAACCTAACGTCTCGATCTGTAACACATAGCGAGGAATTTGGCCTCTAACTGTTACAGATTGAGATAAAGAGGCGGCGGGCGCAATATCTCGATCTGTAACAGTTACGATGCTCAACAGGGCCTAACTGTTACAGATTGAGACAAAACGACCGACCAGGCCCCAACCACCACAAAGGTGCCTGTTCCCATCGTGGTGGTCGGGCGGCCGGCATAGAAAAAGTCCCCGCCGGGCGTGTGCTCGACGGGGACTTTGCCGTTTGGTGGCTAGCGCTGCAGGTGATTACTCGCCCAGCAGGCTCTTGGTGATCGAAGCGGCGGCCTTCTTGCCGGCGCCCATCGCCAGAATGACCGTAGCGGCACCGGTGACGATGTCGCCGCCGGCCCAGATGCGGGGATCGGTGGTCTGGCCGGTCTCCTCGTCGGCGACGATGTAGCCCCACTTGTTGAGCTCCATCTTGCCGCCGATCTTGGCAGCGAAGGGGTTGGCGTTGGTGCCGATAGCCGAGATCGCGACGTCGCAGGGGATCTCCTCGATGGCGCCCTCGATGGGCACCGGACGACGGCGGCCAGACTCGTCGGGCTCGCCGAGCTCCATCTTCTGGACCTTGACGGCACACACGGAGCCGTCCTCGCCGGCGACAAACTCGAGCGGGGAGACGAGCGGCAGAACCTCGACGCCCTCGGCCTTAGCATGGTGCAGCTCGGCGCGACGGCAGGGCATCTCGTCCTCGGTACGACGGTAGGCGATGATGGCGTGCTCGGCGCCCAGACGCTTGGCGGTACGGACGGCGTCCATAGCCACGTTGCCGCCACCAAAGACGACGACGTTCTTGCCGTGCTTGGTGGGGGTGTCGTACTCGGGGAACTTGTTGGCCTTCATCAGGTTCACGCGGGTGAGGTACTCGTTCGCGAAGAAGACGTTGGGTAGGTTCTCGCCGGGGACGTTGAGGAACTTGGGCAGGCCTGCGCCGGTCGCCACGTAGATGGCGTCGAAGCCCTGCTCGAACAGCTCCTCGGCCGTGGCCATGTTGCCCACGACGGAGTTGTACTCAAACTTGACGCCCATGTCCTCCAGGCCGTCAATCTCGCGCTTGACGACTGCCTTGGGCAGACGGAACTCGGGGATGCCGTAGACCAGCACGCCGCCGCCGGTAAAGAAGGCCTCAAAGACGGTGACGTCAAAGCCGTTGCGGGCGAGCTCGCCGGCGCAGGTGATGCCGGACGGGCCAGAGCCGACGACGGCGACCTTCTTGCCGTTCTTGGGGGCCATCTTGGGCGTGGAGGCGAGCTCGGGGCGGTCACCCAGGAAGCGCTCGAGCTGGCCGATGGCCACGGGCTCGGACTTCTTACCACGGATGCACTTGCCCTCGCACTGGTTCTCCTGCGGGCAGACGCGGCCGCAGATAGCGGGAAGCATGGAATCCTCGCGGATGGTATCGAGGGCGCCGCCGAAGTCCTTCGCGCGGATCTGCTCGATAAAGCGGGGGATGTTGATGTTGACGGGGCAGCCCTCAACACAGAATGGCTTCTTGCAGTTGAGGCAGCGCTCGGCCTCGGCCAGCGCCATCTCCTCGGTGAAGCCCTTGTCGACGGGGCGGAAGTCGCAGGCGCGCTCGGCAGCCGGCTCCTCGTTATCGGGGGTGCGGGGCGACTTCATATCGGCAACGAAACGACCGTTAACTAGTGGCATGCGCAGCTCTTTTCCTCATAGGCCTTGAGGGACGCGCCCTCTTCGGAACGGTAAGCGGCCTGGCGGGCACGAAGGTCATCCCAGTCGACCAGGGTGGCATCGAAGTCGGGGCCGTCGACGCAAGCGAACTTGGTCACGCCGCCCACCTCGACGCGGCAGCAGCCGCACATACCGGTGCCGTCAACCATGATGGGGTTGAGCGACGCGGTGATGGGGGTGTCGTACTTCTGGGCGGTGAGGGTCGAGAACTTCATCATCGGAACGGGGCCGACGCAGAAGACCTGGCTCACGGCCTTGTCCTGCAGCAGACGCTCCAGCGGAGCGGTGACAACGCCCTGCTCGCCGTAGGAACCGTCGTCAGTGGTGATGTGGATGTGGTCCTCGTCGAGGAGCTCGCGGAACTGATCCTCCATGAGCAGGAGGTCCTTGGTGCGGGCGCCCATGATGGCGTGCACCTCGTGACCGGTCTCGACCAGGTGCTTGGCGACCGGGAAGGCAATTGCCAGGCCGACGCCGCCGCCAATGACGGCGCAGGGGCCCTCGGCCATCTCGGTGGGAACGCCCAGCGGGCCCACGACGTCGCGCAGCGACTCGCCGGCCTCGTAGGTGGAAAGCATCTCGGTGGTCTTGCCGATCACCATGAAGATGAACTCGACCCAGCCCTCGTCACCGTTCCAGCCGGCCAGGGTAAACGGGACGCGCTCGCCCGTCTCGTTGGCGCGGACCATGAGGAACTGTCCAGCGTGCGCATGCTTGGCGATTGCAGGCGCCTCGATGCGGAACTTGAACACCTTCTCCGAGAACTGCGTCTTCTCCAGGATCTTATACATAGAACCCCTCTCTTGTTAGGGCGACCGAACCGTGCCTCCACGGAAATGGACGGTAGCCCGAATAAAACCGTACGCGCACAGGCGTTGTGCAGACATACGGTGCAAATTATACCCTCATGGACATGTCGCTTACGTGTATCTTTGGCGGTTGGGAGCAGGGTTTATCCACTTTGGCCTACCAAATAGGGGCAGGTTTATTTTGGTCAGTTTTATCGGGTAAAACGGCAAAGGGGGCCGGCCTCGGGTTGTGATGAGGCCGGCCCCCTTTGGGGCGCTATGTGTGTAAGTCGGCGCGCGGTTGATTGCGATGCCGCAACTGAGGTGTTTCCGCAGATAAAACCTGCCAAAATAAACATCCCTAAATGGTAGGCTTTAGTGCTTGCCGTTGGCGGAAGCGGCGCCGTTGACGTGATCGCGGGCGTAGATTACGCCGTGCACGATCGCCAGGCCGGCGGCGTCTGCGGCGCGGGCGCAGGTATCCTGGAAGTCCTCGGCCTCGCGGGCGCGCAGCTGCTTGAGCACGTAGTCGGCGACAGCCATCTTGCCGGGAGGGTTGCCGATGCCGGTGCGGATGCGGCTGAAGTCGCGGCTGCCCATCTTGTCGATGATGGAACGCAGCCCGTTGTGGCCAGCATGGCCGCCGCCTACCTTGACGCGTACGTCGCCGGCGGGAATGTCGAGCTCATCGTGGATCACGAGCAGCTCCTCGGCCTTGATTTTGTATTCGCGGCAAAGCTTGGAGATGGGGCCACCCGAGGTATTCATGTACGACTGCGGCTTGACCAGCACAATCTGACGCTTGCCGCCCTCTTCCTCGGGGTCGTTGATATTGATGAGCGCGACCTCGGCGCCTGCTTGGTTTTTCCAGTACGTGACGCCGGCCTGACGGGCCAGCTCGTCGATCGCCTTAAAACCGGCGTTGTGGCGGGTCTCGGCATACTCATCGCCAGGGTTGCCAAGTCCGGCAACCATGCGAATCTTAAGCGGCTGTGCAGCTGCCATGTTCATCCTTTCGTTACACAAAAGTTCAATCAACGACAAAGGCTACCACGCCCGCCGAAGGCGAGACTTCGTTTCAGCGAAATCCCACCAGACAAAAGCACGGTCGCGGCAGAGCGAGCCGCCGAAACAGAAGAAACCCCCGCGCGACCTTTGCGAAGCAAGGGGGAGCGCGGGGGTTTCTTCTGTTTCGGCGGCGATGCGCCGGGTTGCAAGGACGATGCGACTACAGCGCGAAGTCGCCGCCGACGAGCGTGGAGACGGGCTCCTCGTGGTAAACGGCGGAGATGGCCTGAGCGAACTCCTCGGCGACCGAGATGGTCTTGATCTTGCCGCCGACCTCGACGGGAATGGCGTCGGTGACGAGGCACTCGACGATGGGGGCGTCATTCAGACGCTCGATGGCCGGACCGGAGAAGATGCCGTGGGTGGCGCACACGTAGATATCGCCAGCGCCCATAGCCTTGAGCTCCTTGACGTTGGCGCACAGGGTGCCAGCGGTGTCGATCATGTCGTCGTTGATGATACAGGTCTTGCCCTTGATGTCACCGATGATGCCCATGACCTCGGCGGCGTTGTGGCGCGGACGACCCTTGTGGGCGATGGCCAGGTCGCAGCCGAGCATGTCGGACAGCTTCTTGGCGGCCTTGGCACGACCCACGTCGGGGGAGACGACAACCAGGTTGTCGGTGTCGAAGTGCATGTCGTTGTAGTACTGGCCAAACAGCGGCAGCGCGGACAGGTGGTTAACCGGGATATCGAAGAAGCCCTGGATCTGGCCCTGGTGCAGGTCGAGGGTGATGATGCGGTTGACGCCGGCGCGCTCGAGCAGGTTGGCGACGAGGCGGGCGGTGATGGGCTCGCGCGGGCCGGCCTTGCGGTCCTGGCGGGCATAGCCGTAGTGGGTGATGACGGCGGTGATGGAGCGGGCGGATGCGCGCTTGGCAGCGTCGGTGGCGATGAGCAGCTCCATGAGCATGTCGTTGACGTTGCCGCCGGCCACGGACTGAATCAGGAAGACGTCGGCGCCGCGGACGGTCTCGTCGTAGCGGGCGTAAATCTCACCATTGGCGAACTGCTTTAGCGTAAGGCCCGAAAGCTCGACCCCAAGGTACTCAGCAATCTTCTGAGCGAGGGGACGGTTGGAGGAACCGGAATACACGCGGATGGACTTGCGCATATTCTCCGACTTCTCGGGATCATTAATCGGCATTACCCTTCTCCTTTATACATCGAATGCCATATAGATGCCTTTTTGCATTGTAACCGCGCGGCGGGGTTAATCGGGTCTTGATAACGTCTTTACCGTCAACGGACACGAACCGACCACTCATTCTGTCGCGCAGGTCAGCATAGAAAAAGGAGCCGTCCCCATGGGAACAGCTCCTTAGATGCTTGGTAAAACGTTATACCTCGTCGTCCTCGTG
This sequence comes from Collinsella sp., assembly GCA_018382775.1. Taxonomy (GTDB): domain Bacteria; phylum Actinomycetota; class Coriobacteriia; order Coriobacteriales; family Coriobacteriaceae; genus Collinsella. Next base: position 122,976 of record JAGZPG010000007.1, on the reverse strand, counting down.
CAGACGGCGGCGATAATCGGCGGCCCAGCCCTCAATATTTACCTGACGGGCGCGGCCCAGGCCGAGTGCGTCAGCCGGGACCGGCTCGGTGATGACAGAGCCGGCGGCCACAAGCGCGCCGTCGCCGATCTGGGCGGGCGCGACCATCATGGTGTCGGAACCGATGAAGGCATCCTTGCCGATGACGGTCTTGTGCTTGTGCACGCCGTCGTAGTTGCAGGTGATGGAGCCCGCGCCCACGTTGACGCCGGCGCCCATGGTGGTGTCGCCGATGTAGGACAGGTGCGGCACCTTGGAGCCCTCGCCGATCGTGGACTTCTTGATCTCCACGTGCGTGCCGGCCTTGGAGCCGTCGAGCATATGAGTGCCCGGGCGCAGGTAGGCGCGTGGGCCGCAGTCGACGCCGTTCTCGATGACGGCCTCGATGGCGATGGTTTCATCGATGGTGCAGCCGCTGCCGACGGTGGTGTCGGTGAGACGGCTGTTGGGGCCGAGCTGGCACTCCTCGCCCACGGTGACGTGGCCGATCAGATGCGTCTGCGGCCACACGACGGTGTCGCGGCCGATAACGGCATCGGGGCCGATCCAGGCCTGCGTGGGATCGATGAAGGTAACGCCCTCGGCCATCCAGTGCTCGTTGATGCGGTCGCGCGCGATGGCGGTGAGCTGCGCGAGCTGGATGCGGCTGTTGACGCCCAGGCCGTCGCGGTAGTCGTCGCAGTGGAAGATGGAGACCGCCTGGCCGTGGCCTTTGAGAATCTCGAGCATGTCGGGCAGGTAGTACTCGGACTGCGCGTTGTCGTTGCCGATCTCGTCGATGTGGGCGGCGAGCTGCGCGCCGTCGAAGGCGTAGCAGCCGGCGTTGCACTCGAGCAGCGTGGCGGCCTGCTCGGGCGTGCAGTCCTTCTGCTCGATGATGCGCTCGATCTGGCCGTCGGCACCCAGCTTGATGCGGCCGTAGCCGAAGGGGTCGGGCGGGGTCATGGTCATGACGGTGCAGGCGAGCTCGCCGGTAGCGACGGTCTGCGCGAATTTGGCGACGGTGTCGGCGGTGATGAGCGGCAGGTCGCCGTTGAGCACGACGACGGGGCCTTGCGTGATGCCGCAGGCCTCGAGCGCGACCTTTACGGCGTGGCCGGTGCCCAGGCGCTCGGTCTGCTCGACGCACTCGACCTTGGTGGCGCTGTTGGCGTAGGCGCCGTCGATAAGGGCGCGCATCTCGTCGGCGTGGCTGCCGATGACGACCACGACGCGGCTGCAGCCGGCCTTGATGGTGGCGTCGACGATCCACTGGACCATGGGCTTACCCAGGATCTTGTGCGAAACCTTGCAGTGGTTCGACTTCATGCGGGTGCCCTCGCCGGCGGCGAGGATAATTGCGGTTGCGTCCATGTGATCTCCTGTTACGTTATAGAGACGTGTGTTTGGAAACGATACACGGCGCAATATGATACCGCAGGCATATGATGAGCGCGTAGCGATTGGCGCGTGACGGCCGATGTCGCTGCTGCCGGCGTGGTGTTTGCGCTGGCTGTGCATGGCGGCGGCGCTGCGGCGTTGGCGTTTGAGCGAGAGGATGGGGGTGCCCGTGGACATCATGCGAGGGGAATCGGGCAACGAACCCGTCGCGGCATTTTCGATGTCGCATCCGGCGGTGCCAGCGCTCTACATGGTGCTGACGCTGGGACTCACTATGTTCTCGATGCAGCCGGTGCTGATTGCGCTGTCGCTTGCGGGCGGGCTGGCGTACGGGTTTGCGACGCGCGGCGCCGCGCGCACGTTGGGGGCGCTTCGCTGGCAGCTGCCGGTGATTTTGATCATCGCGGTGCTCAATCCGCTGTTTAGCGCCTCGGGCTCGACGGAGCTGTTCCGTATTGGCATGCGTGCGGTGTATCTAGAGAGCATGGTTTACGGCCTGTGCATGGGCGGGCTGTTTGTGGCGAGCGTGCTGTGGTTTGAGGCCGCGGCATCGATGCTTGGCTACGACAAGGTGCTTGCGCTTTTGGGTAACGCCGCGCCGGTGATCGCGCTCATGATCTCGATGTGCATGCGGCTTATCCCGCAGTTTTTGCGCCGCGGCCGTACGGTGCTGGCGGTGCAGGATGCGATTGATGTGCCTGGCCGCGCGCCGGCCGACCCCGTGCGCTCGCGCCTGCGGGCGTCGAGTGTGTTGATGGGCTGGGGCATGGAAGATTCGCTGGAGCGCGCGGACGCTATGCGCTCCCGTGGGTGGGGCGCCGCGACACGCCGCACGACGTACGCGCGGTATCGGCTGGGGCGCGGCGATGTTGCCGCGCTGGTTGGGCTTGCGCTGTTTGGCGTGGCCACGACGGCAGTGGCGTGGACCGCGATGGCGCAGTATTCGTTTTACCCGCAACTATCGGTGCCGGCGCCGTGGCTGGGCTATGTCGTATATGCGGCCTGGATGGCGCTGCCCTGCGTGCTGTACGCGATTGACGAGAAGAGGTTTGGCTGATGACCCAGTTGGATAGCTGCTCGGTAACGGGCGTGGCGTGCGGCTCTGATGTACCCGCGATTGAGGTACGGGGCCTGAGCTTTACCTACCCCGGGGCTGAGGCGCTGGTGCTCGACGGGCTCGACTGGTCTGTCCCCCAAGGTGCGTTTGCACTGCTCGTTGGCGGTACCGGGTCGGGCAAGTCGACGCTGCTCTCGCTGCTCAAGCCCGAGATTTCGCCGACGGGTGAATGCGCTGGCGAGCTGTTCGTGCTGGGTGAGAGCGTTGCCGACATGGATGTCCGGGCGTCCGCGGAGCGTGTGGGCTATGTGTTTCAGGACCCCGAGAACCAGATCGTGTGCGAAACCGTGTGGCACGAGATGGCGTTTGGCCTGGAAAACTTAGGCATGTCGCGCGACGAGATGCGCCGCCGCGTAGCCGAGACCAGCTATTTCTTTGGGTTGGAGGACTGGCTCCACCGCGATACCGATACGCTTTCGGGCGGACGCAAACAGCTGCTGTCGCTGGCGGCTGTGCTGGCGTTGCGCCCGCGCGTGCTGCTGCTCGATGAGCCTACGTCCCAACTGGACCCCGTTGCCGAGAAGAGTTTTCTGCATGCGCTGTTTCGCGTGAATCGCGAGTTGGGCTGCACGGTTGTCGTGGCGACGCACCAGCCGCGCCCAATGCTCGAATACGCGACGTGCGCGTACCGGATTGAGGGCGGACGCGTGTGCGAGGTGGCTGACATTGTCTCCCTGGGGTACCGTGAAGAGCTGTTTTCTGGCGAGGTGCCGGGGTGGGGTGCCTCGCGGCGTGCAAAAAACGGAGTTTTCAGCAGCGCCAGTGGCCAGCCGGGCTCTTTGGACCCGCGCGGGGGCGCTCCGAGTGCAAAAAAAGGACTGAAATCGGACAAATCGGCTGAATTTGGGGCGCAAATACTGCCGCAGGGTGACTCGGGGGCGCCATCGCGCGCCGGTGGATGCCGAATACTCCCAAAAATGCACGCTGGGCCGGCTACCACCCTGGCAGGGAGCTGGTTTCGCTACGATCGGGCGTCCGGCTGGGTGCTGCGTGGGCTCGATGCGTCGTTTTCGGCAGGCGCGGTGCATGCGGTTGTTGGCGGCAACGGTTGCGGCAAGTCGACAATGCTTTCGGTGCTGGCCAAGACGGTCAAGCTGCAGCGTGGGCATATGGAGCGCGGGGCGGGATCGGCAGCGCTGCTGCCGCAAAACCCCAAGGCACTGCTGGTCGCCGAAACGGTGCGCGACGAGCTGATGGAATGGGCTTCGACCTGCGGATACGACGAGTCCGCAGTGCGTGAGTTCACTGCCCGACTGGGGCTCGATGGCCTCGGGACGCGTCATCCGTACGATCTTTCGGGCGGACAGCGCCAGCTGCTCGCGCTGGCAAAGTTGCTGCTGATTGGCCCCGAGCTTTTGCTGCTCGATGAGCCCACCAAGGGTCTGGACATGGCCAGCCGCCGCATCATCGCCCGCGTACTGCGCGACCATGCGCAGGCTGGCGGCACCGTTATCATGGCCACGCACGACCTGGACTTTGCCGAGCAGGTTGCCGACGACATCGCCATGATGTTCGACGGCGAGATCGCCTGCATGGATCCGCCGGCTGACTTCTTTGCCGACAACGTGCTCTATAGGGCGTAGATGCATCGACGCCGCCGCGCTTGGGCTTACTGTTTGAGTGCCGTGTACTGCTGAAGGAGCGCCATGAGCCCAACGCGGCTGTTGACCTGCGTCTTTCGAAAGATATTCTCCAGGTGCTTTTTAACGGTGCCGGTGCTGATACAGAGCTCTTCGGCAATGGCCGCGTTGTCCATGCCCGATAGCACACAGCGGCATACGTCGATTTCGCGCGCCGAGACATCGTAGTCGTGGGCGAACACTACCTCGGATGAGCTGCGGTCGGCCCGGACGCGCCATTTGGATAGGCGATTGGTAAGGTGGGGCTCGATCAGCTCCAGAATCTGGACTTCGCGGTCGGTGAAGTCGCCCTCCTCTTTTTTGCGATTGAGATTGAGCGATCCCAAAAAGCCCTCATCGTTAAAGAAACTCACGTTGACGACATGACGGCCGCCAAGGTAGTCCTTCATATAGCTACTCTCGATATCGTCGGGGCTGAGCTGGTCGGATTCGCGCAGCACCGTCGAGCGCGTGAGGTTGCGATGCGCGACGATCATATCCTGTTGCCAATACTCTTCGGTGTAACGCTCGAGCATCCCGGCGGGGACGTCGATGCCGAGCGGGTCGAGAAAGACGCGCGTCTTCCATTCCTGCGGGGTGGAAACGAGGTCTTTGGAAAGATCGCTCAGGAAAAACGCCGCCGACTCGTAGGGGATAAGAAAACGCAACTTCTTGAGGACGGTCGACCGGAATTCCCGGTCGTTGTCGATGGAATTAATCGAAAGCACAAGATCGTTTAAGCAGAGCCACTCGGAATCGGACAGAAAGCTCAAGATGACCTCCGATGAGATTGCGTAGGGTTTAAGCTGGCGTTTTAGCTATTTAGCGTAGTGATACTACTCCTTTTTTCGCATGATGATAAGCCGGATGCCGAATGGTTTCGGCGAGGGGTCAATCGCAAAATGAGGGCACCGAAGAGCCAGGGCCCGGCTCTCCAAGTTGTCTGAATGCTCGACTAACCAAAGGAGTCATCATGGAAGAGAAACTTCCTTCATGGCGCTGGGCAATCGTTTCGGTCGTTTGCTTGCTGTGCTTTATGGCTAACTACATGCAGTATCAGGTCTCGGCGCTTGCCGTCGAGGTCATGCCGATGCTCAACATCGATACCGTTGGCTTCTCGATGCTGTTCCTCGTCCCCATGCTTACTGCCGTTTTCTTCTCGATTCCGTTGGGCGCCCTCGGTGACCGCATCGGTTCCAAGAAGGTCGTTACGGTCTGCACCGCAATTTCGGTTGCCGGCGGCTTCCTCCGCTGCTTTACGCTCGACTCGTTCACGATGCAGATGGCGTCGATGTTCCTGATCGGCATGGGCATCTCGGCGCTCAACGCCAACCTCATCAAGGTGCTCGGCACGTGGTTCCGCGAGCAGACCGGCTTTGCCATGGGCTTGTTCTACGCCGCTTCGTGCGTCGCTATCGTCGTCGCCCAGATCTGCGCCGGCATGTTCGGCGGCGTTTTCAACTCCTACATGGTTGCCGCTGTCGTCATGACCATCTCCTGGGTTCTTTGGATCGTACTCGACCGTGACGTGCCCGAGGGTCAGCCGCTTCCCGAGCCCGAGCCCGTGCTCGACTACCTCAAGGTCGCCATCAAGAGCCCCGGCGTGTGGCTGATCTCCATCGGCGTTGGCTTTGGCCTCGCCTCCACCACTGCCTATGCCGGCTTCCTGCCCCAGGCGCTCCAGCTTGGCAAGGGCATCGATGCCGCCACCGCCGGCTTCATGGCCGCCATCGTCACCGTCGGCAGCTTCTTCGGCTGCATCGTGGGCCCTGCTTTTTGCGACAAGCTTGGCAAGTTCAAGGGTTTCCTCATCGTCACCACGCTCATCGGCGCTGTCTCGATGTTCGTGACGTGGTACACCCCCGTCGGCTTCCTGCTGTGGGCGATCCTGGTCATCAACGGCTTCTTCACTGCAATCAACGGCCCGATCATGCAGTCCATGCCGGTTCTGCTCCCCGAGATCGGTGACACGTACGCCGGTTCCGCTGGCGGCATCGTCGGCACCATCTCCCTGCTCATGAGCTACTTCCTGCCCATCGGCATCTCCGCTGTCGCCGGCGCCGACTACACCATGAACATGGGCCTCGAGAGCCTCTGCTTCCTGCTTTCCGTGGTGCCGGTCTTCTTCCTGCCCGAGCTCGGCCGCAAGGCTATGCAGGCTGCCGCTGCTAAGGACGGCGAGTAATCATGGAGACGGTGGTTCCTGCCGACATCGTCATTAAGACCACGGCGCTGTTTACGGCGGAGGAGCTTGAGCCTCATGCGGGATGCGTAGCGGTTCGCGGCAACGAGATCGTCGCCGTGGGCGCACCCGACAAGGTGCAGCCGTTTGTCGGCCCCGATACCGAGGTGATTGATGCGGGCAACAAGCTGGTCATGCCCGGATTCAACGATTCGCACATGCACTTTGCGCTCGGTTCCATCCAAAAGGACGAGGACTTCTGCTGCGATTTGATGTTCCTGCCGAGCGAGCGGGCCTGCGTCGATGCCGTGGCGAAGTTTGCCGCTGAGCACCCCGACAACCCGTGGATCTACGGCCAGGGCTGGTATTCGCCCGCATGGGAGGACCCGACCGACCCCGACTGTCGTAGCCTCGATGCACTCGACATCGATCGCCCGATTGTGCTTTCGGACTTTTCGATGCACGTGGTTTGGTGCAATACCGCCGCGCTCAAAGCGGTCGGCATCGACCGTAACACCCCGACGCCCGAGGGCGGCCTCATCCGCCACTTTGACAACGGCGAGCCCAACGGCTTTCTGTCCGAGCCCCAGGCGACGAACATTCTGCTTGATGTGGTGCTCAACAAGCCGGACCTCGATGCTTCGCTGCTCAAGTCGATGCGCAAGTTTAACAGGCTCGGCATCACTTCGATCGGCGATATGTACCCCTTGGGCGTGACCACGCCTGGCGTGTACGACATTTACGACCGACTGGCAAACGAGGGCCTCAGCACACTGCGCATTAGCTATTACCCCGCGCTCGATGCTCCCATGGCGGAGTCGCAGACTCTGAGGGCGCGCCATCATGGCGAGCGCGTGCGCATGGCGGGCCTTAAGTACATCCTGGACGGCTGCCCCGAGGCCTACACGGCATACATGCACGAGCCGTATCTCAACGCCCCCATGGGCAAGGACTTCCGCGGCGAGCCGGCGTGCAACCAGGAGGTGCTCGACCGCATGGTGCTCGAGGCCGACAAAAACGGCTTTGATGTCCGCATCCATGCCATTGGCGATGCTTCGGCCACGATGATCATCGATGCTGTCGAGCGCGCCGAGGAGGTGTGCGGCAACAAGGGAACGCGTTTTGCCATCGAGCACACCGATAACCTGCAGTTTGAGGACATCGCTCGCATGAAGCGCCTGGGTATCAACGCGGCGATTCAGCCGCAGCATCCCATTGGAGGCCTTGGCCAGGGCGTGTACGAGGGCTCGCTCGGCGAGGAGCGCATGAGCCACATGTGGCGCTACCGGGAGGAGGCCGACGGCGGAATCCATTTGGGCCTTGGTACCGACTGGCCTGCGGTCATGTCGATCGATCCCATCGACACCGTATATGCCGCGGTGACGCGCAGCGAGTTCGATGGGCATCCAGCGGAGGGCTATTTCCGCGAGAATGCCCTGACGCTTGGCGAGACGCTTCAGGCACATACGCTCGGCTCTGCCTACGCCGAGGGATTCGAGCGCCGTCTGGGCAGTCTTGCCGCCGGCAAGCTGGCCGACATCGTTATCCTGTCGGATAACCCGTTTGAGATGGACCCGATGGCGATTCGCGAGCTGGAGGTCGAAACGACCATATTCGATGGGCGTATTGTCTATCGCAGGGACGAGGCGTAGTTAGGGTGATTGACGTGAGCAAAGGGACGGTCGAGAAGTACGCGTTGCTGTTTGTGGTGTGCGGCATCGTGTTTGCCGCCAACTATGCGCAGTACCAGGTGTCGGGGTTGGCGCACATGGTTGTGTCGAGCCTGCGGTTGTCGTCTGCCGAGTTTTCGGCCGTCCTGTTTGCCCCGTTTATTCCTGCCGTGGTGTTTGGTATGCCGGCAGGTGTTTGTGCCGATCGCCGCGGCGTGAAGGCGCTCGTGCTTTTCGCATCGGCGGTCTCTGCGGCCGCGGCGGTCGCGCGCGTCGCGTGTTCCTCGTTTACGGCGCTGTTCGCGGCGAGCGTGCTGTTGGGTGCGGCGCCCTGCGTCATCAACGCCATTGCGTTGAAGGTGTTGGGACCTGCTTTTGGCGATGACACTGATCGCGCCATGGGGTGGTTTTATGCGGCGGGCTCCGCCGGCATCGCCTGCTCGCTTGCGACGTCTCCTCTCTTTGCGGCGGCTGGGCAGGCATACGTGCTCGCCGCTGTCTTGTTTGCGGTATTTGGGCTGCTGTGGCTGCTTGTCGCGCCGTCGGCGGACGCCGTGCGTGCAGCAAGCGATGACGCCTCCGGTGACTCCGCGCCGACGGCGGGCGCTTTTGGAACGGTGGCCAAGATGCCGATGATTTGGCTTGTGGCGGTGCTGCTTGGAGTCGCCCTCGCGTCGGCTACGGCGTACTCCGGCTATTTGGTGTCGGCGCTTGAGGTTTCGATCGAGCCGCAAACCGCTGGAGTCCTGGCTTCGTTTGTAACCCTCGGATCGATTGTCGGAAGCGTGGTCGGCCCCTATATGCGCGCACAGTTTAAGGACTACCGTGCATTCATGGCTTTGTCGGCGGTTGTCGGGGGCGTGCTCATGTGGGCTGGGGAAGCTTTTATTTCTGCGTCTTCGATAGGGCTGATGTTTGCGATCGGCATCGCGAGCGCCGTTGCCGGGCCTGTTGTCCAGTCGCTGCCGTACATGCTTCCCGGTGTGCGCGATGGCCTTGCGGGAAGCGCCGGCGGCGTGGTGAGTACCGTCTCGCTGGGATTGACGTTTTTGATTCCCGTGGCGCTTTCTTGCTGTATTGGCGAGAGCTACGAAACGCTTCTTTTGGGATGCGCCGTCCTGTTTGGCGCCACGGCGTTGGTGTTTCCGCTTCTGCCCTCACCCGATTCGCTTGCGTAGCGTCACGCCTCCGTTTGTTCTATGTCGGTTGGCACAATACTAGGAGTTGATTTACTTGACGTTGAAAAAGAGCACCGTCGTGACGATCCTCAATGGCATCGTCAACCCTCTGCTCATGTGTTCGTTTTTGCCGATTATCGAGGGAAAAGCTGCACTCGATTTTCAAGGCGTCACAGGCTTTTGGGGACAGCTTGTCCTAGCCATTGCCATTGCGCAAATTGTGAGTTTTATGCCGCTCTTTGGTAAAACCGTCGGCGCGTGCGTCGAGTTTTTTGGCTTTGAGCTGGGTACTCCTGGCGCGCGTATCTGCGGAACCGTCGTCGGTGCTACGCTGCTCTTTTGCCTTATCGGATTGTTTGAGATTGCTTTTCAGACGGGCTTTGGCGTGGTCAATGGCATGCCTTATTTTTCGCGCTGGGCACGTCTTGTGACGGGCGGCTGGGCGTTTGTTGTTGTGGGCGGCTTGTTGTTTGACCCCTTTGCCGCGTCGATTGCCGCTAAGGTGGCGGGCGAATAGAGCTTGGTGCCGCTTGTGCAGCGGGTGTAACAGACGAATGGCTGTCGGGGCCGACCGGGGGACTGGTCGGCTTCTATTTTGCGCGTGCTACCATGTACGGGCATTTGTCTGATGGAGGCTGCCGTTGTCGTGTGCATTGCAACATATGGAGATCCCGCTGCTGCTGGCGATGCCGGCGGTGATGGCTGCGGCGTTGTTGGCGGGCGTTGAGCAGGCGGCGCTTGCCATGCTGGTTGTGGTGGCGCTCGTGCTTGCGCTGTTCTTTGCGGGCTACGAGGCATCGCGCCCGGGCCTGCGCCAGATCATGCCGACGCTGGTGCTGGCAGCGCTAGCGTCGGCGGGGCGCATCCTGTTTGGGCCTATTCCCGACTTTAAGCCCGTGAGTGCCATCGCCATTATCGCGGGGGCGACGCTGGGTCGACGCAACGGCTTTATGGTTGGCGCGCTGGCGGCGCTGACCAGCAATTTCTTTTTTGGGCAGGGCATGTGGACGCCATGGCAGATGTATGCCTGGGGCCTGGTGGGCTATATCGGTGGCGCACTGGCGCATGCGGGCGCGTTTGACCGCGCCGACGGCACCGTGCGCATGCCGGCGCTGCTGGCGTATGGCTTTGCCTCGGGCTTGCTCTATGGCGTCGTGATCAACGCGTATGACATCATCGGTTTTGTGCAGCCGCTCACCTGGGCGGGTGCCGCGGCGCGTCTTGCGACGGCGGTGCCGTTCGATATTACGCATGGCCTTGCGACCTGTGTGTTTTTGGCCGCTCTGTACAAGCCCTGGTGTCGCCGCATCAACCGTGTCGTCGTGAAATACGGGTTGTAGGACAGGTTGTGCTGGGGCAAGAACCAATACTGCTACGGTGCCATTTCAAAACTATGCCGGTTTACGGGGCTAGATTGGCATAGGCCGATCATACCGACATTTTTCGAAAATAGACGAGCCGTCTACCTGCGGTTTTATTTTTCCCAAGTTGCGTGTGGTTGGAGGTTCACGATTTAGCCCCGTAAACCGGCATAGTTTTGAAGCGGGCCGACTCATATGACGGTCGCCGCGGGCCCTAGGAGCCAAAATGATCCGTTTCCTCCGTCCCTAAGGGGTCGTTGGGGGGTGCTCGCCACGAAACCGGGCCATCTACTACGTTTGACCCGATACCTCCAACCATACCCGCGTTTTATTAAAAACCGCAGGCTTTCTACCTGCGGTTTTCTTTTTGCGCTGCTCGTTGTGGTTGAGGGTGGTGGCTTAAACGTAGTAGATGGGCGCGTTTCGTGGCGGGCGGATCATGCGGATGCCCCCACGAGACCCAAAAATGGTCCGCCTTCCTTCGTCCCCGGGGAATCGTTGGGGCTAGAGCTCTAGCGTGAGGGTGACGGGGCAGTGATCGCTGCCAAAGATGTCGCCGCGGATGCCGGTGTCGCGAACGTTGCCGGCGATTGCGTCGCTCACCAGGAAATAATCGATGCGCCAGCCGGCGTTGTTCTTGCGGGCATTAAAGCGGTAGCTCCACCAGCTGTAGACGCCCTCGACGTCCGGATTGGCCGCACGCCAGGTATCGGTAAACCCGGCGTTGAGCAGCTCGGTAAACTTGCCGCGTTCCTCGTCCGAAAAGCCGGCGTTGCCGCGGTTGGACTTGGGGTTCTTAAGGTCGATCTCCTCGTGCGCCACGTTAAAGTCGCCGCAGGTTACGACGGGCTTGCCGGTCTCGTGCTCAAGCGCGCTCAAAAAGCCGCGATAGGCATCATCCCAGGCCATGCGCACATCAATGCGCGCGAGCTCATTCTGGGCGTTAGGCGTGTAGACATCCACGAACCAAAACTTGTCGAACTCGAGCGCGCAGACGCGGCCCTCGGTTGCGGCTTGGGCGACGAGCTCGGCTGCCTCGCGCTCGCCGGCGTAGGGTAGCAGCGCGTCGGCGCGTAGCACGCGCAGCGGTTCCTGGCGGCTAAAGACCGCGGTGCCCGAATAGCCTTTACGCTCGGCGTAGCTCCAGGTTTGATGATAGCCGGGCAGGTCAATATCGACCTGGCCCTCCTGCAGCTTGGTCTCTTGCAGCGCCAGGATATCGACGTCGAGTTCTTGCGCGACCTGGATAAAGCTCGGGTCCTTTTTGAGCACGGCGCGCAGGCCGTTGACGTTCCACGAGGCGAAAGTGTAAGTCTGAGGCATGGTGTCCTTTCGACGGGGTTGGCAGGCTTAAGATTAGCGCAGCAGGGGCGGTGGTGGGCTCCGCGCGTGCTGACCCAAAGGCCGCATGCTGGGACATCGTCCAACGCTGCCCGACCAACAAGGACGGAGGACTCATATGACGCAGGCGATAACGGACTCCAAACAGGCCTCCGCCGCGCTGGCGGAGCTGTTCGGCACCCACAAGCGCGTGGTCTTCTTTGGCGGCGCGGGTGTTTCCACGGCGAGCGGCATCCCCGATTTCCGCAGTGTGGACGGCCTGTATCATCAGCGGTTTGCCTATCCGCCCGAGACCATGCTCTCGCATAGCTTTTATGAGGCGCATTCGGCCGAGTTCTTCGACTTTTACCGCACCAAGATGATCGCGCTTGGTGCGAAGCCCAACCGCTGCCATACCAAGCTGGCCGAGCTGGAGCGTGCCGGCAAGCTAAATGCCGTGGTGACGCAAAATATCGACGGTCTGCATCAGATGGCGGGATCGCAGCGCGTGTTCGAGCTGCACGGATCGGTCCATCGCAACATTTGCCAGTCGTGCGGCGCGGTCTATAGCGCCGAGTGGATTTGCTCGCGCGAGCACGAGGACGCCGCGGGCGTGCCCGTGTGTCCTGCGTGCGGCGGGCGCATTAAGCCCGATGTGGTGCTCTACGAGGAGCCGCTCGACGAGCATGTGCTGACTGGTGCCGTTGCCGCCATCGCCGCGGCCGATGCCCTCATTGTGGGCGGGACCTCGCTCGTGGTGTATCCGGCGGCGGGCCTTACGCGCTACTTTACCGGCGATACGCTGGCCATTTGCAATCTCGCTCCCACCGATCAGGATGCAAATGCCGACCTGCTGATTTCTTGCGACATCGCTGCCGCGTTTGCGTTCTAGCCCGTGTGCGCGGATACAATAGAAAGACTGATTGCAAAGCGACCCCGCCGCCTGCGCCCGAGCGCGGCGGCGCGGGCATTTTAGGAGGATGTTCATGGCGAACGATAGCAAGACATGGCGGTGCGGAAAGTACGAGCTCAGCTTTGACCGCCCGCGCATCATGGGCGTCCTCAACGTGACGCCCGATTCGTTTAGCGATGGCGGGGAGCACTTCGACCCGGATGCCGCCATCGAGTACGGCCTGGCGATGCTCGACGCCGGCGCCGACATCATCGACGTGGGCGGCGAGTCCACGCGCCCCGGATTTACCCCGGTCAATCCCGACGAGGAGGCTCGCCGCGTGCTGCCCGTGGTGCGCGCGCTGGCCAAAGAGGGCGCCATCGTCTCGATCGACACGCGCCACGTGGCGGTCGCCAAGGCGGCCGTGCGCTGCGGCGCCTCGATCGTCAACGACGTGACGGGCTTCACCGACCCCAAGATGGTTGAGTTTGTCGCGACGAGCACCTGCGGCGTCATCGTGATGCACGCCGGCGAGGTCGCGGCGCCCACGCGCACGCATGCAACGGTGCAGCTCGATACCTCGGCCGCGGCGTTTGTTGCCGAGAAGGCGCGCGAGGCGGCCGCCGAGGCTGCGCGCGAGGCCGAGAAGCCTGCTCGCCGCCGTCGCGGCAAGCTGCTGGGCGAGCCCAAGACGGAGGCCAAGCTGCCGGGAGGCGTGGTGCAGCCCTCGCTGCCGTTCGGCGATCCGGAACCCGCGCCCGAGCCTGCGGACGAGCAGAAGCAGGAGACACCGGCCGCCGAGCAGGCTACCCCTGTCGCCGAGGCCGCTGCGAACCCTGAGCCCGTGCCGGAGCCCAATGATCACCTGGCAGCCATGATGCGCCGCAGCGCCCGCCGCGAGGAGGCCTACGTGCCCACCTCTCAGCTCCGCCGCTTCACCCTGCCCGATTCGGCGCCCATCATGCGCCGCGTCATGGGTTTTCTGTCCGACCAGGCCCGCTCGCTCATCCATGCCGGCGTGTCGCGCGACCGCATCTGCATCGATCCGGGCCCGGGCTTTGGCAAGACGGCCAACGAGGATATCGTCATCCAGCGCGAGACCGCCAAGATGGCGTCGCTGGGCTACCCGCTCATGTGTGCCGTGTCGCGCAAGCGTTTTGTGGGCGCTGTCTCGGGCGTGACCGAGGCCGCCGCGCGCGATGCCGCCACGTTTGGCGTGTGTCTGGGCGCTATCCAGGCCGGTGCCAACATCGTGCGCGTGCACGACGTCACCGGCTTTGCGCAGTTCCTGAACGGTTACTGGGCTGTAGCCAAACCGCAGCCGCGCCGTGCGTTTGTGGCCGTGGGCTCCAACCTGGGGCATCGTTGCGACAACATCCGCGCCGCACGCGACATGATCGCCGAGATCCCGCTCACCTGCGTGTCCAACTGCTCGCGCATCTATGAGAGCGAGCCGGCTTACGAAACGCGCCAGGACGCATTTGCCAACGCCGTCATCGAGATTAAGACCGAGCTGGCGCCGCTGGTGCTGCTCGACGAGCTTATGAAGATCGAGGCCGAGCTGGGGCGCGACCGCTCCAAGAAGGCCAAGGCAAACGGCCCGCGCACCATCGACCTGGACCTGCTGTGGATGGACGGCGAGACCCACGGCGGCAAGAAGCTGCGCCTGCCGCATCCGCTGATCGGCGAGCGCGACTTTGTGCTGGTGCCGCTCGAGGACCTGATGCACGACCCGGCGCGGTTCTTCCGCTACAACGGCGTCGAGGTCAAGGAGCCCGAGGATCGCGTGGGCCATATCGTGGGCGAATTGGGGCGTATGTAGATGATTGAGATGAATGCTGTAGCCGTCGGCACCGAGCTTGACGCCGCGCGCGACGCGGGTCGCGAGGGCGCGTCCGCGGGCTGGTGCGCTTGGAGCGCGGGCGAGGCGTCGTTGACGTTTTCGCTGGTCGTGCGCCCGGACGTGAACATGCACGCCTTCCACGGCCTGCCGTTTGTGGCGGCGATGGGCATGATGGACGCGCTTGTGGGCACGGCGTCGACGCCGGGGCTGGGCCTTGCCGGCAAGGTGGGCATCCAGTGGCCGAGTGACATCGTGTGCGGCGCGCCCGCGTTTGAGACGTCGTTCGCGCGCGTCGCCGTCAACGGCGGCGCCGGTGCCGCGGGCATGTTCGGTGCCGTGACGGTGGATATCGAGCGTTCGGCGCTGAGCGAGCTTGGTGTGGACGTGGCTGACGAAGCGCTGGTCGAGGCGCTGTCCGCCGCCGTGCTGGCCCGCGTGGACGCCTGGGCGGTTGTCGCCAACACGCCGCAGGGTGCTGCCGGTCCGCTGGCTCCCGTGCTGGGCGAGTACTTCGACATGGTGCCGCTGCTGGGCCGCCAAGTTGCGGCGGTGTCGCCCAACGGCTTGCCGCTTGCGGTCGGTGTGTTTGCGGGCCTGGACATCTGGGGCCGCGCGACCATCAAGACCGATGCCGGCGAGCAGGAGTTTCCGCCCGAGGCCGTACGGATTCGCGGGCTGTAACGCGAGGCACCAGCGCTCAAAGATAGCGATGACAGCAAAGTCCTCTTCGGCTTGCACGGGGAGGACTTTTGCGTGACCCGAGAGAATAGCCGCGTCGATCCTATTCCTCAAAACTGAAAAATTTTCGTTTTTGAGGAATAGGATTAAGCCAGCTCGGCCTTTCGCGAGGTATATTCGTTACAGAGCCTATTCCTCAAAACTGAAAAATTTTCGTTTTTGAGGAATAGCGATAAAAGACCGCGAGGGGGTCCCAATGAAACTCATCGATAGAACGTCATATATGGACACGTTGACGAGCCTTATTGGCGTGCCGGATATCAAGGTCATCACGGGCATCCGGCGTAGCGGTAAATCAAAATTGCTCGAGGCCCTCCGCGATTACGTGGAGGCAAATCTGTCCAATTCGAATGTCATCCATATCAACTACAACCTCGATGAGTTCGAGAACCTGCTCGAGTATCACGCGTTGCTCGCCTATGTAAAAGATCATCGAGTGCTCGGCAAGCAAAACTTTCTGCTTATCGATGAAGTTCAGATGTGCGACGGTTTTGAGCGTGCGATCAACAGCCTTCATGCATCCGAGCAGTACGACATCTTCATCACCGGATCGAATGCCTTTTTGCTGTCGAGCGATCTGTCGACGCTCTTTACGGGGCGCACCTTCGAGATCGAGGTTTTCCCATTCTCGTTTGAGGAGTATCGTCTCTATGGCGATGAGGGCGAGGTCGACCGCGACTTCGATGAGTACGCGAGAACCGGCGGTATGTCCGGCTCTTACCCTTATCCACTGCAGGAGCAGCGCTATCAATATCTCTCCAACGTCTTTAAGACGCTCATCGTGAGGGATATCGTGCAGCGGCATAACGTGAGAAACGAATCGGCGCTGCTACGCATTGCCGATTACATGATGGACAACGTTTCCAACATTACGTCGGCACGCAACATTACTGATGCATTAAATGCGGATGGGCTAAAGATTACGAACAAGACGGTCGGCACGTACATGGGGTACCTGTGCGATGCGTTTGCCTTCTATAAAGTTCGTCGGTACGACATACGCGGCAAAAAATACCTTAAAAGCGGCGAGAAGTACTATCTGGCGGACCATGCGTTTAAATATGCGCTTCTTGGTACACGTGATATGGACTGGGGCCGCGTATACGAGAACATGGTGGCAATCGAGCTGCTGCGCCGCGGATACGAGGTATACGTCGGTGTACTCTATAAAAAGGAAATAGACTTTGTAGCAATCAAGCGGAGCGAGAAACTCTACATTCAGGTGAGCGACGACATCAGCTCGGATAAGACATTTGAACGCGAGATTTCGCCACTGCTGAGCATTGGCGATGCGTATCCCAAGATGATTCTCGCCCGCACGCATCATGAGGCCACGGACCGCGATGGGGTGCAGATCGTGGACCTGGCGAGGTGGCTGTGCGGCGAGGCGTAGCAGAAAGTCCTATTCCTCAAAATTGAATAATTTTCGTTTTTGAGGAATAGGACCGATGCGTTGCCTAGTTCGCCGCTCGTGCTCGACTTAAGCCCCGCCTTACCCCAGCTCCTGCATGCGGCGGTAGATTTCGCAGATACCCTTGATGGTGAGCTGCCCATCGACCACGTCGAAGGCGTCGGTCGAATCGGCGACGATGCCGGCGAGACCGCCCGTGGCGATAACGATGGCGTCCTCGCGGCCCAGCTCGCGCTTCATGCGCGCGACCAAGCCCTCGGCCATGGCGGCGGCGCCCGTTACGGCGCCGACCTTGATGCACTCCTCGGTATCGCGGCCGATGGCGTGCTCGGGCGCCTCGAGCGGAACGCTGGCGAGCTTGGCGGCACGGGCGGCAAGCGCGTCCATGGAGATGCGGATGCCCGGCGCGATCGCTCCGCCAATGTAATAACCGTCCTCATTGATGACGTCGATATTGGTCGCGGTGCCAAAGTCCACCACGATCGCCGGCGCGCCGTAGAAAGTCTCGGCCGCAACGGCGTTGGCGACGCGATCGGCGCCTACGGCCTGGGGACGCGCCGCGCGCAGCTTGGTCACCGCGGCCGTCTGCGGCCCAATAACGATGGCGTCTGCGGTAATGCGGTCGGCCACGGCGTGCCATTCGCGCGAGAGCTGCGGCACCACGCCGGCAAAGGCGATCGCGTCGACCGCGTCGAGCGAAAGGCCGTACATCTTAAAGAAACCCATCAGGCGCACGTGGATCTCGTCCGCGGTATAGGAGCGGTCGGTGGGCATACGCCACGACTGCACCAGCTCGTCTCCGTCAAACAGACCCATGGCCGTCTGCGTGTTTCCCATATCGATAGCGAGCAGCATGTCTACTCCCAGTGTTGGCATAAAAGGACGCGCACCATTGTATACGCGCCGTCGACGCTGCTGTACCGCGATTCGTTTGCGTGGGCGTTTCGGCCCCGTGTTCAGCTGAACCGCGTGCGACCGAAACGCCCGTTTTGCTGCCAGACTGTCGGCGACAAAGCGGGCGGTCCAAGCCCGCGGAAGCAGCCCTGGACGCGGTGCCGGACGGACCAGAGCCCGCCGCGCCCAGCCGGTGTGGACGATAAGGAGCAGAGATGTTGATTCACTACGAGGCGAGCGTAGCAGGTGCCAGGCATGAGTTGCAGGGGTGCGGAAATCGGGAGCATTGCTGCGTGCAGGTGGTCGAGCCGCCCCGCGCGTTCGGCGCGGCGGGGGATGGTGGTCCGGACGGCGGAGGCTCGGTGATCGACGCGGCGCCTCGGCAGGCGATCGTCGCCGCCGTCGCGGGCGGTATGCCATCCATGATTTTGAGCGACGAAGGTGCCCACCTTGCCAGCGAAGCTGCCGTCGATGCGGCGACCGAAGCGTATCGTCGGGGCGAGCTCGTGCCGGGTGATGCCTCTGCCCTTAAGGGCGTGTTTGAGCGTGCGCTTCGTGCGGTCGCAGACGTGGCCGTCGATCAGCCCGCTGCCGATATCACTTCGTTTGCCTGCACGCTATGCCTGGTAGTATGGGATGGCGTGCGCGTTTGGTATGGCAATGCCGGTGATTCCGGTGCGATTGCCGTGGACTTCTTGGGTGATCCGTTTGCCCTGACGCATATGCATTGCGGGCCGCTGTCGAGCCGGCCGTTCCCGCTGCACGATTCCTATCACTGGGAGTTTGACTATCGCACGAGCGCCGAAAGCGTGCTTGTAGCCACAGGTGGCATGCTTGGGCAGTTTGCCGAGTGGGCGCCCGGCTCTTACGGTGCGCCGAAGGCGTATGACCGCGAGCTCATTGGCCTGCTCACGAATCGGAATATCGATGTGGACGATTTGCCGTTGATGAATGTCGCTGCAGCTAAATATCTGAACGAGTTTCCCGCGACCCGCGTGGACGGCGATAAGACGGTGGTGGCGATGATCGACAGCGAGAAGCCTTCGGTGACAGATTTTATTTGCGCCACGGCGAAAGACGTGACGGCTGAGCGTCTTGCTGCGGCGGGCGCGTCCTTTGCGGACGAGGATGACGATCGAAAGGTCTTGCTGCCGTGGAACGACGAGCTGCGCGTGCGCGCCGGCGATGTGGCGAATGACGTGGGCGGCGACTTCACTGTAGAGCTTGAGTATCAGCTCATGTGCGGCATGTCGCTCGACCGCGCGTTTGAGCTGGCGGCTGCTGCTGCCCGCGAGCGCGCCGAGAGGTATCGCGTGTTTGAGGACTGCGTAGCCGATGGGCCCGAAGGCTGCAACGCTGCCGTTTTGGCCGACGACGAGGTGTCGTTTGACGAGATGGCCTAGGAACGTTGTGGGCCCTGGACTCTTCGCGCCGGGGGTGTTCAAGATATGAAGCAGACATTGCGGGGTGGAGCAGTCTGGTAGCTCGCCGGGCTCATAACCCGGAGGTCGTAGGTTCAAATCCTGCCCCCGCGACCAAGAACTTGCAGCTCGTCGGCCTAGCCGGCGAGCTTTTTTGTTCAAGACTTTAGTCTGCTGGCCGCGCAGCGGCCAGCTTTGAACCACCCGCTACGCGGGTGGAGACAAACGGCTTTACAAAGCCACCCCTCCGACCGATATTGACGATTGTTCAGGCCGTCAAGAATTCGAGTCGAAGGGGTGGTCGCCATGGCCCAGAAGGCCTACAGCCTTTCCCACACGAAGTGGATGTGCAAGTACTGCATCGTGTTCACGCCGAAGTATAGGCGCAAAGTGATCTACAACCAAATCAGGAGCGACATAGGGGAGATCCTCAGGAAGCTGTGCGAGTACAAGGGGATCGAGATAATCGAGGGGCACCTGATGCCCGACCACGTGCACGTGCTGCTGGCGATCCCGCCGAAGTACAGCGTCGCGAGCGTCATGGGCTACCTGAAGGGGAAGAGCTCGCTGATGATATTCGACAGGCACGCCAACCTCAAGTACAAGTTCGGCAACAGGAAGTTCTGGGCGGAGGGCTACTACGTGTCCACCGTCGGCCTGAACGAGGCGACGATCGCCAAGTACATCAGGGAGCAGGAGTCCCACGACATCGCGCTGGACAAGCTGAGCGTGAAGGAGTACGAGGACCCCTTCAAGAGGGGGTGATCCCGCCGGTTCGACCGGCGCGCCACGGGTCAAGATGCACTAGGCCTGGACGAAGTCCGGGCCCGCGCCTTTAGACGCGAGCCCGGGGCCCGTGGGTTATACCCTAAGAGCAAACCACCCTTTTTAAGGGTGGTTCTGATTATTGCGGATCAATGTTTTCGACCCAGTTCTCAACTTCCCAAACAAAATCTCGATCTGTAACATCTGGACCCGATTTGGGCGGCTAGGTGTTACAGATCGAGATGTTTCGGCAGGACGATCTTTGTTTATCTAAATCTGTAACACGAGGGACGGATTTTGCCGAGCTGTTGTTACAGATTGAGATTTTCTAGCAGGCGGGTTTGGTTTGTCTTGATCTGTAACACCTGGGGTCGTTTTTGGCCGATGGATGTTACAGATCGAGACATTTTGTTGGGACGGTTCCCGTTGTCCCGATCTGTAACAGGTAGGGGCCAAAAGTGGGCCTAGATGTTACAGATTGAGATGTTTGGTCGGACCGAATTTGTTCGTCTCGATTTGTAACATCTAGGGTCGTTTTTGGTCTGTAGGTGTTACAGATCGAGATTTTCCGACGGACCGCTCCCGTTTGTCTTGATCTGTAACAGTAAGACCCGGTTTTTGCCGAGTAACTGTTACAGATTGAGACAAACCGACGGGCCGTCCCGCCCCATCCACCTGCCGTCACCTGATATTCGCCGATTTTCGTTGTGCCGCTGTACCCCCATGCCATATCCTCTAGACAACTACGCGGCACCATCGCCGCCGCGCCTACAAGAGAGGAATGTTCATGACCGCACCTGCATCCAAACTGCTCCAGCCCATTACGGTTGGCCCCCTTGAGCTCAAGAACCGCATTATGTTCCCGCCGCTGACCACCGGCTACGAGGAGCGCGACGGCTCCATTGGCGAGCGCAGCCTGGCTTTTTACGAGCGCCTGGCCCGTGGCGGCGTGAGCTACATCGTCATCGGCGACGTCGCTCCCGTTATGACCGCAAGCCCCACGCCCAAGCTGGCGACCGACGCCCAGATCCCCACGTTTAAGGCGCTGGCCGACGCCGTCCACAAGCACGGTGCCAAGGTCGCGCTGCAGCTGTTCCACCCCGAGTACGACGTGCCCGGCGTCGGCCGCATGGTCATGGGATCCATGGCCGCCGCCAAGGCCGCGCAGGAAGCCAAGGCCGCCGGTGACGAGGAGACCTTTGCCGCCAAGATGGCCGAGTCCAACGAGATCCGCAAACAGGCCTATGCCAAGCTGCACCACGATATGCAGCACTTCGTGAACGAGGCGAGCGTAGAGCAGCTCACCCAGATCAAGGAGGCTATCGCTGCCTCGGCCGCTCGCGCGCAGCAGGCCGGAATCGACGCCATCGAGGTCCACGGCGACCGCCTGGTGGGTTCGCTGTGCTCGGCCATCCTCAACAAGCGCACCGACGAGTACGGTGGCTCGTTCGAGAACCGCGTTCGCTATGCGCTCGAGGTCGTCGCTGCCATTAAGGAAGCCGCGCCGCAGCTGATGGTGGAGTACAAGCTCCCCGTGATCATGGAGAACCCCGACGGCACGCCGCGCGGTAAGGGCGGCCTGCAGCCCGACGAGGCCTGCGAGTTTGCCAAGCTGCTCGAGAGCGCGGGCATCGACATGATCCAGGTTGCACAGGCAAATCACACCGGCAACATGGGCGACACCATTCCGCCCATGGGCGCCATGCCCTACAACTGGACGCTGCCCGTGGCCGAGCGCGTCAAGGCCCTGGTCTCCGTGCCGGTGGCAACCGTCGGTCGCGTGGTCTCGGTCGAGGCCGGCGAGAAGATTCTGGAGGATGGCGCGGCCGACATCATCGCCTATGGCCGCTCGCTTATGTGCGACCCCGACATTGCGCTAAAGGCCGCCACGGGCGAGCCCATTCGCGAGTGCCTCAACTGCAACAAGGGCTGCGTTGACGCGATTCAAAACCGCAAGTACATCTCGTGCGTGCTCAATGCCGAGAACGGCGACGAGGCGACCATCGCCATTAAGCCGGGCGAGGGCGACAAGAAGATCGCCGTGGTGGGCGGCGGTATTGCCGGCCTGGAGGCCGCGCGCGTGGCGGCCAAGCGCGGCTACGATGTGACCGTCTACGAGGCGAGCGATCACTTGGGCGGCCAGATTGTGCTGGCGGCTGCGCCTCCGCGCAAGGACGAGATCATGCGCTCGGTCGAGTACTACGAGAAGATTCTGCCTGGCCTGGGCGTGAAGGTTGAGCTCAACCATGCCGCTACCGCTGAGGACCTCAACGCCGCCGACGCCGCGATTGTGGCCGTGGGCGCGCACGACGTGGTCATTCCCGTTCCGGGTGCCGATTCGGACAAGGTCGTCTCGAGTTGGGACGTGCTGGCCGGCAAGGTGGAGCTTACGGGCCGCGTCGCCGTCATTGGCGGCGGCCTGGTGGGCACCGAGACTGCCGAGTACCTGCTGCAGCACGGCTGCGAGGTAGCGATCGTGGAGATGCTCGATAAGATTGCCGCGGGCGAGTCCGAGACCATTCTGCCGCTGATCATGAGCGACTTTGCCGAGCACAACGTGGAGCAGCACGTGAAGACCCGCCTGACCGCCATTACCGACGAGGGCGTGGAGGCTGTTCGCACCACCGAGGACGGCGCCGAGGAGCCGGTGAAGATCGCCTGCGATTACGTGGTGATGGCCGTGGGTTCCAAGGCCAACGCGTTTGACCTGGACGGCGTGACGGTGCCCGTGACCTGCGTGGGCGACTGCTCGGGCGAGCGCACCGCCGACATTGCCAGCGCCATCCGCACGGCATATCACGCGGCCAACGAGCTGTAGTCGAGAAAGCTATCGCGTATTGAGTGGGCGGGGAGTGCCGTATCGGTGCTCCCTGCCTTTTTGTCGATAAGAGGTGCCCCTGACCAGCGGATTCAGAAAATCCGAATCCTTAGAACATGAAAATCCGAATTATATGAACACGAAAATCCGAATCACAACCACCCGAAAATCCGAATTTGCTACAGTGGAATAGAAGAATCAGAAAGCAGGAACTGGAAATCTGCGGGGGGTGGCTCATGGCGGGCGAGAGGCTACATCGGGACGGATACATCCCACGTATCGTGGATGCGCAAATCGAGCGCTACCTTCGTGTCTTTGGCGCGGTCGAGATTGCGGGCACCAAGTGGTGCGGCAAGACGTGGGCCGCGCTCGAGCACGGGGCGTCCGCCTCGTATGTCGACGAGAATCTCGACCTCGCGCGTGCCGACCCGGCGATGATGTTGCTGGGAGACCGTCCGCATATTATCGATGAGTGGCAGCGCGTTCCCCAGATTTGGGACTACGTTAGACACGAGGTCGACCGCACCCGGGGTACACGCGGCGCCTATATCCTCACGGGTTCCGCCACGCCTGCGTTTGGCTCAAAGGCGGAGGCGCCCGCGCATAGTGGAGCTGGCCGCATCGGCCGCGTCCGCATGCACCCTATGACGCTTGCCGAGACAGGTGAGTCCAACGGCAAGGTGAGCCTGGCGGGCTTGTTTGAGCATCGTTTTGAGCCCTGCCGGTGCGATGGCGATACACCGGGGCTTGTCGAAGCCGCTTGCCGCGGCGGCTGGCCCGAGGCGATCGATATGGTTTCGGCTGACGCCCAGCTCATCGCTCGCGAATATCTCAACACCACGTTTTCGAGCAGCTTCCCGGCGGTCGGTCTCGACCCCGATATTGCTCGTCGAGTCTCCGCATCGATCGCGCGCAATCTGGGACAGGCAACCACGTATAAAACGATTCTTATGGATATGTTCGGTGCCGAGGAGGAATCCGCAGCGTTTGCCGATGAGACCAAGGTGCGCAGGTACCTGGATGCCCTCAAAGGCATGTTTATTCTCGAGGAGGTTCCCGGTTGGGTTCCCGCCGCGCGCGACAAACGGCGCTTTACCGTCAAGCCCAAGCGCTATCTGGCAGATCCGAGCCTTGCTTGCGCCTTGTTAGGTATGTCCTCGCAGGCGCTGCTTGCCGACTGGCAGACATTTGGTCTGGTGTTTGAGAATTTGGTCATACGCGACCTTTCGGTCTACGCACGTTCGCTCGACCTGCTGGATAGCACGCCCGTGCGCTATTATCGCGACGATTCGGGCCTTGAGTGCGATGCTATCGTGCAGTTAGCCGACGGACGGTGGGCCGCCTTTGAGATTAAGGTGAGTGAAGATAAAGCGAGCGCCGGCGTCGAGAGCCTCAAGCGCGTTCGCAAGAAGGTCTGTGGAAATCCTCGTTCACGCACACGCGAACCAGAGTTTATGGCCGTGATTGTGGGGGTGGGTGAGTACGCCCGCGAGGTCGAGGACGGTATCTACGTGATACCCGTTCGCGCGTTGGGGTGTTAAGGGGCGGCACGCCGTGTGTCCGCTGCCCGGTGCCACGGATTGGTGCAAGGGGGCCAGGTTTGTTTGCACCATATTGGTGCGAAGTAACCTGCCCCCTTGCACCAAGGGTTTGACTTTTAAGACATCATTAAGGCTTGCGTTGTGGAGCGAACCGCAGGTCAATGCTATTCTTTTACCTTATCGTATGGTGTTGTATTCTGCCTGAATTCTTTACCTGCGAACAACGGATAAACGCGACCGAGCGGAAAAGGATGGCAAGCCCGCACGCAGGGCAAACGTAAGCGATGAGTGGCATGGACCGACATAGCGAGCTCCAGCAGCACATGACGGCGGCCGAGTACCGCCAAGCTGCCGACGAGCACGTGCAGACCCTCAAGGATTTCTGGAAGGATTTCCTGGTGAGCGGTCTGTTTGTGCTGGCTGCCATCGTTGCCATCTTTGCATGCCTGGCCTGGTTTGCCGCGAATAACCGAGTGAGCGCCACGGGAAGTACGATCGGGGCGAAGGCGGATCGGTACACGCTGACCGCCGCGGGCGAGGGTGAGTCCGGCGCACACGTGGGCTATTACGAGCGCTCCGAGCGCACGCCCGAGGAAAAGCATGCCATCGATGGCTTGGATACGACCGACGCCATGACGGTAACGCTCGGTTCCAACCTGAACAACGAGACCGCGGGCTCTCTGTACCCGGGTGCTCGCGGCAAGATTACATTTACGGTGAAGCCGCTGGTGAGTGACCTGGACGGGGTCACGATCAATCTGTCGCGCTTGCTTAAGGTCACGAACATTGTTGGCGTTGTTGGGGACGGGGGAACGCTGGCGCCCGAGGCGGAGGCGCTCCTTGGCTTGATCAAAGGCCACTTGCTGTTCTTTACGAGCTGCGACCAGAACGGGTATTACTCGGGCCGCGTGGTTGATAGCAAGATCGAGATTCGCAAGAACGCATTTTGCGAAAACGGCGATGTGACCAAGCCAACGAACAAGCCCTTCACCATCAACCTGTACTGGGTGTGGCCGGAGTACTTCCAAAACTTCGTCCTTACCGGCAACACGAATTACTACAAGAACCTGTTTGCGGCGGCGGGCGACGCAAAGTCTGACTACGGCGCTTTGCAGGCGGACATGAACGAGCATAAAGCGAACTACTTCTATGGCGCGGCAAACGGCACGAGTGCTGCCAACGCCCCCGAGGTTTCGTCTAGCATGTCCTTCAGCGACACCGCCATCTGCTCGGCGCTGTACAACAATGCCGACGAGCAGATCGGCAATAAGGTCAAATACATCCAACTTAGAATTAGCGCTCAGGAGGGCGTGAGCTCATGAGCACCATGCAAACGCGCCTCGGCGATGCCCGCAATTGGATAGAAAACCACCGCGCACAGGCCCTTGCGGTCCTGATATTGCTGGCGGCAATCGCTCTTATCATCGGCTTGTCGCTCTCGTGGTTTGTGGGCAGCAAAAGTCTGTCTACGGTGGGCAAGATCCAAACGCCCGCGCAGCTTAAGACCATGGGTCCCAACCAGACGAGCATCGAGCCCATCGAGATTTCGTATGATGAGTCACGGGGCGATGTTAAAAACATAGACGGCACCGTGACCATTCGTCGCGCGTTTTGCGTGCGGAGCGACAATGGCGATCCCGCTGCCGGCGGTCAAGCGTTTGAGCTGCAGGTGGCAAATACCACGAATATCACGGGGCTGACAATCAACGTGTATCACGTGACGGTCAACGAATCGTCGGCAACGAAGGGAGATGTGGTCGGCCTCGACGGGCTCAACAATCCGTATTCGTGGAGTAAGGGCAAACTAATTTCGTTCGACTTTATCAATAGGGATGAGGCAAACGGCCTGGCTAAAGAGCTCGCCAGCAATGATCCAACGTACGGTACTTATAGGGACGTCCAGAAAAACGTCCGTCCGCTGTATCGGTACCACGTGTTCCAAAAAGACGATCTAGACGGTTGGAATGGCACGAAAGCCAACGATGCCACCAACTTTATTATTGAGTGCACGTGGAACGCGGATGGCGTAACCGTGGGTGGTGCCAAGGTCTCAAACGTCAAAGAGACCGACATGGTTTATCTAATCGCTCGCGGCATGAGCGGCACTAATAACTAATAAGTAGGAAGGGAGGGGTGCCAGATGCGGAAAGACAAGAACGAGCAAAATGAAATCGCGAGGCCTGTTGGCAAGCACTTTGCACAGGTTGATGATTCTAAGGCAGAGCCTTGCTGCGCGGAGACGGCGGCCCCTGCTTTCAAAGTGCGTAAACGCCTATGGGCAGTTGCGGTGCTGCTGTGTGCCGTCGCGATTGCGACGGGAACCTACCTTACCTACACGGCCTTTTTGGCGGGCGACTTCCTTAAGTCGGTCGCTGTCTCGGGCACGTCACAGGCGCTGTTTGCCTCGGACATGCTTACGGGCTACACGAATGAGACGCTGAATGACGGGGACATTGCCGTCCGAAGCGTCATCGCCGACACAAGTGGGGAAAACTGCTTCTTTACCTTTCGCATTTACAACCATCTGCTGGGCGACAAGAACAAGGTCAACGACAAGGACGTTAACGCGACGCTGAGCGTGGAGGCGACGGGAACGACGGGCACTTGGAGTGTTAACGGTAAGCCCACGCTGACGGCGGGCGGCACGGTCGACCTTTCCTTCCCTGCCAACAAGGCAACCATGTATACCTATAAGGTTACGTTTTCCAAGGCGGACCTCAACAAAGCATCCTTCACCGTTAAAGCCCGGGTCGGCTCCAATAGCCCCGGCACCAACCTTAAATGGCTCGCCGCCAAGATTGCGCCTTCCGAGCGTGCAGAGGTGACGGCTTCGGGCGTTTCGGGCGAGTGGGTCGACAAGAACTCGGATACCGATAAGAACTTGGGCATCAACGCTTTTGATGCCTACAACTATCGCGTGACGGTTACGGGCGTTACGACTAAGGTAAAGCTCACGTGGGGGGGCGGGGTCGAGCTCGATCCGTTCTTTGAGGCGAATCACAAGAACGGTAATGGGCAAGCAGCCGTCAGCGGCAACTCGATCACATACGATGCATCTCCTGGCTCGGAAATCATCACCTTTTACCGGAAGGGCGATTCGAAGCCGACCAGCTGGGAAGCCATTGGCGTTACGTGTTCGGCCGCACAGAACTAGCCGAAGCGATCCGCAAGCATAGATTTTGAGACCCCGCACGGGGCATGAGATAGAACGAGGTAGGACCAGATGAGAACGGCAAAGCGCATAACAACCGCATGCCTGACTGCGATCATGATTTTCCAGGCGCTTGCGCCCTCCACGGAGGTGTTCGCGCAAGAGCTCGACGCCGTTATGGAGGCGTCTGTCTCTACCGCGCGCGCCGCGGGCAACACGGCGCGCTCCGTACAGGATGCTGTGGCAACCGCGCTGCAAGATGCTGACCAGGCTGCATCTGATGACGCCACGACGACTCCGGGCGCCGACGCGGGCGCTACCGAGGGTGGCGACGGTTCTACCAACGCTGGCGAATCGCAGGACTCCACGACCGATGGAACCACCAGCGGCGATGCTCCAGCGGAGGGCGACGCGTCCCAAGACGATGCGGCCGCCGATGAGGGTGCTGCTGACGGAGAACAAGCGGATGACGCGGACGCGGATGCTGCTGATCAGGCAAACACCGCCCCCACCATCGCTACTGTCGAGGATCTCAGGCACGCGTTGGGTGACGGCAATGTCATCACTGACGACTTGGGCGCCGTCACGGCCATTACCTTTGAGTCCAACGCCGACCTTATCGCCATCTCCAACACCGATCCCGCCATCTACCAGAACGCGAACATCTCCAAAGGTGGCTCGACCGGCATCGACTTCGACGTGTGCGGCGCGGAGATCGTGGACGGCCTGGGTAGCCTCACGTTCCAGGGCTTCGGCAGCGATGCCTACCCTTTCAAAGGCGCGCTCAACCTCGGCGACAGGACCCTGACTGTCAACAAGACGCTCTTCAACAACATCGAGCTCAGCGACGCCAACAGCACCGTAAAGCTCACCTGGAAGGGTACCGATGCCCAGCCCATCGTGGCCGCAAAGGTCACGGGCGCGGACAAGACGCTTGCTGCCACCGTTACCGTGGGCACGCCCAAGAGCGATACCGAAAAGGACATCTGCAAGCTCACCTCGCCGCTTGTGGGCGAGGTCACGGGCGCGCTCACACTCGACGCCACCTACGCGACAAGTGCGAACAGCCCCCTGGCGGTCGATATGCAATCGAGCGCAGGCAACATGGGCTTGCTTGTGGACACCCTTGCCGAAGGAGCATCGCTTACGCTTGCGGGCCTCGCCCTGCCGGACAAACTCGACGGTACCCCCACTATCAACGCGACAGCCGCTGATGCCAACGCGGGGGGTCTTATCGGCGAGGCGCGGGAGGGTGCCACCGTCGCCCTACCAACTGGCATCGATGTCTCGGCGCTGAGCGTCGCAGGTAAAAACGCGGCGGGCGGTCTTATCGGTAAGGCGACTAAGCTCACGCTCACCGTGGGCAAGGATAACAGCGGAAAAGACGCCTCGGGCAAGGCCATTGCCATCAAGCCCGCGTATGCGGTTGGATCGTCATCTGCCGGGACGTATGCAGGTGGCCTTATCGGCGACGCCTCGTTTGCCGACGCATTCACCATCAACAGCGGCATCTTCGACTTTGGCAAGGGCGTGGCGCTCAGTGTGTCCAACACGAGCGCTGCCCCTTCCGCCGGCGGACTGTTCGGCGTACTCGACATATCGAACGGCGACGTGGCCGTCAATGGCGGTTCGTATACAAGCACGCTACAAAACGGCAAGGATGACAACAAGCACGGCAACTACGGCGGCTTGGTGGGTAAGCTGTGGGGGAAGAAGAACGGCGACGCGCTGCATGCCTTTACGGTGCAGGGTGATACTGCGGTGTCGTTCGGCGTGGGCTCCAACGGCAAACTCACCTACGCAGGCGGCCTAGTAGGCTACCTTGGCGAAGGCGGCGGGAGTGCTAACGTGTCCGCCGTGGTCATCAGTGATGCAACAGTGACATGCTCAACCTCGGGCTACGCCAGTGCAAATGGCAAATACGGCGGCGCCGTGGGCGTCGTGGACACAAACAACGTTCTAGAAGTGCGTGGCCTGAAGGTCAAAACCGCCAGCGGCGCTACCATCGGCGGCACAAACGGCGGCTTTGCCGGAGTCGTTGGGTCGTCGTGGCTCGGCATCGTCAAGTTCAGCGGTATCACCGACCTGTCGGATGCCACCTTCGTGGAAAATGATCACACCGCGCAGCTGATTTATGAGAACTTCAACTCACTGATTTTTGCCGCCGGTAGCGGAAGCGATAGCGGCACCGCCGCAGGTGATGCCAAGAAATGGCAATATAAGCGCCCCTCTACGCCCGTCAAGATCGATGACGTGTACAGTTGCGGCCAAGTCATTCGCTTGGGCAACCCGTTGAGCGAGAACCTCATCTCCATCAACGAAGCGCACCAGTGGAACTTTAGCTCTAAGCTCGTAAAAACTGGCGATGCATTTGCGCTGGCAAGTATCGACGATTTCGCAAAGCTGGCGATTACCTGGCAAACCAACGGCTACTACTCGATGGTTGACGGCGTTACCGAAAACAACCTTAACGGCTTGCAGTCCTCGACCATTACGGTGAACGGCACTATTGATCTCAAGGGCACGGGCCTAACGGGTTTCACGCAGGATCGTGCAGACGGCTCGCAAGTTTTCTCGGGAACGTTGAACGGCGGCGGCACAAATGGCAACGGCACAATCAACCTTGCCGTCGGCGAGCCGTACGGCATGCGCGGTGAAGCTGTGCTCGACGGCAATGACACGAGCAACGGCAACGGCAAAATCTACCGCCACGGCCGCATGGGTTTGTTCGCGGCCGTCAACGGCGCAACCATCTCCAACGTCACAATCGCTGGCTCCATGAAGTTCGATAACGGTTCGGCTATCGATGCCGGGTCGCTTGCGGGTGCCATCGTCGGCAACCTGTCATTGTCTGGCGTAACGTGCAAAACGAATATCGCGTGTGATGATACGTTCGGCAACGAAGTGAACATTGGTGGTATTGCGGGCAGCGTGTCGGCGGCTTCTACGGTTGCGTTTGAGGGCAACAGCAAGGCCCAAGCGACCATCACTAAAGCTCAAACGCTTAACGGCAATATGCGCATTGGCGGCGCCATCGGCTACGTGGGCGACTATACCTCGACATTCAATGTTACGCGCCTCGAAGTCGGCGGCAAAATCAAAACCGGCGATTGCGCCGGCGGCAAGATTGCCCAAGTCGGTGGCTTTATCGGCTGCATTGTGCAGGGATCGAACGAGAAGAACGTTACCATTACCGGTCTTAGCTTTAGTAGATTCACTATGAACGTCGGCAAGAACGGCGATGCAAAGAACGGCGCCGGTGGTCTTCTGGGCTACAGCTGGGGCAATGCCATCGTCACCATTGGCGATGCTGCTGCGAGCGCCAGCGATAACGCCTATGCCCTCAAAACTACCAACAACACGACCGTGACCGCAAACAGCTCTACCGAGGTCGGCGGCCTCGTATACGCCGCCAGTGGCTACTGGATCATCAACGACTACGCCATCGATCTTTCGAACGCAACCATTAATGCCGATAAGGCAACGGTGCTTGGCCTGCTCATCGGCCGAGGTGGCAGAACGGAGAATTCCTCAACATATGGAGTAGAAACTTATAGCGGCTTGTACTTGGAGGACAGGGCAAGTTGGGACACTGCATATAAGGTCAATGGTGCTGCTGCGGGCAATGGCGTGAAAATCAACAACACGGCAATCAAAAGCGACGACAGTGATACTTCGTTTGATGAATGGGTTGGCAATGGCACTAAGCCTGCCTATGGCAACGAAGCCGGCAGCAAGCTTATTGATGGCGAATGGAACGTTGTCGTTTCGCTGCATACCAATGACGGTGCCAATGGCGGCAAGCTCAACATGAGTGGAGAGCCGGGAAGTGACAACAGCTATCAGAATCGGTCGGCTTTCGGCAGTAACCACAAAACGAATGCCTGGACGAGGTATTACTACAATCTTGACAAAGCATATGCGGAGGTAGGCAACAACGAAAAAAATAGCAGCGAAAGCAGTTGGATGGACTCCGCAGAGTACCTACTGCTTTGGTGCGCGTATTTGTATGCGCCCCCTGCAATTCAGACCTATATCATCCCGGGGAATCAGGAAATTTTCAAAGGAAACAATATTGGCACGAGCGACAGCGCGGGCGTGGCAATCAATTTAGATGGATACAGTTTCTATCCTACTGACCCCGCGAAGGGCTCAACGGTTACTGTGAATAATGCAACGATTACGTTCCATTATTCCGACATTAAAGCTGAGCAAGAAGGTAATAAAAAGAATAGCGAAGCCACGCAGCACGAAAATATGCACTGCGCTCTCATCGGAACCCATACGGGCGACCTTAATGTCGAAAACGTCACGCTTGCTGGCACCGTGGGCTCTGTTGTGAACGATGCGGGAAGTTCGTCCGGTGCACTTGTGTGCTGCTGTATCTATGGGCCCATCAATGAGACTAATGTGGCGCAGCTCGAGATAGATGGTCTGACACTCGACGGCTTGAAGGTCGACGGTGTGAACGGCAATACCAGCTATGCTCCTCTGCTTATCAACGAGATGCAGACATGCGTGAACCTGAGCGCTAAGAATATTTCTTCAACCCTTAGTTATGCGAAAGGGGACACGGCGGCAACCTCGCTCTTCGGCAGACTCGGCGTGGGAAAAAATTCCGATCAGGTGACGGCAAAGTTTGAGCGAATCAGCTTGCCCAGCCAAAATAGCAATACGATTTTCACCCATGCGAGCCTGCTGGAGAGTTTTGGCTACGGAAGCACGAGCACGGGCTCTGCGGACTACACCTTTACTAAGGCCGATGGCGATGCGGGCAAGGTGACCTACGGATCCGAGATTGATGGGAGTACGGAGTACCCGGGCAAGCAGCTTTGGTATTACGACGAAGCGACGTATGGTGCCGTGAGCGGCTATGTGACGGTTGATGGTAAGAAGGACGGTGACGTCAGGCCTTGGTTCGGTGACTACCTTCCTTATGTTTACAAGGGAAAAGCCGCCGAGGATGGCGTCCAGTATCACGAAATTAAAGTCAACCAGCGCATTCCAAAGCTGGTAATGGGATGTGGTACCTACGGCGATCCTTATTCCGTCACAAACGCGGCGGAGATGAATGCCATTGCCAACTACATTAATAACATGACGGCGCTTGACGGCTGGGAGGTCACCATTGTCGCCGACCAGGGTAGGCTCTGCACTCGCCGCAGCAGCGATCACTCGACCGACAATGAGGTTACGTACGTCTACAAGCAGGCGAACGGTACCGATAATAAATGGGAGAAGAAGACCGGAGACGCGTCGACCAATTCCCCGCAGACGCTGAGCGACGAAACCATGCACCGCTATATGCAGAGCGCGTATTACAGCATCGAGCCTACTGAGGGCAATACGATTACTCTCGACGGCGCATCGTTTGGCGGTTTTGGAAATAGGGCCAACCCGTTTAGGGGCGTCATCGTTGGCAACTTTGGCAGTGATAATAAAAACGCAACCATCAAGATAGAGAATAACGAGGGTTCGCTTCGCGGCCTTATTCCCTATAGTTACGGCAGCGTGGTGCGCGATCTGAATATTCGCTATGTGAACGCGTCGGCGACTATTACTTATTCTGCCAAGGATGCCGACGGCGTTCCGACGGCGTTTTTCGGTGGCGTTGTCGGCTGCATCCTTGGTGGCGATAACATTATCGATGGCGTGGTCGTTAATGGGACGACGGCCGAAAACCCTACAACGGGATTTACCGTCACGGGCGGTGGCGACAAGCCGCATCTTGTTCCCATCGGTGGCTACGTCGGTGCCATTGCGGGTGGCGGCGTGATTTTCCGCAATATGGACAAAAGCGGAAAATCTTCCTGGCGTGCTGGAACTGGTGACAAATCTCGTGGTCTGGGAAAGGGCAACTTTGATCTCTACAACAATCCCTACGTCGGTCGCGTGATTGATGGCTATGCCTTTAGCGAGGGCTGTAAGGTTGAAAACGGTAACGCTAACTACCAGATTAACGAGCTCACAAAAAAAGGAACCCCCTGTGTCACCACCACGGGCACCGACAACAAGTACCTCGGCACTAACGCCGAGGCTCCTGTGACCATGGTGAAAAACGCCCAGGGCCTTTTGGTGCTCTCGGCCATCATCAGCTCGGGTGCGGGTGCTGGCGCGGCACATACCAACTACTCCAATAATGGCGTGTTCCGCGGTTCCAAGGCTTACTGGGGCAGCGATTCGCAAGACCCGGCGATATGCGGCTACCTGTTTGGCAACAAGGAATATGGCAAGGTACGGAATGCTAACTACGCAAATGTGGGCAAGCCTGAGAGTGCTGCCGGCGATTTCGAAATCGCCAAAAACGACGACCAGAAGGCCCCCGGCAAGCAGGGGTGGCACGGCCCGCTCGACCATGATGACGATGTAAATTCGCCCTACCTGGTGGCGTCCTACGCTGCCGACTACCAAACGGGCTATGTGTGCGCGTCGAAATCGATCGGCATGAGCTTGGAGTTCAAGCAGGGCGACACCTACGATATGACCGACTACGGCACGGGGTACGTGGGCCTAAACGGCCGCTACTATTCCAATGCCTGCAATTCGAACCAGCCGGGCACCGACCGCGACCGTATTACGCCGCACGTAGCCACGATCGACGGTAACGGCGCCACCATCACGGTGGGTACCGAAGGCACCGCCTACGGCGTCGTCGAATACGCCGACGACGACTATAAGGTCTCGGGCGTGGGTGGTCTATTCAGCACCGTGATGTTCACCTCCACCAATGTGGGGCAGAGCGTCACCGCGAACGACGGCGCGCAGGTCAAAGACCTCACCTTTAGCAACTGCAACGTAGCGCTCACCTATATCGACACCAACGGCGAAGCCAAACCAGGAGAGGCGCCGAACGACCTTACCGGTGCCGGCCTTTTGGCGGGTGCAACGGCCAACTACGACGACGGCACGTGCGGCATCTACCGCAACGTGCAGATGAAGAACTGCACCGTGTCGGGCGCAAAGAGCGTAGGAGGGCTTCTTGGCAGCTCGGGCCGCGCCAGACGAACTACGAGCGAAGGCAGAACCTATATGGTCGAGTTCGGGGACGGGTGGGGCCCCGCGTATCTCTATGACTGCTCATACACTGGCCTTAACGTCACGGGCGAGAAGAATGTCGGTGGCTATGTGGGTACGGTCGCCTCGGCGTGCGGTGTGTGGACAACCGCAGGCACAGGGGCGAGCGAAAGGACCGTTGGCAAAAACTCGACCATAACTGCCACAGGGACAGTGCCCTACGTGGGCGGCGTGCTCGGCTATGTCGAAAGAAGCGATATCTCGGTCAACACCAACATCGGCACCACCACAGCGGCCCAGTCGTCGTGCACGGCGGTCATCTCTGGGGTAAACGTGCTAGCCACCGGGTCGAACTCCGATGACCATATGGGCGCCGGCGGCGTGGTCGGACGCGCCCGTGGCGGCGTTATTTCTATGAGCAACGTGCGCATTGATGGCGGAAACGGCACCGAGAACGCCGTCATCGGCGATAAGGCCGGAACGAACAATAGCATCTACAATGCGGGCGGCCTGATTGGTGAGGTTACGAGTAGCGGTAGCCCCAACAAGTACTGGTTCGACGACTGCAGTGTCAAGAATGTCAGCATCGCCGGCACCGGCAAATGCTCGGGCGGGCTTATCGGCTACTTCTTCAGCAATGTGAATATAGCCTGCAACAACATCGCGATCGAGAACGCTACGATTAAGGGTAACTGGAGCGGCGGTCTGCTGGGCGCGAATAACGCGAGTAACAGCGGATCCGTCGTCATCGACGTTACCAACACAAAGGTATCCAACACCACGTTTAGCGAAAGGTCCAACGGCGGCATTATGGGCGACGGGCGCGGCCAGTTCCATCTGTTAAACGTGCTCATGGACAGCAATAGCTACAATGCGGGCAAAACCCAGGGCGTACTCTTGGGCGAGGTTGACACGGGGGATGGTAAGTACAGCCTTTCCGCAGCGGGCGTGGAAGTAAAGCCCGGTAGTGGCAAGACCACGAGCGACCTGCCGCCGATGGTTTACACGACCAATACGAATACGGCTGCTGTTAACGAGAAAACTTATATTGCCTTCGGCGACTACAACGGCACGGCCGCCGCGCCCAACGAGAACAAAACGCTTTACGGCGCAGGCGATACTGCTACCACGGCAACGAGTCCGTACGTGACCACGAGGCCCGTGAGCACGCTGGCGGTGCGTGCCTCCGACGGCGACACCACCGACCGCTACCTGTTTGGCGACGGCGCCGCCATTGACACCGCGACGACCATCCAAAGCCAAGCGGGTGCCCGCGTTCCCGGCCGCTACACCTACACCAACATCGCCGGCATCAATGATGCCGGCGCATACCAAAACACGAGCACCTATAGCGCGGACAGCTCGCGTAGCACCTATAACGCTAACAACATTACTTCGGGCAAGAAGGCCAAAACTGACTTCCCCGTGCTCGTGATTCCGGGCAACGATACCACGACGGTGGAGAGCTACCTGAACATCGTGACCAATGGCGGCTTCTCCGATGCCCGCCGCCTCAACGGCAGCACCGCGCATGTGACCGCCACCGCCGAGGTCTTCTCGCTCGCCGATAACGGCACCTTCGTCAAGGACGTAGCCGCCTCGCAAGCGCCCACGCTCAAGGTGCTCAACAATGGCACGAGCTCTATGGCATTCCGCGCGAGCACCGACTGGGACAATGAGCAGGGGCGCTTCACGCTGCTTACGGTCACCTTTAGCGAGGCCGGCCAGAGCTACCGTGTACAGGTACCCATCATCGTCAAGCGCATGCTCGAGATCGACTTTACCGCCACCTACTCCGAAGGTGCGAACTTCAAGGCTGCCGACTATGCGACAAAATACGACAAGCACGTACTTGTGAGCAGCGGCGACACCATGACCGGCTACCTTACCTGGACCTATGGCAGCGCTCGGGGCAAGCCGGTCGATTACGGCTGGAACACGCTGCTCGAAGCCGGCGGCTCTATGGGTCCGCTCAACAAGAGCATTACCTTCGGTGCCACGCTGCCCGAGGGTACACAGCTCACACTCGTGGACACGGCCAACAACAGCCGCGAATATCACTACACGGTGGGCACGGGTGGCGCGACGTCAGTCAAGCTCACCGAGTTTGTGGACGCTGGCAACAAGGCTTACTACACCGAACCGTGGCTGAGCGAAATCGTGGGCGTGAAGGCCGATGAGGCCAAGGAGGACAAGGACGGCGCTTGGGTCAAGCTCGCCGATGACGAGGTCAAGGACAAGAGCCAGGCCGAACTCGCGAAGATGGCTGGCGCCAAGGTCGATGGCGCGTACTACCGCGCGCGCACTTCTTCCGACGCGACGGGCACGTTCTATACCCTCTCCGTTGATAAGGAAGAGCCCAAGAGCGAAAACTTCTACTTGGTGGTGCGCACGCCGGCGGGGTCCGCGGGCGTCAACGGCTACACCGCCACCACGGTGGACACGAGCCTCAACGAGCACATCAACTACCTGCTGCGAGGCAAGAAAGCAGCCGACGGCAAGGCTGCCGAGGATGGGCACCAGAATACGCCCTCGACCTACAGCGTGGCATCAAACTACACGCACAGCCTCGTTGACAACAAGCGTAACCTCGTCGACAACAGGGACAGCATCAACCGGATGGAGCTCAAGGAAGCCACCTATTCGCTTTCCATGAACGTGAGCGACACCGTGACGTTTGACTCGAGCCAGCAATACACGAGCTCTGACGCGCTGTATTATCAGCTCGATTCGTCGCTTGTCACCTATCACGATGGCGTCATCGCGGGCTCGGTAGGATACCCCACGGGCACGCAGGGCACGTATGAGTTCTACGTTAAGGTGGGTGATAACTACTACACCTGGGGCGGGTCGGGTTGGAATCTGGCCGGCACGAAGGAGACCCCAGTGGTGTCGGGCCTTAGTTGGACTGCGAACGGTGGCGACATGTCACTGGTGCTTGCCGATGCTGAGGGTAATCCCATCGATATGTCGGGCCTGCGCGAGATCGCCAAGAACCATGTCAACGCCTTCACCGTTACCATGAGGGCCGCGCTCACCATGACGGAGCCTGCCTGCCAGGCGGGTATCGTGGCCTCGCAGAACAGCGGCACCGACCGCTACACCAAACCCAACTACCGCGCGTACCTTTCCACGCATGCCGACACGCTCAGCACCAGTAGCAACTCGGCATACAACGATGGCGGCGCCGGCTACTACCGTATGGATGTGGGCTCATCGACCATCGCGCTCGAGGCGTCTAAGAAATCCCAGTTGGGCATCAACATCGATGACCTCAAGTCCGCTGACGGCGAGATCGCTCTGGTGGGTACCTACGACCTGAGCAAGCTCACGGGCGCCGAGGCTAAGATCGACGCCGCAAACACGGTGACCTACACGCTGAGCCTGGAGCAGCGGCAAGATAATGGCGGCTATGCTCCGGTCGGCGATATCTCGAACTACATTACGGTGCTCGGCAGCGATTACCTAGGCACGGGTGCGGCATCCGCCGACGGCAACAGCTATGTGTTCACCGACACCAAGACCAACGGCGCGTTCCTCACGCGCGACGGCAACAGCCTTGCCTTTAAGCATGCCTTCCGCGTTAAAGTGAATACGAATGTTGAGGGTGAGAACCAAACTTACGCAAACTACCGCTTGGTGCTTACGGCCAATATTATGACCGGCAACGTTGTCGACGACACACCGGTCAACGTTAGCAACCTTGATGGCTATTCGCACTCCGACTACGTGACGTACACGCTAGCGCGCATCAACACCGAGGGCATTCGGCACGAGACGAAAACCAACTAGCTACGCGAGGGGCGGCAACCACCCGGTTGCCGCCCTTTTTCTTGCTCGCTTGGCCTACTGCTGCCCCAGCTCTCCACCAACTTTCCAGCTTTCCACGTAACTTACCACTCAAGGTGGAAAGCTGGTAAGTTAGGTGGAAAGCTGGTAAGTTAGGTGGAAAGTTGGAAAGTTGGGAGGTTCGGCATGAATGAGGAGTGGTTGGCGCAGGTTATCCATCATCTGCGGGCAATAGGAAACGACACCCAGCAGTACGAAGTAAAAGAAGCCAAGGGCGCGCTCCCCAAAAGCATCGTTGAGACGCTTTCGGCATTTTCCAACGCGCAGGGCGGCTTTATCATCCTCGGCATTTCCGAAAAGAACGGGTTTGTTCCTGTCGAAGGTTTCGATGCTCGCAAGATGCAAGACGCCCTCTCTTCTGCATGCGAAAGGCTGACGCCCGTTGTGAGGCCGGATATCCAAGTGATTCCCTTTGAGGAAAAACTGGTGCTTTGCGCGCGCATCAATGAGATGCATCCACGCGATAAACCCTGCTATATTGCGGCACGCGGAATGTACGATTCGTCCTTTATCCGTACGGGCGACGGCGACCGGCGCATGACTCCCTACGAAATCGATCGCTTTATGGAGGAGCATGTTCAGCCTACATACGACGACGAGCCGGTCGAAGGTGCCACGCTCGATGACCTTGACGCCGATCTTTTGCAAGGGTTTATAAAACGCCAGCGCGAGCTACACCCTAGGCTTTTGGGCACCAGAAGCGACGATGAGATTCTCCTTGACCTGCATGTGACCAAAAGGGTGGACGACGCAATCGTGCCGACGCTTGCTGCAATTGTCGCGATGGGACGGTTTCCGCAAAAGTTCTTCCCACGTCTCAATGTGACCTTTACGGCGTACCCCGGGACCACAAAAACGCAGCGAGTAAGTGATAACAAGCGTTTTGTGGATTCTCAGACCATTTTGGGTCCGATCCCTTTCATGATTGAGGACGTGCTTGCCGCCGTTGCGAGAAACACCCGAAACGCAGCGGTTATCGAGGGCGCGTTCCGGAAAGATGTGCCCGATTATCCGCCCGTGGCGCTGCGCGAGGCGGTGGCGAACGCGCTCATGCACCGCGACTACTCTTCCGCCGCGCGCGGCTCACAAGTGCAGGTCAACCTGTATATCGACCGCGTCGAGATTCTCAATCCCGGCGGGCTGTACGGCGACGTAACGATCGATTCGCTGGGAGTTTCTGGGGTTTCGTCATCCAGAAACCAGTTCCTTTCAAATATCCTCGAGACCACGCCGTACCCAGACGGTGGCTACGTGGTCGAAAATCGCGGCACTGGTTATCAGGAGATAGGTGAGCAGCTCGAGCGGGCAAACATGTTGCCGCCCGAACCAAAGAACTCGACAGTTTCTTTTTCGTTGACGTTCGATAAGCGAAAGATAATGCGGGCGGAACAGGTGACGTCTGTGGGGCATGTGGACGAGGCAATCTTGGATTACCTGGCAACACATTCTTCGGCCTCGACCAAGGAGCTCACCGACGCTTCGGGTTTGAGCAGGAGCGCCGTTTCCAACCACATAAAAAGCTTGATTGGTGCGGGCAAGATTGAGGCGATGGAGCCTCCGCGCAGCCCGCGACAACGGTATCGACTCGCGAAGTAGGGCTGTCCGTCGCCCATGCTTCGGTCTCCCAACTTCTTTCCAGCTTTCCACTTAACTTACCACTTAAGGTGGAAAGCTGGAAAGTTAAGTGGAAAGCTGGAAAGTAAGTGGAAAGCTGACATGTTAGGTGCGGACTGACGAGGGGTTAATAATTTCACAAACCATACCATCCAAACAAAAAGATACCAATCTGGTTGGTAAAACACCGTCAATGAGCCGCGAGCCAACTAGCTGCGTAAATAAAGCCTAAAGAACTGTTGCAAATGAATGGCAAATACCCAGATGCCGCCGTTACGATTTTCAATTAACTGTTACGCGGGAACAGCAAAATGCTACTATCTAACAAGCACGTAAGAAAGCAAATTAACGGTTAAGGCTAAGAAGTGGCAGGTATGTCGGAAGCAACTAGGACTCGCACGCATGCGCCCGAGGTTAGGCAGCGCGCCGTCGAGATCCTCCAAGAGGGGGTCGGTCACCGCGCCCTCGCCGCAAAGCTTGGCATTCCCCAGGCCACGGCTCGTCAGTGGGCCCGCGCATATGCCGTGGGCGGTGCCGACGCCGTGCTCAACGCGGGCGCTCGTCATCACACCTATTCGTACGACGTAAAGCTCGCCGTGGTTAAGGACCGTTTGGAAAACGGCCTGACGGTTCGCGAGGCTATGATCAAGCACAAGATTCCCAGCGAGTCTTCAGTCAAGGCTTGGTGCCGCCAGTATCGCGAGAGCGGTGAGTCCGCGCTGGTCGATAAGCCGCGCGGCCGCAAGCCGCGCGTTAAAAAGGCGGGATAGCGAACGGGATGGTGCGCCCACAGGGGCGCATTTTTCTTGCCGCCCCTCTGCTCCAATGCGGACAGACTCCTTACCCCGCACGTACAAAACTCCCCAGTTGACCGAAAACCCGCCGCCGCTACTCCTCAATTGAGCTATAACGTTAAACAATTGCAGCGTTTTTGCATGGGGGAGTGATGGTATGACGCTACTGTATTTCCTTACCCTGTTTCCGCTGGTACCGGCGCTGGGCATGCTGCTCGCGCGCGGTGACCGCGCCCGCGATGCGGTGGGGCTCATAGGTTCCGGCATCATTATGGCGGTGACAGTTGTAGTCGCCGTCATGTTTTTTGGCGCGGGCCCGCAGAGCTTTGAGGTTGCCTCCGGCACCTCGCATGTGCTCTCGATCATCAGCTCCGCCATCGATGTCATCCTGTGCGCCGTCATCCTATACAACGCGTATAAATATAGGAACGCGCTCACCACGGTGCTCGGCATAGTCCAGCTGGTGGGCTCGCTCGCCTTTGCAGCCATGACGCTGCCCGCGGCCGAAGCCGTCACGGCAACGCCGCTCTACCTGGATTACATGAGCGTGATCATGGTGCTCGCCGTCGGCATTGTCGGCAGCCTTATCTGCGTGTATGCCCTGGGCTACATGAAGGACTTCCAGGCCCATGACGAGCACGAGGCTGCGCTGCGCGGGCAGACTGCGCCCGACCGACGCCCGCAGTTCCTGGCGCTTATGTTCCTGTTCCTCTCGGCCATGTTCGTCATCGTGACGAGCGACAACCTTGAGTGGTTGTTCTGCGGCTGGGAAATCACCACCGTGTGCTCGTTCCTTATGATTGGCTACACGCGCACGCCCGAGGCCATCAAGAACGCCTTTACCCAGATCATCCTCAACATGCTGGGCGGCATCGCGTTTTTGGCCGGACTCATGTACCTGCACGTTAACGGCATGCCGCTGACCATCTCGGGCATGATCGAGCTTTCCGGCGCCGGAACCGCGCAGTCCGCGCTGCTGGTGATGCCGGTCATCCTGCTGTCGCTCGCCGCACTCACTAAGGCCGCGCAGATGCCGTTCCACACCTGGCTGCTGGGTGCCATGGTTGCCCCCACGCCCACGAGCGCCCTGCTGCACTCGTCAACCATGGTCAAAGCCGGCGTGTTTCTGATGGTCAAGCTCAGCCCGCTCTATGCCATCTATCCCGTGACTGGCTTTATGGTCACGAGCGTGGGCGCCATCACGTTTTTGCTCGCCGCCCTCATGGCCATCTCGCAGAGCAACGCCAAACGCGTGCTCGCGTACTCCACCATTTCCAACTTGGGACTCATCAGTGCCTGCTTGGGTGTCGGCGCGCCCGAGGCCGTGTGGGCGGCCATCTTCCTGATCCTGTTCCACACGGTGGCCAAGTCGCTGCTGTTCCTGTGCGTGGGCACGGCCGAGCATCATATCGGCAGCCGCAATATCGAGGACATGGACGGTATGTTCAGCCGCATGCCGCACCTGACGCGCCTGATGATGCTGGGCATCATGGGCATGTTTGTGGCGCCGTTTGGCATGCTCGTGTCCAAGTGGGGCGCCCTGGTGGCGTTTGCGCAGACCGGCAACGTGCTCATGATCATGGTGCTTGCCTTTGGCTCGGCCGCGACGTTTTACTTCTGGGGCAAGTGGCTCGCCAAGCTTTCGGGCGTCGACCCCACGGCTCAAAACGTTGAGGTCAATGTCCATAAGACCGAATGGATGGCGCTCAACACCATCGCCGCGCTGCTGATTCTGTGCTGCGTGGCCTTCCCGATTATCTCGAGCGGTTTGGTGTCGCCTTACTTGGCCATGGTGTTTGGCCGCGTGCCGTACGTTATTGGCAAGGACGCCATGTATCTGATGGTGGTTATCGTGGCGTTTATCGCCGTGGTGCTGCTGACGTCATTCCGCGTGAGCAACAAACCGCACGTAAACGTATATCTTTCGGGTGTGGGAACCGACAATTACCGCCATTTCCGCGGCTCGATGGGACATGAGGTGAAGGCCGAAAAGCGCAATTGGTACTCGGAGGACGCCCTTGGCGAGAAGCGTATTGGCCCCGTGGGTAGCGTCGTGTGCTGCAGCATTATCTTGTTTGCGCTGCTGTGTTGCGCGTGGATTGGGCCCGAGCGACTTGCCATGAGTGCACCCTCGGTGCTGCGCGGTAAGTATTTTGAAGGTTCGGGTGTCGTGGGCATCTTTATTGGCACCGTGGCGTTTGCCCTGCTGGCGCCGCTTGTGGGCGGCCTGATCGACGGCGTTGACCGTAAGCTTTCGGCTCGCATGCAGGGCCGTGTGGGCCCGCGCCTGCTGCAACCGTTCTACGACGTTGCCAAGCTGCTGCGCAAGGCCCCTGCCAGCGTAAACACCATGGACGATACCTACATGGCGTGCGCGCTCATCTTTACCGTCGTGGGCGGCGGCATCTTTGTGTCGGGCTCCAACACGCTGCTGTGCGCTTTTATGGTGACGCTCGCCGCGATCTTTGTGGTGCTGGCGTCCGCCTCGACGCAAAGCCCGTTTGCCCAGGTCGGTGCCGACCGCGAGCTGCTGCAGGTCATGAGTTACGAGCCCGCCGTTCTGCTGATGAGCGTGGGCCTGTACCTTGCCACCGGCAGCTTCGATTCCATCGCCGTGACGGGGCAGTCTGCCCCCATCATCGTGTACAGCGCGCCCATTTTCCTCGCGCTGCTCGCGGTACTTACCATCAAGCTGCGCAAGTCGCCGTTCGATCTTTCGTACTCGCATCACGCGCATCAGGAGATCGTTCAGGGCGTCGCCACCGAGATGAGCGGCGGCACGCTGGCCAAGATGACCCTTATGCACTGGTGCGAGACCGTGCTGTTTTTGATGTGGGTGGGCATGTTCTTTGTTTGGGGCAACCCGGTGAGCTGGGTGGTAGCCCTGGTCGTGATGGCCGCGACGTACTTTGTCGAGGTGCTTATCGACAACACCTTCGCACGCAGTACCTGGCGCAGCTGCTTTAAGCTCGGATGGGGCGTGGCGCTGGTGTTTGGCCTGCTCAACCTTATGCCCATCCTCGTCGACGTGTTTATTTAGGAGGCGGCATCCATGGATCATAAAATGTCGCGCTCGCCGTGGGTTATTCATTACGACGGCTCGAGCTGCAACGGATGCGATATCGAGGTGCTGGCCTCGCTCACGCCGCTGTTCGATGCGGAGCGCTTTGGCGTGGTCAACACCGGCAACCCCAAGCATGCGGACATCTTTTTGGTGACGGGGTCGGTCAATGCCCAGAACCTGCCCGTCGTGCGCCAGATCTACAACCAGATGCTCGAGCCCAAGTGCGTGGTGGCGTGCGGCATCTGCGCGTGCTCGGGCGGCGTATTCCGCGATGCCTACAACGTGATCGGAGGCGTGGACCGCGCGATTCCCGTGGACGTATACGCGCCCGGGTGCGCCATTCGTCCCGAGACGGTGATTGATGCCATCGTGGAGGCGTGCGGCATCCTGGATCAGAAGGAGGCCGTGATGCGTGCTGGCGGTGACCCGCTTACCGTGGGCGGTGCTGCTACCTGGGATGGCGGCGTTGAGCTGGGCGAGGACGGATTTGTGGCTGCGGGGGCCGGGGCTGACGGTGCCGGTGACGCGCCTGCCGGGAAGCCCGCCGCGCCCGTCGCTGGCGACGCATCTGCTGAGACGCCCGCCGCTGCAAAGGAGGCCGAGTAATGCAGAAGGCTATCTATACCACCGTCGGGATCGACGAGCTCCTGTCGCATGTCCAGGCGCTCAAGGGCGTCGGCGCGCGCTTTGTGCAAATGCATGCCGAGCGCAACGTCGACGACGACACGTATCGCCTGGTCTATACGTTTATCAACGTTCGTGCTGCACAGGAGCAGATCGCTCAGGATGGCAGCTATGCGATCGAGAACCTGGTGGTCGAGGGCATCGACCAGTACCAGGAGATTCCGTCCATCAGTTCGTATTATCCGGCGGTATTCCCGTTTGAGAACGAGGCGCACGACCTGTTTGGGCTTGCCATTACCGATATGCAGATCGACTTTAAGGGCTTTTTCTACCAGGTCTCAACGGCCGAGCCCATGAGCGTTATCACACCCGAGGTGAAGGCCGCACGCGAGAAGGCCATGAAGGTCCGTGCCGCCGCAGAGGCCAAGGCGCGCAAGGCTGCGGCCGAGAAGGCCGCTGCCGCTGCTGCTGCGGGGGAGGGCGCCGCGGGTGCCGGCGATGCTGCGAACGCTGTTGCCGCCCAGCCCGCTGCGGCTACCGGCTCCGATGCTCAGCATGACGATGCCGCTGCCAAGGCCGCGCTCAAGGCTGCCGAGATGGAGGCAAAGCTCGCCGCCATGGATCCCGAGAAAGCGGCCAAGGTCCGCGCGGCGCTTGCTGCCAAGG
This sequence comes from Collinsella sp., assembly GCA_018382775.1. Classification (GTDB taxonomy): domain Bacteria; phylum Actinomycetota; class Coriobacteriia; order Coriobacteriales; family Coriobacteriaceae; genus Collinsella. The sequence goes on along the minus strand of JAGZPG010000007.1, from coordinate 78,011 downwards.
CCGCCCGCGACAAGCAGAAAAAGGAGGCGTAAGGTCCATGGCACATCGCTCCGTTATTCCGTTTGGCCCGCAACACCCGGTGCTGCCCGAGCCGCTTCATCTGGACCTGGTGATCGAGGACGACCGCGTCATCGAGGCAATTCCGCAGATCGGCTTTGTGCACCGCGGGCTCGAGAAGCTAACCGAAAAGCGCGACATGCATCAGTTTGGCTACATCGCCGAGCGCATCTGCGGCATCTGCGCCGTGGGCCACAGCTACGGCTATGCTAGCGCCTGCGAGCGCATGCTCGACATCGAGGTGCCCGGCCGCGCGCAGTATATCCGCACCATTTTGCACGAGCTTTCGCGCATCCACTCGCATCTGCTGTGGCTGGGCCTGCTCGCCGATGCCTTTGGCTTCGAGGCGCTGTTCTATCGGTCGTGGACCCTGCGCGAGCAGATTCTCAAGATTTTCGAGAGCACGTGCGGTGGTCGCGTGATTCTGTCGATCAACGAGATCGGCGGCCTTAAGCACGACATTGAGGACTCCGAGCTGGCGGGTATTGTCCAGACGCTCGATGCCATGCGTCCCGACTACGAGGCCCTGGTGCATACGTTTTTGGACGACAATAGCTGCGGCGAGCGCCTGCATGGCGTGGGCGTGATCAGCAAGAAGGACGCGCTGAATCTGTCGATGGTCGGCCCGTTCGGTCGCGCCTCGGGCGTGGATTACGACGTGCGCATGTTTGGCGACGGTGCCTATGCAGGCCTGGCAGCATTTGAGCCCATCGTTGCTACCGACGGCGACTGCTATGCCCGCTGCCAGGTGCGTTGTGCCGAGGTCACGCAGGCCATGGACATCATCAAGGAGCTTGTGGGCAAGATCCCGCACGACGGTATCGGCGGGCGCACCAAGCTCACGCCGGCCGACGGCGCGCGCGGCGAGGTTGTGATTGAGCAGCCGCGCGGCGAGGCGTACTACTATGTGCGCGGTAACGGCACCAAGAATCTGGACCGTTTTCGCGTGCGCACGCCGACGTCGCAAAATCTGGCGGGTCTGACGCATGCGTTGCAGGGCGTGCTCCTTGCCAACGTGCCCATGATTATCCTGACCATCGACCCCTGCATTAGCTGCACGGAAAGGTAGGCGCGGCATGAGTTTACTGACATTTGCCAAGACGGCCTTGGGCTCTATGGTCAAGCAGCCGGTCACGGTGTGCTATCCGCAGGAAAAGCTCGTGGCGCCCGAGCGCCTGCGCGGGCACATCGTTAACGACATGGACGTGTGCATTTGCTGCGGCATGTGCGCGCGTCGCTGCCCGGCGGGCGCGCTTGCGGTCGATCGCAAGGGCGGTACCTGGTCGATCGATCCGTATGCCTGCGTGGTATGCGGCGAGTGTATCGAAAGCTGTCCCAAACACTGCCTGACTATGGACACCGCCCGCACCCCAGTCGCAGCGAACAAGACTCCCACGGTAGAAACTAAGTCGGAGTAGCGCTGGAATAGAGCTGGAATAGGGGTCGGTGGGGCTAAATTGCCCCACCGGCCCCGCACTTAAATGCGCGGTTATGCTGCTGCGAACAAAACTATGCCGGTTTACTACGATAAATCGCCTACTCCCAACCACACCGCATTTGGCAAAACAAAAACCGCAGGTAGACGGCTCGCAGTTTTGCGAAAAAGCCGCGTGTGATCGGCGACCACGTTTTTATCGTAGTAAACCGGCATAGTTTTGAAATGCCACCATATCAGTACCAGCCCCTGATCTCCCGTGGACAGAGGGAAACGGATCATTTTGGTCCCGCGAGGCTTGCGGAGGCACCCGTGCAGGGCCGCCCGAACAAAACTATGTCGGTTTACTACGATGAATTCGACATTCCCGACCATGACTGCATTTTTCTAAATATTGCAAGCGTTCTACCTGCGGTTTTGCAAGCGCGCAATTTACCGTGGTCGAAGGTGGGCGATTCATCGTAGTAAACCGGCATAGTTTTGAAATGGTATTAAATCGGTGGCAGCCATTTTGCTATGCCGGGGTGGTCGGTCGTTGGGTAATTACCCTCGCAGGTAGGCGATGGCGATTTGCGTGCGGTTGCGCAGGCCCATCTTTGCCAGGATCGAGCTGATGTGGTTGCGCACGGTGCCTTCGCCCATGTAGGCGGTGGCGGCGATCTCCTTGTTGTCGAGGCCACGAGCGATGAGCTCGGCGACTTCGAACTCGCGATCGGTCAGGCTGGCGAAGGCCGCGGGCCGGCGGAGCGTGTCCGCCTCGACGCCCGTTCCGTCAAAATCGATATCCTCGATCGCCTTACCCTCGAGTACGCGCTTGCCGTCCATGACTTGCACCAACGCTGGCGGAATGGCGGCGACATCGGTCTTGATCAGGTAGCCGCGGGCGCCCAGTTTGAGCGCCGACACAATGTACTCGTCATCCGAGAATGTCGTCAGAAACACCACGCGCGCCGCAGGGTCGCGCTCAAGGATTTCGCGTGCTGCCGAAAGTCCGTCACGCCCCGGCATCTGAATGTCGAGCAGCGCGATGTCGGGCGCGTGCTCGGCGTAGAGCGCGACCGCGTCGTCGCCATTGGCGCCGGTGCCCACTACCTCGATTTGCGGCTGGGCGCCCAGGATAATCTTGAGCGAATCGACCACCAAGCGGTCGTCGTCGACAACGATGAGCCTCATCGGCCCTCATCTCCTTGCTGTTTGGGAACGGTGGCAAACACGCGCCAGCCGCTGGCGCCGGCACGCGGGCTGGCGGAGAAGGTGCCGCCAAGCGCCTCGATGCGCTCGCGCATGGAGGCAAGCCCCATGCCCTCCGCGGCGCCGCGGCTGCTTGCTTGGACCTCGCCCGCGCCATCGTCGGTAACGATGAGCTGGTAAAACGACGGATGCTCCATGCACCGTACGGTGACAGTATGGGCGCAAGCGTGGCGCATGGTGTTGGAGAGCGCCTCGCGCAGGACTGCCGCAAAGCAGTTGGCGACGTTTGCGGGTGCATGCTCGGCCATAACTTCAAGCTCAATCTGCGGACCGCCGTCCGAGCGCGCGCCTTCGACAATGCGTTCGAGCTGCACGGAAAGGTCGACGGCGTTGTCGTTGAGCGCGTGGACGCTGGTGCGCACAAGCTGGAGCGCCTCGTCAACCGTGCGTTTGACGTCGGCGAAATCGGCGGCAACCCTGGGCTCGTCGGCGTGCACGACGCGCAGGGCCTCGGTCTGCAGCGAGGCGCGCGTGAGCTGGTGGCCGACGTTATCGTGGATCTCGCGCGCGATACGGGCGCGTTCGGCGAGTGTCGCGAGCTCGACTTCGTAGTCCTGACGATCGGCAAGGTCGCGGTTGCGCGCTTCGAGCACGAGGGCTCGTTCCTGCAGTTCGTCGCGGGTACGGCGCATGCGCTGCTGCTCGCGCTCCAACTGGGCGGTACGTAGCGATAGCAAGGTGGCGGCAACCGAAAGGATGGCGGTCAGCAGGAGCGTTCGGGCGGTGAGCGCATCGGCGCGAAGGTCCGCGACGAGCGCAAAGACAAGGACGGAGCCAATGCCCAGCGCGACCCAGGCATGCTCGCGGTGCGCGCGCCGCGCGATGTCATAGAGGGCGAGAGGCGCAAACGGCACAAACGGCGGCGCAAAGACGGCCGCGATGATGTAAGCGTAACTCGTGGCCTTGCTTACACGGCGTGTGCGTTCCCCCTGTGCGATCTCGGCCAACGAGGTGGCAATAACGCCAAGGCAAAACGCCGCGACCAGGCGAGCGTCCACAGCAAGGCCCGTAGCGGCCGCAATGCAGCACGCCAGCACGATCGATTTGTCGAAAAGCCTGTTCATACGGGTATTGTACGCGAAGCCGCGCGTGGTGGAGGGGCCGCCTGCGCAACCGTGACATTCCTCCCGTACAGCAAATTGGGGGCGCCGGCGGGCCACGCGGCCAAGCCTCGCACTCGTGACAAAGCTCACTGGTGCGCGCCGGCGGCTCCTGCGATGATGCAATCGTACCGGGCCGCAATCAACAGGAGGGCCGCCTCATGACAGACATCGTCCACGTCGAAAACCTCGTCAAGCGCTATGACGACCTTATTGCGCTCGACCACTTTAACCTGAGCATCGCCCCCAGCGAGATCTTTGGTCTGCTGGGTCCCAACGGCTCGGGCAAGACCACGTCCATCAACTGTATTCTGCAGCTGCTTGCCTACGACAAAGGCACCATCGAGCTGTTCGGCGAGCCCATGACGCCCGCCCGTTATGATCTCAAGCGCCGCATCGGCGTGGTGCCGCAGCAGGTGGCGGTGTTTGACGAGCTTACGGTGCGCGAGAATATCGACTATTTCTGTAGCCTTTACATCAGCGACCGCAAGCGCCGCCGCGCGCTCGTGGACGAGGCGATTGACTTTGTCGGCCTGGGCGACTTTACCAAGTTCCGCCCCGGCAAGCTCTCGGGCGGCCTGGCGCGTCGCCTCAACATTGCCTGCGGCATCGCGCACAAGCCCGAGCTCATCTTTTTTGACGAGCCCACGGTGGCGGTCGACCCCCAGAGCCGCAACGCCATCCTGGAGGGCATCTGCCGCCTGCGCGACGAGGGCGCCACGGTGGTGTATACCAGCCATTACATGGAGGAAGTCGAGCAAATCTGCAGCCGCATCATGATCATGGACGGCGGCCGCGTGCTGGCGCAGGGCACCAACGACGAGCTCAAGCGCATGATTCAGATGGGCGAGCGCGTGACCGTCGAGGTCGGCGCCGTCGAGCCCGCCACGGTCGAGCGGCTGCGCGCCCTCGAGCACGTGCTTTCGGTTGAGCTGTCTGGCGGCGAGCTCGTCTGCACCTGCGAAGCGAGCCCACACAACCTGGTCGACATCCTCGACACGCTGCGCGCTGCCGACGTGGCGCTCGGCCGCGTGTGGAGCGAGCCGCCGACCCTCAACGACGTGTTCCTCGAGATCACCGGCCGCGAGCTGCGCGACTAGGGGGGCAGTCATGTTCAGCACCATCATCACCACGGTCAAGACGCTGCTGCGCCGGCCGGGCACGTGGGTTTGGGGCGCTCTCTTTCCCATTGCGCTTTCCACGATGTTCATGTTTATGTTTGCGAACCTGAGCTCCGACGGCACGGTCGACCCGGTGCCGGTGGCCGTCGTAGCGGATGAGGCCTGGGACGCCTCGACCTTTAAGGACGTGGCGACCTCGCTTGCCAAGGAAGGCGACGACCAACTGCTCGAGATCCACGAGTGCGACGACGCAGCCGACGCGAGCCGTGCGCTTAAGGCCGGCGAGGTCGCGGGCATCTATACGGTCGACGACGCGGGCACGCCCAAACTCACGTTGCTTTCGAGCTACGACAGCTCGCGTGCCTCATCGGTGCTCACCGACCGCAGCATTCTGGAGACGGTGGCAAGCTCGTATACGCAAAACGCCGAGCTCATGTCCCAGATTGCCCAGGACAACCCGGCGGCGCTCGCCGACCCGGAGGCGGTTGCGCGCGCCCTGTCGCTCGAGGGCGGCACCCGTCGCGTGAGCCTGACGCGCACCACGCCCGATGGCACGGTCATCTACTACTACGCGCTCTTTGGTCTGGTGGCGATGATGTCTGCCGAGTTTGCCGCCTTGAGCGTCGTCGATTTGCAGCCCAATCTGTCGGGCCTCGGCGCGCGTCGCTGCGTGGGCGGTCTTTCCAAGACGGCGTCGCTGGCTGGCATCTTTGTCGGCTCGTGGCTGGTCTCCTTTGCTTCGATGGCGATCGCGATCGGCTACGTGCGCCTAGTCGTGGGCATCGACTTTGGCGGGCGCGAGGGACTGTGTTTGGCGGGCGCCGCCGCTTCCGCGCTTGCCGCCACGGGCCTGGGACTCTTTGTGGGCACGCTTCCCGTTAAGGGCGGCAAGGCGTCCAAGTCGGGCATCCTCACGGGCTTTGCCACTACGTGCGCCCTGTTCGCCGGCCTCTACGGCGAGCCGGCGATGGCGCTTGCCGACGACGTCGCCCGCGCCTGCCCGGCCGAGTGCTGGCTCAACCCCGTCAAGCTCATCTGTGACATGTTCAACCGCCTGTATTTCTTTGAGGACCTGGGCCCCTTTGCCGTTCGCGCCGGCGCGCTGGTCCTTATGGCGCTGTTGTTCGTTGCCGCCGCCACGCTGATCTTTGGAAGGAGCCGCTATGAGCACCTTTAAGACTGCGCTTCGCATGGCGCTCGCACACCCGCTCTATCTGCTTATCTACACGGTGTTTATTTCGCTGTTGGGCGTATTCATTGCGGCCTCGGTGAGCTGGAACTCGTCGCAGCTCACCGAGTACAAGCCCTACGATGCCAACGTGATCGTGGTCGACCGCGACGGCAGCGACCTTTCGCGTGCGCTTACCAAGCATCTGGGTTCGCGCTTTGAGCTGGTCACGGGCGTCGGCGACGATGCGTACGATCTTGCGGATGCGCTTTCCAAGAGCAACAGTGCCAAGGGCAGCGCCGACTGCGTGTTCTTTATCCCGGAGGGGTTTGAGGACGACCTCGTTGCGGCCGCCCGCGCGGGGGAGTCTCTGCCCAAGCTCGATGTGACCTACGGCGCTGGCACCATGGCGGCGGCGCTTTCGTCTGCCGAGGCCTCGCGCTGGATCTCACTCGCGGGCGCTGCGGCGGCGCTTGAGCCCACTGCCTCCAACGGTGACGTTGCCAAGGCTGCCGAACATGCCGCTGCCGAGCGTGCCGAGGTCGAGATCGAGCGGGTCAAGGTCGACTCGACGGCCGCCGCCACGCTCGAGTCGTACTTCAACTTTGGTGCGTACGCGATTATCTCGTCGGTCATCGTGTCGGTGGGGCTGGTGTTCTCGGGCATGAACGAGCCCGAGCGCGTGCGTCGTATGGATGCCGGCCCAATCTCCGAGCGCCAGCGTTCGCTTGTCGTGTTTGCGGCCGCCGCCGTACTCACCGTCTGCATCTGGTTTGTGTCGAGCATGATGGGCGTCGTGGGCTTTGCCGGCGCGGTCGCCGAGGTCGGCGTGGGGCGTGTGTGCCTGGCACTGGCGGCGACGTTTGCCCTGGCATGCACGCCACTGGCCGTTGGCTTTGCCCTTTCGAGTCTGGGCGCGCGCGAGGAGCTGCTCAACGGTGTGGGCAACCTGCTTGGCATGCTCATGACGTTTTCGGGCGGCGCCTGGATGCCGCTGTCGCTCATGGGATCGGCCGTGCAGACCGTGGCGCACTTTGTGCCGACATATTGGGTGAACGACGCGATCGGCAAGGCGCTTGCCTCGGATTTGACGTCCGCCGTGCTGGGTGACATCGCCTGCGACCTGGGCGTCACGGTGCTCTTTGCCGCGGCCATCGCCGCCGTAGGCCTAGCCCTCGCCCACAACAAATCCCGCGCCTAGTCACCTAGTCATTTAAGAGCGTCCCCAATGACCAGTCTGAAATAAATCCCAAGCCTCGCTCCAAAATAGTTCGCCAAGGTTTACTATTACGCTCATAAAGTAGTATGAGGCTAACAGTGGGGGATACCATGGCAACGCAGAAAGCCTACGTCCAGGTTAAGGATCTCAAAAAGCACTACGGCGACGGTGATGCGCGCCTGACGGTACTCGATGGCATCGACACGTCCATCAATCGTGGCGAGATCTGCGTCATGCTGGGGCCTTCGGGTTCGGGCAAATCGACGTTTCTTAACCTGATCGGCGGCCTGGAGGATGCCGATGCCGGCTCTATTCTGGTGGACGGCTGCGACCTCACGGTGCTTAAGCCTACCGACCTGGGCGAGTATCGCCGCCGTGAGCTGGGCTTTGTCTTCCAGTTCTACAACCTGGTGCCCGATCTCACCATCAAGGAGAACATCGAGGTCACGGCGCACCTGTCCAAAAACCCGCTCAATGTCGACGACCTGCTGCGTTCACTGGGCCTCTACGAGCACCGCAACAAGTTTCCGCGCCAGGTTTCGGGTGGCCAGCAGCAGCGCTGTGCCATCGGCCGCGCGCTCGTCAAAAACCCGGGTCTGCTGCTGTGCGACGAGCCCACGGGCGCGCTTGATTACAAGACGTCCAAGGAAATCTTGCAGCTCATGGAGGATGTAAACCGCACCTACGGCTGCACCATCATCATTGTCACCCACAATGCCGCCATCGCGCGCATGGCAAATCGCGTGCTGCGCCTGCGCGACGGGCGCATCGTCGAGGATGAGCTCAACGAGTCGCCCGTCGCGGCCGCCGAACTCGATTGGTAGGCGGCGCCATGACACCTCTCGCAAAACGTCTCCCGCGCGAGCTGCGCCGCAATATCGGCAAGTACCTGGGAATCTTTTTGCTTATGTGCGGAAGCATCGCTCTCACCTCGGGCTTTTTGCTCGCGGCGCATTCCATCGGTTGCCTTATCGACGACATGCGCAATGCGTACACGATTGAGGACGGCCGCGTGACCACCTCCTTCGAGGCTACCGACGATCAACTCAAGGCCGCCGAGGACGCGGCCGACGACGTCGGCGGCGTCACGCTCTACAAGAATTTCTCCATCGACGCCATCATAAAAAAGACCGCCGGCGACGACGGCACCAAGCGCACGCTGCGCACCTATGCGCACCGCACCAAGGTCGATATCGCGTCCTACTGTGAGGGCAAGGAGCCCAAGACGGATGACGAGGTGGCCATCGACCGTGTCTTTGCCACCAATAACAACCTGTCCGTGGGCGATAGAGTCGAGCTCGAGGGTCGCACCTACACCATCTGCGGCATCATGACCCAGCCCGATAGCCAGGCGCTGTTCCTCGACAATTCGGACTTTACGGTGAACACCATCACGTACGGCGTGGCCGAGGTCACCGACGCCGGCTTTGCCGCGCTTGAGGACGCCGGTGGCGCGCCTGCCTACACCTATTCCTTTATCTTTACCGATTGCGACCTCCCCACCGCGGATCGCATCGATGCGGAGCAGGATATGGTCGAGGCGCTGACCGATGCCGATGCACGCGTGGATGACCTCATCGACGCCGATTCCAACCAGGGCATTGGCTACGCACGCGACGACGTAGACGGCGACTCCATGATGTGGATGACGCTGCTCGACATCATCATCGTGATTATGGCGTTTGTCTTTGTGGTCCTTACCGACGCCACCATCGAGGAGGAGAGCGCCATCATCGGCACGCTGCTCGCCAGCGGCTATCGTCGACGCGAGATCGTGCTGCACTACCTCGCGCTTCCCGCCATCGTGGGCGTGGTCGCGGCGCTTTTGGGCACTGCGCTCGGCGTTGTGTTCTTTACCGAGCCCATGCGCAGCCTCTATTACGGTTCGTACAGCCTGCCGCCCTTCCAGGTGTACTGGAGCTGGGAGATCTTTGTGAAGTGCGCCGTGGTTCCCGCCGCCGCGCTCATCCTCATCACGCTGGTGGGTCTGCTTCGCAAAATGGGTAAGACGCCGCTGCAGTTTCTTCGCCACGAGGCGAGCGGCAAGTCTGGCACCAAGCGCGGCCTGCAGCTGTCGGAGCGCATGGGCTTTGTTTCCCGCTTCCGCCTGCGTATCTTCCTGCGCAACCTGGGCAACTTCGCCACGCTCTTCGTGGGTATTGCATTTGCGTCGCTGCTGATGCTTTTTGGCCTGGCGATTCTGCCCACGATGACGCACTACGCGGACAACCTGAAGACGAGCCTGGTCGCCGAGCACCAGTACACGCTCAAGGCGCCGCTGGAGCTCGAGGGCACCGCCGAGGAGCGTGAGCAGTGGTCAGCACTCGAGCGCTTGCAGTCGGTTGACGGCGCGCTCCTCACCGCCGCCCAGGATGCCGATGACGAGCTTGACGACGCGGCCGATGCGGCGCAGGCGGCAGCCGATGCTGCGACCGCATCTCCGTCTGCCGAGAGCCTGACCGCAGCGCAGGACGCGCTTGCCAAGGTCCAGGACAAGAAAGATGCGCTCTACGCGCGCCTTGACGATCTTGCCGATGCCCTCGGCTGCGACCGTGACGAGGCTATCGACCTGATCGACAAGGCCTCTAAGATCGACACTGACAACGACGATATCCACCCGGTCAATACGACCGACAACGGCGCGGGCGCAATCGCGCAGGCCGAGAAATACGCCGTTTACCAGCTGCAATACGACCGCGGCGATGGTAATGGCGAGGAGACGATTTCCGTCTACGGCATTTCATCCGATTCGCGCTATTGGAAAGACCTCAACGTCGGCGATGGACGCGTCGTCTTTGGCGGCGGTCTGCTCGATAAGTTTGGCTGGAGCAAGGGCCAGAAGGTCACGCTCGGCGACAAGTACGAGGGCGAGCATTATTCCCTTGAGTACGCGGGCAAGGACTGTGCCTGGGGCTCCAAGTCGGACATGAATATCTATATGAGTATCGACGACTTTAACGAGCTGTTCGACAACGACGCCGCCTACTTTAACGGCTATGTGAGCGACGAGAAGCTCGATCTCGATGCTCGTTACTTTGCCGGCGACACCACGCCCGACGACATGCGCGCCGTGGGCGACCAGTTTATCGGCATGATGAGCAAAATGATCGGAATGATGGTTGGGCTCGCGGTGTTTATCTTCCTGCTGTTTATGTACCTGCTGACCAAGGCTGTGATCGACCACAGCGCCCGGTCGATCAGCTACATGAAAGTCTTTGGCTATCGCGATAGCGAGATCTCGCATCTGTACATCCGCTCGATCACGCTGTGCGTGGTGGCGTCGCTCGTGCTGAGTCTGCCGGTCATTATCGGCTCGCTCACGGCCATCTTCCGCTCGATGCTGCTCGCCTACAACGGCAATATCGAGATCTACGTGCCCGCTTGGTCCATGGTTGCATGCGTCGGCATTGGCTTTGCGACCTACCTGGTCGTGGCGCTGCTACACACGCGTTCTATCACGCGCGTGAGCCTGGCCGAGGCCCTCAAAGTCCAAGAGTAGTCGTTTAAGAACGTCCCCAACGACTCGGTTTCGCGCTTGACTTTGACCCTACTTCAGCGGGTACCATCCTCTTATGTCTGTAACGCCATATAGACCGAGGGGATAGATCTATGACCGCAACCGCACCCGCAGCACCGGCAAAGGTGTACTTTACCAACCTGCGCACGCATGCTCGCGAGAGCCAGCTCGACAAGCTCAAGCGCCTCATCCGTCACGCCGGTATCGAGCAGATCGACTTTGAGAACAAGTTCGTCGCCATCAAGATTCACTTTGGCGAGCTGGGCAATCTGAGCTTTTTGCGCCCCAACTACGCTCGCGCCGTCGCGGATGTCGTGAAGGAGCTGGGAGGCAAGCCCTTCCTCACCGACTGCAATACGCTCTATGTGGGTAGCCGCAAAAACGCGCTCGAGCACATCGATACCGCCTACCAGAACGGTTTTACCCCGTATGCCACGGGCTGCCAGATCATCATCGCCGACGGCCTCAAGGGCACCGACGAGGCACTCGTCCCGGTCGAGGGCGGCGAGTACGTGCGCGAGGCCAAGATCGGTCAGGCTCTCATGGACGCCGATATCGTGATCAGCCTCACCCACTTTAAGGGCCATGAGCAGGCCGGCTTTGGCGGCGCCATGAAGAACCTGGGCATGGGAGGCGGCAGCCGTGCCGGCAAGATGGAGCAGCATGCCGCCGGCAAGCCGAACGTCGCGACCGAGCACTGTGTTGGCTGCCGTGCCTGCGAAAAGGTCTGTGCGCACAACGCTATCTCGTTTGACGACACCCGCGAGCGCGAGCTTGCCAACGGTAACACCCGCACGGTCCACGTGGCCGCCATCGACCACGATCGCTGCGTGGGTTGCGGCCGCTGCATCGGCGTGTGCAACCAGGACGCCATCAAGCCCGGCTATGACGCCGCGGCCGACGTGCTCAACTGTAAGATCGCCGAGTACACCAAGGCCGTCGTCGACGGCCGCCCGAGCTTCCACATTTCGCTCGCCATGGACATTAGCCCCAACTGCGACTGCCATCCCGAAAACGACACGCCCATCGTCAACGATATCGGCATGTTCGCGAGCTTCGACCCGGTCGCCATCGACCAGGCCTGCGCCGACGCCGTCATGGCATCCGAGCTGCTGCCCAACACCGAGCTCACCGATAGCGCGGCCAAGATGGAGCACAACCACGAGCATCTGGAGGGCGATCAGGCCAAGGACCCCTTCTGCATCACGCATCCCGACACCGACTGGCGCACCTGCATCGCGCACGCCGAGAAGATCGGCCTGGGCACGAGCAAGTACGAGCTCATCGAGGTCAAATAGCGCCTATCTATTGGACAAAACAAGCGCCTTTGTAGCGTTAGTTGAGCAAAAGCCGCCCGTGAGCACAGCGCTCGCGGGCGGCTTTCCGGAAGTATGCGGCAAATTTCGAGACCGCCGAACACACGACATTTTTTGGCAACAAACCCCTGATAAATTGTTGGTAAAACGGTGGTCTGGTCGGCAGTTCCAGATTTTGCCGCATACTTCCGAAAATAGGGGGTCAGATAAAGCCTCAGACGTTGCTATTCGCCTAAAAATACTCGTCGAGGAAGTTGTTGACTGTGTTCCAGTAGAGCTCGGGGTCAACTTGCGCACTCTTGGCGTGGGTGGCGCCATGGATGGTGAGCTTTTGCTTGACCTTGCTGGCGCACGCGTCGTAGTTTTGGTCGAGCATGCTGTACGGCACAAAGGTGTCCTGGTCGCCGTGGATAAACAGCATGGGAACCGTCGCGTGTTTGAGTTGCTCCACACTGCTCGCCTTATGAAAGTCGTAGCCCGCGCGCACGTTGCACACCAAGTTTGCTACATCGAGCAAGGGAAAGCTGGGCAGGCCGAACACGTCCTTGAGTTGCAGGGAAAACTCGTCCCAAACACTCGTATAACCACAGTCCTCGATAATGCATTTTACGTTTGCGGGTAGAGATTCCCCCGCGACGTTCATGGCAGTTGCTGCACCCATCGACTCGCCAAAGACCAGGATGCGCGCCTCGGGGTCGGCCGCAACGATCCGCCCAATCCATGCAACGATATCGAGCCGCTCGGGCCAGCCCATGCCGATATAGTCGCCGCCGGAGCGCTCGTGGGCGCGGGCGGCAGGCGCGAGCACGTTCATGCCGCGGTCGTGGAATCGCTTGACGTATCGGGCCATGCCGATGGGCTCGTTGGTATATCCATGCAGGCAGACGGCGTAATCGTGGGTGTTCTCCGAGGCGGCAAAAAACCAAGCGGCGAGCTCGGTTCCGTCATCTGCGGTGAGGCTGCTGCTCTTGCGGTTTTCTTTAAACCATGCCCGCGCCTCGGTGTCCTCGGCATCCGGCTGCTCGCCTTCTTTGTCGTTCTTGCTATCCTGCATCATCTTCATGGTGTACGGCGCTTGGGGATTCAGCGCGAAGTCAAACAGGAAGTTGCCGGCAAATCCGAGCAGCGCAACGACAACCGCCAGTGCAACGATGCCAGCTATCTTGAGCTTTCGATGGGAACGTGCGTTTTGAGCCATGCGGTATTCTCCTATAAGATGTTAATACGTCAACATTTAATGCAAGCGCATTATGGACGTTCGCCGTTGATGCGTCAACAGGCAAAGAATGGGTAAACAAAGGGTCACGTATGGTGCAAATTTCGCACGTACCTAGACGCTTTGATATAGTGTTGAGAACTCTTTACGTTGGAGGATGTAACCGGCATGTCCGATTCGAGCGACAGTTCTAAGCCGCGACCCAAGACCGCGGCCGTTCCACACTACACGGTGGGCGAGGAGATCATGAACTCCGTCACCCATGGTGTCGGCTGCCTGCTGGGTATCGCGGGTCTGGTGCTCCTGATCGTATTCGCCGCCCTGCGCGGCGGAGGTCCGGCCCACATGGCCGCGGCGATTGTCTATGGTGTCAGCATTATCCTCGAATATCTGGCCTCCACGCTCTACCACGCGATTCAGCCCGCGCGCGCCAAGCGCGTGTTTCGCATCATCGACCATAGCTGCATCTACCTGCTCATAGCCGGCAGCTATACGCCGTTTTGCCTTATCACGCTCGCAAACGACGGCGGCCCTGCGCTGTTCTTTGCCGTATGGGCCATCGCCATTGTCGGCATCGCCCTCGAGTGCTTTATGCGCGAGCGTCAACCGCACTGGGTAAGTGGCTTGGTCTACCTGCTGATGGGCTGGCTCGTCGTCTTTAAGCTGCCCGAACTTGTGGCGCTGCTCAACCCCGTGGCACTTGCCCTGCTCGCCGTCGGCGGCGTGTGCTACACCGCGGGCGTGCCGTTCTATATCGCCAAAAACGTGCGCTATCTGCACAGCGTGTTTCACCTGTGGGTGCTCGCCGGCAGCATCTTCCAGTTCATGGCGGTGATCCTCTTCGTAATCTAGCGACCACGCCAGCGCCCGTGCCCCCGCTCGGTCGCCAGCGCAATTGCCCTATCCGCCATCAACGTTTTACCCTAACGTCCCGAATCTTGGAGGTTCGAGAAACTCCCGATGGACATAACCATCTCCCTTATCACCACCCTCGTTTTGACCCTCATCAACGGCTACTTCTCCATGTCCGAGATGGCGCTCACCACGGCTAAGCGCGCCGTGTTGGAGCACGATGCCGAGGAAGGCGACAAGCGCGCCGAGCGCGCCATTAAGCTGGCCGCCGACTCCGACCAGCTGCTCGCCACCATCCAGGTCGCCATCACGCTCGTGGGCTTCGCCTCGTCCGCCGTCGCCTCGACGAGCCTGTCCGACCCGCTTGCCACGTGGCTCATGAGCTTTGGCATCGCGCCGCTTTCCGCCATCGCGCGCGGCCTGGCGCCGGTCATCATCACCGTCGCCGTCGCCTTCGTGTCCATCGTGGTTGGCGAGCTTGTGCCCAAGCGCATCGGCCTGGCTAATGCCGAAGGCGTATCCAAGCAGGTCGTGGGACCGCTCTCCGTGTTCCAAAAGATCGCCCGCCCGCTCGTGTGGCTGACCGGTGCCTGCTCCGACGGCCTGGCCCGCATCCTGCGCATCAAGAGCGCCGATGACCGCCAAAACGTCTCGGAGGAAGAGATCAAATACATGGTCTCGGAGCAGGACGATCTGCTCGACGAGGAAAAGCGCATGATCCACGAGATCTTCGACCTGGGAGACACCGTTGCCCGCGAGGTCATGGTGCCGCGCGTGGACACCACCATGTGCGAGGACGACGAAACGGTCGCCGACGTGCTGTCCGCCATGCGCCAGACCGGCTTTAGCCGCATCCCCGTCTATCACGAGGATCCCGACAACGTCGCCGGCATCGCGCACATCAAGGACCTGATCCAGCCTTCGCTCGACGGCAAGGGCGACCAGCCCATCGCCGACTTTTTGCGCGACGCCACCTTTGTGCCCGACACCAAGGACATCCTGCCGCTGCTGTCCGAGATGCAGACCTCGCACGACCAGATCGTGGTGGTCGTGGACGAGTACGGCGGCACGGCCGGCATCATCACCATCGAGGACATCGTCGAGGAGATCGTGGGCGAGATCGAGGACGAGTTCGATCCCGACAACAAGTACCTCACGCGCCTTTCGCGCCGCGAGTGGCTCGTCGATGGGCGTTTTTCGTGCGATGACGCGATTGAGCTTGGTTGGCCGCTCGAGGAAAGCGATGATTATGAGACCATCGCCGGCTGGATTTTGGAGCTTTGCGACTCGGTGCCCGACATCGGAGAGGTGTTTGAGGTTGCGGGGTACAAGTTTAAGGTGCAGTCGATGCGTGGCCAGCGCATCTCGCTCATTCGCGTGATCGCTCCGGCCGAAACCGATAAGAAGGATTCCGAGTCCTCGGCAGATAAGCCGGCGGCGTCGGACGCGGGTTCTGCGGACCCGCACGATGGCGACGAGTAGGGCGAGGAAGAGTAGGGGAGAGTTATGGCAGGCCTGTTCAACATCCTTAAGGTCACCGTCAGCGAGGACAAGATCTGCGCGCATGTGCTGGTGAACCCCGGCATGCCGCTCATGACCTCGGAGGACATCGAGGCTACGGCGCGCGTGTACTACCTGGTGCCCGCGATTGCCAAGCATCTGTGTCTGGGCGATTCCGGTCGCGAATTCCAGGACTGCATGGGCCAGACCGAGCTTTGCCATCTGCTGGAGCACGTGACGGTCGAGCTCATGAACGAGACCGGGCTTGCCGGCAGCATTTCGTGCGGCCGCACCCGCGTAAGCGAGCACGATGAGCGCGTCTTTGAGGTCGAGCTTTCGTGTCCCGACGACGCGCTGGCCATCGGCGCGCTGTCTTCGGCGACCTTTATGATGGATTGGGCCTATCTGCATGCCGACCAGCCCGCTCCCGATGTGGACGGTACGGTTGCGGGTTTGCGCAACCTGGTGCTGGGCATGCGCGCCGAGGCCGAGGGCAAGGACCCGCACGAGGCCGTCGCCGCCGCGAACGCCGAGGGCGAGGCCGGGGACACGGCCGAGGGCGTCGAGCCTGCCGAGGCTGCCGTCGATCCTGTCGACGAGGCGCCTGCCGAGGCGGCTTCCGAGCCCGAGCCCGCGGAGCCCCAGGGCGTCCCGAGCTTTGACGACGAGCCGCAGGAGGCAATCGATACCGAGGGCGCGACCGCCGAAAGCCACGAGGCCCCCGCTGCCGTCTACGGTGGCGCGGCGACGGCTCCGGTGGCCCCCGCGCGCGAGGGAGCGCTGCCGCTCGTTGACGGCGCCGGCGAGGACCCGGGCGCTACAGTGGCCATGCCTGCCATGCCGCAGGAGTAGGCTCATCCGCTTATCACCATCATGTACCTGCGCCTTTACCGTACGCAGATGAGCAAGACGGCAAGCGCTGTGCTGCGGGTATAATGGACAGCATTCAAACGGTGGGCGCCGAGGTGCCCGCAGGAGAGGAATGAACATGGGTAAGACTTTCAACTTTATCTCGGGTGCGCTCTTCGGTGCCGCCGCCGGCGCCATCATCGGCGTTGCCCTGGCTCCGCGCTCGGGCGCCGAGACCCGCGCCATGGCTGCCGATATCGCCAACGACGCCTGGGATAACATGCGCGACACCTACGAGCACGGTGCCGAGGAGGCCCGCGCTGCGGTCAACGATTTTGGCCCGATGGTCGACGCCAAGACCGATGACCTGCGTGCCAAGGTTGACCTTGCCCGCGAGCGCATGGACCAGCTGCGCGAGCAGCTCAACGACGCCATCTCGGGCGGTAACGTGACGCCCGCCGCCGATGTCGTGGTCGAAAACGCCGTCGAGGCCGACGCCGAGGCCGCGGAGCCTTCGACCGAGGCATAATGCGCGCCGGGGATTTTGTCGGCGCCAAGATCTATCGCAAGCCTACCGAGGATAAGCGCACCAAAAAAGACGGCACGCCGCGCAGCCCTAAAAAGCTCGGCAAGATTCACTTTCCGGTCTTTACCCCGGGCGGTACGCGCGTGGTGGGCTTTATGGTGCGCCAGTCCGATATCGCGGGCATGATCGAGCGCCCCGACCGATTTGTGGCGCTCGATGCCATTGGCGTCTACGAGGGCGCCATCGCGGTTGACGACGTCAAGGGCACCTACGATGCCGCTGCGGCCAAGCGCCTCGACATCAACCTGGACGATTGCATTATCTGGGTTGGCATGGACGTGCGCACGGAGTCGGGCGATGTCGTGGGCTATTGCTCGGATGTGGAGTTCAAGCCGCGTTCGGGCATCGTGCAGACGTTCTACGTGACCGCCGGCACTGCCTCGAGTGTGCTGGTGGGCGACACGCAGATGCCGCCGACGATGCTGCGCGGCTATGCGGACGGCGCGATGATCGTTTCGGACGAGGTCAAGTCGCTCGGGTATTCGGGCGGCGCCGCCGCAAAGGCTGCCGAGGCAAGCGTCGTGGTGGGCGATAAGGTCAAGAAGGGCGCCAAGGTGCTCGATGACAAGGGCTCGGTCGCCGTGGACAAGGGCAGTCGCGCGCTGGGCAAGCAGCTCGGCAAGACGCGCGGTATGTTCAAGGCCTTTAAGGACGAATATCAAAAGGCGAGCGGTGGCTCGTCGAAAGCTAGCAAATAGCGACGTACCAAATGATGGGAGGCAAGCCGGAGACCTGTTGCTCCGGCTTGCTGCGTTTATGGGGGAGGGCACATGCGCCAAAACGGATCATATTCACACGGACGCTCGGGCTCGCGTCCGACGGCGCGCCGCGATCTGGGGCAGCTGCCCAGCGGTCAGCGCAAGCGTCACCGTAAGCCCGGCGCGATGTATCTCAACCATAGCCGCGGCTTTAGCGACCGCAGCGCTCGAATCGGCAACGGCCGCACACCCCGTCGTCCGTCTCGCCTGCCCTATGCGCTCATCGCCGTGGGTTGCGCACTCGTGTTGTTTATCGCTGCCGTCGTGGGTTACGTCAACCGCAGCGTGGATGTTGTCCTCAACGGTCAGGAGACTGCGGTGCGCGTCGGCTCTACGCTGCAAAATCTCATCGACGACCAGGAGTTGACCGATACCTACGACGCCGGGGATCTGTTGGCTGTTGACGACAGCGTGCTGACCCGCCATGGCGGCGAAAAGCTGTCGGTAAAGGTGGACGGCAAGCGCATAAAACAGGGCAAGTGGAAAAGCCGCGAGCTTACGGGCGGCGAGAAGGTGACGGTCAAGGACGGCCGCGACACGTACGAGAAGCACGAGGTCCAGGCGACGGTTATCGAGCCCAAGCTCAAGGTCGAGGGCACGGGTGCCATCGAGTACGTCAAGACGTGGGGCATCCAAGGTCGCTCCGAGGTGTGGGTCGGCGAACAATCGGGCAAGACGCAGGACCGCGGCGAGGTCGTGCCTGCCACCGATTGCGTGGTCGAGTGCGCGAGCGTGGCACCCAAGGGCAACGAAAAGTACGTGGCGCTGACGTTTGATGAGGGCCCGAGCGGCGCGACCAAGCAAATCTTGCAGGTGCTCAAGGAAAAGGGCGTCACCGCGACGTTCTTCCTGTCGGGCGATGCGGCCGAGGCCTCGCCCGCTACTGCCAAGGCGATAGTCGATGCCGGCTGCGAGGTCGGCTCCAACAGTTACAGCGACGAATCGCTCAAGGGCAAGGATCGCGATGCAGTGCGCGAGCAGGTTTCGAAGGGCACCGAGGCGATCAAGTCCGCGACCGGAACGTCGACGATGCTTTTGCGTGCTCCCTACGCAGCCTTTGACGAGCAAAACTGGATTGATGCGATGGACCTGGTGTCTGCCGTGGTCTCGTGGAATATCGATTCGGGCGACTGGCTGCTCAACGGTGCCGACGAGCAGGTCTCGACGGTGCTCGATTCGGTGACGCCGGGCAACATTGTGCCGCTGACCGATAACGATGAATGTGTCGAGCAGACGCTCGAGGCGCTGCCGCAGATTATCGACGGGCTTATTGCCGACGGCTACAAAATCGTGACATTGAGCGATCTGGTCAAGACGGATACATCGCTGAGCAAAAAGCTCACCTCGCTGACGAAGGTTACCATGCCCAAAAACGCCGTGTTCCCCCAGCTCGCCGAAGATGACGACACTACAGACTAGTCATGTAAGAACGTCCCCAATGACTATGTCACGGATGCGTCAGCGTTTGGTATGCCTGCGATGTTTGGAGCATAAATTTGGCGCCACGGCGCGATGCTGATGCTATAGTTACTGCGGATAACAAGGGTCAAGAGAAAGGTTGCAGGTGAAATCCAAACCTCGACCATACAGTCGATGACCCCTTGCAGGTGCTTCTTGCGCATGCACGGGGTGTGAGCGCCGAGCGGTGTGCCGCCCGCGCATGCGTATACATATCTAAAAGTCCACGGACGGCGTGCCGGCATGGCCGCAGTCCGAAGGGATAATGATGGGGAGCACCAGTGAATTATCTGAGTGAGATGCTCAAACTGCCGGTCTTGGACGTCGATGGCGAAAAGCTCGGCGTTGTGAACGATTTTGGCATTGCTACCGGCGAAGTTTTTCCGCACGTAACGTCGCTCGCGTTCCGCGGGCCCGGTAAGACGCCGTTTATGATCAGCTGGCGCAAATGGGTCGACCGTATCGACGAGACGGGTGTGCACCTTAAGTCGCCGGCCACCGAAATCCGTTTTTCGTACCTGCAGCCGACCGAACTCTTGCTCGCGCGCGACGTGCTCAACAAACAGATTGTCGACACGCAGGGCATGAAGGTCGTGCGCGTAAACGACATCAAGTTTTCCATGTCGGGCGAAAATCAGCTGCGCCTGCTGGGTGCCGAAGTTGGTGCCCGCGGTCTGCTGCGCGCGATCAGCCCCGCACTCGAGCATGCCGTCGAGGGCTTTATGAAGCACCTGGGCAAACCGCTCGGCGAGGACATCATCGCCTGGTCCTACATGGACCTGCTCGACCGTTCGACTAAAAACATCCAGCTGTCGGTGTCGCACAAGACGCTCGGCGAGCTGCACCCTGCCGACATTGCCGACATTATCGAGCAGCTCGACCCGCGTCTGCGTGCGCAGGTGTTCGCGCAGCTCGACACCGCCCAGGCCGCCGAAGCCATCTCGGAGTTCGATGACGACGAGCTTATGACCGAGATGCTCGAGGGCCTGTCCGACACGGACGCATCGTCGATGCTGGCCATGATGGACCCGGACGACGCCGCCGACCTGATCGACGAGCTCGATTACGAGAAGGCCGAGAAGCTGTTGCGCCTGATGGGCGTTCAGGAAGAGAAGGCGATACGTAACCTGCTGGGCTATGAGGACAACACCGCCGGCCGTATCATGACCTCGGAGTTTGTCTCCCTACCCGCCACGGCGACGGTCGGTGACGCCATCGAGGCGATTCGCAAGCTCGACGAGGACTTCGAGAGCGTCTACTACGTCTATACCGAGGACCCGAGCGGCATGCTCACCGGCGTGCTTTCGCTACGCACGCTTATCGTGGCCGACCGCGACGCCACGCTGGGCCAGCTGGCCTATCGCGACCTGGTTTATGTGTCGCCCGACGACGATCAGGAAGACGTAACGGACGAGATGACCAAGTACGACTTGGTCGCCATCCCCGTTTGCGACGAGAACCGTCACATTTTGGGTATCGTGACCTTTGACGACGCCATGGACGTTATCGCCGAGGAGCACCAGGAGGACCTGCAGATCGCAGGCGTCGGCTCGGGCGATAGCGCGTCCGACGACTCGACGAATGTGCTCAGCTGGTTTGTGCATCGCCAGTACTGGGTTGTCGTGTGGGGCATTGCCTCGTGCATCATGGCAACAGTGCTGGGGACGGCGCTGGGCTCCGCGCATCTGGTGGTGTTTCCCATGTGCGCCATGCCGCTCGTGCTGCTGGCTGCCTCGCGTATGGTGTCGTTCGTCAAGAACTACTTCCTGGAGTACGACGGCCATGACGATGAGCCCAAGCCGTATCTGGGGTTCTTCTTCCAGAGCACGGGCATGGGTCTGATTTTGTCGCTCGTGACCTACCTGTGCGCCCAACTGGTGCGCACCGCCGCGTTCCTCGACGCGCCTATGTGTGAGGAGCAGCTCTTTACCGGCTGCTTTAACATCGCGGCCATCGTCTGCCTGATTGGCAACATGAGCGCCGTGATTTACCTGATGGTGCTGTTCTGGCGTGACGAGCACGACCTCAATACGTCGGGTACCGCCATGAACGTCATTGCCGTCATGATCTCATGCGTGGCGTACTGCATCGCCGCGGTGTTGCTCACCATGTCAGTCATGGGTTAGGTGGTCGCGTGCAAAACACGAAGCAAAAGGCGAGCACCAAGCAAAAGCTGACCATCGCGGCCATCTTTGGCGCCATGGGCCCTGGCCTTCTGGCGGCGCTTTCGGGCAATGACGCCGGCGGCATCGCCACATATTCCAGCGCCGGTGCCAGCTATGGCTACAAGATGCTGTGGATGCTTCCCGTCATGACTGTGCTGCTCATCGTGACGCAGGAGACCGCGGCGCGCTGCGGCTGCGTCACAGGCAAGGGCTTGGCCTCGCTCATCCGCGAGCGCTTTGGCGTGCGCAGGAGCGTTCTGGCCATGGCGGCGCTGCTGATCGCCAACACGGCCGTTACCATCTCGGAGTTTGCGGGTATCGCGAGCGGCCTCGCCCTCTTTGGCGTGCCGGCGAGCATCTCGGTGCCGCTGGTGGCGCTGCTGGTTTGGATGCTTACCATGTCGGGCAGCTTCCAGCGCATCGAGAAGATTCTGCTGCTGGTGAGCTGCGTGTTTGTGACCTACATTGTCGCTGCATTTATGGCTGGCCCCAGCTGGGGCGAGGTGGCGGTCGACCTGGTTGTGCCCAACATCCAAAATGACCCCAGCTACGTGTCGCTTGTGGTCGCAACGATCGGTACCACCATTGCACCGTGGATGATCTTCTTGGCGCAGAACAACGTGGTCGATAAGAATGCGGGCGAGGACGATATCGTGCTGCAGCGTATCGACACCGTGAGCGGCTCGATTGCCGCCGATGTCATTGCCGGCTTTATTATCATAACGACCGGTACGGTGTTGTTCCCTGCGGGCATTCAGATCAGCGATGCTGCCGACGCCGCCCGCGCGTTGGAGCCCATCGCGGGCCAGTGGTCCACGGTGCTGTTTGCATCGGGCCTGGTCGCGGCGAGCTTCTTGGCCGCCTGCGTGCTTCCGGGCGTTACGTCCAGCGCTATCTGCGAGGCATTTGGCTGGGAGCGCGGTGCCGATCGCAGCTGGGACGAGGCCCCGGTCTATCGCGGCATTATTACGGCTATCATTGGCATCTCTGCCGTGCTGGTGCTCATGCCCGGCGTCGACCTGTTCCAGATTATGATGACCTCGCAGGTCATCAACGGCGTGCTTTTGCCTGTGGTCCTGGTGTTCCAGGTGCTTATTGCCGCCGATCGACACATTATGGGCGCCAACCGCAACGGCCGCGTGTGGAATGTGCTCACGTGGGCGACTATCGGTGTGATTACAGTGCTGACGGTCGTCATGTTTGTGCTGCAGGCGATGGGCTACAGCGCGTAGTGCCTCTATTAGACTCTAAACAGGCCGCCGCCATGGGCTGCGGCCTGTTTTTTGCCCACGGCCTCTCGGAGTCGGCTCGAAAAGAGTGATTTTGGGTTGTTTGCTGCGGGTGGAAGCAGATTTGGCTGCGCGTTACTTGTCGGTACCTAGCTTGTGCGGTTTGTAGGCGAGGGCGCTGACGAGTGCATCGGCAGCGGATTTGACAGCCGCCGGCTGCGGATCGTTAACGTGATCCTCGGGATGCACGGGCAGGTCCTTCTTGACGGCATCGTGGATGAGCTTAAGGTACTCGGTCACACCCGCGTTCGAGAGGTGCGTGCCATCGCCGTCGAACAGATCATTGCGGTTGGCACTATATCCGTACCAGTCGATAACGCGTACATTCTTGTAGCGCGTGGCGGCGTTGGCGATGGCCTGGTTCGTGGACCCGACCCACGGCTGCGGGCTACGCGTGTTTACAAATACGACAATACGCTGCTCGCCGGCGTCGGCCATGATCGCGTCGACCTGGGCGTCCGTTACCAAACCGTTGGTGCCCAGGGCAAAGACCACGATCTTGCCGGCAAGGTTCTGCTGGATATAGCCCTCAAATGTCGCGCGGCCCGCATCAAACTGGCGGCCCTTTTCGGCATCGATATGGCTGTGCGGGAACACACCGTCAAAGGAATCAACGGCGCGAAGCGACACGGAGTCACCGATCATCAACAGGTCGTAGGAGCCATCGGGGAAGCCGTCGTTGTCCTTGTCGGTGTCGTCGGCCGCCTGCTGGTCGGTGGGCGCGGTGTTTTTGGCTTCCTTGTTCAGAACTTCTGCGCCCTCGCCGCTCAGTGCAGACGTTTCGGGCACAAAGATCAGGCCGCCCAGTGCAACGACCAACACGACAGTGCAGGCTGCGCAGACAGGGACGTGCGCGCGTGCCCAGTTGGCGGGCGTGGTGGTGCCATCGCGGAATTCGGCGACAGTGCGGCCGAAGGCGCCCTTCCTAAACGGCGTTTCGATAAAGCGATAGGAGCACTCGGCTACGGCGACCACCACAAGTACCTGTAAGATGTACTGCCACCAGGGCGTATCGCTGATGTTGGCGACCGGGTTCATAAGCAGCAGCAGTGGATAGTGCCACAGATAGATACTGTACGAGCGCTTGCCAACCCACACGAGCGGCTCGGCGGACAGCGCGCGGGCAACCATTCCCTGGGGCTGCACGCAGGCCGCGATGACCATGAGCGTGAGGATGGAGCATAACAGCGTGCCGCCGCGATACTGAAACGCGGTGTAGCCGTTGGTGAGCGCGACCATGGCGGCAAGGCCAACCAGACCCACGACGCCCAACACATTGATGGATGCGGGCGAGGACCAAAAGCGCACGAGGGCGCTCGGCTGTGCCGGGGTGGTATCGGCTGATTCGTCGACCTTCTTGCCAGGCTTGCCCTCGGCGTTCTTGCCATGCTTGGCGGCGCCAGCCAGGCGATTGAGTCCCAAGCGATGAGCGAGACGCACCGGCGCCAGGTCGCGATCGGGGATAAAGGCCATCCAGGCACCCAGCAGCAGCGAGAACACGCGGGTGTCGGTGCCGTAGTACACGCGGCTGGGGTCGGCGGCAGGGTTGTAAAGCACCATCATGGCGAGGGCGGATGCCGCGGCAAGGCCCAGAACCACGCGGCGCGTGTTGGGCTTGCTCACATGCATGGATACCATGGCAAACAGCAGTGGCGGCCAAATCAGGTAGAACTGTTCCTCGATGGCAAGCGACCAAAAGTGCGTGAGCGGCGATGGGTCGCCCAGAGCATTGAAGTACGAGACGTTTTGGGCAATCTGCCACCAGTTGTTGAAGAACAACAGCGACGGCAGGATGTCGGGGCGCATCTTGGTGAGCATCACGTGGTTAAAGAGAGTGCACAGCGCGCAGGTTACCACCACGACGGTCACCACGGCGGGGACCAGGCGACGGATGCGGCGGATCCAGAAGCTCTTGAGGTCGATGCGGCCGGTCTTAGCGACTTCGTTGAGCAGCAAGCGCGTGATCAGATAGCCCGAAAGCACAAAGAAGATCGTGACGCCGAGCAGGCCGCCCTGAGCCCACGTGAGGTTAAGGTGATAGAGCACCACCGCGACGACGGCGAGCGTACGCAGGCCGTCGAGGGCGGGGATATAGCGAGATTTGGGGCGCGTGGGCGCCTGTTCTTTTGCGGTGCTGTTGGTGCGGTCACCCTTGTTGGCGGGCACGCGATGAGAGCCTGCGGCGCGGCGCGGCTCGGTGGCTTGTCGGTTAGCGCGCGAACGTTCGTGCGGCGCTCGATGATCGCTCGCGTGGCGTGAGCTGCGCGAACTCGATCGCGGGAATTGTTCCATAAAACATCATCCAATGACGAGAATAATCAGCACGTTTTCATTGTAACCGCCTGCTCCTGTGAATGCTTGCTGCCGGCGCAAGCTCAAGCGCGCGTCCACATCAAAGTGAACTAAAGTTATAGAGGCGCGAGAGCGCACGATTGACGGCCAACAGCGGGCGCAGAGCCCGCGGACGAGGAGGTTTCCATGGCAGATTGCGGCATCGTTGCGGTGTTCGGCAGCATGAACATGGACCTTTCGGTGGCGTGCGAGCGCATGCCGCATGCGGGCGAGACCGTCGGCGGCAACGGATTTATCACCAACGCCGGCGGTAAGGGCGCCAACCAGGCCGTGGCAGCTGCGCACATGGGCGCGCGCACGTGCATGATCGGCGCGGTCGGGCGCGATGCGTTTGGCACGTCGCTCGTGGCGGGGCTCCAAGATGCTGGCGTGGACTGTGACTTTGTGGCGCGTCGCGATGATGTGGAGACGGGAACGGCGACCATCATTCGCTGTGAGGGCGACAACCGCATCGTGCTGTCGCCGGGCGCCAATCATGCGCTTGCGGGCGAGGACGTTGCCCGCGCGCTGAGACGTCTGGTGGCCGATGAGCTCGACGGCGACGCCAGCGAGATTGCCCCGGCTGCCGGAAGCGTCTTTATCGCCCAGGGCGAATGTGACCTTGCGGCGACTGCCGAGGCGCTTGTTTGCGCTCACGAGCTGGGGTTCTATACGGTCTTTAATCCAGCGCCTGCCTGTGAGTTGCCTGCGGAGGTCTGGTCTGCAGTCGACCTGGTCTGCCCCAATGAGACCGAGTGCCAGGTGCTGACGGGCATCTTGCCCGCGGATGATGCGAGCTGTGTCGCGGCGCTCAATGCCCTGCTCGCCAAGGGTGCCGGAGCTGCGGTCATCACGTTGGGCGGCGCCGGGTCGGTTACGCTTGGCGATGACGGCGAGCTGCTGCGCATGCCGGCGCTTTCGAGTGCGGTGGTCGATACGACGGCCGCGGGCGATACATTTATCGGTGCGCTTGCCGCGGCTCGTCTGGAGGGCCTGCCGCTCTTTGAGTGCATGGCGGCGGGCGCACGCGCCTCGGCGGTGACGGTGTCGCGCCTGGGCGCACAGCAGTCGATTCCCACGCGTGCCGAAGTTGAGCGCGTGTTTGATTTAGACGATTTAGTACAAGACGGAGAAGCGGAGTAGAACAATGGCAATTAAGAAGCTGATCCTTGATCTGGATATGGGCGTGGACGATGCGATGGCGCTTGCCTATGCCATCGCGAGCCCCGAGGTGGAGCTCGTCGGCATTACCACGTGCTTTGGCAACGTGCGCGTCGACCAGTCGGCGCATAACTGCTTGGCGGTGCTCGACCTGTTGGGTCGTCCCGAGGTGCCGGTGTACCTGGGTGCCGACCGTCCTCTGCAGGCGACTGAGCTCTATACGCCGCCGGCGTCCACCGCGCTCATTCACGGCAAGAACGGCATCGGCGGCGCGAGCGTGCCCGCGTCGCCCTACGAGCCGGTGGGGGCGACGTCTGCCGACGGCAACGCTGCGGTCGATTATCTGATCGATGCCGCGCGCACCTATGGTCCCGATCTGGTTTACGTAGCGACCGGCCCGCTTTCCAACCTGGCGCTTGCCCTGGAGCGCGATGCGGCAGCGGTGATGTCTATCGGCCGCGTGGTGGTTATGGGCGGCGCCCTGACCGTGCCCGGCAACGTGAGTGCGGGCGCCGAGGCCAACATGGCAAGTGATCCCGAGGCGGCCGACGCCGTGCTGCGTTCGGGCCGCAAACTCACTATGGTGGGTTTGGATGTGACGCATCGCGTGGTGCTCACGCGTCGCGACATTGCCGGCTGGACGGGCTCGGGCACCATGGCGGGCTGCGCATTTGCGAGCATGGTCGAGCACTACATTGGCTCGTACGAGATGAACGCCCCCTACCTTGGTGGCTGCGCGCTGCACGATCCGCTTGCCGTCGCCGTGGCGATTGACCCCACGCTCGTGGGTGCGCTCGGCTGCAATCTGCGTGTTGATCTGCTGGGCGAGTATCGCGGCCGCACCATTTGCGATGAGCACCGACTGTCCGATCCGGACAAGAGCGCGCTTGTGGCACTGACCGTGGATGCCCCGCGCTTCCTGTCCGAGTTCAAGACGCGCATGGCCCGTGTCCTTGGCTAAGTTGTCTTTTTGGACGGGGCTTTTTTGACTGGTATGATTGGTGCGACCATTCGAACCAGCTAAAAGAGTCCTGTCCCAAATTGACTACCGAGAGGATCTGCCATGGAGCGCATCGCGAGCTTTTCCGTTGACCATCTGCTGCTTGAGCCCGGCGTTTATGTGAGCCGCATCGACCGCGATCCGGCGACCGGTGCTGCCGTCACCACGTTTGACCTGCGCCTGACCACGCCCAACAAGGAGCCGGTCATGAACACGGCCGAGTGCCACACCATCGAGCACCTGGGCGCGACGTTCCTTCGCAACCATGCCGAGTGGTCGAGCCGCATTGTCTACTTTGGCCCCATGGGCTGCCGCACGGGCTTTTACCTTGTCGTTTTTGGCGAGCTGACGAGCGAGGAGATCTTGCCGCTTGTGCGCGAGCTGTTTGAGTTTGTCGCCGACTTCGAGGGCGATGTCCCCGGTGCCGCTCCCGAGGAGTGCGGCAACTACCTGGACCAGAACCTCCCCATGGCAAACTGGCTCGCGCGCCGCTACCTCGACCGCGACCTGGCCAATATCGACGAGAAGCACCTGCACTATCAACAGGCATAAGGGCTTTATCGTCCAAAACGCGCGCATTGGGCGCCTTCGCTTATGCGGGGGCGCCTTTTTGTTGAGTAGTCGGGACGAGCGTTCAAAATCGCTCATGTTTGTTCTAGAATGTTCATACTGTCACATAAACGAACAGGAGTGAACATGCATATCTATTCTGTCGAGGATTCCGAGTTCAAGTCCTATGGCAACGTTTGGGATAACGTTCCGTCCGAGCTCACGTCGCCTGTGCTTGAGGCGCTTTCTGCCACGCCCATTCCCGAGGGCAGCAAGTACGTAGCAAGTGCGCCGGAGCTCGAGGGCGTCAAGGATGCCGATAAGCTGGGCTTTCTCATGTACGGTGGCCGTCCCTTCCAGTTCGGCTGGTGCAACGGCCACAACACGCGTCTCAACTGCCTGGAGTATCATCGTGCCAGCGAGTTCAACTTGGGCGCGCGCGACTTTATCCTGCTCGTGGCGCATCGTTGGGAGATCGAGGGCGGCAAGCTCGACACCGCGTGCGTCAAGGCGTTCCGCGTGCCGGCCGGCAAGGTCGTCGAGGTTTTCAACACCACGCTTCACTACACGCCCTGCATGGTCGACGACGGCGGCTTCCAGGTGATGGTGGCGCTGCCGGCGGGCACCAACGGCCCACGCCCCGAGGCCGCATCCGACATGCCCGCGGCCGGCGATAGCTACTGCTACTGGAAGGCTGACAAGTGGGTTCTCTGCCACGCAGATAGTCCCAAGGCTGCCGAGGGCGGCTACGTAGGCCTCATCGGCAAGAACCTCGACATCACCTGCGACTAGAATCTTCTGTCTCGATCTGTAACATCTAGCGGGCTAAATCGTCTCTACCTGTTACAGATTTAGACAAACTGCAGGGGGCCGCCCGAAAATCTCGATCTGTAACACCAGGCCCGGTTTTGGCTGCCTAACTGTTACAGATCGAGACAAGCCGGTCCCAAACCACCACAAAGGTGCCTGTCCCCTTTGTGGTGGATTGGACAGGTGGGTATCAAAAAGTGTCAGGTGGGGTGGCTGCCGGGCGCCTGCACGCGAAAAGAAGTGTCGACCCGCGCTGTTGTCGTTGAGTGGCACCCCGTTTGCGGGGATCCTGAAATTAGGACAAGCAGCGTATGAAAGGATTGATGCATGGCTTTCCGTAACGACTTCCTGTGGGGCGGCGCGACGGCTGCCAACCAGTGCGAGGGCGCCTACAACGTGGACGGCCGTGGCCTGGCCAACGTGGACGTGGCACCGCACGGCCCCGAGCGCTATGCGGTGGTCTCCGGCCAGCGTAAGATGCTCGACTTCGAGGACGGCTATTACTATCCCGCGCAGACCGGCATCGATTTCTATCACCATTACAAGGAGGACATCGCTCTCTTTGCCGAGATGGGCTTTAAGACCTTCCGCATGAGTCTGGCGTGGACCCGCATCTTCCCCAACGGTGACGAGGCCGAGCCCAACGAGGCCGGTCTGGCCTTCTACGAGGACGTATTCCGCGAGTGCCAGGCGCACGGCATCGAGCCGCTTGTGACCATCACGCACTTCGACTGCCCGATTCACCTCATCAAGGAGTACGGCGGCTGGCGCAACCGCAAGCTCATCGACTTCTACAAGAACCTCGCGACCACGATCTTTACCCGCTACAAGGGTCTGGTGAAGTATTGGCTTACCTTCAACGAGATCAATATGATCTTGCACCTGCCGTTTATGGGTGCCGGTCTGGTCTTTGAGGAGGGCGAGAACAAGGAGGTTGTCGAGTACCTGGCCGCCCACAACGAGCTCGTCGCCAGCGCGTGGGCAACCAAGATCGCCCACGAGATCGACCCTGAGGTCAAGATCGGTTGCATGCTTGCCGCAGGTAGCTACTACCCCTACAGCTGCCGTCCGGGCGATGTGCGCCAGGCACAGCTCGACAACCAGGACAACTACTTCTTCGTCGACGTCCAGAGCCGCGGCTACTATCCGGCCTATGCCGTCAAGAAGCTCGAGCGTCAAGGCATCGATGTGGGCATGACGGACGAGGACCGCGAGATCCTGGCCGCCAACACCGTCGACTTCATCAGCTTTAGCTATTACAGCACCCGTTGCTCCGCCAGTGCCGATAACCCCGATGTCGAGCGCACCCAGGGCAACGCCTTTGCCGGCGCCAAGAATCCCTACCTGCAGGAGAGCCAGTGGGGCTGGGCCATCGATCCGCTGGGCTTCCGCATCACCCTTAACGACCTGTACGACCGTTATCAGAAGCCGCTGTTTGTGGTCGAGAACGGTCTGGGCGCCAAGGATGTTGTCGAGGAGGATGGTTCTATCAACGACGACTACCGTATCGACTTCCTGCGTCAGCACATCGCCGCGATGCGCGACGCGGTGACCGAGGACGGCGTTGACCTGCTGGGCTACACCACCTGGGGCCCGATCGACCTGGTCTCGGCCGGCACGGGCGAGATGTCCAAGCGCTACGGCTTTATCTATGTGGATCGCGACGACGCCGGCAACGGCACCCTCAAGCGCTCCAAGAAGAAGAGCTTCGACTGGTACAAGAAGGTTATTGCTTCTAATGGTGAGGACCTTTCCTAAGGGCACTGAGGCGCTCAACCTTGGGGCTCCAACCCTCCTCGCGTACCTAAGTACGCTTCGTCGGGCTTGTCGCTCCCAATCTTGAACACCTCAGGCCCTTAGGGGGGCGGGCCTGACCGCTGTGAATTTCGCGTGCTCATCCTCATAGTCTCCTAACCAAGGCGCCCGGCGAGTATGTGCTCGCCGGGCGCCTTGCCGTCTGCGGATTTTGGGACATGCGGCCCGCTTTTTCGGCCCATCTGTCGGTACACTAAAGGGACTATGGGTACCCGCGAGCGACATATCGGCCACGCGGCCGCCCGGACCGCGCCGGTTGCGGATCCCAGGGGTGGCAGGCTCTTCGCCATGCCGCGATTCCTTGTTGGCATAACACATCAGGTGTACCGTCATCGCGTCTTTGCTATCGCCGGCGCCATCACCGCGCTGTTCCTCATGCTTTTGGCGGTCTTGCCGGCGCTGTTCGCCTTCGACCCCAAACTTTCTAACGCCGTGCCCGCCTATAGCAAGGTGTCCGAAGAGGTCGTGGATGCGCTCGCCCATTCGAGCTCTCTCCCGCTGCTTGTCGCCGCAATTGTATTTTCGATCTGGGGCGTATCGGTCTATCTGCGCTGTTTGGACTATGTGTTGCGCCGCCGACTTGTTGCCGTCGCCACCATCTGCGCCCTGTGGATGATCGAAGTCATTCTCAAGTACAAGTCGTTCACGCCGTTCTATGCCACCGTGCTGTGGTACCTGTACTACGTGCCCATGACGCTCATTCCGCTGCTCTACCAGTTGTGTGGTCTGCGCCTTGCGGGCCTGGAACAACACCGCCTGGGTCGTCGCTACTGCGCTGCGCTGTGGATTGTGGCCATCCTGCTTATCGGATTTGTGCTCACCAACGATTTTCACCAGCAGGTCTTCCGCTTTGACCGCACAAGCGACACCTGGAGCAACGATTACACGTACGGCTGGGGTTATTTCGCCGTCCTCGTGTGGACGGCCTTTGACTTCGTGGCCTTTTTTATCCTGGTCGGTCGGTCCTCGTCCTTTCGCATCCAGCGTTTCTCGGGCACGGCGGCGCTCGTACTACTGGGTGGCGCATTCTTTGCCATCTCGTATGCGTTGCGCGTGCCCTGGGCATGGAGGCTCAACTTTTCGCTCATCTATTGCGTCCTGTGCGTGGTGGCGATGGAAATCTGTCTCGATTGCGGTGTCATTCCGTCGTATCACGACATCGCCGGCATCTTCGACACCTTGCCGCTCGACCTCAAAGTTCTAACGCGCGACTTGCAGGAGGCCTATGCCACGCCGGTGTCAAAGCCAATGCCGGTAGGCGTGCGCGAGGAGTTGCGGACCCAGGAGCACGGGCGCGCCCATGCCTTTGCCGTGGCGTCCGATCCCGATGTGATGTACCGTGCCTTTCCACTGCTGGGCGGATCGGCCCTGCTTGCCCAAGACGTGTCGGAGCTCAACGAGCTTAACCGCGAACTGGCACATCGTCGCATGGAGCTGCAGCGTCAAAACGAGCTGCTCGCCGCCGACTACGACCTTAAGACGCACCTGGCAGATCAAGAGGCCGAGACCTTGCTGGTCCAAGACGTGGACCAAGCGCTTGCCCGCGCGCTCGAAGGGATGTACGACCTGCTGAGCTCGCTGCCGCCGTTGACCGACGAAGCGTCTTCGCACGAGCGTTACCGCATGCTGCAGCGCGCCAAGATGCTCGTCGCCTATTGCAAGCGCAAGGGGTCGCTCACGTTGGCACAGCACGGGGAGAGCGGTTTTGATCGTGACCGCATTCAGCTCATTGCCAACGAGCTCGCAAGCGACCTGCGCACCATCGATATCGATTGCGCCTCGATTATCGCCATACGGCGCCCGTTGCACGCCAGTACGGTAAGCGCCCTGTACGACTGCGTGTATGACTTTGCGTTTTTTGCCTACACCACCGACCATCCGGCGCTTATGTATCACTTGGGCGACCATGACCGATGCAGTGTCGAGCTGCGCGCCACACTTTTTTCCAACGATGATGAAGATCTTTCGCAGACGCCCGCTGCGCAAGAGCTCGAAAGCGCTCTGCAAGGGCGCAACGTGGCATACCGCCTTGAGGGCGAGCCCGGCCAGCTGCGCATGATCGTCTTGATGCCAAGGGCGGGTGAGTGACGATGCAGATCCCGCTCATCCTTCCCCAAATCGTTGCGCTCGATGTTGTCTTTGCCCTGGCTGCGTGTCTGCAGACGATCCACGTCCCGCTCATCGCATCGCGCCGCTCGTCCTATAACCGTAAGGTGATTTGCGCCTACGAGGCGAGCCTTGTGCTTCACCTGATGATTTCGGCGCTCATCTTATTCGCGTCGTCTGGCTCGTATCTGGTGGCCCCGCTTGACGTTTGCGCCAGGGCAATGGGCGGAGCGTTGTGGCTCAATGCCGCGATCTTTGCCTATGGTGTGGTACTTATGGTGCACTACCGTCGCCCCGCCATGTTGGCCGAGTTGCTGCTTGTTGTCGCCGTTACACCACCGGTGGTTTTTGCCATGGGCTCGGCGTGGACCGTTGTCCTTATCGCAGAGGGAGCGTTTTTCCTGTTCCGTTCCATCGCGGCGCTCTTGATGGACGTCCGTAACCGCCAGGAGGATATCACCATGTTCTCGACGATCGAGACCATCAACGTGATTCCCGTGGGCATCCTGTATCTAGACCCGAGGGGCCGTCCGTTGCTCATGAACCGCTGCATGCGCAAAAACCTGGTGGAACTTCATATGCCCACCGACCTAGGCGACATGAGCAGCACATGGAACGACCTGCGCAAACTGAGCATGCAAATGCCCGAAAGCAGCAGGAACCGTGTGCGGATTAATCTGGACCGCTTTGGTGAGGCGCGTGCGGTGGTCGAGGTCTCTCCCGCTGAGATTCGCCTATTTGTGCGCGATCGCGTTATGGTTTCGGGCCGTTCGTTCGAGCGCATTATCGGTCTTGATGTGACAGAGTACGCGCATGCTCATGACCGCTTGGCGCAAGCCAACCACCTGCTTGAGCTTGCGGGCCAAGAGCTCCAAGCCCAGATCGAAGAAGTCAAAAAAGTTGCTGACAATGCGGCCTACCTACGTATGCGCGCTCGCGTGCACGACGTGATCGGGCAGCGCCTGTCCATTCTTCATCGCTATTTGGAGGAGGGGCGCCTGGACGATGAGTCGATCGAGCAGATTGATCCGTTGCTGCGCTCAATTGCTGCCGATCTGCGCGGTGGCGGTGCCAGCGAGCCTGCAGAACAGCTGGGTGATATCGTCCATGCTTTTGGTTTGGTGAGTGTGCAGATCGATGTTGAGGGTGCGCTGCCTGAGGACGCGCGTGTCGCCACCGCATTTTTGCAGATTATCCGTGAGGCCTCGACCAATGCCACCAAGCATGCGCAGGCGCATCGGGTCCACGTGCGTCTGTGGCAGGAGGGGGCGGATGCTGGCGCCGTCGCGCGCATGACGATTTCTAACGACGGGTCCCCGGCCCCCGTATCGTATCGCGAGGGAACGGGTATCCCAGGTATGAGGCATGTCGCGCAAGATCTGGGTGGCAGCCTGGAGGTCCACGCCGCCCCGCCCTTTACGCTTGCGGTATCCATTCCGCTTAACGCCAGCGACACGTCCCAAAGGAGAAACTCATGATCCGCGTGTTAATTGTCGAAGATCAGGCCATCC
Organism: Collinsella sp.; assembly: GCA_018382775.1. GTDB lineage: Bacteria > Actinomycetota > Coriobacteriia > Coriobacteriales > Coriobacteriaceae > Collinsella. Next base: position 43,871 of record JAGZPG010000007.1, on the reverse strand, counting down.
TGCGCGAGAGCCTGGCGCGCTCCGTTGGCGACCAGCCCGATATGATCGTTGTTTCCGCCATCGCCGATGCCTCCGAGGCCTTGGGCGTCGCGCTCAAGGAGCGTCCGGACATGATACTGATGGATGTGTGCACCGAGCACGATTCAAACGGCATCGTGGCGGCGGCACGCATCAAGGAGCAGCTGCCTGAGTGTCGCATCATCATCATGACAGGCATGCCCGAGATCACCTTTGTCGATCAGGCCCGCGAGGCGGGCGTCGATAGCTTTGTGTACAAGAACGTCGGTATCGACGAGCTGTTCGCCGTGATGCGCTCCACGCTGGCGGGCTATTGCACGTTTCCCAAGCCGCCCGAGAGCATTTTTTCGGGCACGGCAGCTCTCGACGACGTCGAGCTATCGATTTTGCGCCTTGCCTGCGAGGGCAAGAGCCGCCGCGAAATCGCGGCCGAGCTGTTTATGAGCGAGGGCACCATCAAGCGTCGCATCTCGGAGATCCTGAGCAAGACCGGCTACGACAACATCATGCGCCTGGCCGTGCATGCGGTGACCGAGGGCAGCATCGTTCCCAACATGGAGCGCCCGTAATCGACGCGCTCACCCGTGCTCCGGCGCCGCAAAGATAGGCCGCCCACCGTTTCGCATCTAAAAACGGCGGGCGGCCTGCTTGTATGGGCAGCGCTGTCGGCATAAAGCGGCGGGGTCGCAGGATCATTTCCTGCGGCCCCGTCTGGTGTGCGCGGATGTGTCCGCCAACCGCGGCTGATGTTACGTGCCGTTACGCGATGGTTGCGCTGTAGGAGGCGACGTCCTCGTAGGAATCGGTCAGGTAGGCGTCGATGCCGATGGTCGTGTTGACCAGGTCGTCAAGGCTGTCAAGCTCGCCGCTCGAGAACGTGAATTCCTCGGTGGCGTTGGTGCCGGGCATCAGGTGAGCCGAGAACCAGGGTTCCTTCATGGTGCCGTTGACGTTGGTCTTGCCGGAAGGAGCGTAGAAGGTCAGGTCCTTGTCGCTCTTGTTGGTGATGTTGACGACAAAGCCGATGTCGCCCCAGTCGTCCTTGAACTTCTCGGTGATGGTGATGGTGCACAGGTCGTCATCGGCGACGGTGACGGCGGGGGAGATTTCGATGCTCTGGACGTCGTCGTCTTCGACGGCCTCATCGATCTCTTCTTCCTTCTCGGCGTTCTCTCGATCCTTCTTCACCGTACCGGACAGATCCTTGTCGGACTTCGTAAAGATAATCTTGTCGCCGTCCACCTCCAGGACGAGCTTGTCGTCCTTAAGCTTCAGGTCGTGCGACTCATCTTCGGCGGTAATCGTTACGGTGGTGGCGTCCTTGGCCTCCCATTTCAGGTCGGCGACCTCAAGGAACATGTCGAGGACGCCCGTGCCGTCTTCGTCGAGGATCAGGATACAGTTGAGGCCCCACTCCTTGAGCATATCCATGTACTCATCGGTGAGCTCTTCGCCGTCCAAGGTTCCACCCGAGTACTGCCAGCTGCCGACGAAGTTGGCCTTGGGGTCTTTGCCGCCGCCGCTGCAGCCCGTCAGGGCAAAGGCGAGCGCCAAGATACATGTCAGGAATGCGAGCGCGGACTTTTTGAACATTGTCTTCATGGTGTCCTCCTTCATCGAACGAAACCCATAGAAGCAAATGCGGGGGTGGCGGATCCCCCGCCAATTACCAGATGGAGGGGTTAGGGCCTGGGCGTTCCGCAGTTGCTGCAGAACTTGCCGCCGTTTTCGCTGCCGCAGTTGGGGCAGAACCACTTGGCCGGTGCCGGGGCGGGTGCGGGGCTGCCGCACTCGGAGCAGAACTTGCCGGTGTTGGTGGCGCCGCAGCTGCAGGTCCATGCGCCGGCCACAGGTGCGGCAGCGGGTGCCGGTGCGGGGGCGGGAGCCGGAGACGGCTGCGGGGCAGCCTGCTGCTGTGCCTGGCCGGCGGCGAACAGCTGACTGGCATTCATGCCGCCCATGCCACCTGCCATGCCCATGCCCATAAAGCCGGCCATCGCGCCGTTGGGGTTGGCGGCTGCCGCGCGCATCGCATCGCTCTGGGCGCTGGCGATGTTGGCGGCCGCCATGGTGGGATCGCGCATGACCGCGGCCTTCTGCAGGTCCTTGATCATCTGCTCGTCTTCTTGCGAGGCGGCGATGGAGTTGACGCCAAAGCTCACGATCTCGACACCGCGCAGGTCGCGCCAGTCGGCCGAGAGGACCTCGTTGAGCGCGCGGGCGAGTTCGGTGGTGTGGCCGGGAATGGCGCTGTAGCGGATGCCCATCTCCGAGATCTTGGCAAAGGCGGGCTGCAGAGCGGTGAGCAGCTCGGACTTAAGCTGGCTGTCGATCTTATCGCGCGTGCAACTATCGGTCACGTTGCCGCACACGTTGGTGTAGAACAGCAGCGGGTTGGTGATGCGGTACGAATACTCGCCGTTGCAGCGCACGGAGATGTCGACATCCAGGCCAATGTTGTTATCGACCACGCGGAAGGGCACAGGCGAGGCGGTGCCGTACTTGTTGCCGATGATCTCCTTGGTGTTGATGAAGTAGACGCGCTGGTCTTTGCCCGCGTCGCCGCCAAAGGTAAAGCGGCTGCCGATATTGGCGAACGTCTCCTTGATGGAGTCGCCCAGGTTGCCGCTAAAGACGCTCGGCTCGCTGCCGGTGTCGAAGACGAACTCGCCAGGCTCCAGCGCAACCTCGATGATTTTGCCGTTTTGCACCACGAGCATGCCCTGGCCGTCGTTGACGGCGATGACCGAGCCGTTGGAGATGACGTTGTCCTCGCCGCGCGTGTTGGAGCTGCGGCCGCCGGTGCGCTTACTGCCCTTGCAGGCCAAGACGTCAGCGGGCATCGATTCGCAATAGATAAATTCCTTCCACTGGTCGGCCATGACGCCGCCGGCAGCACCCAATCCAGCTTTCAAGAGTCCCATGGTGATCTTCCTTTCTCGTCAAAGGCCGGGTGGTATTGGTCAGAATGGCTAATCGTCCTTGTTGCCCTTCATGACAACGGTGGTCTCGGTGTGGCTGAAGGTGTCGTGCTTCTCGGTCAGGTCGAGCTCGCCGCAGTAGCAATCGGCGTGGGTGGCCTCGTTGGCCGTCTTGAGCTGGCCCACCAGCAGCACGTCTGCGATGATCACGATGATCAGCGGCGCGACGATGTTGATGAGGATACCCTCGACATCAAAGGCGAGGTAGTCCGGATCGAAGGCGTTCTCCCCCATAAAGAGAATCTGGGAAAGGACAAATCCGATCGCAAAGAACAGCACCGAGGCGACAGCGAGCTTGGGCTTGGAGCAGGGAAGCTCGCCGACCATGCGGCCGGTTTGGCCGTTCATGGCAAACAGGTAACTCTTGCCGTTCCACGAGGTAGAGAGCATCCACACGGGGAACAGAGCATAATCGTTTTCTTCCCAGGTGTAGTCGAGCTGCTTGCTTTCGACCGTGGCGTCGTCGTACTCGTCGACGACGGTCTCGCGCAGGGCCGAGATCGTGCCCTCCTCCATGCGGCGCTCGGCGCGCGCCTTGCAGGTTTCGCAATCCTCGTCATAGCGGTTGGCGATGTAGCCGGGCATATAGGCGACCGAGAACGGGCGCAGCGCGTCGTAGTCAAACGGCTCGATGGCGTCCATGTGGCCGTCGGGCATCTTGGACGATCCGTCGACGGGCACGCGCTCAAACGAGATATTTCCCTTGCGGTAGGCATCGTAGTGGTCGGTGGTCGTGACGGTGCGGTCGGATTCCTCGGTTACGGTCTCGTTGGTCGCATCAAAGCACACCTCGCCGTCCACGCGGGCGCCGTAAAGCCAAAACGGCACGTAAACGCCTTGGACTTCGTCGATATGGTTGCCGGTGACAAAGCTCTTGGGCAGCAGGATTTTACCCTTGTAGTGGTCTTTGAGCGCGGCCATGACATCGTCGCGCCCGAGCTTAAACGGAATCACCAGGTCGGGTGAGAAGTCGCCCGAGAGCTGGCCGGGTGCCACGGCGGAGTTGCCGCAGTACGGGCAGGTGGTGACGGCGACGGTGCCGTCGGACACGAGCTCGGCGCCGCACGACGAGCAGATGTAGCCGGCGTTTTGAGCCAGCTCCTGCACGGCATCGTCGACAGCAGGCTTGGGGGCCGCGGCTGCGGCATCGGCTTTGGCATCTGCCTTGTCCTGGCGCTCGCGATAGAGGGCCTCGACTTCTTCGACTTCAAAACGCGAATCGCAGTAGTCGCAGACGAGCTTTTGCTCGGCACTGGCAAAGTGAAGGGGGCCGCCACACGCGGGGCACTGATAGTTGACGCTCTCGAAGGCCATGATCGGTCCTTTCGCTGCCGGAGGCTATGCGCCGATGGCGCCGCCGCAGTATTCGCAGCGCCCGCTGGCATCGGGAATGGTGGTTGCACCGCAGAAGGGGCAGGTGACCGCGGTCTTGGGGGCCTTAGCGGCCACGACGCTGTCGCGCGTTTCCTGACGCAGCTGCACCAGCGCGTCGCGGACCTCGGTTGCCTGGCGCTTGGCCTCGCGGTATTCGATGGAACCGCGCTGATCGATGGTGGAGTCGTTCACGCGCAGGTTGATCTCGGTAAAGTACGGCGTGTTGACGTGGATGGTCAGGTTAAAGTCGTAATCCAGGTCGTAGCGCGGCGGATTGTAGCTCTCGCGCTCGCCGTCTTTTGTCTCGCGATAGATTTCGGTGCGGTGCTCGTCGATATCCATATCGCAGCCGAGTACCTGCGAGAACTCGATGATGTCGGGATTGGCGTCGCGCCAGCGGCTCTGCGAAGTGATGATCAGCAGGCCCGCGTCTTCGTCGAGCATGATGTTGGTGCGCCCGGCCGAGAGTGTGCGCGTGGGGTTGAACGACGCCAGGCGCTCGGCATTGGCCTCGCGGTAGGCGAGTTGCTCGCGGATATCGTCCGCGGTGCTGGAGCGATAGCCGTGGAAGTAGGGGGAGAGCTTGCCGGCACACTCTTTGCACAGGTAGCCTTCGCTGATCTTGGTCTTTCCCAAAAGTCCCAGCTCGGTACCGCAAATCGCGCACTCTTTCTTTTCGAACATCTTGTCAAAGAAGCCCATGGCTGCCTCCCATCAACAGGTAGCGTGTGTCACTTTTGATGATGGGGGAGTGCGCGATCTTTCACGATACCCAGACGGCTCAACGAGTCTCCACAACTGGGACATATGGCCCATTTTTGGCTAGTCGCTGGGGACACTCTTCGGCCACTCATTGGGGACGTACGCTGCTGGGGCAGTTGGGGCGACGAGCCGATGATGTCGTGATGTGGGATGGACTGGCACTTGCTACCGACGATTTTGGTGGGGATTTTGCACCCGCATGTTCCGATTCCGCGCCCGTGGAGGCAGCGGAGTTCACGCCCGATGAGTGCCTCGATGCCTTCGTTGCCGCCTTTGGGCTTACAGAGCGCGAGCGCGATATTCTTGAGGTCTTGGCCGTTTCGGACTAGAGCGCTCAGGACATCGCCGCAACGCTCTTCCTTTCGCGCTCAACGCTCTACCGTCACATTTCCTCGATTAACAAAAAGACCGGTGCCGCTTCGCGTGTGGCCCCAATCAACTTCTTCTGGTCCTGGACGCCCAAGGACTAGCTAATCCTCCAATAAGTTGCGGTGGAATAGTCCCTAAATCAAAGTCATGGGGCTTTAAACAGGAACTATTCCACCGCAACTGCTGAGAGGACAGACTGCGGCAGCGGCAGAGGCGTTGGCAGCTGTGGTAGTGGCAACGGCAGCTGGCAGGGTGTTTTCCGTCTGCTCGCTACAGCAGCTCGCCGTGGCGGGCAATGTAGCGGCGCTTTGCCAGCTGGGTGAGCGCGATATAGGCGGTAACGATGCCAATGAGCAGCCCAAAAAAGCTCGTGGGCAGCGTCATGAGGCCGAGCGCATCGGCGATGGGGCTTGCCGGCAGCCAGGTGACAAGCCCCAGGCCTAGCACGGTGAGAGCGCACAGTGCCGGCGCGGCGTGGTCACGTGGGCTCGGCAGATGCGGGGAGCGCAGCATGTGGACCACGAGTGTCTGCGACCACATGGACTCGACAAACCAGCCGCTCTGGAAGAGTGCAGCGAAGGTCGCCATACCCGCGACGTTGCCCGTCCCGGAGAGCTCGGACCAGCTTGCGCCCACGGTGGCGGGGCACACCACAAAGAAGAGCGCGGCGAAGGTCACGATGTCAAACAGCGAGCTCACGGGGCCCAGCTCGAGCATAAAGCCCTTGATGGACGCGGCGTCCCAGGCACGCGGGCGGGCAGTCCAGGCGTCATCGACGGTGTCCCACGGCAGCGCGATGCACACGATCTCGTAGACCAGCGACAGCAGCACCAGCTGTAGGGCACTCATGGGCAAAAACGGCAAGAACAGGCTCGCGACGGTCACGGACAGCACGTTGCCAAAGTTGGAGCTCACTGTGGTCTTGAGGTACTTGAGCAGGTTGCCGTAGGTGCGGCGGCCTTCGATGATTCCGCGTTCGAGCACGCCCAGGTCCTTCTGAAGCAAGATGATATCGGCGGATTCCTTGGCAATGTCGACGGCCGAATCGACTGAGATGCCGCAATCGCTCGCACGCATGGCGGCGGCGTCGTTGATGCCGTCGCCCATAAAGCCCACGGTGTGGCCGAGTAGCTCGCGCATGACGCGCACCAGGCGCGCCTTCTGCAACGGCGAGAGCTTGGCGAAGAGGTGGGTTTTCTCGGCGCGCTCGGCAAGCTCGGCGTCGTCGAGCGCATCGATCTCGGAGCCGAGCAAGACGTTGCTCGCATCGATGCCGATCTGCGCGCAGACGGTGGCGGCGACGCGGTCGTTGTCGCCGGTCAGGACCTTGACCGCCACGCCCTTGGCCTCGAGGGTGGCGACGGCGCCCGCGGCACTTGCTTTGGGCGGATCGAGGAAGGCCAAAAAGCCCATCAGCACCATGTCGCATTCGTCGGCGATGCCAAACTCGCCCACGCAGCGCGGATCGGTCTTCTGTGCCACGGCAATCACACGCAGGCCCTCGGCGTTAAGATCGGCGACCTGCTTGCGAATCTGGGCGAGCTTGTCTTCGGCGAGCGGCCGGGCGATGCCATCGACCTCGACAAAGGAGCAGATCTCGAGCATTTCCTCGGCAGCTCCCTTGGTAACCATCTGGGTTTTGCCTTGGGAGTCGGCGACAACTACGCTCAGGCGACGGCGCGAGAAATCGAAGGGCACCTCGTCGACCTTGGTATAGCGGTCGCGCAGGCTCTGGCCCAGCATGGAATCGGGCACGACGGTCGAGGGCGTCACATCGGCACGGTCGATTACGGCCAGGTCGATAAGGTTTTTGAGGCCGGTCTGGAAGAAGCTGTTCAAAAACGCATGGCGCAGCACGCGCGCGTCCTCGTTGCCATCGGTGTTGAGGTAGCGCTCGAGCACGATGCGGTCTTCGGTGAGGGTGCCGGTCTTGTCGCAGCACAGGACGTCCATCGCGCCGAGGTTTTGAATCGCCGGCAGCTCCTTGACGATAACCTGGCGACGGGCGAGGTCCTTGGCGCCCTGCGACAGGCTTGTGGTCACGATGACGGGAAGCATCTGCGGCGTGATGCCCACGGCCACGCTCGTGGCGAACAGCAGCGCGTCGATGACGTTGCCCTTGGTGGCGGCGTTGATGGCAAAGACGGCCGGCGCCATAACGAGCATGAGGCGTACGAGCAGCATGGAGACGCTCGAGACGCCGTGGTCAAACGCGCTCTTCTCGCCGCGCCCGTTGAGCATCTTGGCGATGCCGCCCAGGTAGGTGTCCGAGCCGGTGGCAACGACAAGCGCCATGGCGGTGCCGTTTTGCACGGAGGTGCCGGTAAAGACGATGTTCTTGCAGGCAGAGAGCGGCAGCGCGGAGCCGTCGGCACCATCGACGACGGTGACGGCAGCGGTCTTCTCGACGGCCTCGCTCTCGCCGGTGAGTGCGGACTCGATCACAAACAGGTCGCGCGCGGTGATGACGCGGGCATCGGCCGGCACCATATCGCCGGCAGAGAGGCGGATCACATCGCCGGGGACGAGCTCGTCGAAGAGGATCTCGACGCGCTCGCCGTCGCGCAGGACGGTGCAAGTGTTGGAGACCAGGTCCTTGAGGGCCTCTGCCGCATTGCCGCTGCGGGCTTCCTGGATAAACTTCATACCGCCCGATACCAGCAGCATGATGCCGATGACGATGACCGTGGAGGGGTCGCGCTGCGGCTCGGGCACGGCGAGCACGTCGATGTAGAGTGAGACCAGCGCGAGCGCGGCGAGGATGCCGGCGAAGGGATCGATGAACGCGTCGGCGATGCGGCGGGCGAGCGTCTTGGTCGGCGCTTCGATGGTGTTGGGGCCGGCGGCATCCAGGCGCTCGGTTGCCTGCTCGGCGGTGAGGCCGTTTGCCGTGGCGTCAAGCAGTACGAGAGCGTCCTCGGCGCTATGGGTGGCGGCGAATATGGTGTTCTTGGACAGGCCGGTGCGAGCGGCAGGGCGCGCCGTGCGGCGGCGCTTGGAGATGGCTTCGAGAACCGTGGCGGTTTTGAGCATCAGCATAGGGTCCTCCTTGTTGAAGGGAGTTAGCGTACGTGTCGTATTGAGTTGCAAAAAACCTAGATGTCGCTCACGTCAAGCTCACGAACTACCACAAAGGGGACAGGCACCTTTGTGGGGGGGTTGACGATCTGCCGGTGGCGTTTATGCGTGTGCGGAGTCCTCGCGGCGTGCCGAGGGCGACATGCAGGTTTTTCGACTAGGACTGCCTTCCATGGCACACCTCCTAAAGGCTGAGCGCAGCGCGCTTTGGGTATCTCGTACCCCTTTTTAATCCGCCCGTATTCTTGATGAGGGGGTTTGACATGTCAACCCCATTGTTCGGAAAACCATTCCCTCTGACAAAGCCTTTACAGAATGCCGTGGCCCCAAAGCGCGCCCGCATCGACGCTTCGCCTGCGCTAAACTGGAAGGCACGTACGCGATTACGAGAGGAGCCCGCATGGAGGCTTACAAGCAAGAGTTCATCAAGTTTATGGTTGAGTCCGACGTCCTTAAGTTCGGCAGCTTTACGCTCAAGAGCGGCCGTCAGTCTCCGTTCTTTATGAATGCCGGCGCTTACGTGACGGGCTATCAGCTCAAGAAGCTGGGCGAGTATTACGCCCAGGCCATCCACGATAACTTTGGCGACGATTTTGACGTGCTGTTTGGGCCGGCCTACAAGGGCATTCCGCTGGCCGTCGTGACCGCAATTGCCTACCACGAGCTGTACGGCAAGGAGGTCAAGTACTGCTGCGACCGCAAGGAGGCCAAGGACCACGGCGCCGACAAGGGCAACCTGCTGGGCTATGAGCCCCAGGACGGCGATCGCGTGGTCATGGTCGAGGATGTCACCACCAGCGGCAAGTCCATCGACGAGACCTATCCCAAGGTTAAGGCTGCTGCCGACGTCGAAATCAAGGGCCTGATCGTGTCCCTCAACCGCATGGAGGTCGGCAAGGGCGGCGTGACCACCGCGCAGAAGGAGATCGAGGCCAAGTACGGTTTCCCCGTCGCGAGCATCGTTTCCATGGCCGAGGTCGTCGAGACCCTCTACAACCACGAGATCGATGGCAAGGTCGTCATCGATGACGAGCTCAAGGCCGCCATCGACGCCTACTACGAGCAGTACGGAGCACGCTAGTTACGGCGTTTTACCAAACGCCGTAACCGGCCGACGCTGCGCGCCGCCCAGGACGACAATTTGTCATTCAAAAGGCGAGGCATAGACCTTCTGGTCATGCCTCGCCTTTTGAATGACAAATTGTTCGTCCTGGACGGCGCTCGCTGTCCGTCCTCTACCTGCGTCGTTGTCTCGCTTCGGATGGGTGGTCATTGGGGACGTTCTTAAATGACTAGTCAGAAATGAGCGTGGATAATCTCCCGTTTTTGGCCCCCGTGTGGACTCAAAGTGGGAGATTATCCACGCTCGTTTTAATATGGCTGGGCTGCGGTGCCTATCTAATCGGCTCAGCGTCTTCCCTGAGAATCGAAAGATACTCTTCATACCCGTACTGTCGGTATCTCTGTCTTGACTCGTCGAGTGGACGGAGGATACCCAATTCTTCAAATGATTTGACGAGCGAGCTCGCGGTGCTCCTACCGATATCGAGTCGGGCAGCGATAAATGCGGTGTCGAGGATGGGATGCTCTTCAAGAAGGCTCAGCAGCCTTTGTCCGTTTGCGGCAGTCCTTCCGAGATTTTCGGTAATAGCTGCCGTCGAACGGTTGTGGAGATCAACAAGACTCTTTAAAGACCCTACCGAGTCCTTCGCACTCTCAAGAAGACTGGCGCAGAAAAACTCTATCCATTCCTCGTAAGTTCCTCGTTCCCTTACGGATGTGAGTTGTCGGTAGTACTCGCTTCGATTTTTCTTGAACTGGAACGATGGATAGAACAAGCAAGAATGAAGAACGCCATCATTGATGAGCATAAGTGTAATGAGAAGCCTGCCCAGGCGACCGTTTCCGTCTAGGAATGGATGGGCAGTTTCAAATTGGTAATGGACGAGCGCCGCCCGCACGATCGGATCCATTTCGACTTGAGGCTCATTGATAAATCGTTCGAGGTCCTGGAGCGCGTTGCTCAAATCTTCAATGTTTGGAGGGACGAACGATGCAGTTGCAATGGTGCAGCCTGAAGGGCCAATCCAGTTTTGTGAGGAGCGCAGCTCGCCTGGATTCTTCTTCGTTCCGCGCACTCCGTCCAGCAGGGCCGCATGAACCTGCCTGAGAAGCCTCGTACACAAGGGCATCTTTTTGAGCAGTTCTACGCCGCGGTCGACAGCACGGACATAATTCACGACATCTGCGACATCTTTATGATGGAGTTGGGTTTGCGATGGACTAAGTAGGTCGTCAAACGTGCACTGGGTTCCCTCAATTTGCGAAGAAAGGAGTGCTTCTTTGCGCACATACATTGTCAGATACATGTCGGCGTTGGGAACAAAGTAGAGCATGCCTTCAAGCTCTCCAAGCTTTCGTGAGCATGTGGAAAGCGTGCGATAGGTTTCCTCAGTGAGGTCTAGCTGCCTCAATGATTGCAAGGGCGTTGGCAAAAACGAATAGTAAGCCAATTTCCCCGATAGATTATTGCGGAGCGTTCCCTGGCCGTTCTCCTCGATTTGCATCGCGCCCTCCATATCTTTAGTGCCGGAAACTCGTTATTAGGCTAATCATATCAATTCTAATAACGAGTTTATGGCGAAAATAGTTATTAGAGTCGATTTGAATAATCTAATGACGAGAAGTCGTTATTGCTTTGGTGCAAGGTGGTCGAGTGGTCCCTCGGGCGCAGAGGAAAACGGAGCATTCAACACGAGCGTGGATAATCTCCCGGTTTTGGCCTGTGTGCGGGCTCAAAGTGGGAGATTATCCACGCTCGTTAGATATGCGTCCGAAAATCCACGCTCGTCGCTACTTGAGCCCGGGCAGGCGGGTGTAGGGGAACGAGCGCTCCAGGAATTCGGAGCAGTGGGCGTAGTCTTTGGCGAAGTAACTGCTGTAGAGCGAATCGAGCACATATTGCACGGCGATGTGGCTCGCGAACTGCGTGATGCGATGCGTCATGCTCTCGTGGTCACTCACCGTAAGGTAGGCGGCAAAGCCAGGGTGAATGCGCGCGCAATAAGGCGTGCCGATGACGATGACCGGGACATGCCGACTGCTGAGAATCGGCAAGATGTCCTTGAGGTTGGGGGCAAGGCCGCTGTAGGAGATGACGATTGCCGCATGGTCGGGACCCGAGGCAAGCGCCGTACGCACCTGGGCCTCAGCGCCGTCGTGGCACGTTGCGCTTTTGCCGGCGGAGAGCAGGCGGTCGCGGAACATTCCTGCTGGATAGAGGTTGTGCGAGCCCGTGTAGATGTCGACCTGTCGGGCGTTTGCGATGAGCTTGGCGGCGTGGTCAAGCTGCGTGGGGTCGAGTAGTTCCTGCGTTTCGGCCAGCGTGGTCTGGTAGAGCCCTTCCATGCGCTCCATAACCTGCAGGCGATACTCGGCTTATCGACCTGCGATGCAAAGGAGATACTCATCCCACGAGCACTACCGGGAAGGGCTTGCGATTCGAGCCCTCACCTTAGCAATTTGATCATTTGGCACTATAATCACCATAGGCATGCGCATAACGTTGCGCTTAATCAAGAGGAGAAAACATATGGGTCTGTTTGACATGTTTAAGAAGAAGGCTGAGCCCGTGGCAGCTGCTGCTCCGGCCTCCATCTCTGCTTCTGCTGGCGCCGACGTGCTGTGCTCGCCTGTCAAGGGCAAGGTCATCAAGATGGCCGACGTGCCCGATCCCGTCTTTGGTGGCGAGGTTCTGGGCAAGGGTTGCGCTGTGTGGCCCGAGGACGACCTGGTCTACGCTCCCTGCGACGGCAAGGTGACCGTCACCATGGGTCACGCCGTGGGCCTGCAGTCCGATAGCGGCATCGAGGTTCTGGTGCACGTTGGCGTCGATACCGTCAACATGAACGGTGATGGCTTCGAGGGTTTCGTCAAGGCCGACGACGTTGTCAAAGCTGGTCAGCCCATACTCAAGATCGACCGCGCCAAGATCGCTGCCGCCGGTTACAAGGACTGCGTCGTCGTGGCCGTGTCCAACACCGCCGAGTTCGCTGACGTCGAGCTCGCCGTCGAGGCCGAGTCTGCCGTCGCCGCCGGTGACGCCATCGTTAAGGTCGTCCGCAAGTAGTCTGCGGCATCCAGAAGATGCGCAAGGGTGGTCGGGTTGTCCGGCCACCCTTTTTTAATAGGCTAAACAGGTGCATTTTATTGCAAGAGGCTTGCTTTACGGGCCATTCGTTCGTCAAATTGAGCCGCCTGCGCTTTTGCGACGCAGGGGGTTGGGCCGGGCCGCTAATATGGACTTGCTGTTACGACGTGCGCTGCGCAGGGAACGCGGCGCCGCTTGTTTGGAGGAATGTCATGAAAAAGAAGCTGCTGCTTGCGCCCCTGATGGCTGCCCTGGTCGCGTGCGTGGTTTTGCTTTCCGGCTGCGGAGGGCCTTCGGTGGAAGAGCTCATCACCAACGACCTTACGAGCCAGTTTGACGAGATCAAGAACGGCGGCGATGATTTCCTCTCCGGTCTGGAAGAGGCTTCGGGCGACGAGTTTGAGCAACTGGGCATCGATCCCAAGGAGTACGCCAAGAGCTATCTCGAGGGCTTTGATTACAAGATCGGCGATGTGACGGTCGATGAGGACAAGGGCACTGCGACCGCCGAGGTTACCATCACCTGCAAGTCCATGAATAAGATCGTCGAAGATTTCGCCACCCAGTATCAGGAGAAGGTCACCGCACTCGATACGATGCCTTCCGAGGATGACCTGTACAAGATGGCCGGCCAGGTCATGGTCGACGTGACCAAGGCCGCTAAGACCAAGGACACCAAGGTCACCTTTAAATATTCCGCCAACGAGGATAACGAGTGGTCTGCCGACGATTCCGCAACCACCGAGATGATGAATGCGATGATGAGCTAGGGGGTTACGCGGTTCTACGAACCGCGTAACTGCTCGACGCTGCAAACGCCCCTAAGCGGCAATCTGACGTTCAATTTCAAGGGCGCGACCAGAAGGTCAGCGCCCTTTCATTTCACGTCACCTTGCTCGCTTAGGGGCGTTTTCGCTGTCCGTCCTCTACCTGCGGCGTTGCCATGGTAGTCATTGGGGCGGCACTTGGGGACGTTCCTTTTCTGCCGGCAGTTGGGGACACTTCTTTGGTACGGGGGCAGCTAAAAGAGCCCCGTCCCACATTAGTTGCCCGTGGAGGGATGTGCGGTTACTCGCCCAGTACCAGCGCCGTGAGCTCTGCCTGGGTGTCCACCACGTAGTCGGCGCCGGCGGCTTCCAGCTCTGCGCGGCCGCGGAAGCCCCAGCTGACGCCCGCGCTCTTAAGGCCGGCGTTGTGACCGGTCAGGATATCGACATTGGAATCGCCCACATAGAGCGTGGTTGCCGGATTGGCGCCCAGCTCCTCCATCACATGCAGCGTGACGGGTGCTTCGGGCTTGGGCGGAAACGCATCAACACGGCCCTGTACCAGCGCAAAGCGCTCGGAACCAAAGTATTTTTCGATAAGCGGAGCCGCCGAGACGTGGTCCTTGTTAGTGAGCACGGCTAGCTGCACACCCGCGGCGCGCAGGCGGTCGAGCATCTCGATTGTGCCGGCATAGGGGGCGGTGTGGTCCTCCTTGTGCTCGCCGTAGTAAGCCCTAAACTCGGCAAGCGTCTGCTCAAACATACGGCTGTCGCCCGCATACTCGGCAGGCATAAAACGCTCAACCAGCTTGAGCATGCCGTTTCCCACCTTGTAGCGGTACTCGTCGACGGCAAACGTGGGCCAGCCGTGCGTCTCGCAGGTATGGTTGCCGGCGGCCGCCAGGTCCTCGAGCGTGTTGAGGATGGTGCCGTCCAGGTCAAAGATCACATGGGAAAAAGCTGCTGCCATGAAAGCTCCCGTCATTGGATTTAAAACGCACCTCATAATACTGGGCTTCCGCGTTGGGCGTGCTTGGAATCTGAACATCTCCAGGGATACCAAGCCGCATCGCGCCGACCGTGCGGTTCCGCCCTAGCAAATTCTCGGCAGCTGCTCTCCCACGAGCATGTCGAGGATACGGGTCGAGCCCCAGCCGGTGCGCACGCGCACAGCGGGACGGGCACCCTCGGCAAGTGGCAGCACGCGACCGATGATGGCGGCATTCTCGCCGTAGCGGGCGGCGCGCATGGCGCTCAACGCGGCATCGGCTTGCTCGGCCGGCACGACGGCAACCATCTTGCCCTCGTTTGCCACCTGCAGCACATCGTAGCCGAGCATCTCGCAGGCGGCCTGCACGTCGGGACGCACGGGCACGGCATCCTCGTCAACCTCCATGGCAACACCGCTTGCCTGGGCAAACTCGTTGAGCGTGGATGCCAGGCCGCCGCGCGTGGGGTCGCGAAAGCAACGCGTGCCGGGCGCTGTGGCCAAAACGTCGGCAATCAGGTGGTTGAGCGGCGCGGCATCGCTTTCGATCGTGCTCGAAAACGCCAGGCCCTCGCGTTGGCTCATGATGGCGATGCCGTGGTCGCCCAACGTACCCGACACCAGGATGACATCGCCGGGCTGGCAGTTGGCGCCGCTGAGCGCCACGCCCGTGGGAACCTCGCCCACGCCGGCGGTATTGATGTAGACGCCGTCGGCCCCGCCGCGCTCGACCACCTTGGTGTCGCCCGTGATTATGGACACGCCCGCCTCGCGCGCCGTCTCGGCCATCGTCTGCACAATCTGGCGGAGCTTATCCATGGGATAGCCCTCTTCGAGGATAAAGCCGCACGACAGGTAGCGCACGTTGGCGCCCGAGGTCGCGACGTCGTTGACGGTTCCGCACACGGCAAGGCGGCCGATGTTGCCACCGGGGAAGAACTGCGGCGAGACTACAAAGCTGTCGGTCGACATGGCGATGCGCCCGCTCGCGGGCAGCGCGGCGACGCCGGCGTCGTTGCCCTCGAGCAGCTCGGGCGACCCAAAGGCATCCAAAAAGACCTCATCGATGATGCGTTTCATCATCTGACCGCCAGAGCCGTGGCCCAACAGGACGGTGCTATCGGTGGTGCTATGGGACATATCCAAAACTCCAATCGTGGGTGGTGCCGGCGTGCGGGTGCGTCCGGGCTAGTCGCGATAACGGTAGTACGCCGCGCAGCTGCCCTCGGAGCTCACCATGCACGGGCCGACGGGGTGCTCGGGCGTGCAGGTGCGGCCAAAGAGCGGGCAGCTGTTCGGCGTAATGGCCCCGCGCAGCACGTCGCCGCAGCGGCATCCACGCGGCTCGACCGTCGCCTCAACGGGCACGTCAAAGCGAGCGCGGGCATCAAAGCGCGAGAACTCGGGGCGGATAGAAAGGCCCGAGTTGGCAATCGGCCCCAGCCCGCGCCACGTGGTGCCGCATGGCTCAAACACCTGCTCGACCAGCTGGCGCGCCACGGGGTTGCCGTCTGCGTTGACGCCACGGCGGTAGGCGTTGTCGATCGCGGGCCTGCCCTCGACAACCATCTGGACCAGCATGCAGATGCCCTGCAGGATATCGACCGGTTCAAATCCCGTGACCACGCCCGGGGTATTGAACTCGTCGACCAAAAAGCTAAAGGGCGCCAAGCCCGTGATGGTGGCGACATGGCCCGGCAGGATAAAGCCGTCGATGGCGGTCTCGGGGTCGTTGGCGATGGCGCGCAACGCCGGCGGCGTGGTCTTGTGGGCGCAATAGACCGAAAAGTTCAAAAGCCCGCATGCCTCGGCCTCCAAGATGGCGGCGGCGATGGTGGGCGTCGTAGTCTCAAAGCCCACGCCCATAAAAATGACCGGACGATCGGGGTTTTGCTCGGCGATGTCGAGCGCGTCGAGCGGGGAATAGACGATGCGGATGTCGCGCCCTGCCGCCTTTTGCGCAGCGAGCGAGGTGGACGATCCGGGCACGCGCATCATGTCGCCAAAGGTGGTGATGATGGCGCCGTCTATGTTGGCGAGCGCGATCGCGTGGTCGATGTCGCGGTTGGCGGTTACGCAGACGGGGCACCCCGGGCCACTCAGCAGCTTGAGCCCGGCCGGCATAATGGAGCGAAAGCCATAGCGGCCGATGCTCACGGTGTGCGTGCCGCAGACTTCCATAAGGTTGATGGTGCGGTCGCCGACGAGTTCATGGATGCGTTCGATGAGCTCGCGGGCCAGCTTGGAATCGCGAAATGCCGAAAAGTCGATACCGGAGCGAGCCGGCTGTCCGGCCGCCACTAGTATGCCTCGGCCGGGTTGCTGGCCAGTTGGTCTTCTTCGGCCAGTTCGGTCATGGTGTTGACCAGGTCGAGCGTCTCCTGCGCTTCCTGCTCGTCGACGATCTGGATGCCAAAGCCGGCGTGTACGAGAATATAGTCGCCAACCTGCGCCGTCGGCACGAGTCGTAGCGACACGGGGCGCTCGATGCCCATCATGTCGACGGTGGCCTTGAGGTCGTCGTCGCGTTTGACTACTTTACCGGGAACGGCAAGGCACATATTGTTCCCCTTTTAGACGCTTTGCGCTGGATAGGCGCTCAATAATCCATCAGTTGATGGTAGCGCTCGCGGGGTTTGCGGGCAAACGCGTTACGCCTGTGAGACGGCTGGGCACAGCGGCGTGTGAGGGCGAGCTACTGCGATGCAATCTGCGCAAGACGAGCGCTTGCGACCGCCGCCTGACCGTAGGCGATGCAGCCGTCATTGACGGGTACGGTGTGGGGGACCAAGACAGCAAGGCCCGCGTATTTGAGCTCGCGGGTGAGGAGCTGGAGCAGAAGTCGGTTCATGAACACGCCGCCCGAGAGCGCGACGGTGCCAATGCCCTCGCGCGCGCAGATTTCGGTGGCGGTGCGCGCCGAGGAGCGCGCGACGGCGACATGGAAGTCGAGTGCGAGCCTGTCGGCGGGCGCTCCGGCTTCAATTCCCTCCAAAAGTGCCTCAAAGAGTGCTTTCTGGTCCAGCACATCGGGGCCGTCCAACCACGATGGGCCAGATGTGGAATAGCCGACGTTGTCGTCGGGAAAACGGGCGATTTTGCCGTCCAGTGCACGCCAAGCGGCGGCTTCGAGCTCGATGGCGGGTTCGCCCTCGTAGGTTGCCTGGCCGCAAATGCCCAAAATCGCGGCTGCGGCATCAAACAGGCGACCCATACTGCTGGTGCGCGGACTGTTGATGCCGCGCTCGATCATCGTTGCCGTTATGCTGCGCGTTTGCTCGTCAAGGCTGTTCAAGAGCCCCACGGCTCCCGGGTGCTCGAGCAGGTCGAGCTCGCTGAGCAGGGCAAAGGCGTTGCGGCGGGCATCGTGTACGGATGCGGCGCCACCGGGAAGCGCCCAGGTGCGCAGATGCGCGACGCGCTCAAAATCGGCGAGATGGGCGACAAGAAACTCACCGCCCCATATGGTGCCGTCGGTGCCGGCACCCGTGCCGTCGAAGGCGATGCCGAGGACGCGTGCATCGGGCGCAAGCCGGCCTGCGGCAATCGCCTCTGCCATGACGCTCGCGATGTGCGCATGATGGTGCTGGACTTCGATAAGCGGCAGATTGTGCTCCCGTGCCTGCTCGCGCGCCCATTGGCTCGACAGATAACTGGGATGCATGTCGCATGCCAAGGCGGCAGGCGCCAGGTCAAAGAGGCTTTCCAGACGCGTGCGTGCGGCGCTCCAAGCATCGAAAGTCGCGCCGTTTTCGACATCGCCGATATGCTGCGACACAAAACAGGCCGCATGGCCGTCGGCGTCCTCACGCGTGAGTGCGATCGTGGCTTTTTGCTGCGGCCCGCAGGCGAGCACACAGGGCGTGGCGTTGTCGAGCGCCGGCAAAGACAGCGGCTGCGGCGCATATCCGCGTGCGCGGCGCACGGGCATGACGACCCCGTCGACTACGCGTACCACGGAGTCGTCGTAGCGCGACAGAATCGCGCGGTCGTTACCGAGCAGCGCATCGGCGATGCCGGCGGCAACGAGATGCTCCCATGCAAGGGCGTCGTCGGTCTCGATGGGCTCTTCGCTCAGGTTTCCGCTGGTCATGACGAGTGCGCTCATGCCGTGCGCCGCGGCTGCGGCGAGCAGCAAATGTTGAAGCGGGGTGTAGGGGAGCATGACGCCAAGCTCGGGCAAGTCGTGCGCGACGGATGGCGCGAGTTCGAGGGCGTTGGGGGAGCTGTGGACGTCGTTGCCGGCTGCGCGGCGACGCAGCAGCACAATGGGACGAACACTGCCGGCCAGCAGGTTGCGCTCAACGCCATCGACGTGACATAGGCACTCGGCGTCGGCAAGACTGCGCACCATAACGGCAAGCGGCTTGTTGCTGCGACGCTTGCGACGGCGCAACTCGCACACTGCCTGTTCGTTGGCGGCGTCGCAGGCTAGGTGGAACCCACCGAGACCCTTGACGGCGACGATGCCGCCGCCTGCCAGCAGCTCGACGCAGCGTTCGATGATGGCATCGCTGGCCTCGCGCCACGTAATATGCGGTCCGCAATCAAAGCAGGCATCGGGCTGCGCGTGAAACCGCCGATCGAGCGGGTCGGCATACTCTGCGGCGCAGGTGGGGCACATGGGAAAGCGATCCATCGAGGTTGCCGCTCGGTCATAGGGCAGCGAGCGAATGATGGTAAAGCGCGGTCCACAATTGGTGCAGTTGATAAAGGGATAATGAAAGCGTCGGTCGGCGGGGTCGAACAGCTCGCGCAGGCAGTCGTCGCATGTGGCGATGTCGGGCGAGATGAGCGTCGTGTGGGCAGTTTGATCCTGCGACGCCACAATGCGAAAACCCTGCTCGTTGGCGGCGTTCCAGTCGCCGGGCGCTAGGTCCACAACCTCGACATGCTCCACGCGAGACGCCGCGGGCGCATGCACGGAAAGCGCGGCGACAAATTTGTCGAGCGACTCGCTTGGAGCGTGCGCTTCGATATGCACGCCATCGCCCGCGTTGAGCACCCAGCCGCAAATGCCGTGCGCCATGGCCTCGCGATACACAAACGGTCGCATGCCGACACCCTGCACAATGCCCGTTACATGGATATGCACATGTCGCATGCGACCCTCCTTCATTGAAATGTGTGCTGTTACAGCCCCAGGCTCTGCTCGGTGGCGGCGCAGGTGAGCTCGCCGTGTTTAACGCCGCGCAGGCCCAGCAGACGGTCAGCCAGCTCGTAGACACGCTCGCCGCGACCCTTAAGTGCCAGAATCTCCAGACAGTTGTGGTGATCCAGGTGCACGTGCATAGTCGATACGATCTCGTCGGTGTAGTCGTGCTGCACCTCGTCCAGGCGGCGCGTCAGGTCGCCGGTGTGATGGTCGTAAATCATGGTGAGCGATCCGATGACCTGCTCGTCGGGCGTTCGCATCTGCTCCTTGGCAATCGAGGCGCGAATCAGGTCGCGCACGGCCTCGGAGCGGTTGGCCACGTCGCCGCGGCGTGCGATCTGCTCGTCAAAGCGGCGCAGCAGGTCGTCGGGCGCGGTGACCGAAAAACGGACCAGCTCGGAGGCGGAGCCGCTGCAACGGCAGCCCGCGTCGCCGGTCGGCCCGTGCGAATGCTCGTGCTCGTGCTCGGCCACGCTACACCAGCTTTACGGAGCCAACAGAGTTATGGTCGGCCTCGATGGCATCCTCATAGCCCTCGAGTGCGTCGTGCGCCTCGTGGAGCGCCGCCATGGCGGCCTCGAGCTTGGCGCCAATGCGCTCCATATCAAAGTTCTCGGTTGCATGCAGCAGCTGATGGCTCCACTCGTGGGCGAGCTCGATCGTGTCGTTGACCTGCTTGACGCTCATGGCAAGCTGGCTCATGTTCATTCCGACGTCATGCATGGGAAATCTCCTTTTGTACGGGTCTAATCAGTGGTTCAGATTCTACTACGCCCGCTTTGCGCATCGCCGCATAAGAAAACGGGTGCGAGTCCGTCTGACCCGCACCCGTTCACTGGGGGCTGTTTGTGATTACCATACTATCCGTGGTCGCGGGCGCAGCACCCGGCTCTCCGGTGAGCGGCGCAAAACCGCTCATGGACGGCAGCACATGACCGGCGTATTACAGGTGCTTCTCAAGCAGCGCCTGCAGCCTGGCCTTGGGCAGCGCGCCAACGGAGCGGTCGATTTCCTCGCCGTTCTTAAAGACAACCAGCGTGGGGATGCTCATAACGCCAAACTTCATGGCCAGGTCCTGATTGTCGTCGACGTTGCATTTGGCGACGGCAAGTTTGCCGGCCAGCTCGTCGGCCACTTCGTCAACAATGGGCGAGAGCGAGCGGCAGGGACCGCACCACGGTGCCCAAAAATCAACCAGCACGGGAAGGCTGCCGTTAACGACGGAATCGAAGTTCTCGGGGGTAATCTGCTTAATGTCAGCCATGGTGACCTCCATAGTGCGACGCGGCTCGGCCGCGTAAAACTCAGTACGACCGTGCTTATACCCAACGGCCCGCAATGCAACCACTCGCGGGCGGCTCTTTTATATAATGGTGGGCACGCAAACGATTGGAGAGCGCATGCCCACGTCACAAAGCCAGAAAAAAGAAGCCATCGCCCAGGCGACCGAGCAGGAGCTCGCATCGCTCGCGGGCCGCGGCGTGCGTATCGCAGGAAATGCGTGCTCGCCGATTGTGCTGGTAAAAGGTGATTTAGACGATGCCGAACGTGCGGGCGGCGAGCTGGCTGCCGGTCCGGACGGTGCTGCGCTGCGCAAAGCGCTCGGCGCCATCGGCTACGCGCCAGAGGATTTTTGCGTGCTGGCAAGTGTTGCCGGCGCGGGCGATGGGGCGGTTGCGACAGGCGAGGGCCTGCCGTGCGAGCTGTTCCGCGAGGCGCTCGAGGCCTTGGACCCAGAGGCGGTCTTGCTGCTGGACGATCGCGCGGCCGATACCATGCGCGAGACCTATGCCGACATGCTCGTGGCAATCGACGACTTCGATACCGCTATGCTCAAGCCTGGCTTAGTCGCCCATGTACAGGGTCGTCGCGTGCTCGCGCTCGACGGTTTTGAGGCGGCGCTTACTGACAAAGCCGCCAAGCAGCGCATGTGGGCATACATCAAACAGCTGACCCCGGCAGCCGCGCCGCTGTAGCGGACTGGCGCCGGCTTGTCGCGTCCCTACATCACGGCGCGAAGCTCAAACCGGTCGCCGTTGATGCGAAACTGGCAGTTGCCGTTCATGCGTTCGACGGCAAGCTTAATGCTCTTGGTTCCAAAGCCGTGTCCGGTGTGCCCGGCTACGGGCATGCCGTCGACCATGCGCGGCGGGCGCCCAAACGTGTTGGAGACCAAAAGGAGCAGTTGCCCGTCCTCGCAACGCAGGTCCAGATCGACAAATCGCTTGCCCTGGGGAGCGGCGCTTGCGGCGACGATGGCGTTGTCCAGGGCGTTTGAGAGCACGCTAAACAGATCGACGTCGGCTACATGGACGCTCTCGGGCACGGCAGCGCGCAAATCGGCGGTGATGCCGTTTCGGTTGATATCGGAGCTAAATGACGAAAGCACGATATTGACCGTGTCGTTGGCGCAGTAGCGGCGCACGGCGGTGCGGTCGTTCGTCTCGCAGAGCTCGTCGATGCGCTCGAGTGCCTCGTCGATGCGGCCCTCCTCGATCAAAGCCGCAAGGCCGCGCAGGAAGTGCCGCATGTCATGGCGGAGGACCGAAAGCTCACGTCCAGATTGGCGCCAGGCCTCGAGTTCCTTGATGGCCGCGCTGTCGCGGGTCGCAAGCATCCAGCGCTCGCGCTCGGCGGTTTCCTTTGCCTCGTATTCGCGCAGATACACAGCAAGAAACATAAGGTAGAACGCGCAAAGCGCAAACGCCAAAAACTCAACCGTCACCACGGAGCCCGAGTGGAAGAGCGTGGTGTAGACGTTAGTGGCGTAGTCAAAGATGTAATAGACGAGCGGCAGGATGAGTAGAATCTCGAGCTCGGTGGGGCTTTTAACCGCCAGGCGCGGGCCGATGTCGCTGGCCCAATGCAGCAGGATTGCAAAGACGACGGCCGTGGTGATAATGCGTGCCACGTAGTACGCGATTTGCGAGTCGGTGGCGGCGAGCGCGGCGATGCCCATCCAGTTGCTGAACTGGCAGCTCAGATAAGCACTGGTGACGCCCAGCATAACGAGCAGCGGGCTCAGGCGATAGCGCGCGCACAGATAGATGACGAGCGGCAGATGCACGACGAGTGGATATACCTGACGGGCGAAAAGCTCGCCGCCGACGGCATTGGCGAGGCCGAATGCGCATCCGGTTACGGCGCCGACCATCACCAGCTCAAGCGCATGACGCCGGTTGATCTCGATACCGCAGAGCGCCGCCGAGGCAAAAACGCCAAAAAGCAGGGTCGTTGCGTGGCGAATTGCCCAAAGCATCATCTCGGCCGTGGGGAGCATTAGCGTCTCCCGCCCTCGAACCGTGCCGCAAAGTAAGCATCCTGGAAACCCTGCTTGCAGCTGCGCGCCAGCGGGATGCAAGCGCCCGAGCGCATGACGATATCCGTGCGGTTGAAGTGGTCGATATTGCGCAGGTTGACCTGGTAGCTACGGTGACATTTAAAGAAGCTTGCGTTTTTGGCCAGCTGGTCCTCGATGTTGCGGAACGGCTCGAGCGCCTCGATGTCGCGCCCGTCGCGCAGGTGGAATACCACGTGCTTGTTGCGGGCCTCGGCATATTCGATATCGGACAGGCGCAGGGCGTGGTAGCCAAAGGACGTTTTGGTTACGAGCTCGTCGGTCACGGCGGGTCGCATGCTCGAAAGCTCGTCGAGCAGTTGCGCCAGGCGTTCGTACGTTACGGGCTTGAGCAAGTAGTCGAAGGCGCGGACCTCATAGGACTCCAGCGCGAACTCGGGCGACGAGGTGAGAAACACCAGGCGCACGGCGGTGTCGGATTGGCGCAACTCCCGCGCGGTGTCCATGCCGTTGACGAGCGGCATGATCATGTCGAGCAGAATGATGTCGGCGCGCGATGCAGCATGGCGGGCCAGCAGGTCCTCGCCGCGCGTGACGAGCGCAACGTCGACTGCCGTGCCCGTCTCGGTCGACCAGCGGTCGATCATCCGGTGCAGTCTATCTAGAAAAGCGACGTCGTCGTCGCAGGCGATAATCTTGAGCATTCGAGCCCCCTTAGTAGTTCGATTTTGCCACATTGGGTGCGCGCCGCCCGCGGAGGCGTGTCCCATTTGCGCCCCAAGGCGTGCAACTCGCGCCAAGCGGCAGGGCGTCAGTTTTGACGACCGCACAATACTCCATGGATACACACGTCAATCGATGCCGGCGGTCGGACGGGGAATCATGCCGGCCGCCGGCGCCAGGCGATAACGAACATTGCGAAAGCATAGGGGTAAGGGGAGCTATGATGAGGGAGAAGAAGATGGGGATGCGCACTGTGTTGACGCGCATACTGGGTATCGCCACCGTGGCCTGCGCGCTCGTGGCAACGCCAGCGGTGGCAAGTGCCGAGACGCAGGTGCCTGCTAATACACAAGTTCTGTCGCTTGGACAGGCAGGCAAAGAGCCCGTTAAAATCACCGAGCCTGGTTGCTATGTGCTCAGGACGAGCGAGAATCAGACCACGCCCTCCTCGGGCTATGTCATCGACGTTCCGAACGCGACTTCGTATAACCCCGTGACGATTTACATCGATGGCACGGTCTACGTGAACGATCGTACGAACGCGTTGGTCGGTCAAGAACGATGGCTGTTCAACATCAAGCAGGGCAGCAATATTGAGTTCATCGGCATCAACAATCCGTGCGTCAGCTTTCACGATAAGAGTGAAGTGCGTCAGTCCGTAAGCGGGTTTTTGACCGACCGATATTACGACGGTGGCTACAAAAATGCTTCGGGTGACATCTCGGTTAGCCTGGGGATTGGCGATGATTCGCAAGACCTCACCCTCTGGTACAGCAGCAGTATGGAACAAAAGGTGCCTGCGATTTCGCTTGGCAACACCAAGGGCAATCTGTCTGCAAATTTCAGTAAACTGATGATTAAGGACTATGCTGGCAAGTCTGGTGCGGTAGCGGGCAACGCTCAAGAGTATGCCGTTCCCGTACACCTTTTTCGCGAAGGCCGGAATACGACTGGCGGCAACATCAACCCCTTCACGGCGACTTTTACCGACTGCGAGTTCTACGATACGTCCGGAGACTTCAATGGTGCTGTTTCCGTCGATGGCAACAGCAGCTTCAAGATGCCCAAAGATGGAAGCGCTGTCGCAAAGTTGACAGCGACGTTCAACAACTGCAGTTTTAGCGGCCACAATGGCGGCGGCAATGGGGAGAACTTGGGCGTCAGACAGACGAACAAGAGCTATAAGTCGGTCGAAGCGTCTCGTTATTTTGCTAACTCCTCTATTCTTAATACCTATGCTGTCGCCGGCGTGATGGGTGTCACCAACGCTACGGTCAACCTTAACAGCTGCACGATGAACAACTTCCACAGCACGCGTTCGAGCTCCGCTGATAATACTTTGACGGTCGATGCCCTTAATGTTGCTCGAAGCGCTCGCTGCAACATAAACGGCGGCACGATTGAACGCTACGGCGCACGCGGCAATACGTGCATGGTGTACGCTGCGGGGTCTTTGACGCTGGACGGCAAGCCAAAGATTGGAAGTTTTCACAAGAACGCCTCTGCCGGTGATACGAATCAGGGCGACGGGTATACCGACGCCGATGTTGCGACCGGCACAGCAAAGAGCATTTACGTTCCCAAGAAAAAGAATGCGGACGATTCCGTTCCCGCAATCAATCTTGCAAGCGGATTCAGCGCCCCCTCCTCTGACAACCAAGTTCTGGTGACCGTTGCTGAGGTCGAAGGCAATGACCCCTTTTCGTCGCGCTTCCTCGGCAAATGCGACTCGAGCAACTCGATCAAGTGGGTCAAGGCAGACGGTCCGTCGGGCTTTGGCGCTTACACCGACGACTATCAGATCGTGAATCTCAACGGCGATCTTACTTTCCGCAAGGCCGTCCACGAGTGCGTGTGGCAGATTGATTCTGATTCGGTGACCGGGCTCTACATTGAGGCCAAATGCGTGGGGTCGTACAATAGCGACGCGTGCCCCTATAGGAAGAAGCTTACCGCCTCGTATACGCTCGCTATGTCCACTAAAGGTCAGACTGGGCTGGTTTACGATGGCGAACCGATTCAATTATCGATGGACGAGTACCAGCAGGACAACCTTGCAATGATGGGTGTCACAGTTGCTGACGTGACGTGGTATCGGTGCAAGACGAAGAAAGAGGCCGAGGCGTTTAAGAGTGGCACCAAGCTCGAGAGCGCGCCCAAGGATGCGGGCTATTACTACTTGGTGGTGTCGTACAAGACGTCCAGCGGTTTTCCCAACTATGGCAAGACGCTCGAGGGCAAGACGGCTTTCGAAATCGTGCCGCGTGATCTTAAGAAAAATAAGGGCGGCTTTGAGTTCATCCTTAGGGATGGTGGTAAATACACCTACGACGAGAAAGAGCATAGGCCAATCATTGCGAGCGCAACGTTCACGAACGGTGCTGGCAAGGAGATTGAGCTCGTAGAGGGAGCGGACTTTGAGCTGAGCGGAGACTTGGTCAAGACCGATCCGGGCGAGTATGAGTGCTACGTTAATGGCAAGGGCAACTATGCCAAGAGCTTTAAGCTCTCGTGGAAGATTGTTGACGTTGCACGTTTTGACCTTGAGGTCGCTGGCTTCGATGGCACCTATGATGGCAAAGAGCACGGCATTACGGTCAACGTTAAGAATGATCCCCAGCCGGCGGATATGAAGATCGAGTACCGTGAAGATGGCGGTGATTGGACGACGGACAAGCCGACCTATCGCAATGCGGCCGAGTATACGACCCATTATCGCGTGAAGGCCTCTGACTACCTGACCGTTACGGGCAAAGCGACCGTGAAGATTTCCAAGGCCAATCAGGACGCGCCGACTGGGCTTGTGGGCAATAATTGGACTACGTGCAGCAGCAAGGACGGTTCCATCTTGGGCGTGACCAAGGCGATGGAATATCGTCGCGGGTCGAGTGGGGATTACCAGAAGATAACGTCTGACGGTAAATTGACCGAGCTTACGAAGTCGGGAACGTACTACGTCCGCTATGCCGAGGATAACAACCACAATGCGTCGGCCGATGCTGAGGTCAAGATCGAGCCGGGACCCCATGCTGTTGCCGACAATGCTGCCTGGCAACCGGGCGATGGTAGCCACTATAAGGCCTGCAAGTATTGCAAGCGTGCCCAGGTATGGCAGAGTTGTAGGTGGAATTACAAGATCATCACGCCTGCAACTCCTGAGGCTGATGGTGTTCGCCAAAAGGTCTGTAGGGTTTGCGGCTACGAGTGGTTTGAGAAAGAGCCTTATACCTACGTGGACACCTATGCGCCCACCATTTATGACCTGTGGGAGGATAATACCTATTGCGAAAGCGTTACGTTTGACGTGATCGATGACCGCGATGAGACAGTGACGGTTACCGATAACGGTGAGGCACTCAGGGCTGGCAAGGACGGTAGGTATACGGTTAAGGCCGCCGAGGGTGATGCTGGTGCCGAGCACGTAATCGTGGCTACGGATGCCGCCGGCAATGCGGAGTCCCGCAAAATCAAGATGAACGTTGAGCATGCGTACGAATGGACGAT
This sequence comes from Collinsella sp., assembly GCA_018382775.1. GTDB lineage: Bacteria > Actinomycetota > Coriobacteriia > Coriobacteriales > Coriobacteriaceae > Collinsella. The sequence goes on along the minus strand of JAGZPG010000007.1, from coordinate 16,704 downwards.
CGACAAGCAGCCGACGGTAAGCGAGGCCGGCTCCAAGCACGGGAAGTGCTCCGTGTGCGGCCATGAGTCGGGTTCGGTAGAGGTCCCGGCTTTGGGCATCAAGGGCTACTCGGGCACCTACGATGGCGAGTGGCACGGCGTGACGGTTGACACCAATACCGTCGCATCTATCCAGTACCGCATGAAGGGCGATACGCTGTGGCTCGAAACGACTCCGAGCATCCGCGATGCCGGCACCAAGACCTTCGAGTTTAAGGCAAAGCTCGTGTCTGGTGAGTCCTGCAAGGGCGAAGTCGAGCTTAAGGTCGATCCCTGTCCGGTGACGGTGAAGCCCAAGGATGCTTCAAAGGTGTACGGTTATGACGATCCGAACTTTAAACTCGAGGCTGTTGAGGGCACGATCCCCAATGGCGAGTCGCTCTCTTGGCTCAAGATTCACCGTGAGCCCGGCGAGAACGTGGGCACCTATAAGCTGACGATTGAGCAGCGCGAGCCCCTCAACACGGTGGACAAGATCAGGCAGGGTAACTATGAACTGACGCTTCTCCAGACCGGCACGTTCGAGATCACCAAGCGCCAGATTGGTGTTGGCTGGACGGTCGGAACGTATACCTATAACGGCAAGCCTCAGGGCCCCAAGGTCACGGTCAGCAATGTTGCCGAGGGTGACGAGGGCAAGGTCTCCTATGAGGTCGAGAACGCGACGGGCATCGATGCCGGTAGCTATCCGGCAAAGGTGACGGGCCTCGCCGGTGACCCCGAGGTCATCAAGAATTACGCCCTTCCTACCGAAAACCTTGAGTATACCTACACGATTTATAAGGCCGAGCAGGAGAAGCCTCAGGGCCTGAAGGCTACCGCCGAAACCATCCGTGGCAAGTGCGACGGCAAGATCGAAGGCGCGCGCGGCGGCGTCGCCTACCGCCTGTTCCGCACCGAAGCCGGGGACGCCGATGGCGAGACCATGGTTTCCGAAGACGGTAAGATTGAGAATCTTGCCGCTGGCGACTACCAGGTCTGGTATGCCGAGACCAATAATTACATGCCGTCCACGCCTGTGGAAGTGCATGTCGGCAAGGGCAAGTACCTGAACGTCACCCTGTCCGAGAAAAATGACGCGTACTCGATAGTGTGGTATAGCCCGAACAGGCTGCAGTGGCACGAAAGCGTGGAGTTCTCGGTAAAGATCTCCGATGGCTACTACGCGGGCGACGACTTTGCTGTCAAGGCAAACGGTGTGGTTCTCGAGAAGAACGAGGGCGGAAGGTTCGTCCTGAGCGATGTCGAGGAGAATACCGCCATCACGGTTGAGGGTGTGCGCAAGCACGAGGCCGTGAACGATAAGTGGCTCTCCAACGATAATACGCACTGGCACGAGTGCACCTGCGGCGAGAAAATCGACGAGGCCACGCACACCTTTGAGTGGGTTGTCGACAAGACGCCCACGGCAACCGAGGCCGGCTCCAAGCATCAGCAGTGCACGGTCTGTGGGCATGCGTTGCCTGCAGTCGAGATTCCGCTTGCCGCTATCGTTGGCTACTCCGGCGAGTACGACGGTGCGTATCACACGGTCGATGCGACGAGACTGCCCGAGGGCGCGACGGCCCAGTACAGCGCCGATGGCAAGAACTGGTCTCCCGAGGCCCCCAAGATCAAGGACGTCGGCACACTGACTGTTTCCTATAAGGTGACGATCGACGGTGTGAAGGCCGAGGGTGAGGTTACGCTCGAGGTCAAGCCGCGCGCGATTACGGTCACCGCCCAGGACGATTCTAAGACCTACGGCGAGGCTGACCCCGTGTTTACGTGGGATGTCACTTCTGGCAAACTCGTCGCGGGCGAAACGCTTCAGGGCCTCGAGATCGAGCGCGAAGATGACGACAACGTGCGCGAGGGCGGCTATGCTCTGCAGCTGACGCAGCCCGAGGGTGCAAACCCCAACTACAGCATCACGTTCGTCGACGGCATGTTCACCATCAACCAGCGTCTGCTCACTGTGACGTGGGGCACCACCGAGTTCACCTATGACGGCAATGAGCACTGCCCTGTGGCCACGCTCGGCAATGTTATCGGCAATGATGACCTCGGCGCGACCGTCGAGGGCTCTCAGACCGAGGTCGGCACCTCTTATAAGGCGACCCTTGCCGAGCTGACGGGCAAGGCTGCTGGCAACTACGTGTTGCCTTCCGATGGCTTGACCTGCGAGTTCTCCATCAAGAACGCCGCGCAGGACGCGCCGGTGGTTCAGGCCACCGCCGAGACCGTGAGCGGCAAGAAGGACGGCAAGATCACGGGCGTCGACGCCACCATGGAGTGGCGCGCTCAGGGCGCCGAGTACCAGACCGTGGGCAAGGGCGTGACCGAGCTCAAGGATCTCGCCGCCGGCGTGTGCGAGGTGCGCTACCAGGCTAAGGCCAACTACGACGCCTCTGCCGTTACCGAGGTTACCGTGAAGGCTGGTCGCAAGCTGGTCGTGGGACTGCCGACCACTCAGGAGGGCTACTCGCTCACCTCGACGGCAACCGAGCTCGACTGGCACGGCTCCGCAAAGCTCGCCATGAGCATCGACAGTGCGTACTTTGCGGGCAAGGACTACACCGTAAAGGTTGACGGTAAGGCCGTTAAGCTCTCCGACGCCGGCACCTTTGAGCTTAAGGACGTCGAGCACGACGTGAATGTGACGGTCGAGGGCGTGCTTAAGCACGAGCCCGACGGCTCCGGCTGGGCACACGACGCCAAGAACCACTGGCATGTCTGCCGCTGCGGCGAAGTCCTCGACAAGGCCGAGCATACCTTTGAGTGGGTCGTCGATACGCCGGCGACCACCGAGACCAAGGGCAAGAAGCACCAGGAGTGCACCGTCTGCCGTGAGAAGGGCAAGTCCGAGGAGATCGCGATCCTGGCGCCCGAGATCATCGACGGCAAGGGCCAGACGATGGTGGTCGACGCCGCCAAGGACCTGAGCTTCCGCTCGAGCGCGCCGATCGAGTTCTTCCAGAAGGTGCTGGTCGACGATAGGGAGGTCGCCGCCGAGAACTACGTGCTCACCGAGGGCTCTACGATCGTGACGCTCAAGGCGAGCTTCCTAAAGACGCTCGGCGTGGGCGAACACAAGCTGAGCGTGGTTTCGGCTACGGGCACTGCCGAGACGACCTTCACCGTTGCCGAGGCTGCCAAGCCCGCTCCTGGCCAGACCACCACGACTACGACCACCACGACTACGACTTCCAAGCCTAAGAAGAAGGCTGGCAAGGAGACGCTGCCTCAGTCCGGCGACAGCGCGTACGCCATGGCCGGTGCCGTACTCGCTGCCGGTGTGGCAGCCCTGCTGCTGGCGTGGGCCATGAAGCGCCGCGCTTAACCGCATGCCAGTCCCCAGCGGGTCCGGATCGAGCAATCCGGACCCGCTTTATGCCTACCGCTTCTCGGGCCAAGACAAAACGGGCTGCTCGAACCGTGCGGCAGGTCCATTTTCGACTATCCTCAGCTTGCCAGTTCGAAAATGGACCTGCCGCATGATTGAATCTTTATTTCAACTTTACACCTAGGTTTACAGCTGTCTTGTCAGCTGTAAACCTAGGTGTCATACTAAAGCCCCAAGATTCGCCAAAAGAGAGGGGCCTTGATGGCACAGAGCGCGAACATGGATGCGTCGGAGCTTGCACGCGATATCGCGGCCGGCCTAGCATCGGCAACGACGGCAACGGAGCGCGCGGCACTGGTGCCCGCAGAGCTCGTCGAGGCCATTCAGCAACTAAAAACCCAACGTGACGCGGTGATCTTGGCGCACTACTATGTGGCGCCCGAGGTCCAAGCCGTTGCCGATTACGTCGGCGACAGCTTCTACCTGGCAAAGCTCGCCAAGAGCCTGCCGCAGCAGACCATCGTGCTGTGCGGCGTGGAGTTTATGGGCGAGAGCGCCAAGCTGCTCAACCCCACCAAGACCGTGCTGCTGCCCGAGCCGGGCGCGGACTGCCCCATGGCGCACATGGTCAAGCGCGAGACGGTCGATGCGGCGCGCGCCGAGTACGGCGACGACCTTGCCGTGGTCTGCTACGTCAACTCGACGGTCGAGATCAAGAGCTGGAGCGACGTGTGCGTCACCAGCTCCAACGCCGTCAAGATCGTGTCCGAGCTGCCGCAGCAGCACGTCCTGTTCATCCCCGATCAAAACCTGGGCCGCTTCGTAGCCGAGCAGGTGCCGCAAAAGCACGTCATCCTCAACAATGGCTATTGCCCGCGCCATCACATCATCACCGTCGAGCAGATCGTCGATGCGCAGGAGGCGCATCCCGACGCGCTCGTGCTGGCGCACCCCGAATGCAAGGCCGACGTCCTTGCCGAGGCCGACTACATCGGCTCCACCGCCGGCATCATCAAGTACGCCGAGGATTCGGACGCGAGTGAGTTCATCATCGTGACGGTCCGCGGCGTGCTCTACGAGCTCGAGCGCCGCTGCGAGGGCACCGGCAAAAAGTTCTATTTTCCCGCGGTGCAGCCCACCTGCGTCAACATGGATCTCATCACACTCGAAAAGCTCGTGCGATGCCTGGAGACGGGCGAGGGCGAGGTACAGATCGGCGTGTCGGACGAGGCGGCCGACCAGGCCAAAATTACGCTCGACCGCATGCTCGAGTACGCGGCGCGCTAGAACGATGTGACATGAGGGGCAGTCCCTTATGTCACATTACAAGGGAGAGGATTCCTGTGGAAACCAAACAATACCCCGATATGGAGTGCGACGTTGTCATTGCCGGTTGCGGCGTGGCGGGCCTGTACGCGGCCCTCAATCTGCCGACGAGCACGCGCGTGATCATGCTCTCCAAGGGCACTGTCGACGAGTGCGACTCGATGCTTGCGCAGGGCGGAATCTGCGTGCTGCCCGAAGGCTCGGATTACGATGCCTTCTTTGAGGACACCATGCACGCCGGCCACTACGAGAACCGCCGCGAGAGCGTCGACATCATGATTCGCTCGAGCCGCTCGGTCATCAACGACCTGCTGGCGATAGGCGTGGATTTTGAGCGCAAGGCCGACGGCAGCCTCGACTTTACCCGCGAGGGCGCGCACAGCCGTCCGCGTATTGCCTTCCATGCCGACATTACGGGCAAGGAGATCACGACCAAGCTGCTCCAGGCCGTTCACAAGCTGGATAACGTGCAGATTTTGGAGCACGTGGCCATGACCGACATCCTGACGGGCGAGCGTGACGGCGCCACGGTGTGCACCGGCGCCGTCGCCGTTCCCGTGGACGAGGACAGCTCTGTTCGTCCCGCCGACGAGCTGGCAAATGCCACCGAGGGCGTGCATGCCGGCGAGCCGTTTAAGATCCATGCCCGCCACACGCTGTGGGCTACGGGCGGTATCGGCGGCGTATACGACCATTCGACCAACTACCCGCAGCTCACGGGCGATGCCTGCTACATTGCTCAGGAGCATGGCATTAAGATGGAGCACCTGGACTACGTGCAGATTCACCCCACGGGGCTGTTCTCGCCGCAACCGGGCCGCACCTTCCTGATCAGCGAGAGCTGCCGCGGCGAGGGCGCGATTTTGCTCAACGCCGCCGGCGAGCGCTTTACCGATGAGCTTCAGCCGCGCGATGTGGTCGCCGCCGCCATTCGCGAGCAGATGAAGCAGGACGGTACCGAGCACGAGTGGCTGAGCTTTGCCCCCGTCGAGCGCGACGTGGTGACCGGGCACTTCGCCAACATCCGCGCACGCTGCCTGGAGGACGGCCGCGACATCCTGGACGAGCCCATTCCCGTCACACCCACGCAGCATTACTTTATGGGCGGCGTGTGGGTCGACAAGGACGGCCGCACCTCGATGCCCGAGCTCTACGCCGCGGGCGAGACAGCCTGCAACGGCGTTCACGGCAAGAACCGCCTTGCATCAAACAGCCTGCTCGAGGCGCTGGTCTGGGGTCGTCGCGCCGCGTGGTATATGCGTACCGGCGAGTCGCTGGCCGTGGAGCAGGCGGGCGATCCCGTGCTCGATGGCCGCCATCGCGCCCTGAGCGCCGACACCCTGGCAATCGATGATTTGGCCCGTGCCGCCGGCACGCAGGCCGTGGAGGAGTAGACCATGAATCCCATTACCATGAAGCTCGTCGTCGATGATCTGATTCTGCAGGCTCTGCGTGAGGACATTACGTTTGAGGACGTGAGCACGGCGAGCGTGTGCCCCACGGCGCGTCCCGCCACGGTGGAGCTTATCGCCAAGGCCGATGGCATCATCGCGGGCCTCGATGTGTTCGCTCGCACCTTTGAGCTGCTGGATTCGCAGAGCTCGGTGCTGTTTGATGTTGCTGACGGTGACGAGGTACACGCCGGCGACCACGTGGGCCAGGTGCGCGGCGATGCGCGCGTGCTGCTTTCGGGCGAGCGCGTGGCGCTCAACTACCTGCAGCGCATGAGCGGCATCGCTACCTATACGCACCAGATGGCCGCGGCGCTCGAGGGCACCAAGACCGTGCTTGTCGACACACGCAAGACCACGCCGGGCATGCGCGTCTTCGAGAAGGCCGCGGTCGAGATCGGCGGCGGCAGCAACCACCGTTACAACCTGTCGACGGCCGTCATGCTCAAGGACAACCACATCGATGCCGCCGGTGGCGTGACGCGTGCGATCGAGATGGCGCGCGCCCATGCATCGTTTACCACGACGGTCGAGATCGAGTGCGAGAACCTGGACATGGTGCGCGAGGCCGTGGAGGCCGACGCCGATATCATCATGTTCGACAACATGACCCACGACGACATGGCTGCCGCGATTGAGCTTATCGCCGGTCGCGCCAAGACCGAGTGCTCGGGCAACGTGGATGCCAACAATATCCGCGCGCTCGCCGACCTGGGCGTTGACTTTATTAGCTCGGGGGCGTTGACGCACTCTGCGCCGATTCTCGACCTCTCGCTCAAGCACCTGCGTCTGCTGGACGGTAAATAATGGACGCCCGCGAGCGTCGCCGTGCCATCATGGGCGTGCTCGAGGAAGCCAAGGAGCCCGTTTCGGGCAGCGCACTTGCCCGCGAGGTGGGTGTGAGCCGCCAGATTGTCGTGCAAGACATCGCTCTGCTGCGCGCCGACGGACACGATATCGTGGCGACCAACCGTGGTTATGTGCTGCAGGAGGCCCCCAGCAGCCCCGCCGTGCCCACGCGCTTGGTCAAGGTTCGCCACGGCGTGGAGCAGGCAGGCGATGAGCTCACGAGTATCGTCGACGCCGGCGGCGCCGTGCTCAACGTGATCGTCAATCACCGCGTGTACGGTAAGATCACGGCCGACCTGGACATCCGCAATCGTCGCGATGTTGAGCGCTACCTGCACGATATCGCGAGCGGCAAGAGCTTTCCGCTCCTAACGGTGACGAGCGGCTATCACTTCCATCGCATTGCGGCAGAGGATGAGCAAACCCTCGACGAGATCGAGGCCATGCTCAAGGAAAAAGGCTACTTGGCGGACCTGATGCCCTACGAAGACGATTTGTCCTAGTCGACGCCGCATCTATAAGTTGCGGTGAAATAGTTCCTAAAATCGGCATCCAAGCCATAAAACAGGAACTATTCCACCGCAACTGCCAAGGGTCCCGCTCCAAATTAGCTGCCCACACATGCAAAAGGAGGCCTCCACGGCGATGCGGAGGCCTCCTTTTTTGTGCACGGTGTACTTTTGAGTGTGCAAGTGGGGGAGTTGTTACTCCTCGACGATCTCGGTGATCGCGCCAGCGGGGCAAGCGTCCTGGCAAGCGCCACAGGCGACGCAGGAGTCCTCGTCAGCGACGGTGGCGACGTCCTGGAGCTCCAGAACGCCAGCGGGGCAGGAGTCGACGCAAACGCCACAAGCGATGCACTCGTCGGCATCAATTACGGGATGAGCCATGGTAGTTTCCTCTCTGTTGACCGACGCTACAGGCGATGCGCGTCGGTGTGATTCGGGCAAAAACATACCACGGGAGCGACCGTTTGCAATACCCTCTGACCGGCATCTTCATACCGTTCGCCGAGTATGCCACGGCTTACTAAACAATTCGCAGGTGGGGCCGCTGAGCTGCGCAAATGTTAGCTAAAGGTGACTTGAAATATAGGGCGATTGAGCGCGCTTGCGGAAACCGCATCCCGTAATCCACGTCCAAAAGGGGACACAGTTTCCGGTTGGACCGCCCAGCGGAAACTACGACCCGGAATTCGAGCCCAGACTGGGACACGCTTTCCGGTCGGAGCTCCACGGGAAACTGCATCCCGGAACATGCGCTCAAAACGGGTCGTGCTTTCCGGCTGAGTCTTCAAGCGGAAGATGCATCCCGGAATCGACGCTCAAAACGGGTCACGCCTTCCTCGGGGTCGCCCAAGACCGCCCCAGGCACCCCCAGATCCAAACCTCAGCCATCTCTACATAGATCTCAATAGATTTGCCCAGAACTCAAACAGTGCGTCTACCTGCGCATTTGCGAACCTAAACTCTCGGCAATAAGAAATCTTATATGAATTGACTTAGATTTTGTATATTCCGGCCCATAAGGGGATACACTACATCCTGAAAGACAAGCCGAAACACCGCGCGGCAGACCGCCGAGTCGGTGCAAACGCACAAGAGAGAGGGAATTTCTAATGAGTAAGATTCTTGGTATCGACCTTGGTACTACTAACTCCGCTATGGCCGTTCTCGAGGGCGGTTCTCCGACCATTATCGTGAACGCCGAGGGCGACCGCACCACCCCGTCCGTTGTCGGCTTCCGTGCTGACGGCGACCGCGTTGTGGGCAAGGCCGCTAAGAACCAGGCTGTCACCAACCCCAAGAACACCGTGTTTTCCATCAAGCGCTTCATGGGCCGCAAGTACTCCGAGTGCACCTCCGAGATCAAGACCGTGCCGTACGAGGTCAAGGAGGGCCAGGGCGGCCGTGCCGTCGTCGACATCGAGGGCAAGGATTACACCGCTGAGCAGGTGAGCGCCATGACGCTCGCGAAGATGAAGGCCGACGCCGAGAAGTATCTGGGCGAGACCGTCACCGACGCCGTCATCACCGTTCCGGCCTACTTCAACGACGCCCAGCGTCAGGCCACCAAGGACGCCGGTAAGATCGCCGGCCTCAACGTCAAGCGTATCGTCAACGAGCCGACCGCTGCTGCCCTGGCCTATGGCCTGGACAAGCAGGGCACCGACCAGCGCATCCTGGTCTTCGACCTGGGTGGCGGCACCTTCGACGTCTCCATCCTCGACCTCGCCGACGGCGTGTTTGAGGTTCTGTCCACCTCGGGCGACAACCACCTGGGCGGCGACGACTGGGATCAGCGCGTCATCGACTGGATGGCCGACAAGTTCCAGCAGGAGAACGGTGTCGACCTGCGTCAGGACCCCATGGCCCTGCAGCGTCTGAAGGAAGCTGCCGAGAACGCCAAGAAGGAGCTCTCCGCGGCGCAGCAGTCCACCATTAACCTGCCGTTCATTACCATGAACCAGTCCGGCCCGCTGCACCTCAACTACACACTGACCCGCGCCGAGTTCGAGAAGATCACCCGCGACCTGCTCGAGCGCTGCAAGCAGCCTGTCACCAACGCCCTGCGCGACGCTAAGCTCAAGCTCTCCGATCTGACCGAGGTCATCCTCGTCGGCGGCTCCACCCGTATGCCCGCTGTCCAGGATCTGGTCAAGACCATGACCGCCAAGCAGCCCAACATGTCCGTGAACCCCGACGAGGTCGTTGCCGACGGTGCTGCCGTCCAGGGCGGCGTGCTCACCGGTGACGTCGAGGGCATCCTGCTGCTCGACGTTACCCCGCTGTCGCTGGGCGTTGAGACCATGGGCGGCATCATGACCAAGATGATCGACCGCAACACCACGATCCCGACCTCCAAGACCGAGGTCTACTCCACCGCAGCCGACAACCAGACCAGCGTCGAGATCAACGTGCTCCAGGGCGAGCGCGAGCTTGCCCGCGACAACAAGTCGCTCGGTAAGTTCCAGCTGACCGGTATCCCGGCTGCCCGCCGCGGCGTGCCGCAGATCGAGGTCACCTTCGACATCGACGCCAACGGCATCGTCAAGGTCTCCGCTAAGGACAAGGGCACCGGCAAGGAGCAGCAGATCACTATCTCCGGCTCCACCGCTCTGTCTGACGACGAGGTCGATCGTATGGTCAAGGATGCCGAGGCTCATGCCGAGGAGGACAAGAAGCAGAAGGAAGAGGTCGAGGTTCGCAACCAGACCGACAGCCTGTGCTACTCCACCGAGCAGACCCTCAACGAGCTGGGCGACAAGGTTTCCGCTGACGTGAAGTCCAAGGCCGAGGCCGCTATCGCCGACGCCAAGAAGGCGCTCGAGGGCTCTGACGTCGAGGCCATCAAGGCCGCTGGCGAGTCCCTGCAGTCCGTGGCCTACGAGCTGGCTCAGGTTGTCTACGCCGACGCTCAGCAGCAGACTGACGGCGCCGCCGGTGCCCAGCCTGCCGACGATGACGTTGTCGACGCCGACTACGAGGTTGTGGACGACGAGGACAAGTAATCATGTCCGCCCGTAAAGCTCGCACGGAGGCGGCTGCCGCTGGCGCCGCCCCCGTTGACTCTGAGGAGAAGGACGTGAAGATTCCCGTAGAGGCCGTCGACGATACCGAGGTCAATGAGACCGAGGCCGTCGAGGCTGCCGAGAACCAGGTAGAGGATTCCAACAAGGAGGCGACGATGACCGAGGACGAGATGGTGGAAGCTGCTATCCGCGCCGGTGAGGAAGCCGCCGACAACGACTTTAAGCTCAAGTTCGAGCAGGCCCAAAAGGAGCTTGCCGACGTGCGCAGCGAGCTCGATGCTGCGGCAGAGGCTCAGAAGGCCGCCGAGGACAAGGCAAAGGACGCCACCGAGCGCACCGCCCGTCTGCAGGCCGACTGGGAGAACTTCCGTCGCCGCACCGCCAACGAGCGCATCGCCGAGCGCGAGCGCGCGACCGAGAAGCTCGTCACTGCGCTGCTGCCGGTGATCGACGATATCGAGCGTGCAATTGACCATGCCCGTGGCCAAGAGCTTTCCGACGATTTTAAGCAGTTCGTCGATGGCGTTGACGCGGTGCATGCCAAGCTGCTCGATGTGTTTGCGCACGAGGGCGTTGAGCCCATAGACCCCAAGGGCGAGGCGTTCGATCCGCTCGAGCACCAGGCTGTGGGGCGTGTCGAGGACGCATCGCAGTACGACGAGACCGTCAACGATGTGTACCAGAAGGGCTACCGCATGGCGGATCGCATCCTGCGTTCCGCCATGGTGACGGTGACCTACGGTGGCGAGAAGCGCCCCGCACCGGAGCCCGAAGCGGCGCCCGAGGATGCTACGGCCGATACGGCCGAGAGCACCGAGGAGTAATTGAGAAGGGCCCCGGGGCAACACCCGGGGCCCTTTCTGGCCTAGTGCCATATGACAGTATGAGCCGCCGTCCGCAGGGGCGGCGGATATAACAGGAGAGGAGCTACGATGGCTGCAGGCAAAACCTTCTATGACATCCTGGGCGTATCCAAGAGCGCCTCCGACAAAGAGATTAAGAGTGCGTTTCGCAAGCTCGCGCAAAAATATCACCCCGATGCCGGCGGCGACGAGGCCAAGTTTAAGGAGATCAGCGAGGCCTACGAGACGCTTTCGGACGAGAAGAAGCGCAAAGAGTACGACCAGATGCTCATGTTTGGCGGCATGCCGGGCGCGGGCGGCGCGTATGGCGGCGGCTACGGTGCCGGTGCGGGCGCCAGCGGCTGGGGCGACATCTTCGACAGCATCTTTAGCGGCAACGGCGCCTGGGGCAGCGATTGGGGCTCGGGTTTCGCCGGGGCTGCGGGCGCTGCCGGTGCGGGTGCGGGTCGCAGCCGCGCTCGCAAGGGCGGCGACCTGTCGCTGACCGTCGATGTGACGGCCGAGGACGCGTTTCGCGGCGTGACGCACAAGGTCACCTACCGCATTCCCTCGACAGGCGAGCAACAGACCATTACGGTCTCGGTGCCCGCGGGTGCGGTCGACGGCGGCAAACTGCGCTACAAGCGTCGCGGCGAGTACGGCGTTGCCGGCGGCGAGCGCGGCGACCTGGTCGTGACCACGCACGTGGAGGAGCATCCGCTGTTTAAGCGTAAAGGTGCCGACGTGACCATGGAGGTACCGGTCTCGGTCTATGAGGCGGCGCTCGGCTGCACGGTGGACGTGCCGACGCCCGGCGGTGCGACGGTTCGTCTGAAGGTGCCCGCGGGTACCCAGACGGGCAAGAAGTTCCGCTTTAAGGAGATGGGCGCGCCCGACGTTAAGCACCGTGGCCGTACGGGCGCGCTGCTCGTCGAGATCAAGGTGCAGGTTCCCACGAACCTGTCTGATGACGAGCGCGATGCCATGACCAAGCTGCGCGAGGCCGACACGCGCGACTATCGCGAGAAGGTCAATCGTTACAAGGCGACGTACTAGGGCGGTCGCGGCGCACGACCACGCCCGCGGGCTTATGATGGACGATAACGAGACGGAAAGGGGTCAGGTAGCATGGCCGAGGACAATAGGAACAAACCGCTGTACATGATCAGCGTGGCGGCCGAGCTGACCGGCATGCATCCGCAGACTCTCCGCGTTTACGAGTCCAAGGGCCTGGTGAACCCCCAGCGTTCGGGCGGCAACACGCGCCTGTATTCGCGTGCCGATATCGAGCGCCTGGAGCTCATCAACCAGTTGACCGACGAGGGCATTAACCTCGCTGGCGTGGTGCGCATCCTCGATATGAAGGAGCGTGCCGAGGAGCGCGAGCGCGAGAACGAAAAGCTCCGCGCCCGCGTGCGCCAGCTCGAGGACGAGCTGCACGAATACAAGATGCAGAAGAAGATCACTGCCTTAGCCCCGCGCGACGGCTCAGTTAACCCCGAGCAAGTCATGCGCAAGCTTTTGGGCGCCGGCGGGGATTTGTAGTTACGCGGGTTTACCAACCCGCGTAACCAGTCGACGCTGCAAGCCCGCCAGAGCGGCAATCTGCCTTTCAACCTCGACGGCATGATCAAAAGATCAATGCCGCCTTGTTTCAAGGCACCTTGCTCGCTCTGGCGGGCTTTCGCTGTCCGCGCCAAAACATCGGCGTTGTTATGGGTAGTCATTGGGGACGTTCTTAAACGACTAGTCGTTGGGGACGTTCTTGTTTGACTAGTCGTTTAAGAACGTCCCCAATGACTACCTTGCACTAAATCTGCCAGCCCTCGCTGGGTTCATCCTTTACTTTACTGAGATAAAGTGAACGTGTAGATTCGTAACTCACTCGCAACCGTTCTATGGCACGATATTGAACGAATGCATGCTATGCGCCCAAATCTTTTGGGCAGAGTAGGAGACAGTATGGTCAAGCTGTACGAGGACGGCATCTACCTGCGCGGCGGCAGCGAGGTTGTGCCTGCAGCCGAGGCTGCCGAGCGTGGTATTACGCAGACGCCCGAGGACGCCAAGCGTGGCACCATCGCGTATTCGATCCTCCAGGCACACAATACGTCCGGAGATCCCGAGGCGCTCAAGATTCGCTTCGATGCCATGGCGAGCCACGACATCACCTTTGTCGGCATCATCCAGACGGCGCGCGCCTCGGGCATGGAGCAGTTCCCGCTGCCTTACGTGCTCACCAACTGCCACAACTCGCTGTGCGCCGTGGGCGGCACCATCAACGAGGACGACCATGTCTTTGGCCTTTCCGCGGCCAAAAAATACGGCGGCATTTTCGTCCCGCCGCACATCGCCGTCATCCACTCCTTTATGCGTGAGAACTTCGCCGGCTGCGGCAAGATGATCCTGGGCTCCGACTCGCACACTCGCTACGGCGCCCTGGGCACCATGGCCGTGGGCGAGGGCGGCGGCGAGCTGGCCAAGCAGCTGCTGCGCGACACCTACGACGTCGCCTATCCCGGCGTCGTGGCCATCTACCTCACGGGTGCCCCGCGTCCCGGCGTCGGCCCGCATGACGTGGCGCTTGCCATCATCCGAGCCGTCTTTGCCAAGGGCTACGTCAAGAACAAGGTCATGGAGTTCGTGGGCCCCGGCATCGCGAGCATGACGACCGACTACCGCAACGGCGTCGACGTCATGACTACCGAGACTACCTGTCTCTCCTCCATTTGGGCCACCGACGAGGACACGCACGCGTTTTTGACCATGCACGGCCGCGGCGACGACTATCGCGAGCTCAAGCCTGCCGATGTCGCCTACTACGACGGCTGCGTCGAGGTCGATCTGTCGAGCATCAAGCCCATGATCGCCCTGCCGTTCCATCCTTCCAACGGCTTTGAGATCGATGGGCTCAACGAGAACCTCGAGGATATCCTGCACGAGGTCGAGCTCGAGGCAGCCAAGATTGGCGAGGGCAAGACGCACTTTAGCCTGCTCGACAAGATCGTCGACGGCAAGCTGCATGTACAGCAGGGCGTTATCGCCGGCTGCTCGGGCGGCAACTACGACTCCGTGGTGCAGGCGGCCCGCGTGCTCAAGGGCGCCAACACCGGCTGCGGCGAGTTCTCACTGTCGGTCTATCCCACGAGCCAGCCCGTGGCGCTCGAGCTCACGCGCCGCGGCTATATCTACGACCTCATGGAGGCCGGCGCGATCGTGCGCACGGCGTTCTGCGGCCCGTGCTTCGGTGCCGGCGACACGCCTGCCAACAACGGCCTGTCCATCCGCCACACCACGCGCAACTTCCCCAACCGCGAGGGCTCCAAGCCGGGCAACGGCCAGCTGAGCGCCGTGGCTCTGATGGACGCCCGCTCCATCGCGGCAACGGCGGCCAACGGCGGCATCCTGACGCCGGCGACCGACCTGCCCGAGGAGACTTGGGACGAGGCCTGCGAGTACACCTTCGATGACGCACCGTACAAGAAGCGCGTGTACTGGGGCTTTGGCAAGGCGGAGCCTGCCGACGAGCTGGTCGAGGGTCCCAACATCAAGCCGTGGCCCGCGATGGAGCCCCTCGGCGACGACATCCTGCTTAAGGTGTGCTCCAAGATCATGGACCCGGTCACCACGACCGACGAGCTTATTCCTTCGGGCGAGACGAGCTCCTTCCGCTCCAATCCACTCGGCCTGGCCGAGTTTACGCTGAGCCGCCGCGACCCGGCTTACGTGGGCCGCTCCAAGGAGGTCGACGCGGTGGAGAAGCGCCGCGTTGCCGGCGAGGCAGCAGGCGATCTGGCGGCACTCGATGCCGAGCTTGCGGGCGTGTTTGAGGCGCTGGCCGGCGCGGGCGTCGCGGCGGATGCCAAGGCGACTGAGTACGGCTCCATGCTCTATGCCAAGAAGCCCGGTGACGGCTCTGCCCGCGAGCAGGCCGCGAGCTGCCAGCGCGTGATCGGCGGTCTGGCAAACATCGTCCACGAGTACGCCACCAAGCGCTATCGCTCCAACGTGATGAACTGGGGCATGGTGCCCTTCCAGATGGAGGCCGAGCCCAACTTTGAGGTGGGCGACTACGTCTTTGTGCCGGGTATCCGCGCCGCGCTCGATGGCGACCTAAAGGACATCGCCGCGTACGTAGTGCGCGCCGACGGTGCAGTTGAGCAGATTGAGCTCTACATTGCCGATATGACGGCCGAGGAGCGCGCCATCGTCAAGGCCGGCTGCCTGATCAACTACAACAAGTTCAAGGCCGCTGCCGAGTAACGTTGCTGTACGCCCCGGACACACCTTTCCCTCGTGCTCACGCGCTTCGCGAGGGTCGCGTTCGGGAAAGGGTAAGCCCCGGGCTACGTTTGGGCGTTCTCGTTGGGTCTTGAGGGACGCTAAAATCGAGGTTGCAACTCTCCTCTATGGGGGAGTGCGCCTTTGTTCATATGCTATCTAGAATTGACAGTATGAAGTTGGCGCTTTAAAGTGAGCTCAAGACACTCTCGTTTGTGGAGTTGAAGATGAAGCGTTGCACTTCTGTTTTGTTGCTGTTGGTGGCTTGCGTCGTCGCTGCTGCGGGCGTGGTCCTTTTTGGCTCGCTTATCTTCTATGGGCCGAGTGGGGTTGAGCAGACGGTCGAGATGGCGTCCCTTGTTGCATCGATGCCCGGGCAAATGATTTCGGACGTTACAAAGCCCGATGAGATAACGCTCGATATCGAGGAAACGCCGGGCATTCTAAGCATAAGCAACTACCCCATGATTGAACTTGGCTCGTCTCGCTATACCAAGGACGAGAAGTTGTCCCGACAGGCGCTGGGCTTGCTAAACGGGCGTTCGTTCAAACGCTGGGACGGTTGGGATGCCTATGAGCGCCGACGTGGTTTTGTGAACGGTGGCTACTATACAACGCTGAAGTTGTATTCATCTGATGGCAAACTGATGCGCACCGTTAACTACAATCCGGAATACGCAAAAGCCGGAGGTGGGGACGGCGTCTATATCCAAGATGGCGGCGTGACCTACATTCTTGAAGGCGACCAGCAGCAGGTGATCGATTTTTTGGATCGTTGCGTGATGGACGCGTACGACCAGACCTGCCTGCCCGACCCGCAGACTGCACGCGATGGTGGATCTGCTCGTACATGGCTGTTCGAGGATGAGATGCCCTGGAACGCCGTATCGGGAAGCACGGGCTCGGCAAAAGAGTAGAGAATGCGACCACCACAAAGGTGCCCCTTTGTGGTGGTTTTCTGTCTGTCTCGATCTGTAACATCTTGGCCGCTAAAAGTGGGTTTGGTGTTACAGATTTAGATTATCGGTTCAGGCATTTTCCGTTTGTCTCGATCTGTAA
>JAGZPG010000006.1:0-126556 GCA_018382775.1 Collinsella sp. | reverse complement strand
ATGGCATTGAAGATGATAACAAATAAAATTTTTTCAATCGAAAAAATTTATTTTGATTATTCAATTTTGAAAAACTGAATACCTCAAAATCAGAAAGAGCGCGGACAAGCACTTTGAGGGATTGGCCGCCTTGTCCACCCATCCAGCGGGGCGGCGGGCGGCGGTCAAGGCCGGGTGTAACCCCGTTCATTTCAGCCTTGACGGTTGCCCGCTGTCCTGCTACTTTTCCGGGAGTGTGGCCACAACTTCGGGACACTTTGTCCACAAGTCGGAGCGTAGGACGAGGGACGGGGGCTTTCATATACCTGCCGCCGTTCTCTGAAAACAGGCCGATTTTTTGCTCATTCCCATTCGCAAAAATTCAGCCTGTTTTCCTGCCGGAGCAAACGGGGCGCAAGAAGCACCGCACCCCGTTTCCCCCGTCAGCCACGCCAGCAGGTATAACACACTACACTTTGCAAGCAAAGTCGTGTGCCAAAGGGGGCACCCCTTTGGAAACCCCGGACAACAAAACAGGCGGTATGCTGCCCTCTCCGGGAGCATACCGCCGTTTGTTGTCAGCAGCCCGTTTCACGGTCTGCGTGTAGTTCCTTGTAAACTGACCTAAAATGTTGTGCAAATAAATCTAATGCCATTAAAAAATGATAGACAACTATATTACCAGCAGAAACAAAAGATAGACAACTATATTACCAGCAGAAACAAAAAATATATAGCGAATAAACGAAGGTAAATCTGAGCAAATGTCAAGAGAATTGAGAATTCGCTACAAAACAATCGGTTATCTTGTTCAGATGTTCAACAATCGCTACAATATGGATTACTAAGCGTGCGCAATTACAGATTGCGCAGATACGTTTGATAGTGAAAGAGCAAGATCGCGGTCTCTTGGGGAGGAGACATCGATGAAAGCAAATTCAGACAAATCTAAACAGAGTAATAAAGCGACGCGCCGTGTACTGGCAGGCGTTTTGTGCGGAGCCTCCGTTTTGAGCTTGGTACTGTCGCTCGTCATGCCCCCGATCTCGCAGGCCATTGCCAACGATGCCCAGACGGTTTCTACCGAGGAAACTGTGACGGTGGATTCCTCAAGTGAGTCTGCTGACGTAGACAACACTACTAACGGGGATGCCGAAAGGCAGGATAACAACGACGTCAAGAATGACGAAGCCTCTGGCGACGCTGGTGCGGCGAGCCTGTTGTCCGATGACGCAGGGGTTGAGGATGCTGTACAGCCTGCGGATGACAGTGCTAATGATGAGGGCGATATTGCTCTAGCTGTGGAAGACGCGGACGGATATACGCAGATTAATACAGCACAGGACCTCTACGATTACCTTCAAAATGATAAAAAAACCGGCAAGTTTCGCCTGAATGCCGATGTCGAGTGTGCAAGTGACATTACGTTGGGCGCAGGTGAGGTGACCTTAGATTTAAATGGTCACAAGATTAAGCATAATGGCACCGAATCAGGTCGCAACAACATGCCCATGTTCAATGTGCCTGCGGGCGCGACGCTCACGATTGAGGATTTGAATCCAGGAGTCGACAGTGAGTGCAAGCAGGACTTCGACAAATTCGGGAACCTTGCTACGCTCGATTACGACGGCAACGGGGGTACGCCCAACAAGCTCACGTACTACGTGACCAAGTCAACTCCGAATGGCACTGCTACCACTGAGACGCTCTACAAGCACGAGGTCAGCATCAGCGGCGCCATCGTGGGCACCGCTGCTCACTCTACGATGAAGCTCATCAACGTCTGTGGCGGTACGTTTAACCTTCAAAGCGGCGTGCTGACCACGAATCAGGACGCAAATGTTCGCCACCTGATTTATGCCGATAACGGCTCTACCGTCAACATGAGTGGCGGATACGTTTGTGGTGCTTTTATGGGCCGCGATGGTGCTGGTGCCGGAATTCATGTTGAGGGCTCAACCCTGGATGAGGGCTCAACCCTGGAGATCTCTGGCGGCGTAATTGCTGGTAACTATGCCCCCAGTGGCGGCGGCGTTTATGCCCGGAATTCTACGGTACACATGGTTGGCGGTATTATCTCCGGTAACGGTACAAATAATTCTCAAAGCGGTTTTGGCGCGGGAATTTGTGCTGAGAACTCTAATGTGGCCATTACGGATGGTCACATTACTAACAACAAATATCAGCACTACGATGATAGTCACAAGGGTAACGGTTGCCACGGTGGTGGCGGCATTGCTGCTTTCAATGGCGGCAGTCTCACAATTAACGGTGGTTACATTACCGGTAACTACTCTGCCGAGGCTGGCGGCGGCGTTTATGCTGGCGCTTGGAATCGAGCTCTTTCCGGGTTTACGTTTTCTGGTGGAATCATCGCCAGCAATGTGGCGCAAAACTCAGAGGGTGGCGGCATCCGTATCGCTGCGCCTACCGTTGGTGTGTTTGAAGTGCCGAAAGGTTCACACGCTTATATCACTAACAATACGACTAATACCACCAACGACTGGGGTGGCGGCGGCGTGTTCGTTCAGGGTAGCAGTGAACAAGGCATTAAATCGGCGAGCCTCAATATATATAACGCGCTGATTACCAACAATCATGCCAATGGCTTTGGCGGCGGGTTTGCCGCTTGCCCGACTGGTAAGACTGCCATTACCGATACCAATGGCATCGCGGTTTTCGGTAATACTGACGGTAAACCTGACGGTAGTTATAACCGATCGGGCGGCACACACGAAAAGACCGATGACAAGGATTGGCTCCCTAACAACAAAGGCGGCGAAATAACTGAAGACTTTATAAAAGCCGGTCACCAGGATCTTTTTCTTGTTCGCGATAGTGCTAACGCTGAATCGCTGCCGTATATCGCTGCCGTAACAGGTCAGATGCTTGGTGGCGGAGCTGCCAACTGGTCGGGCACGATCGACAACGCACCAACGTCTATCGGCAAGTATGAGGGCGCCCAAGCTAAGTACATGATTGGTCTTAAATCTGAGCCGATTCTGGAAGATAAAGATGCTGCTACCGCGGCTGCGTCCCTCTTCATCACGGGCAACAGATCCAACATTCACGGTGGCGGCATCATGACCAACGGCGACGTAATCTCTGGCTCCACCACGCAGGTGAGTGTGTATCCCAAGATGAAGTTCAGTGGCACCAAGGCGCTGACGGGTCGCAAGCTTAAGAAAGGAGAGTTCAAGTTCCAGCTGCTCAAGCAGAACAAGATTACTAAAGAGAATGGTGAGATTTCATTAACAGTCCCGAGCTTTGACAAGGACAAGGACGGCAAACTCAAACTGGAACTCAATGGCTGCACAAAAGTTCGCGATGACGATGGGGTCACGAACGACGATAGCGGTAACTTTGTCTATGATTTGGGCAGGCTCAACTCCGCTGGAACGAACGTCTACTACCTCGTTGAGGACCCCGGCAGCGTTGAGGATCGCGTCCCTGGCGTGGACTACGACAATACCATCTACAAGATTGAGCTTACAACTACGACCGAAAATCGGCCGGTGCTGGATATTAATTACACCTACTATTTAGTTACGAAAGTAAGGGTTACTAATCTCAAAAATAATGAGGTGAAAACGTTTACTCCGAACAACGGTAGCGATGTCTCCATTAAGATCACCGATGGCAACACCGACAAGACCTTTACTAATGCATACAACCCCAAGGGCTCTTGGACGCCTCAGGTGACCAAGAGGGTCGATGGCGGCGAGATGCAAAGGTTCAAGTTCGAGCTGTACACCAAGGATTCCCGCGGCGTTGAGCACCTGTGCGATACCCCCCAATTCACTGATAAGGGGACGGGCAGCGAGGCGACGGTGAAGTTTACTGATCAGGTAATATTCGGCCCCCTCGGGGTTAATGGTGAAGCAACGTTCACCTACTACATCCGTGAATGCCCCGCCAGCGAGGGCGATGGCACCAAGCACGAGGGCTACACCAACGACACCAAGTCTTTCAAGGTCGTGGTGACGGCAACGGACAAGGGTGACGGCACGCTGGAATGCACGCCGACCTACTACGAGGTCGACGCCAACGACGTGGAACGCGAGACCGATAACCCCACCTTCACCAACACCTACTCCACCTCTTTGCCCCTTTCTGGTATGTCGGGCGTCACTCTGACGTACCTTGCCGGCGCGGCGGTGCTTTGCGCTGCTGCGGCCTGGATGCACATTCGTCGCAAGGCGAATGCGAAGGGAGGTAAGCGTCGTGAATAAGAAAGTTTGCTCCTTCCCGATCTTGTTTGCGCTGCTTGCCCTCCTGATCGGCACCTGCGCGGTTGTGTTCCCCGCTTCCGCGCAGGCCGTGCCGACCTCGACCGGTTCCATCACGGTGAGCGGCACCGTGGCGCGCAGCTACGATGCCTACCAGATCTTTAGCGCCAACGTCGTCGACGGCGACAGCGACGCCAAGATCGCCACCGACCTCGCCTGGGCAAGCGACGCCGCGCTGCCTGTGCTGCACAGCGCCGGCATGCCCAATTCCCAGGCCACCGCGCAGGAAGCTGCCGAGTGGCTCACCACCGATTCCCACCTTACGAGCGCGCTGAGCGCACAGCTCGCTCGTTCCCTCCAGAACTCTGGCGCCGTGTCCGTGGCCCTTAACGCGGGTACGGAGGCCAAGCTGCCCTGTGGCTACTGGCTCATCGTCGCCGACGACGACGCCATCGCCCAGGGCGAGGCCGGCACCGCGCCGATTATGGCGCTGGTGGGCGGCAGCGCCGTCACCGTCAAGCCCAAGGCGGCGACGCCCAAGGTCCAAAAGCACGTGCTGGAGGACAGCACCGCCGCCTGGCAGAAGGCCGCCGACGCCACGGTCGCCGACGACCTGTACTGGCGCCTCTCGGCCACGGTCCCGGCGGGCCTCACGGCCTACGACACCTATACGGTGCAGTTCGTCGACACCATGAGCGCGGGGCTCGAGCCCTCCAAGGTGGCCGCGAGCATGCGCGTGTACGCGGCGGCGGGCGCGGACGGCGGCTTTGACGCCGTCTCGGCCGGCAAGGACGGTCGCGCCGGCACCGACCCCGCGAAGGGCTGGACCGATATCACGGCCCAGTGCGTCACCAAGGTAGCGGCCGACGGTAAGACCTTCACCGTGCGCACCGGCGACCTGATTGCCGCGCTCGGCGGGGCCGACGCCTTCGCCGCGGGCGCCCGCGTGGTCGCCGTGTACAACGCACCGCTCAACAGCGCATGCAGCCACGGCATCGCGAAGGGCAACCCCAACGAGGTCTACCTGCGCTACCCGCGCTCTCCCTTTGCCGACCAGTCCGGCGACGCCGGCTTCACCCGCACGCCGAGCGACGATGCGTGCGCCTACACCTGGGATCTCGCGCTCACCAAGCGCGGCAGCGACGGTGACAAGCCGCTTGCCGGGGCGGTCCTGAGCATCACCGACGACCGCGGTCACACGCTGGCGGCCGACAGCACGTGGGATGCAGAGGGCAAGGCCACCGTCACCACGGGCAAGGACGGCCGCGTGACCGTCTCAGGCGTGGACTCGGGCAAGCTGGAGGTCCGCGAGCTCAAGGCGCCCAAGGGCTACACCGCCTTTGAGGGTACGCGCTCCGTGACGGTCAAGGCCGAGGGCCTGGACGTCGACCAGGTGGCCGCCGCCAAGCCCAAGCTCACCATCACGGCCGAGTCGCCCCTGCGCGCCGACAGCGCGGACGGGTCGACGGGCAGCCTGGAGGCGTCGCTCATCAACACGCCCACCGGCACACCCCCTAGCATTACCACCGGAGGCTTTATGCCCTCGACTGGCGATATGGCAATGTACGCCGCGGCCGCCGCAGCGGTCGCCGGAGCTGCGCTCATCGTGGTCGCGCTCCTGGTCAAGCGGGGAGGTGGCAGCCATAAAGAGTAGCTGGCAGCCCCACAGAGAGCGGGGCGAGACGTAGCGAAGTAGATGCTAAGACACAGACAGACAGATTTAGATCAAATGGAATTCGAGCAGAAAGCAGAGGAAAAGAAGATGAGCATGAGCAAGAATATCGCACGCCTGGCAGTAACCGCCGGCCTCACAGCAGCGCTGAGCTTCGGCGGAGTCATGGCCCCGGTCACCATGGCGTTTGCTGCGGGTACGCCGAAGGTGGCCGAGAGCGGCAGCGTGACGATTAAGGAGGATACCTACAAGGATACGACCTTTAAGGGAATCAAAATTTTCTCGGCGAAGGTCACGCAAGACTGGAAGGATGATGGTACCTGGGACTCCACTGCGGAGAAGACGCTTTCCGATATCGAATGGGCAAGTGATCCCGTAATGAGCGCAGTGACTACGGCATTTAATAACGATGATCCCAAGCCTGTTGACTTGCCGACTGGCAAAGATGCTAAATCTGCTCAGGCGTGGGCCCAGTTCATCAAAAAGCACGGGTCCGATGCTGATGGGGGTAAAAACGTCAAGGCCGGAAGCGTGCTCGACAAGATCGCTGCTGCCGTTGAGAAGGCGAACATTCCTGAAGGCAATAACGGCTGGCTAAATGCTGACAACACCGGTTCTTTTAGTAACTTGGCTACTGGTTACTGGCTCTTCGTGACTAAGAGTGTCGGCGAGAATGCTAATGCTGAAAAGGGTAACACGGATACCTTCAGTTCGCCCATTTTCGCCGTTGTTGGCGGTTCCGCTGAGAACTTAACTCCCAAGAAGCAGGTCCCCACTGTGACCAAGGCCGTCAGGGACGACAAGGATGGCAGCACCTTCGGTACCGATGTGTTCAAAAATCCCAACATGGCTGCAGACTCCCGAATGGACCAGTTTATCGACTATCAGCTCGTTGGCACCGTTGCGGGGAACATCAACACTTACAGCACCTACAGGTACACCTTCACGGATAATCTTCCCAAATCCATGACGCCTCGTCTTGGGGCTAACGGCAAGACGCCAGTTGTTACGGTCAAAATTGGCAATACCGAGGTTAAGACCGGCTACACTGCCAAGTACGATAACGACACGCTGACTGTCGACTTCCTTAATCTCAAGAATTGCATGGCTGAGGGTGAAACTCCTATCTCGCTGGATGGCAACTCTAAGGTGACCGTTGAGTACCAGGCCAAGCTCGACTCTAGCAAGGTTTGCAATGCTGACGGTTCGCTCAATTCAGAATTCAGCAGTTTGCTCGGTACCGCACAGACGAATACGGTTAAGCTTACCTACTCCAACAACCCGCACGGTGAAGGTGAAGGCACTACGGTTGACCATCCTGCTTATGACTACACCTATGGTATCGATGTTACCAAGGTCGGTAGCGACAAGGATGGAGACGGTAACCTCAAGACGCTCAAAGATGTTGAGTTCACCTTGCAGGAGGTTGTTAACGGCAACGCTGAGAAGCAATTCATCGACGCCCGGGGTGTAAAGCACAGCGACGCCAAGGAAGCCACGCTCAAGACGACGAACGAAGGCAAGATCAACGTTGTCGGTCTCGACGAGGGCACCTACATCCTCAAAGAGGTTAAGCCTGCTCCTGGTTACAATAACTCCGCCAAGGACGGTGTCACCTTTACTATCAAACGTGACAGTAACGATCAGCTCTATCAGGCTGGTCAAAGTGTTACTCCGAGTACGGAGTCTGTAATCAGTGCAGCATCTGGCGTTGTGAAGGATGGCACGGCCGCCGCAGCTACCGGTAAGCTCAGCTTCACCATTATCGACCAGAAGGGCTCCAACCTCCCGCTCACCGGTCTCAACGGCGTGACCTTCACTTGGATCGCTGGTGGCGCGGTGCTGTGCATCGGCGTGGCGCACCTCATCCGCAGCCGTAAGCAGGCCGAGGAGTCCGAGCAGGAGTAACGCTCGTTCACCCATCCCCTTGGCAGGTGGGATGTGATGGCCATGAGACTTGCGGACACTTTTCTCGTCCATCCACGTTCTTGCTTTGCCATTCTCTTTTCGGGGCAGACTCCGCGCTGGAGTCTGCCCCGTTTTTTTGGATAACGCAGCCAGCCTCCATCGCTTGTATGATCGAGTGTATGATTAGCGAACAGATGTTTGCAAATATTGCGTTTACCAGCTGTAAGTGCGAGTGCTCGCAGTAAAATACCCTTGCGACGCATCCCGTGCGCGGGCGGCCGACGACTCGATCGGAGGTCCCCAAATGCTGAAATTCCTTAACGCGCTCGCCGCCCTCGCGGCGGTGGGCACGTTCGTCATCGCGTTTCTTGACTCGTATGAGGTTCGGTTTAAGGTCCGTAGGCGCACGCGCGGTGCGGACGGTAGAAGGCATTTGCGCCGCAACAAGCGCAAATAAGAATGCCCGGGGGTCGGATCCCGGGCATTTAACAAAACCAGAAAACTAGGCCGCCCGCGCTCCCAAACATTTACGCGGGGTGCGTCGTTTTCTACTGACATTGTATCCCGAATCGCCCCGCCGATCCGGGACATTTTGAAAACTCAAATGCTGGCTTATCCTCGACTGGACGGTGCAGTCTAGCTGCGTTGCCAGCCGCGGAAGCTCGCTAATCGGCTATTATTTGTTTAGACAACTTGAGTTGTAGAGGAGTGACCGGCGATGGTGCAGGGCACCAAACATATGAAGAGCAATAACGCTGCGGACAACGGCGGCTCAAGCCCTCAGCCCAAACCTCAGCCCAAGCCCAAGGCCAAGCGCCGTCGCAAGCGGCTGCCGCGCTGGGCCGACCGGCTCATCACCATCGTCATCATCCTTATCGGTGTGGGCCTTATGACCTGGCCGTGGATCTTGGACCGGCTCGAGGCATCGGGCGTGTTCAACCAGATCAGCACGGTGTCCAGCACCGTGGACGCGCTATCTGCCGAGGAGCGCGAGCGCATCCTGCTCCAGGCGCGCTCCTTTAACGAGCAGCTGGCGGGCGAGGCCACCGAGCTTCCCGCCGACCAGATCGAGCCCTACGCCCAGCAGCTCATCTTTGACCGCGATCCCATGATGAGCTGGGTCGAGATCCCCTCCATCGACGTGAGCATGCCCATCTACCACGGTACGAGCGAGGAAGTCCTTATGGCGGGCGTCGGCCACCTGGAGGGCACGAGCCTACCGGTGGGCGGCACCTCGACGCACTGCGTGCTCACCGCGCATTCGGGCATGCGCAACCTGAGCATGTTCGACGACATCCACTCGCTGGAGCCCGGCGACCTGGTGCTGCTGCACACCATGAACAAGACGCTCGCCTACAAGATGGTGGACTCCGAGGTGGTGCTGCCCGAGGAGATGGAGTCGCTGACCATCGAGCCCGGCGCCGACAAGGTGACGCTTGTCACCTGCACGCCCTATGGCGTGAACGACCATCGCCTGCTGGTGCATTGCGTGCGCACCAAGTACAACAAGAAGGACGTCGACAAGCAAAAGTCGCTGGCCGGTCGCCACTGGGGCAAGCGCGAGTTTGCCGTGCTCATCGTGGTCGTAGCCATTGTGCTGTTGCTGCTGGACATCGTGATCCACGCGGTCCGCAAGCGCCGCAAGGCCAAGGCCTCGGCATAAGACATTCTCCAGAACCGCCACAATGGGGACAGACCACCACAATGGGGACAGGCACCTTTGTGGTGGTCGGGGGCTTCCAAACCATCACAACATTCGATGAAAATCGCGATTTTGGCGAAAAGCGTCGAATGTTGTGATGCTTTTCGTTGTGGGCGCGACGGTCTTCGTTGTGGGCGGGATGGTTTTCCTTGTGGGCGAGACGGTTTTCGCTATGGACGGTGCGGTTTCGCTGCAGAATCGCCAACCCGCCACCTGCAAGCCCGCCGCCCTCGTTACGTTTTCGCTGCATTTGGGTAAAGCACCTGCTCCAAGCGGCGTTGCCTTGTATACTAGAGCGGTTTATCTGTTATGCGGAAGGGAGCGCCTATGGCACTCAGCGAGAAAGACGTGCGCGGCATCGCCGAGTACGCAAAGATCGCACTGACCGATGACGAGCTCACCCAGATGACGTCCTACCTGAACGACGCCGTCCAGATGCTCGAGCCCGTCTTGCAATATGACTTGCCCGACGTGGAGCCCACGTTCCATCCCATCGGAAGCCTGTCCAACGTGATGGGCGATGACCTGCGCGAACCCGAGCGCGACCTGCCGCTCGACGTCGCGCTCGAAAACGCCGGCAGCGCGCGCGACCGCTACTTCCGCGTGCCGTCCATTTTGGGAGAGGGGGAGAGCGAGTAATGGCGCAGAGCTTCGATTCCCTTACCGCCGCCCAGATTGCCGCGGGCGTTTCCGCCGGCGACTTTACCGCCACCGAGGTGGCCCAGGCCTCCCTTACCGCCATCGAGGCGCGCGAGGGCGGGGTCCAGGCATTCCTGCAGGTGGCGCCCGAGCTTGCGCTCGATGCCGCCGCGCGCGTGGATGCCGACCGCGCTGCAGGCAAGCCGCTGCCCCCGCTCGCGGGCGTGCCGCTGGCCATCAAAGACAACATGAACCTTGTGGGCACGCGCACTACCTGCGCTTCCCGCATGCTCGAGGACTACCAGAGCGTCTACACCGCTACCTGCGTCCAGCGCATGCTCGATGCCGGCTGCCTGCCCATGGGCAAGGCCAACATGGACGAGTTTGCCTTTGGCAGCTCCACCGAGAGCTCGGCGTTCCACCGCACCAACAACCCCTGGGATACCGAGCGCGTGCCCGGCGGCTCCTCGGGCGGCTCCGCTGCCGCCGTCGCCGCGGGCGAGGTCGCGCTCTCGCTGGGCTCGGACACCGGCGGCTCCATTCGCCAGCCGGCGTCGCTGTGTGGCGTGGTGGGCTTTAAGCCCACGTATGGCGCCGTGAGCCGTTACGGCGTGGTTGCCTTTGGCTCGTCGCTCGACCAGGTGGGGCCCTTTGGCCGCACGGTCGAGGATGTCGCGCTGGCCATGAACGCGCTTACCGGCGCGGGCCATGATCCGTACGACTGCACCAGCCAGGATTGCGCCGTCGACTTTACCGAGCATCTCAACGACAGCATCGAGGGCAAGCGCGTGGGCATCATCCCCGCGTTTATGGAGGCCGAGGGCCTGACGCCCGAGGTCAAGGCCGCTGTTCAGCGCGCCGCTCAGGAGCTGCAGAACCAGGGTGCCGAGCTGGTCGAGGTCGACCTGCCGCACCTGGACGCCGCCATCGCCGCCTACTACGTCATCGGCCCGGCCGAGGCGTTCTCCAACCTGGCCCGCTTCGACGGCATTCGCTATGGCTATCAGGAGGAGGGCTGCGCCAACCTGTCCGACCAGAGCTCGCTTTCGCGTGCCCACGGCTTTGGTGCCGAGGCCAAGCGTCGTCAGATGCTCGGCGCCTACCTGCTGAGCTCGGGTGTGTACGACAAGTACTACTACGCTGCGCAAAAGGCCCGCACGCTCATCACACAGGACTACGATGCCGCGTATGCCAAGGTGGACACCATCCTCATGCCCGCCTCGCCGCGCACGGCCTTTAAGTTTGGCGAGATCAGCGACCCCACGCAGATGTACCTTTCCGACCTGTACACCATCTCGCTCAACATTTGCGGCAACGGCGGTATCTCGGTGCCGCTGGGTCTGGGCGAGGATACTCAGCTGCCCGTTTCTGCCCAGCTGGTGGGTCCGGCCTTTAAGGACCGTCAGCTGCTCACGTTTGCCCGCGCCCTGGAGCGCGGCTTTGCTGATGCCGCCACGGGTGCGCCCGCGCTTTCCGTCGCGCCCGATTTTGCCGGGAAGGGAGGCGAGCTGTAATGAAGGAGCTTTCCGAGGTCCTGCAGGATTGGGAGGCCGTGATCGGCCTGGAGATCCATACCGAGCTCACCGCACTCGATACCAAGATGTTCTGCAACTGCAAGCTCAGCCACGATGACGAGCCCAACGCCAACGTGTGCCCGGTGTGCCTGGGCCTGCCCGGCGCCCTGCCGGTGCCCAACAAGCGCGCCATCGAGAGCATCGTCAAGGCCGGTCTCGCCACCAACTGCGAGATTCAGCGTCACTCGATGTTCTATCGCAAGCACTACTTCTATCCCGACATGGCCAAGAACTTCCAGACCACGCAGGGCCCGGTCGCCTTTGCCATGTACGGTCACCTGGATCTGGACGTGACCGGTCGCGGTGCCGCCGAGCGCCCCGACTGCGCGTTTGGTGAGGCCGAGGCCCAGAGCCTGGCGAGCGCCTCTGCCAATGCCGAGGGCCTGTCCACGTCCATGACGTCGACCATGCGCGAGGGCAACCAGCGCGCCGGCCACCTGGCCAGCTACGACGCGTCCAACCTGCAGATGCCCGAGCGTCGCGAGGACGGTTCCTACACGGTGCCCATCCGCATCCTGCGCATCCACATGGAGGAGGACGCCGCCAAGATGGTCCACGTGGGCGGTGCCGAGGGCCGCATCACCGCCGCGGCCGAGTCGCTCGTCGACTACAACCGCTGCGGCACGCCTTTGATTGAGCTCGTCACCGAGCCCGACCTGCGCACACCCGAGGAGGCTCGTCTGTTTATGGAAAAGCTCCGTCGCATCTTTGTGACGCTGGGCATTTCGGATTGCTCCATGGAGAAAGGTTCCATGCGCTGCGACGGTAATGTGTCGCTGCGCCGCCGTGGCGAGACCAAGCTGGGCACCAAGACTGAGCTTAAGAACCTTAACTCGTTTAAGAGTCTGCATGACGGCCTTGCCTACGAGATCTGCCGCCAGGCCGAGGTGCTCGAGGAGGGCGGCATCATCTATCAGGAGACCCGCCACTGGGAGCCCAGCCGCAAGCGCACCGTAGTCATGCGTGTGAAGGAGACGGCCGATGACTATCGCCTGTTCCCCGATCCCGATCTGGCGCCGTTTGATCTGGATGACGAGTTCATCGACCGCTGCCGTGGCGAGATCCCCGAGCTGCCCGATGCCAAGCGCGCCCGTTTTGAGGCCGACTTTGGCATTAAGGCGGCCGACGCCGAGCAGATTGCCGGCGACCCCGAGTTTGCCGACTTCTTTGAGGCCGCTGCTGCTGGTATGGCCGGCAAGGAGGCCCAGACGGTTGCAAACCTGCTGGTGAACGAGATGATTGCCTACCTTAAGGGTGCGGGTGTGTCGCTCGCCGAGTCCGGTATTGCGCCGGCTCAGGTGGCAGCCCTTGCCAAGCTGCTGGCGACCGATGCCATCAGCTCCAACCAGGCGCACGAGGTCTTTGAGGCCATGGCTCAGACCGGCGACGACCCCAACAAGATTGTCGACGAGCGCGGTATGCGTCAGATAAGCGATGCCGGCGCGCTGCAACCGATCGTGGACGAGGTGCTGACAAACTGTTCCGAGCAGGCGCAGCAGTATCGTGACGGCAACCAGAAGGTCATTGGCTTTTTGGTGGGCCAGTGCATGAAGGCGAGCCGCGGCAAGGGCAACCCGAAACTCTTCAACGAGTTGCTGAGAACGTCGCTCTCGTAAACGGGAACCCGGGAGCCCCGGCAGAGCGGGTGCTTCCTCAAAATTTCGAACAGTCCTGCGCAAGACGAAGGCCACATTTAGTGGCCTTCTTTGCGTGCGGAACTCATTTTGAGCAAGCACCCGCCCTGCCGGGGCTCCCGGGTTCTGCAACGACTCGGCCGTTCGGGTCAGGCGGGGCTGAATGGAATTTGGTGAATGAGGGTGCTGTTGGCGTCCTCATTTTTTGTGGATGGGGTGCAGGGGCGGTCCCCTTGGTTACATCGCGCCCCAAGATTTCCAAAAAGTTAACCTTTGTTGACCTTAATAGTTAGATAAACTAAACTCTTTTCCAAAAGTGTGCTCGAGCAAACTTATTTACTCGGGTGCTAAGGCACCACGCCGCATCCAATGCGGCAAAAGGGAGAAACAACATGAAGAAGTCGACGTTTAACACCCTGCTTGTCGGTGGCGGTTTTCTGCTCGGTACGGCTGGCATCAAGCTGCTCACCAGCGCTCCGGTAAAGAATGCCTGCGTGCAGGGTATCGCGTGCGGCATGCGCATCAAGAATGGCTACCAGGACATGGTCGAGCAGGCCAAGGCTAATGTCGACGACATGGTTGCCGAGGCGGCCTACATCACCCAGAGCGAGGCCGCTGCTGACGAGGCAGCCGAGTAACGCTCCCAGGCACAAACTATGAGATTCTCGATTATCAGCGAGATCCCCGGCAGGACCCGTCTTCAATTGGCGGGTCCTGTGCCAGAGAGCGATCTCGATGCACTTCTTAAGCTTGGCGGCGAAATCGACGGCGTGCGCAAAGTGCGCGTGTATGGTCGCATTGGCCAGATGGCGCTGGAGTACGACGAGCCGCGCCGCGCGAGCGTACTCGACGCCTTGGGCGCACTCGATGCTCAGGCTATCGCCGATGCCAAGTCGGGCTACGTGATGCAGCTTGAGCCGCGCAAGCACAAACTCGTTATGGACCTGGCGACACTCGTCGGCGCCCATTACGCACGTCGCTGGTTCTTGCCGACGCCGCTGCGCGCGGTGTTTGTCGTGGCCGGTTACACGGTATTTTTGCGCGCCGCCCTTCATGAGCTGGCGCAGCCGCGCCTGACCGTTCCTGTGCTCGACGCTTCGGCCATCGGCATTTCGCTCGTCAAACGTGATGTCGACACCGCGGGCCAGACGATGTTCCTGCTCAACGTGGGCGAACTGCTCGAGGACTACACCCGCGCCATGAGCGAAAACGAGCTCATCAACTCGCTGCTCGATGTGCCTGACAAGGCTCAAAAGGTCGTCGGTGACACCGAGGTAAGCGTTGCCGCGACCGAGCTTGAGCCCGGCGATCTGGTCGCGGTGCGCACTGGCATGTCCATCTGCATCGACGGCGTGGTCGAGCAGGGGAGCGCCATGGTTAACCAGGCGACCCTGACCGGCGAGCCGCTTGCCGTTGAGCGCAGCGCAGGAGACGACGTGTTCGCCGGCACCGTCGTGGAAGACGGCAGTATCTTGGTGCGCGTGCGCGCCAACACGGCTCAGACCAAGCTCCGCTCGATCGTCTCGCTCGTGCAGACGGCCGACTCGCTCAAGTCCGAGGGCCAGTCGCATATGGAGGACCTTGCCAACAAGATCGTCCCGTGGAACTTTCTGCTTGCGGGTTTGGTTGCGCTCACCACGCGTAGCCTCATTAAGACCTCGGCGGCGCTGATGGTCGATTACTCGTGCGCACTCAAGCTCACGGGCTCCGTCGCCGTCATGACCGCTATGAGCGATGCTGCCAAGATGGGCGTCATGGTCAAGGGTGCGAAGTACTTTGAGTCGTTTGCCAAGGCCGACACCATTGTGTTTGATAAAACCGGCACGCTCACCGAGGCGCAGCCGCGTCTTGCCTGCGTGCTCACCACCGACGGCTGGAGCGAGGACGAGGTCCTGCGCCTTTCTGCCTGCCTGGAGGAGCATTTCCCGCATCCGGTGGCGCGTGCCGTGGTCAACGCTGCTCGCGAGCGTGGGCTCGAGCACCGCGAACGTCACGCCGCGGTCGAGTACATTGTGGCGCACGGCATCGCTTCGTCCATCGAAGGGCGTCGCGCGATTATCGGCTCGGCACACTTTGTGTTTGAGGACGAGAGCGCGCAGCTCGATTCTGACATTAAGGGGCGCATTGAGTCCCAGATGCAGGGCCTGTCGCCGCTGTATCTGGCGGTCGACGGCACCGTTGTGGGCGTGCTCGGTATCGAGGACCCGCTTAAGCCCGGGGTCCGCGAGGCCATCGCCGACCTACACGCGTTGGGCGTCAAGCACGTGGTCATGCTCACGGGCGATTCCGAGCGCACGGCCGAGCGCATTGCGCGAGAGGCAGGGGTCGACGAGTTTAAGGCCGAGCTGCTGCCCGAGGACAAGTACGCTTACGTGGAGCGCATTAAGAGCGAGGGGCGCCACGTTGCCATGGTGGGCGACGGCGTCAACGATTCGCCGGCGCTCGGTTTGGCCGACGTGGGTCTGGCGATGGGTGGCGGAAGCGATATCGCCAAGGAGGTCGCCGATATCATCCTGACCGATACGGATCTCGCCGCGATCGTGCGCCTGCGCCGCATGAGTCAGGGCCTCATTGATCGTCTGACGAGCTCCTACTCTAAGGTGATGCTCACCAACTCGGCGCTCCTGGCGCTCGGCATTACCGGCGCGATTACCCCGCAGACGTCGTCGTTGCTGCACAATGGCTCGACGATTGCCTACAGCCTGAGCAACGCGAAAGCATATCTGCGCTAGCACCTTTACTTTAGTTTTCGGCCTGCATTTGGGCGGTGTTGCAGCCGCCAGAATGCAGGCCTTTTGCGTTTGACCATGTGCTAGCAGCAATATATAGTTGTGCTAGCTAAGATAGCGGAAGTCGAAGGTGAGGTTGAGATGGGTGCTGTTGACGGCATGGCGCAGGTGAACGTTCGCGTGGATCGCCAGGTCAAGAACCGTGCCGAGGAAGCGCTGCGGCTTTCGGGCGGGTCACTGCCCGAGCTCATCAAAAAGGTGGTGGCCAAGGTCGCGCAGGGTGGCGGGCAGTGCGAGGAAGTGCTTGCGGCCGTCGACGACCGGCAGCAGACCGTCGCGCCCGATACTCCGTTCGCCGCATCATGGGCGGCGGCGGATCAGCTTTACGCGGACCTGGGCATCGCTACGTCGCCCGTATCCGACGATCGCGATTGGGACACAATCTATTCCGAAGCCATGGACGAGCGCTATCGCCAAAAGGGGATGATCCTGTGAGCGGGGCTCCCCTCAAAATAATGGTGGATGCCGACGTATGGGTTGATTCGTTTTGCGTCGACCATGCCGAGTCGCTTGCCGCGCGTGCGTTTATTGGGCAGGCTGCGGAATCTGGCGCAACGTTGCTCTTTCCGGTGCATATTGCCAAGGATGTACTGTATGTTGTCCAGCACGAGCTCAAGCGCAGGGTTATTGCTAAAAAAGGCTCGGCCGACGAAGCATCGGCACGAGCGATAGGCGAGGCCGCGCTGGCGTTTGTTCGAAATATGACCGAAAACGCCACCGCCGTGGGCGCAGACGCATCCGATCTGTGGCTAGCCGACAAATACTTAGCGCTCCATCGCGATTACGAGGACAACTTGGTACTCGCCGCATGCAAACGCGCCCAGGTTGATTACTTGGTAACTAACGATCGCAAACTGCTCGAACATGCCGATCTTGCAGCAAAGACACCTCGTCAAATGATGCCGATTCTTACTTTGGCCGAACGCGGCGGCGCGGCTATCAGTTGACGCGAACTGTTTGCAGGCCTCTTGGACGACGATGCGCCAAGGGACCCGCATCTGCTATTTACAAAAGCTCGGCCTTAATGGCGGGACTTTCTGCGAGCTGCTCGGCTGCCTTTTCGTCGGAGCTATCGAGTGCTGCCAGACTGCGGTAGACCCACTCGTTGACCTGGGTGTTCTTGACGCCTGCGGTCTGCATAAGGGCGCCTACCTCGCGGATTGCTGTGAGCAGATCGGCTTTGGGACCCGCGAGCTCGACCTCGATGCCGTGGTAGGCGGACACGCCGCGGTTCTCACTCACGTGGTCGATAAAGCCCTCGACGGTCTCAAGCTGCTGGGCGAGAGCTGCATCATCGTCAGCGTCCAGCGCGACGAGTGCGTTCGATACCGTGAGGGCGGGATGTCCGCAGGGGACAAAGCCCTCGATGACATCCATAGCTTCGGTAATGGTTGAGCCCAGGCCCACGAGGGCATTGACGAGTTGCTGCTTGGTATCCATAACGGTCCTTTCGACGGGTCAATTTTGCTTGGCGAAAATATACGTGACGCGTTCGGTGGCAAAAGTGCGAAGTATGGTGCACATTAGGGTCTTCACAGCTCGTGCATAGAGCAGCTGTCTGCCTTTAGAACGTGGTAAGATAGCTATCCACGAGCGGGGTTCACCCCGCGTGTTCCTTGAAAAGTCGACGGTTATCGGGTGTTTGCAGGTCCGATACCATCCAGACTTTCCCAACATTCGGGGGCGACTGGTTTCGACACGATAGCTCTGAGAGAGGAAGCAAGCCGAGGTCTCCTCGCCTCGTTAAACAGGGGTACCGTCAAATTGAATTGACAACAACTCTTCTTTTGAGCCTATGGCTCTCGCTGCTTAGTTTATAGCGGCGCGTCAACCCGGTGATTTCCCCGACACCGGCGCGACGTCATTTTAGGGGAATGCTCCTGCGCACGTAATCGGAATGGCGCAGGCTAAGACCGAACCGGTTAGGACGCCGCGAGCGTGTCGCTGCGCGCAAAGCGTCCGAGACAAAACCAGCGACTGAGCTTGGAGATGCCAATCAGGGGGCTTTCGTGGACCGGAGTTCGATTCTCCGCGCCTCCACCAATAGTTACAAGCAGGTAGAGAAGTGTTTCTACCTGCTTTTTTATTACATACAGATACCGCGGAGAATCGAACTCTATGCAGGGCGCGAGCGTAAAGAAAACGCGTAAGCGTTTTTAGCCCGCGGGCGAGGACGCCGGCAGGCGGCCGAAGCCGGTGCGTATTTGCGAAGCAAACACGCGGATTCTCCGCGCAAAGCCTCGATTCAAAACGGATGCGATGTTTATTGAATTTCAGCTGGCCAAACCCCGCATCAACGGATCCCCCGTACCGCGGAGAATCGAACTCTGCGCAGGGCGCGAGCGTAAAGAAAACGCCGCAGCAACGCAGGGTGGGACGCGCTTTCCCGCCGACCGCCCCTTCTTCCTCATCTCCAAAACCCGTGCGCTCTCCTCCGTAAAACTGGGTAGAAGAAGGCCAAAACGAAACAGCAGGAGGTCAACATGACTGCAGAAGATAAGGCAAAGAACGCCGGCAAGGTCGCGCTCGTTTTGGAGGGCGGTAGTTTTCGCGGGCAGTTTACCGCAGGCGTGCTCGACGTCCTCATGGAGGCCGGCGTCGAGATTCCGGCGGTATATGGCGTATCGGCCGGCGCCCTCAACGGCGTGAACTACAAGTCGCACCAGATCGGCCGTGCCAACCGCATCAACCTGGCTTTCTGCAACGACAACCGCTTCATGGGTGCCGCATCGTTTGCGTCCACGGGTTCTATTGTGGGCTACGACTTTATCTTCAATGATGTCCAGGACCGCCTGGATCCCTTTGACAACGTGACGTTTGATGCGAGCCCCATCGAGATGTACGCCGTCGCGACGGACATGCTCTTTGGAACTGCCGCGTACCTGCCGGTCAAAAGCGCCGTGCTCGACCTCGATGCCGTGCGCGCCTCGACGTCGCTGCCGCTGGTGACGCCGCCGGTCGAGATTGACGGGCACAAATACGTCGACGGTGGCGTAGCCGATTCGGTTCCCATCGAGCACGTGCTGGAGGAGGCGGGCTTCGATCGCGCGGTTGTCATTGTCACGCAGGACCGCTCGTACGAGAAAAAGCCCTACGAGTTTATGCCCGCCGCGCGCGCCCGCTATGCCGACTACCCCTACCTGCTCGAGGCTATCGAGACGCGCCACGACCGCTATAACATCCAGCGCATGCATCTGTGGAAGTATGAACGCGAGGGCCGCGCACTGGTCGTTGCTCCGCAAAAGCCGGTCGAGGTCGGCCACGTTGAGCACGATCCAGCAAAGCTCCTCGACCTGTATATTCAGGGCCGCCAGGAGGCAAAGCGCTTGCTGGGAGATATCGAGGCATTTGTCGAGCGCTAGTGTCGCGACGTCATGACCCATGGACGACATGTGCAGAAAGTCTGGTCAGAACCAAAATACCTGTTGACTCGGGCGGCGAGCGGGGTAATATGGACGGGTTACTTGCAGAGCCCCGTGAATCTCTGTAACAACACGTACTGTACATGGAGGAGTCTAAGTGATTTCGAAATCGACTCACTACGCCAAGCAGGGCGAGGTCCAGCGCAACTGGGTTCTCGTCGACGCCGATGGTGCTGTCCTGGGCCGTCTTGCCACCCAGATCGCAATGATTCTGCGCGGTAAGAACAAGCCCCAGTTCACGCCCAACAGCGACTGCGGCGACTTCGTTGTCGTCATCAACGCCGATAAGGTCCAGCTTACCGGTAACAAGGCCGACACGAAGACCTATTATCGCCACAGCGGCTACAACGGCGGCCTCAAGGCTGAGAGCTTCCGCCAGGCTATGGAGAAGCACCCGGAGAAGGTCATCGAGCGCGCCGTTCGCGGCATGCTGCCCAAGACCACCCTCGGCCGTGCCCAGATGACCAAGCTTAAGGTCTACGCTGGTGCCGAGCATCCGCACGCTGCCCAGAACCCCACGAAGATTGAGCTGGAGGCTTAAAGATGGCTGAGAACACCGTTGTCTACCAGGGTACCGGCCGTCGTAAGAACGCCGTCGCCCGCGTCCGTCTCGTCCCCGGCACCGGCAAGGTGACCATCAACAAGCGTGACGCCGAGCAGTATTTCGGCCGTCATCAGCTCGTTGAGAACGCCCTTGCTCCCTTCAAGGTGACCGACACCGCCGGTCAGTTCGACGTTATCGCTCTGTGCGATGGCGGCGGCATCTCCGGTCAGTCCGGCGCTCTGCGCCTGGGCATCGCTCGCGCTCTTCTGAACGCTGGCGACTACCGTGCTGACCTCAAGAAGGCCGGTTTCCTTACGCGCGATGCTCGCGTGGTCGAGCGCAAGAAGTACGGCCTCAAGAAGGCTCGCCGCGCTCCCCAGTTCTCCAAGCGCTAAGGTTTTATCTCCTTACGAGATACAATGTACAAGCGGGGCCTGCCGATTGCTCGGCGGGTCCCGCTTTTCTTTTTCGACTAGGGTGGGCGACTGCGTTTTGCCCACTTGGGAAGGAGCGATCCTATGCCCCAGAACATCTTCGGTACCGATGGCGTCCGCGGCGTCGCCAACGCCGACCTCTCGTGCGACCTCGCGTTTCGTCTTGGCCGTGCGGCGACCAAGTTCCTTGGTCCGGACATTTGCATCGGCCGTGACACGCGTCTTTCGGGCACCATGCTCGAGAGTGCTCTGACCGCCGGCATTATGGCCGAGGGCGGCCGACCGCACTGCTGCGGCGTTATCCCTACGCCGGCCGTGGCGCTGCTCACCGTCCAAAACGAGCTCGACGGTGGCATCGTCATCTCTGCTTCGCACAATCCGCCGGAGTTCAACGGCATCAAGTTCTTTAGCCGCAAGGGCATGAAGCTTCCCGATGCTGTCGAGGAAGAGATCAGCGCCTGGGTCATGTCCGAGGAGGCCATGGCTGCCGACACGCTGCCGACCGGCGCCGGTGTGGGTCACATCATCAAGATGAAGGACGCCCGCAAGGCATATGTCGATCATGCCATCAACACGCTCGACGGCCTTAAGCTCGACGGCTTGGTTGTTGCCGTCGACTGCGGCCACGGCGCTTCTTGCCAGACCACGCCCGCCGCACTGCAGCGCCTGGGCGCCACGGTCCATGCCATCAACACCGACTACTGCGGCACCGACATTAACGTCGAGTGCGGCTCCACTCATCTTGAGCCCCTGCGTGAGCTCGTACTGCGTACCCACGCCGACATCGGCCTGGCCCACGATGGCGACGCCGATCGCGTGCTGTTCGTGGACAGCGAGGGCAACGAGATCGATGGCGACTACATCCTGGCCATCTGCGGTTCCGACTTGGCCGCTCGCGGCAAGCTCGCCAACTCCGAGATCGTCTCGACCGTTATGTGCAACCTAGGCTTCTCCATCGCCATGAAGGAGCAGGGCTTCGAGATGGTCCAGACCGCCGTGGGCGACCGCTATGTTCTTGAGCGTATGCTCGAGGACGGTGCCGTCATCGGCGGCGAGCAGTCCGGCCACATCATCTTCCTGGAGCACAACACCACCGGCGACGGCTTGGTGACGGCCCTGCAGCTTCTGGCCGTGCTCAAGCGCACCGGCCGCACCCTCACCGACCTTGCCGGTATCATGAAGAAGTACCCGCAGGTACTTGTCAACGTACATTCCGACAATAAGGCCGGCCTGGACGATTGTCAGCCCATTTGGGACGCTGTCGCTGCCGCCGAGAAGGAGCTCAACGGTCGCGGCCGCATTCTGGTACGTCCGAGTGGCACCGAGCCGCTGGTCCGTGTGATGGCCGAGGCCGAGACGCACGAGTTGACCCAGCGTGTGGTTGACGACATCGTCGAGGTTGTCAAGCGCGAACTTCCCTAATGGTCAAAAACGGGTGCCAAGTGGTAAACTGTTAAAGTTATTTTGATTGATTGGTATGTCCGAGGGGGAGCATGTTCACTAAAGTCCTGAGGTCTTTTGGTATACGTGGTCGAGTCCTTACGCTGGATGCTCCCATCTCGGGCGACGTCATTCCGTTGTCCGAGGTCAAAGACCAGACGTTTGCTACCGGCCTTTTGGGCCAGGGCGTGGCGATTCAGCCTACCGGCACGCGTGTGATTGCGCCGGCAGACGCCAAGGTCGAGGCCATTTTTCCCACGGGTCACGCCGTTGCGCTCAACACGGTCGATGGTCTAGACGTGCTCATCCATGTTGGTTTGGACACTGTCCAGCTTGAGGGCAAGCATTTTAGCGTGCATGCACAGGTGGGTGATGTCGTCCATAAGGGCGACGTGCTCATCGAGTTCGATCGCGAGGCAATTGCTGCCGAGGGTTACGATGTGACGGTTCCCATCTTGGTGTGCAACTCTGTTGAGTTCTCGAGCATCAAGGGCTCCGTTGGCGAGCATGTCGAGGAGATGGACCAGCTCATCGTTGCTCGCGAGCGCTAGTCGCTCCGCTTGGCCTTTAGCCTACAATTCAATCACGTTTACGGAGGGCGCCCTTGAAAGAGGGCGCCCTCCGTGGCAAGATGGGGATTGTCCGAAGCTAAACAGCTTTGGGTCACCGTGGACGGGCAGGGGCCTCGACGCGGTTAGACACGAGACACATATATTACGCGACCTCGCCCTGGTGGCCGCACACGTTGGTTGCGGCCGACGCGGGCCGCGGGCAAGTGCTTGTAAGGGGAGCCTTGCCTCTCTTGTACGAGAAAGGACGCGTAATGAAAATCATTAAAGCTAAAGACTACGAGGATATGAGCCGCAAGGCCGCTAATATCATCTCGGCCCAGGTTATCCTCAAGCCCGATTGCGTGCTGGGTCTTGCCACCGGCTCCACCCCGATTGGCGCCTACAAGCAGCTCGCCGCTTGGTACGAGAAGGGCGACGTCGACTTCGCCGAGGTCAGCACTTATAACCTGGACGAGTATCGTGGTCTTTCGCACGACGATCCCCAGAGCTATCACTACTTTATGCGCGAGAACTTCTTCGATCACATCAATATCGATCTGAACAACACGCACGTGCCCGATGGCTTCAACCCCGATGCCGCCGCTGCCTGCTCCGAGTACGACAAGATCGTCGCTGCCGCCGGTTACCCGGATCTGCAGCTGCTCGGCATTGGCAACAACGGTCACATCGGCTTTAACGAGCCCGATGACCACTTCTCCAAGGGTACGCACTGCGTCGACCTCACCGAGAGCACCATTCAGGCCAACAGCCGCCTGTTCGACAGCATCGATGACGTGCCCCGTCAGGCTTACACCATGGGCACCCAGACCATCATGTATGCCCGCATGATCCTGGTTGTCGCCAACGGCGAGGCCAAGGCTCAGGCCGTGCACGATATGTGCTATGGTCCGGTTACGCCCAAATGCCCGGCTTCGATCCTGCAGCTGCACACCAACTGCGTTGTCGTTGCTGACGAGGCCGCTCTTTCGCTCTGCGAGTAACGCGATCAAGCGATCTTACATAGTTTCTCAAAAGGCCCTCGCTTTGCGGGGGCCTTTTTAGTGGACATACGCCGTGGCGTATACATGACGGAAACCTTGCCGCGTGCTTGACTGGAGGGTTTTAAATTTTTGTGATTCATTCTATAGCAGATTCTATGCACATTTGCCACCATAGAGTCGCAGGCGGTAGCGAGGAGTAGGCGAGTTGCGCAACTCAAATAAAAATAGCCGACTGCGCTACACTGCAAATGGGATGGGACATGCTGGCAAGCGCATTGACCTGCGCAAAGACCTATTGGTCGGGGGATAAGTTACCATCGGGCCTCGCTGTACAAAAACTTGCCAAACACGTACCGGCAGACAATTAAAAACTCTAAGTCGCGCTATTCACGGGGCGGCTCATATGGTCCTGCAGCTACGGTGTCCATATGGTCGAGTTGAGGAGCAAGCATGGTAAACGATCTGGGCAATACGGACGACCTCGAGTTGATGCCGACGGGCGGCGGCTATATGGTGCGGCGCGATCGCTTGATGAACGAGCTCATCGTTAAAGGGCGCAAGGCGGGAATTGTTTTGCTCTACGCGCCCGATGGGTTTGGTAAGACGTCGGTGTTGCTGCAATACGTGCAGGAGGTTAAATCGGACCCCACGCGAGGGCCG
The DNA here is from genome assembly GCA_018382775.1 of Collinsella sp. GTDB lineage: Bacteria > Actinomycetota > Coriobacteriia > Coriobacteriales > Coriobacteriaceae > Collinsella. The sequence continues at coordinate 102,378 of JAGZPG010000006.1, read as the reverse complement.
GTTCGGATTATCGAGGCCGACCGCGCGATTGGACGCGAGCTCTTTATGCAGCTCGAGGTTGTCGCCGATGAGCTTAAGGACAAACCTCATTCGCTCGTTGCGATCGACAACGTGCCCAATCTCGAGCAGCACGAAACCGAGGACCTCATCGATCGAATCCGCAGCTTACGTGCTACGGGGACGGGGGTCTTTATTGCCTGCCGCCCCTCCAACCGATTGCTTATCCACGGGCTGGGCGATTCTGTAAAAGTCAATGCGCAGATGCTCAAGGTGCACGCCTATGAGTATTCGTCATGGGCCACGGCGTTCTCTATCAGCACATCGCTCGATTTTTATCGGCTCACGCAAGGTGTGCCAGAGCTGGTATCTGCCTTGCAGACGGGGATGTATGGACAGGGCGATGTTGCCGGGTTGCTCGAAAACGAAATCGTCAACGTGTACGGTGCGGCGCTGGCCGATCTCGCATCGCTCGAGAACAACCTGTTGTTTACCGTTGCCTGCTTGATGGTATTGATGGGCGAGGGCCGCATTGCGGAGCTAGAGGCGTGCGGTGTGAGGCTTTCGATGGTCGACCAGTCTATCTTTGTGCGCGATTATCCGATTTTTGGCGTGGATCCGTCTGATCGCACCTTTAGGTGTTTGGGCGCTAAGGACAACGCGCGCCTGAGGCTGCGAAAGCTTGTTGCCGAGATCCGTCCCGAACTAGTATCGCGGGCTGCTCGCATTTTGATAAAGGCGGCCCGATGCGATTTGGCCATGGACCTGGCCGATGCGTTCTTGGACCGCCGTGTGGTGTTGGAGCTTGCCGGGCAGTATGGGGCCGATCTTGCCCTGACCGGGCATGGAGGGGACATTTGCCGTGCAGCATCGGCGATGATCAATGCGGAAAAGCAGGAGCAAGAGCCGACAGCCGCCGAGGCACTCGGCGTGTATCTGGCGGCTGTCAGCGTGTGCAATACAAAGCTGGCAAGGTATATGGCGTCCGTTATCGAACGTGCGGGTGACCAGGCGGCCCGCGAGGTCGACCCCGCTACCTGGAAAATAGCCCAGGCGCTTACTATCGCCTTTTACGGCGACAATGACCTGGGGCTTCCCGCCAACCCTGTTGTGCAAGAACAGACATCCTGCGAGGTGCTCGACATGCTGTCCGCGCATATCGAGGTCAAGCGCCACCTAACCGAGCGAGCGGAAGACGGCAATGTTCTCGCGAAGCTCAAGGCGTGCAAAGCTTATGATTGCGAGCTCGACATCGCGGGGATTCTCATACAGGCCGACCATATGCTGGTGGAGCTGTTCGACGGCTCGTTTGCTAAACCCGACGAGCGCGATGACAAGATGGCGCAGATACTCGAGGCGCTCGATATCCGCGGGCTTAAGGCACCATCCATTTGGCTGCGTATGGTGCTCGCGGCGCGGCGCCTGCTCGCGGGCTTGCCCGTGACCGACGATGTGGCGTTTGGCGAGCTCGACCGCTTTGCGGTGCGTGTTCGTGACAATCAAATTCAGCTGTTTGGGTTATTGCTGGAGGGTTGGCAATCGCTGGCGGAGGGGCGGCCGGTCAACGCGAAGTTCCGTGCGGTTCAGGTGCTCAAGCTCGCCGACGAATCGATTGCGTACATGCGCGAAAACGCGTTGCTGCTGGAGCGCGTGGCGTACCTGCGCAATACGTCGCTGGTATCGGTTCGCGAAGAGGCGGAGCTGCTCGACATTAGCAAGACGCAGGTCGGTGGCTCAGAAGCCTGGATCGTGGCGCTGCACCTGGCCGCTGCGGGCCGCGATAGCGATCTTGCCGCCTGGATGTCTATGAATCGCTCGGGGATTTTAGACCCATCGTATCGGCTATTTGCGCGTCTTGCGATGCACTGTCTGGGCGAGCCTGCCGTCAGGATTCGCAAGAAGCTTCCGGTGCGTGAGCTGTCGCGGTATTCACTACGCGATGATTTTGAGGGCGAAAGCGAGCACCTGTTCCAGGCGGGCGAGGTTAAGGCTGTCGATACGATCGGCCATATTGAGATGCGCGTGTTTGGCACATTTCGCGCCGAGCGCGACGGCTTTCCCATCACGGATAAGATGTGGCGTCGCAAAAAGGCGGCAACACTTGCCGAGCGGCTCGCGTTGGGCATGGATGCCATGGTCGACCGCGAGACAATCGCCATGGAGTTGTGGCCCCATGCCGAGTTTAGCGCGGCGCGCAACAATCTGTATTCGACGGTATCGCGCTTGCGCTCGGCTTTGGGTCCAACGCCGGATGGCAAGTCGTGCGTGCTCATCCAAAACGAGTGCATAGGGCTCAACGGCGACTACGTTAAGACCGATGTAAGGCTCTTTGACCAGCTGAGCCGCGAGATCCTGGGAAACCGTATGGGCGCGAGAGGCCCTCACCTGGTTGAGCTTTGTCTTAAGGTTGAGCAGCTCTACGCGGGGCCGCTGTATGTTCCCACCGGTTGCAATCCCACGTTTTTTACGCGCATGCGCCACATTATGCAATCCAAGTACATCGACTGCATGATTAGGGGAGCGAATGCCGCTCTCGAGGAAAATGACCTGCAATCGGCAATTTGGCTCGTTGAATCGGGGCTTCGCCAAGAGACGGCGCGCGAGGACATGGTTCGCTGTGCCATGCGCGTTTACGGTGCGGCGGGACGACGCCGCGATGTTGTCGAGCTATACAGCGGCCACATGCACCACCTGCGAGAGCAGGTTCAAGGCGTGCCCGAGCCCGAGACAAGGCGCCTGTATGAGCGCCTGGTCGAAGGCAGGCTCAAGCGCGTGCTTGTCGAGCGATAAAAAACGGGCGCCCGAATCACTCGGACGCCCGCAGGCTACTCGGTATGGCCAGTCGGTTTTAGACGAGCTTGATCTTCTCGATATCCTTGCGCGAGGACTCGCGATACAGCGAGAACTTGCGGCCGATAACCTGAACGACGTCGGCGTGGCAGCGCTCGGCGAGCTCCTCGGCGGCCTCGCGGGCAGAAAGGCTGGAGCCGTCCAGCACGGAGCACTTAACGAGCTCGTGCTTCTCCAGGTAGGCGACCGTCTGCTCGACGGTGCCCTCGTTGACATCGGACTTACCGATGATGATGGCGGGGTTGAGGTGATGGGCCATGCTGCGAAGCTGCTTGACCTGGGCTCCTGTCAGTGCCATGGGTTCTCGCTTTCTATGTATGGGGCGCCCCGCAATGGGGCCTTAATCTACGTGAGCTGTCCCACGATAGCGCAGGAACGGCGTGGTGTGGAGCGCGTTTGCCCAGTTCGCAAAGAATGCGGATGCCGGGCGGGAAGACGATGCAAGCTTTAGATGGGCTACGGGCGGGGTACGGAGACCGGCTCCCAGGCGATAAACGCCCATCGGACTTTGCGGATGTGGTCGAGCATGTAGCGTCCTTGCGGTACGCCCTTGGATCCCGGCTTACCGGCATGCGGGTTCTCGATCATGTGGTGGGCGATATAGTTGCGCAGGCGGTCGATCTTGTCCTCGTTGCCGTGCTCGAGCATGCGAGAAAAGTCTGCCACGCCTGCCTCGAGACTATCGAAGGTGTCGCGGCGGGGTGATTCAAAATACGTGACCTGTGGCAGTGCACCCATCTGAATAAGGATGTTAAAGGCGTACACAAAACCATTGCTGCAGGTAACCGAGGCGCCGATGGCATTCATCAAGTGCAGGTCATAACGCGGGCTCGAGTTGGCGACCATCGTAACGGCACAACGCCGACGAGCCGTTCGATCAAGCTTGGCAAGTGCGCCTTTTAGGTTGGTCGTGGTGACAGAGCGACTGGCAAAGGCAACATCAACAGCCTTGGCAACCGGCCCAACCAGATCCCAATCATCATCCCAAGCAAGCTCAAGCGGTGTAATGCAATCCTCGAGCCCATAGTACTCAATGCCAGCATCAAGCGTGCCTAACATAGCAGGAGAAAAGTCAGCAGCAATCACAGGATGTCCAGCCTGAGCAAGCGGAATAGCAATCGACCCAGCCCCACACCCCATATCGAGCACCGACTCACCAGGCTCAAGCGCCAACAGCTTTATAAAATCCCGAGCATACGGGGCAGTCTCCAGTGGACGAAAATGCCGAGCCCGCTTATCCCACTCAAAAGGATCATCAGCCCGATGCCGATCAGCTTGCAAGCGCATCCATTCGTCATTCCAATCAGCAGAAAGAAGCTCAGAGCGAGCATCCCCATCAACCACGGGCCAACCTCCTAGCAACAAAAAGCGACTCCTCCCAAAAGAAGAGCCGCAACCAGCATATATCAGAAAGAACCGATCCAACGCCAAACCGCCATACCAGCAAAGTAGGGCAGAAGCGAAGCGACTGCCAAAGGGATAGAACCCAACCGAGGTCCCGTTGTGCGTGAGCCCCGGGGAGGGCAAATATATAAGGTCGATCGCGAGTTCCGCACGAGCCGGAGAGCACTTAATGTGCTCTCCGTGCGAGTCAGGACTGTCCGAGCAGGCGACCTTATATATTTGCCCTCCCCGGGGCTCCTCGCCAGTCCCCCTCAGCTAGTTCTTCAGCGAGTTCAGCGGTGCCGGGAAGCGTCCACCACGGTGGGCAAGCACGGTGCCGGCGTTGGGGTTCACCGGCATGATGGGCGCACGGCCGAACAGACCGCCGTACTCAACGCAGTCGCCCACACCCTTGCCGATAGCGGGAATCACGCGCACGGCCGTGGTCTTGTTGTTGATGACGCCGATGGCCATCTCGTCGGCGATGATGCCGGCGATGGTCTCGACTGGGGTGTCGCCGGGGATGGCGATCATGTCCAGGCCAACGGAGCACACGCAGGTCATGGCCTCGAGCTTCTCGAGCGAAAGTGCGCCGGCCTCGACGGCAGCAATCATGCCGGCGTCCTCGGACACGGGGATAAAGGCGCCCGAGAGACCGCCCACGCTGGAGCTGGCCATGACGCCGCCCTTCTTGACGGCATCGTTGAGCATGGCGAGCGCGCAGGTCGTGCCGGGGCCACCGCAGGTGCCCACGCCGATGATCTCGAGGATACGCGCGACGGAGTCGCCGATGGCGGGCGTGGGAGCCAGCGACAGGTCGACAATGCCCTTCTCGACACCCAGGCGACGGGCGGCCTCGCGGCTCATGAGCTCGCCGGAACGGGTGATCTTAAAGGCGGTCTGCTTAATCTTCTCGGCGACTTCCATCATCGATGCGGAATCGGGCAGCGTCTCCAGGGCTGCCGCCATAACGCCGGGGCCCGAGACGCCTACGTTGATGACGGCGTCGGCCTCGCCACCGCCGTGGACGGCGCCCGCCATAAACGGGGAGTCCTCGACCATGTTGGCAAAGCAGACAAACTTGGAGGCGCCAACGGAATCCTCGTCTGCCGTAAGCTTGGCGGCATCGATGATGGTCTGAGCCGCCATGAGCACGGCGTCCATGTTGATGCCGGCACGCAGGCTGGCGACGTTGACGCTGGAGCAGACGCGGCTGGTGGTGGCAAGCGCCTGGGGGATGGACTGGATGACGCGGCGGTCGGCGTCGCCGATGCCCTTCTGGACGAGTGCGGAGAAACCGCCCAGGTAATCGATGCCGAGCGTCTCGGCCGCGCGGTCGAGGGCATGCGCGATGGGGGTGAGGTCCTCATCCTTGCAGCACGCGGCGATCTGTGCCACCGGGGTGACAGAAACGCGCTTGTTGACGATGGGGATACCGTACTCGCGCTCGAGGTTCTCGGCGGTCTCGACCAGGTGCTCAGCCGTGTGCGTCACGTGGTCGTAGATCTTCGTGCACATGCGGTCGAGGTTCTCGTCACCGCAACCCATGAGCGAAACACCCATGGTGATGGTCCTGATGTCGAGGTTCTGCTCCTCAACCATGCCGCGGGTTTCCGCGATTTCTGCGGGCGTGATCGCCATCCTTGCACTCCTATCTGCCAAAACGAGCATAGTCTTGTCTATTCTAACGTGCCGCACGCGTCTCGTGGCGCGTGCGGCACGTTTTGGTGCTCGGTTGTTTCCGTTGTGTTACTGTCCAAAGACCTCTTCGGCGATGCGCGCGCTTTCGGCGGCGTCCTTGGCGTAGTAGTCAGCGCCGATCTGCTTGGCGTATTCGGGGGTGAGCACGGCACCGCCTACGATGATCTTGACGCCTGGCACCTCGGCATGAAGCAGCTTGATGGTCTCCTCCATGGCGACGACCGTGGTAGTCATAAGCGCCGAGAGGCCGACGAGCTTAATGTCACGCTCTTGCACGGTCTTGAGCACCTCCTGCGGGTCGACGTCGCGACCCAGATCAAAGACGGTGTAGCCGTAGTTATCGAGCAGCATCTTGACGATATTCTTGCCAATGTCGTGGATGTCGCCCTTGACGGTGGCCACGCAGATCTTGCCCTTGTCGGCAATCTCGCCGGCGGGCATCAGGCGCTTGATGGTGTCAAAACCCACGCGCGCGGCCTCGGCCGAGGCCATAAGCTGCGGCAAGAAGAACTTGCCCTGGTCAAAGAGGATGCCAACCTCGTCGAGGGCGGGGATAAAGTGATTGTTGATGAGGTCCATGGCGTCGTGATCTGCCAGCAGGCGCTCGGTCTCGGCCGCGATCTCGCCTTTGCGGCCCGAGACGACCATGCGACGAATCGGGTCGTCGTTGCTGTCAGTGCCGGCGGTGCCAGCAGCGGGCGCGGTGTCGGTCGATACTACCTGAGCCGCCGCCGGGTTCGCGGCGATCTTGTACGGATCGGTCCAGCCGGCGTAGCGTTCGATGTATCCGGTCGAGCCCTCGTCCTCAACGCTCAGGACGCGATAGCTGTAGACGGTATCCATAAAGCGCTTGGAGCCCGGGTTCATGATGGGGGCATCGAGGCCCGCGCCAAAGGCGGCGGCCAAAAAGACCGAGCCCAGCAGCGGGCGGGCAGGCAGGCCAAAGCTGATGTTCGACACGCCGAGCGCGCACTTGACGCCCAGGCGTTCCTTGCACAGGGACATGGCGCGCAGGATCTGTTCGGCCTGGCGCTGGTTGGTCGAGGCGGTCATGACCAGGCAGTCGATGAGGATGCGGTCCGGTCCGATGCCGTAACGGGCAGCCTCGGCCACGATGCGCTCGGCGATGGCGAAGCGAGCCTCGGCAGTATCGGGGATGCCGCCTTCGTCGAGTGTGAGGCCGACGACGTTGGTGCCGTAGTGGGCGACTAGCGGGAAGATCTCATCCATGATCTGCTGTTTGCCATTGACCGAGTTGATGATGGGCTTGCCGGCGTAGCGGCGCACGGCTGCCTCGACGGCTGCGGGGTCGGTGGAGTCGATCTGCAGCGGCAGCAGCGTGGAGCCCTGGAGCTGCTCGGTCGCCTGCTGGATGATCTTGACCTCGTCGATCTCGGGCAGGCCTACGTTGACGTCCAGGATGTCGGCGCCCTGTTCCTGCTGGCTGATGCCCTGGCTCACGACGTAGTCTAGGTCGCCGTCGCGCAGGGCCTGTTGCAGGCGCTTTTTGCCGGTGGGATTGATGCGCTCGCCGATGACGGCGATCTTGTGGCCGTCACAGGGAAGGTCCACGACCGTCTGGGCGCTCGTGACCGACATACTGGGCTTGCGGTGACGTGGGCTGGGCGTGTGGTTGTCGATGAGGGTGCGAAGTGCCGCCATGTGCGTGGGCGTGGTGCCACAGCAGCCACCCACGACGCTCACGCCGTCCTCAATCATGCCGGCGACGGCCTCGGCGTATTCGGGTGCCTGGATGTCAAAGACGGTATTGCCGTCATCGTCCACGCGGGGCAGTCCCGCATTGGCCTGCACCATAACGGGCTTGTCCGTAACGGTGAGCATGCGTGCGGCGAGCCCTCTGAGCTCGGCCGGTCCCTGGCTGCAGTTGATGCCCAGGACGTCGGCGCCGATGGCGTCGAGGGTGATGGCGGCGACCTCGGGGCTCGTTCCCAGGAAGGTACGGCCGTCTTCCTCAAAGGTCATGGTGGCAAAGACGGGCAGGTCGGAGTTCTCGCGGCAGGCGAGGACCGCCGCCTTGATCTCGGCAAGGTCAGTCATGGTCTCGATAATAAAGAGGTCCACACCCGCATCGACGCCGGCACGCACTTCCTCGGCAAAGAGGTCATAGGCCTCGTCGAAGCTCAGGGTGCCCAAGGGGCGAAGTAGCGCGCCGATGGGGCCGATGTCGCCGGCGATATAGTGGGCGCCGGCCGCGCGGGCGCAGGCGACGGCGGCGGCAAAGACATCTGCCACGGTGGCGGCGCCGTCGAGCTTGTGGGCGTTGGCGCCAAAGGTGTTGGCGGTGATTACGTCGCAGCCAGCCTCGACGTACTGACGCTGAATATCGGTAATGACCTGGGGCTCCTCAAAGTTGAGCAGCTCGGGCAGGGCGCCGGCCTTCATGCCGGCTGCCTGCAGCATGGTGCCCATGCCGCCGTCGAACAGCAGGTGCCCCGTGCCCTCGATGGCGGCGCGCAGGCGATCGTCCTTAATGCGAAGGTCGTCGATCGTGCGCGTCTTGTATGCAGCGCCATTACGGCGTGCGGCATCAACGGGCGCCGCCAGCGCGGCACCGTCCAGATCATGAGTGATAAGCGGAGTAAACATCAATAAGCTCCTAATGGCTGGAATAGCAGGTGGTGTGGGCGGCGCGGAAACGGCAGTGCTCGCGCATGCGGCAGATATTGCAGGTAGGGCGGCTCTGGGCGTCGTGGACCTTGCCGTCAAACAGACCGATCACTGCGGTCACACTCTTGGTGGGCATGAGCAGGCTGGTAGGTGTGACGGTAAGCCCGATGAGCCGCGTGGCGTTGAGCGCAGCCACGATTGAGTGCTGGGCCGTAAGCGGGCAGTCGCCGTAGCCGGGGCTGAAGCGCCAGTTACCGGCGAGTCCGTGTGCGGCGGCCGCAGCCTTGACCTGTTGGTCCATCTGCTCGACGGCGGCTTCTACATAGGCAGAGCATGCGGCGTCGAGCACGGCTCCCTCTAGGGGCTGCTGGGCTCCCGTGGTGCGCAGGCGACGCTCGGCGTCCATGCCGAGGGTGCATGCCATGAGTGCGGCAAAGCGGGCGTCTTTGAGGTGGCGATAGATATCGCGGCCGCGCAGCTCAACGTTGGTGCCGACCAGGCGGATGCAAGGCTCGCCCTGCTCGTCGACGCTCGTGGCATCGACGGCAAACACGCGTCGCACGCCACGGGGCTCAATGTCCAGTTCCAAACGTTCAACGACAAGCTCAATACGCTGCGACAGCTCGGGCTCAATCTGCTGGCCGCCGTAGCCCAGATACCGCAGCATCTCGGCACGGTCGACTCGGGGGCGATGGGCAGCATCGATACGGTAGAGCGCCGGCGACGCAAGGTCGGCCGGCACTTCACCAAAAGCTGTATCGATGTGCGGTTTTTCCATTACCCCAGGCGCTCCATAATGGTTGCGGCGATCGCAGGACGATTCATAGTGTACAGGTGCAGACCGTCGGCACCGTGCTCCTTGAGGTCGCAAAGCTGACGGGCGGCATAATCTACACCGGCTGCCTGCAGGCTCTCGGGGTCGTTCTCGTACTTGGCGAGGATCTTGATAACGGGGGAGGGCAGCGACGCGCCGCACATAAAGACCATGCGGCTGATCTGCGACTTGCCCATAAACGGCATGATGCCCGCGGTAGTGGGCACGGTGATGCCGGCCTTGTCGGCAAGCTCGCGAAAACGGTAGAAGCACTCGTTGTCAAAAAAGAGCTGCGTCACAAAGAAGCTCGCGCCGGCGTCCTGTTTTTGCTTGAGGTATTCGACCGAGAGGTTGAGATCCTCGCAGGCAATGTGTCCCTCGGGGTAGGCCGCGGCGCCCACGCAAAAGCCGGCGTCGACGAGCTCCGGGATGAGGTCGCAGGCGTAGGCGTAGTCCGAGGCGGGCTTGTCATCTTCAGTCGCGCCAGCGGGCAGGTCGCCGCGCAGGGCTAGCACGTTTTCCACACCGGCCGAGCGGTACTCGTCGATCTTGGCGGCGATATCGGCATGCGTGCGGCCAACGCAGGTGAGGTGTGCCACCGAGGGCGTATCGAATTCGCTCGTAATCATATGCGCGATGGGGGCGGTGGTGGCACCGTTGCCCGAGCCGCCGGCCGAGCAGGTGACCGAGACAAAGCTCGGCGAAAGCTTGCACAGATTGCCTGCCACCTCGCGAGCCGTGTCGAGGGTAAGCTCGCCCTTGGGCGGGAACATCTCAAACGAAACGGGTGCGGTGCCCTGGGATGCTGCCTGCTTAAAGACCTCGTCGACGCGCATATCGTGCTCCTTTAGATACTTAATAGTGTGATGTGTTGTAAGGATTCTACAGCACCGCTGTGCCACGATGGAGTTTCACTCGCTATTTGGGGATACCAATCGAAAATGCTTCGCTATCGGCATTTCCTATAACAGGGCAGTCAATGTAGGATGGGGCTATATTGAATGGTATCTGATGCGAAATACCAGTTAATAAAGCCCCGTCCCAAATTGGCTACCCTTAAACCATGGGGAGAGGTCTGCAATTTATGCAGTTGATTGGCTGTTGAGGGTGGCAACGCCGCCTCGATAGGGTAACCTCAATGATTGGTTTCGCGACGGCAACATAACGGCAATGTCGCGGAAACACGGCGAGTCTAAGCTATGACTCGTTCGTTAGTAATCAACACCGCTTCTCACGCGGTGCCGATACGAAGGGAGTTCCGTATGGCCGAACTTACTGACCGCTTCGGGACCATGGTGTTCTCTGAGGAAGTCATGAAGGACTACCTCCCCAAGGACATTTGGAAGCGCCTTGCTGCAACCCTCGAGGGCGGTGAGCCGCTCGACCTGGATGTGGCCAACGCCGTTGCCCACGCCATGAAGGTCTGGGCCATCTCCAAGGGCGCGACGCACTACGCGCACTGGTTCCAGCCGCTTTCGGGTATTACTTCCGAGAAGCACGACAGCTTCCTGGAGCCCAACCACGACGGCACCGCCATTACCAAGTTTACGGGCAAGAACCTCATCCAGGGCGAGCCCGATGCCTCGAGCTTCCCCAACGGCGGCCTGCGCGCTACCTTCGAGGCCCGTGGCTACACCGCTTGGGATCCCACTAGCCCCGCCTTTATCAAGGACGATGTCCTGTGCATCCCCACGGCTTTCTGCTCCTACACGGGCGAGGCCCTGGACAAGAAGACCCCGCTGCTGCGCTCCATGACCGCGCTCTCGCGTGAGTCTAAGCGCGTTTTGGCGCTGTTTGGCAAGACCCCCAAGAAGGTCGTTCCTTCCGTGGGCGACGAGCAAGAGTACTTCCTGATCAAGAAGGACGCCTATCGCAAGCGCAAGGACCTGGTCATCACCGGCCGAACCCTCTTTGGTGCTGCTCCCTGCAAGGGCCAGGAGCTCGAGGAGCACTACTTTGGCGCTATCCGCCCCACCGTCTCGGCCTATATGAAGGACCTGGACGATGAACTGTGGGCGCTTGGCATTCCCGCCAAGACCAAGCACAACGAGGTTGCTCCCTGCCAGCATGAGCTCGCACCGGTCTATGGCGAGGTCAACGAGGCCATCGACCAGAATCTGGTCATGATGGAGAAGATGAAGCTCATCGCCTCCCGCCACGACTTGGTCTGCCTGCTGCACGAGAAGCCCTTCGAGGGCATCAACGGTTCGGGCAAGCACAACAACTGGTCGCTTGGCACCGAGTCCGAGAATCTGCTCGATCCGGGCGACACCCCGCTCGACAACCTGCAGTTCATCGTCTTCCTCACCGCGGTGATCGAGGCCGTCGATAACTATCAGGAGCTCCTGCGTGCCTCCGTTGCCTCGGCCGGCAACGATCATCGTCTGGGCGCCAACGAGGCTCCTCCGGCGATTATGTCCATCTTCCTGGGCGACCAGCTTACCGAGGTCGTCGAGAAGATCATCGATGGCAAGGCTTCCGTCCATGCCACGCGCGGCGTGCTCGACCTGGGCGCCGATACCCTGCCCAAGCTGATGCAGGACAACACCGACCGCAACCGCACCTCCCCGTTTGCCTTCACCGGCAACAAGTTCGAGTTCCGTGCCTGCGGCTCCGAGCAGAACGTCTCCGACTCCAACCTGGTGCTCGATGCCGCCGTGGCCAAGTCGCTCAAGTCCTTCGCCGACGCGCTTGAGGGTACGCCCGAGGATGAGTTCCAGGACGCCGCGCTCGAGTACTGCAAGAAGGTCCTGACCGACCACCAGCGCATCCTCTTTTCCGGCGATGGCTACTCCGACGAGTGGCCCGTTGAGGCCGAGAAGCGCGGCCTTGCCAACAACAAGACCACGGCCGACGCCCTGCCCGCCTTTGTTTCCGATAAGGCCATTGCGCTCTTTGAGGAGACGGGTGTCCTGACCAAGGCCGAGGCCCAGTGCCGCTACGACTGCAAGCTCGAGAAGTACAACAAGCTCATGAACATCGAGGCCACCACGATGGTTCGCGAGGCGCGTCGTACCTATCGCCCGGTCATTACCGCCTATGCCACCAAGGTCGCTAAGGGCCTTGAGACTATTCGTGCCGCTGGTGCGGAGGCCGCCATGCAGTGCGAGCAGAACACGCTCAACAAGCTCTGCAACGGTATCACCGCCATCAACGACTCCATCAAGGCGCTCGATGCCGTGCATCAGAAGGCCGAAGCCCTCGATGGTCAGGAGCAGGCCAACGTGTACGCGCACGAGGTCGTTCCCGCTATGGATACGCTGCGCGCCGCCGTGGATGCCATGGAGGAGATCGTGGCTGCTGACTACTGGCCGGTCCCGACCTACGACGACATTCTGTTCTATGTGTAACAGACACGATTGATTTTGCGTGTGAAGGGGTCTCGCCTGTGCGAGGCCCCTTCTTTTTATGTCGCTCGGACCTGCTTTGAACTTGCAACCGAGCAAGCGTTTCGCGCGGGGCATCTTAAAAGTTGTAACCTGTTTTGGCATGCGGACGTTTCGGGCGTTTGTTCGTAAAGGGGAGGATTATCTGATGAAGGTATTCGATATCGTGTTTAGCCCGACCGGCGGAACGGAAAAGGCGTCTGGCTACATTGCCAATACGTTGGAAGGGGAAACCGTTGCTGTAGATCTGACCGATAGCGGGCTTGGTTTTCGCACGGTTGCGATGACAAAAGAGGATGTAGCCGTGATCGCGGTGCCCTCGTATGGCGGGCGAGTCCCGGCTGTGGCCGCGGAGCGTTTGGGTATGATGCGGGGAAACGGTGCGCAGGCGGTTCTAGTTTGTGTTTACGGAAACCGCGCGTATGAGGACACGCTGGTCGAGCTTGAAGACGCGGCAAAGGGCGCGGGCTTTCGGGTGATCGCGGCGGTTTCAGCCATCGCCGAGCATTCTATTGTTCGCCAGTTTGCAGCCGGTCGGCCAGACCGACAGGACGCTGCGCAGCTCGCTGGGTTTGCGAATCAGATTCAGCAAAAGATATCTGCAGGTGATGCTTCTGAGCCGGCAATTCCGGGCGATCGTCCCTATAAGAAGGCAGGGGGCACCGGTATGGTGCCCAAGGCCACAAAAGAGTGCACCGCTTGCGGGGCTTGTGCCGCAGCGTGTCCCGTTGGCGCTATCGATAAAGACGATCCCAAGCGGGTGGACAAAAAGGCCTGCATTTCCTGCATGCGCTGCGTTGCCGTATGTCCGCGGGGCGCTCGCGCGGTAAATCCCGTCATGCTCTCTGCGGCTACCAAGATGTTGAGCAAAGCCTGCTCTGAGCGAAAAGAATGCGAGCTGTTCATCTAGCGCAAGGGCATTGAGTACTTTTCGTTTTATAACGGCAAAAAGAACGAACCCGCCGGACCTTACATCCGGCGGGTTCGAACATTTTAAAGTTGGTGCCCCCAGCGGGATGTCCGCGTGCGGCTGGCGCCGCCCGCTTCCGCTGCGTCGCTCCGCTCCTTGCGTGCTGCGCTGGAAAACGCTCCGCGTTTCCTCAGCTCCGCACCCTGCCGGGTTCGAATCCTGGCACATGAATAGCAAAAAGCCCGTTACCGCAAGGGCAACGGGCTTCTCAGTTTAAATGGTGCCCCGTCCGAACATCTTCTCGAACCGAGATCTGCACGTTCGGGACCATCGTTCTGCTTAGGATACCACGCGCTACGCTTGCGGCATAATCTCCTGCTCGCCGTTCTCGTCGAGGTACGGGATGAGGTAGACGCCGCCCTCGTCGGTCGTGAGCAGGAGGTACTCGCGGTTGTGCCGGTCGCACACGATCTGCTGGTGCACGTTCTCGGGAAGGTCGTATATGGGGCCGTCGGTACGCGCCTCCGATACGGTCATGCCGCCGTTCGCGAAGGCGCTCATCGCGCACGACGAGAAGCCGCACGCGACGAACAGCAGTACCGCGAGCAGGGCGATCAGCCCGCAGCCGCCGTTCCTGTCCTCATCAGCCGGGCTCGGGTACGGCATGGCTACGCCTTAACGAGGAAGTCGTCCGCCTCGGGCTTGCCCGTGGCCTTGCCGACTGCGACGTAGCGGATGTGACCGCTGTACGATGTGTAGCGGCCCCAAACGTAGCCGTCCGCGATCTTGTACCAATCGTCGAGCACGACGGTCTGGCCGCTTGAGTAGCTGGTGACGACATTGCCGCCGAGGGACGGCGCGTCGCGCACGTTGAGCGCGGAGACAGTGCAGCGGTACTTGCCACCGAAGTCCTCGGTCGTATCCTGCGGCGCGGGCTGCGTCTGAGTCGAGGGCGCGGGGGCGCTCGACGCGCTGATGCCGAAGCACTCGAGGTAGATGCGCGCGAGCTCGTCGATGTTGGAGTTGAACTTCTCGCGGTCGCCGTCGTTGTCGATGAAGCCGTTCTCGCACAGTCGGTAGTTGATGCCTCGTGCCGCGGCTCGGTTCACGTTGGCGAGCTCGGAATGGCGCACGATCTTCTCGGCGCGGCCGGGCATGAACGCCGACAGCTTGTCGGCGAGGGCCTTGTCGTAATCGTCGGGCTCGAAGCCGGACTTGATGATGACGTGGGCGCCGTGCGCTGTCGCGATTCCGCTGGCGTCCATATGCAGCTCCACCACCGGGGCGTCGGTGTTCAGGCGGTTGACGCCGCCGTCGGCGTACCAGTTGCGGGACATGTCGCCCAGCTCGACCTCGGAGCCGCCGAGCTCCTTGATGCGCTTGCCGAGGGCGCGGACTCGCTCCGCCTCGGTATAGCCGCCGGCGCAGCAGCCGGGGTCGCCGGCTCCGTGGCCGCAGATGATGAACAGCTTTGCCATGGCTAACCCTCCTTCTTCACGTCACCGAGCGCCAAGAGCGAGTCGAGCCACTTGGACGTTACGCCCACGGACTTGAATGCCGCGTATGCCACCTGGACACCGCCGACGGCGGAGAAAATCGAGGTGACCCATGATGCCGGGTCTGTCGGGATGCCGCCCGCAATTGCAGTGAGCGCTCCTGCGAGCACGGATGCAGCGATGGCAATCCATCTGGCAGCGTTGCCGCTCATAGCCTGTGTCTTGATCGCCTGCACGATGTACGGAACGACGAGTACCGTTACCACCGTGAAACATGCTTGAATCTCTGTCATTGATTTACTCCTGTCTATCTTCCCATCGTCTCCCTGTCGTACAGGAAGTCGACTCGGTCGCACATGTGGTCGACTTTCGCCGCCATGCCCTGGCTGCGTGCCTGGCTGTGCACCAAATCGTTGTGAAGGACGTCGTTTGACGCGGCCACCGACTCCATGAGGGTCTTCATGCCCTCCATGAGGGCATTGCTGCGCTCCATCTGGGCCGCGATACGTCCTTCCATCTGGGAGCGCTCGCGGTCCCGTTGGGCACGCTCGTCAACTTCGGCCTGCTTGCGCTCCTCGCGCTTGATGTCGAGGTTTGCCTTGCGCTCGTTCTGCAGCTTGTATTCGGCGAGAAATTGACGCGCGAAGTAAAACGCAATGAGCGCCAGGAGCACGCCGCCGAGCCAAGCCGGTCCGTAAGGTGCAAAGAGGTTGAGCACTTCCATCCTGAGCGCCCTCCTTCCGCCTATTCGGCCGTGTACTCCTCGCCGGTGATCTCCTTGTACTCGTCGGCGGTGATCCACTTGCACTTGACGGCCTTATGCACTCGCGCCTTACTCCAAAGAGGTCGGTCGTAGTACTTCTTGACGAGCGCGAAGTGCTCGGAATGCTCGTCGGTCTTCTTCGTCGGCATTACTGGTCACCTCCGACCGTCATGAGCAGGTAGTCGATGTTCGCCGTGTTCTGCCCGGTCTGCGTCGGCTTCGACGCCTGCTCGCGCATCTGGCCGAGCAGCGCCGACACGTCTGGCGTCTCGCCTCTGTCGTAGGCGGCGAGCGCCGCCGTATAGGCCATCTTCTTGGCCTTCTGCTCGATGTACGAGTCGTCGTCGATGACGCCCGCCTCATGGGCCGCGTCGGGGTCGCCGAGCTGCGAGAGCAGGTTTCGCAGCGCGTTCACCTCGGCCTGCGTGCCGTCGTCCACGATGTCGGGACGCTCCTCCTCAGTGTCCATGCGGACTCCTTTCTGCTAGGGGATGTGCGGACATCGTATCGGTGGCGTGAGACTGGCTGGCACCGACGACGAGCTCGGCGAACAGCCGGTCGAAGTCGCGCACGACCCAGTGCACGTCCATGCGGAACCTCGGCCTACCGTCGCCCCGCTTCCGCTCGAGAGACCCGCGGAACGACATATAGGAGACGTACGCCTGCTCGAGCGTCATGCTTCCCTCGGCGACCATGCGTGCATGTGTGCGCAGCTTCCGGCGCTCGCGTGCGAGGGACTTCGGTATCGGCGTCACGACGATCCTGCCCGACTCGGTGAAGCGGAACCGCTTCTTGAGGAACGTGAACCCGCGCGTGAGCTTCACCACCCTGGTCTTCCTCTCGTTGATGGTGATGCCGAGCGACGAGCACAGGGCGCGGGCGGCGTCGAGGAACCGCCAGAGGGTCTCCTTGTCGAGCGCTATGAAGTAGGAGTCGTCCATGTACCGGCCCGACGCCTCGATTCCGCGCCAGCGCTCGCCGAGATGGTCGAGCGGGGACGGTATGGCGACGGCCAGCGCCTGGTTCGGCTCGCTGCCGAGGCCGAGCCCGATCCTGCCGTTCGCCTCTATCTGCAGGCGCATGAACTCGACGGCCGCGGGGTCTGTGAGCGTCCGCCTCACGAGGTCCAGCGCCGTTCCGTGGTCGATTGTCCCGAAGTAGTTGGAGAAGTCCATGAGCAGGACGTAGCCCTCCGCGCCGTGCCTGCGGTAATGCTCGGCGAGCTGCCCCTTCAGGCGCATGAGGGCGTAGTCCGTGCCCCTGCCGCGCATGTTGGCCGCGCATCCCGGCGTGAGCGTCGGCCACACCGCCGGGGCCATGACCGCCCTCGTGACCGCCTTCTGTATCACGCGTTCGGAGAACCGCGGGGCGGCTATCGCCCTGTCCTTCCCGCGCTCGATGACGTGGAACCGGACGAAGCCCTTGCGGATGTCGTTGCCCGCCAGGAGGTCCCGGCGTGCGTAGAGCGAGTTGCGCAGGGAGTGGATCATGTATCGCTGGACGCTTGCCTTCCAACGGACGCCCTTGGCGGCGTCGCGTGCCGCCTCGTGGATGTTGTCGAGGCGGGCGGCATTGGAGATGGTGAGGGCCGCGCAGCGCTTCGCCCTGTTCGCGGCCCTCTTCGCATCGCGCCTGGCTCTCCTGGCCTTTCGGCGCTCATCGCTATTCATGATGGCATCCCGCACGGCCTTCGCCTATGGGCGCCGGCGTTCCCAGGCCGCTTAGGGAGGAGCAATGAAACCGCGTCGAGCGCCGAAGCTCGCGGCCATGCAAGGAGCGGACTGCCCTCCCAGCGGGATGCGTCTTTACGGGCGCGTGCCCGAACGTCGGCCCTTCCTTCCTCATGTGCTCGGAGCCCCGCGCACCGGCGGGGCTGTCTGGCAAGTATGAGCAATCCCACGCGCGGGCGAATCCAGTCGTTCGTGGCATCGTTGTAGTTGGCGTTGCCGTTGTTGTTGACGTAGCAGACGTTCGCAGACGAGCCACCCCTGACGGAACGGAGCCACCAGTTGTAGCGGTTAACAAGGGACGACGTCCTGCCATTCTACCGCGCCCCGATCAGCTTGACGCCCTTGCGTGCGCCCTTGAGCAGCTTTATCTCGGAGTCGACGAGCCCCGCCATGCGCTCGAAGGCCCCGGCGTGCTGCGTGTCTCCCTTTCTGCGGTACACCTCGAGGTACGCCTGCGCGTCCTGGTACAGCTGCTCGCAGTCGGCGACGGCCAGCGTGAGGAAGCGCTTGCGGGCCGCGACGTTCTCGGCGGTATTCGGGTAGAACGCCTCGGCCTTGACGATGTTGTAGACGACGCTGCGGGCCGTCTCGGCCATCGGGACGGCGAACGTGAAGCGCTGCGATTTCGGGATGGCGCTCGACGTGATGATGCCCAGCACCTCCACGCGCAGCTCGATGGCCGTGTTGTAGAACTCGCGCTCGCTCAGGTTTCTAAGCCTCTCGGGTACTCCGCTCAAGGCGATGCTCCTCTCTCGTGACATGAAAAGGCGCACGCGCGAGGCGTGCGCCTGGTTGGTGTCCTGTACGGTCCGCTTCGCTACCCTAGGAGGAAGCCCACGCGCGGGCGAACCCAGTCGTTCGTGGCACCGTTGTAGTTGGCGTAGCCGCCGTTGTTGACGCAGCAGACGCCCGCAGACGAGCCACCCCTGACGGAACGGAGCCACCAGGTGTAGCGGGTGCCGTTGAGTCGGTGCGCGGTGTCCTTGAAGAGGTCGAACTGGCAGTCGAAGCCGACGGAGAGTCCGGGCGTGCCCCAAACCGGGCAGCCGTAGACCTCCATCTCGGAGAGCGACCAGACCTTGCCGATGTCCTGCCAGCTCCAGTTGTTGGAGTCGGTGAGCGCACCGGAGGCGCTGTAGCGCTCCTCGAGCAGGACGCGCTGCGTGAGGATGTACTTGGTCAGGCCCTCGGGGAGGCACGCCTCGAATGCCGTCTCCCAGCCCTTGAGCTGCGAGCACAGGTACGGGTTCTTGATGTCTGCCGTGCCCTGGTTGGTGTTCGTCTTGTTCCACGGGATGCACGAGGAGTTGGTGACTCCGGCGTAGGAGGAGCTGACCGCGATGGGCGTGGAGGCCACGAACGCGATGTGGTGCCCCTTGCCGCGGTCGTCGCACCACAGGTACGGGTCGATGTGCGCGATGATGAATCGCACGGACTGTTGGCCCGCCACGCCTGATGCGGAGACGAGCGGCACGTCGAGGTAGTCGCCCACGCGAAGGCCGGAGAAGTTGTTAGCCACGATGCGCTTGTGCAGCGCGTCGTAGACCGTGCCGCCGCCGATCTCGCCGGCGAGCAGCGTCGCGATGCTCTGCCCGCCGTACTTGCAGATGAGCGCTAGGCGGTTGTACTCCGAGCCGTTGAGCGCCGCCTCGGCGTTGGTGCGGGCGGTCTGGTCGATGATCGGGTAGCTCGTGCCACCGACCGAGAAGCGCTCAGCGTTTACGTTTGCCATTTCAGTTTCCTTTCTATGCGAGCACGAGTGTCGTGCCTGATACCGAGCAGGTCGAACCGAGGGCCACGGTTCCGTTGCTGTAGGACGCCTTGGACGACGGCGCGTAGACCGTCCCGCCGACGAATAAGAACTTTCCGGTGGCGTCGGCGAGCATGGTCGCGAGCGCCGCGTTCTGTTCGCGCAGGTCAGAGATGTCCGAGTCGCCCGCGCTGCCTTGCGCGACCGAGTTGGCGATCTGCAGTGCCTGGCTCGCGGCGGCCTCGGCACGCGAGGCCGCTCCGTTCGCCGCGGCGGCGGCGTTCGCCGAAGCCTGCTGGTCGGCGGCGTGCTCGTCGTTGCGCCTGGTCTCGGCGGCTTTTCTCGCCTCCTCGTTGCGCTCTCGCGTCTGCTCGCTCGATTTCCTTGCGTTCTCGTTCGTGGTGCGTGTCTTCTCGTCGGTCCGTCTCTGGTTCTCGTTCTGGACTCGCGCCACCTCGTTGTTCGCGCGGTTCACCTCGGCGCTCAGGCGCGACTGCTCGTTCGAGGCCCTCGTCTTCTCCGCCGATGCGCGTTTTTCCTCCGCGGCGTTGGCTCTGTCCGTCGCCGAGTTGCACGCGGAGGCGGCCGCCTGCGCCTTATTGGCCGCGTCCATCGCTATCGTCGACGCGATGTAGTAGATCTGGCCGTCGGTCGTGCGCACCCTGTCGACGTTTCCGTTCGCGTCGAGCATCAGTGCGGCGTACTGCGTGGTGTCTGCCATCAATCCCTCCCTTACTTTGCTATGAGGCCCGTGACTATCGCCTGCGGGCCGATGGTCTCGACGATGCAGCGGTCGCCGGCCTTGGCGGCGGAGCACGCTGTGGTCATGGGGAGGCCCGACAGCGTCGCGCCGGAGATGGCTACCGTGGCCGTCACGCCCGAGACGGATCGCACCGTCCCGAGCCCGACGGAGTGGCCGGAGCCTCCCTGCGGCGAGAAGAGCGACGCGAGCTGCTCGCCGGCGTCGGCTATGGCGTTAGCGTTCAAAGCGCCTCATCTCCAATTCCATCGGGCATCCTCCCACGAGGGTGAGAGTCTGCTTCCGTATCGCGAAGTTCCCGGATATTCCAGCGCTGGGCCAGCGGACCTCGATGGCGTCCGCCACGGTGACCGGCGCGTAGATATGCGTCACCTTCAGCCTGTGGATCGCCGACTGCTGCGTGCGCAACAGCGTGGCGGCCTCTGCGTTCGCGCTGGCCTGCCGCTCTTCCGGCGTCGAGCCCGGCGGCAGCTCGCTCTTGGTGTACTTGGCGGATTTACGCCAGCCGCGCGTCACCGTCGAGTACTGGCTGCTCGGGTCGGCGTCTACCGCCGTACCCCTCACACTCTCGTCGGTCGTCGAGTAATCGACGTGCACGACGTTCGCCACGCTCGACTTGTCGAGCTCCTCGGTGCCGCCGTCCTCGAACCTCGCTTCCTTGCCCTCCTCCATGACCATGGCGGGGGCTCGCTTGTCGGGCTCTACGTAGCGCCGGAGCAGGACGCGGCCCATCGGGTCGCATGACGCGGCGCTGAACCCGGCGGCGTCGAGGAGCGCGTTCACGGCCTTCAGGCGGGTCGCGTAGCTGCTCTCGCCGTTGCCGATGGCGCCGACGACCCACGTGGTCGTGAGCTTGAAGTCGGACGGTTCGGCGATGACCTCGAGCCCGGCCTCCTGCAGCAGTCTCGCGGCCTCGTCCACAGCGTTGCTGCCGGCCGCCAGCGAGCGCGGGGCGTCGAACTCGTCCTCTGCGACCTCGGACAGCCTTCCGGACAGGTCCGCCTCGGACGAGTTGTATCCCGTGGAGCGCTTGGGCGTGGAGACCACGAACGTTCCGAGCGGCTCGGATGCCGTGGTGCCGTCAGGGAACTCGGCATCCAGGTAGATTCGCAGCAGGTCGCTGCCGAGATCGAGTTCGCCGAGATACTCGACCTTGCCGGTCTCGTAGCTGGTGTCCTGGTTGCGCTCGATGCTCCCGCCGTTCCTGATGTTCCTCAGCCGCTCGACGTCGAGACCGGTCTTTCTGTCTACGCGCACGTATCTGTACGACGCCGCGAAGCGCTTCTTCCAATCAGGCATTGCTCGGCTCCTCGAATACGTCGTGCTCGACCTTTACGGAGGCGGACCATAGCCCGGCCGACTTGGTCGACTCGTTGAACGTCATCGCGCCGAACGCCCGCTCTCCCGCGAGTCCGCGCCACCATCCCTGCCACTGCGTGCGCATGATCCTGCGGAGCAGGTCATGGCCGTCACGCTCGAGCAGGCACGAGGCGGATGTCGCGAGGTCGGACTCGTCGAGCGCGTAGGACTGCGGGAGGCCGCCGTTCGCCCCGCCGTCCGCGAAGTGGAAGCTGTTGAAGCTGCGCGCGGCGGATGTCGAGTACTCGGCGTTGAGCTCCATCTTGAGCAGCGTCGAGGCGTCCTGCCCGAAGTTGAGCGCCATGCCCTCGGCGTGCAGGTTGGCCTTCGCCTCGGAGAACGACGACGTGCCGTTCGCGGCTGTTCCGGTCGCGCGGTACTTGAAGTCCGAGTTCAGCGGAGGCACGCGGTCGATTGTCTCCTGGGCGTCAAGGAGGCTGGACGTCAGGACGTGGTTGCCCTCGTCGAGCACCCGTTCGACGACGAAGCCGACGCATTTCGCCGCGGCGCCAAGCACGAGCTCGTCGCCGTCGCACGTGATGGCGCCGAGCATCGGTATCTCGCCAGTGTCCTCGTCGTAGGCCATGGGGCCTAGCAGCGTCGTCTCCTCGACGTTGTATGCCGAGACGCCGTTCTCGACCTTCACGTGGCATGTGAGGTCGTCGCCGTATGTCACCGTGACGACGGGGGTCGCGGGCTCGGCCCAATGCGTCTTGAACCGGCGCGTGGCGGTCTTGGACAGACCGGAACCGCCGGTAACCGTGAGCGTTATCAGGTAGTCGATGCCGTTCTTCACGGTCGCGTAGCTTCCGAACTCGACGGGCTTGAGGTCCGTGATGTCGGAGGTGGCGACGGTCGGGCCTCCGACCTCGGCTAGCGTGATGGTCGCGCTGGCGATGCCGGTCTCGTCCGATGCGGAGACCTTGACGGTCATCGGCACCGAGTCGACCAGCACTCCATCGGTGCCGGGCGACTCGACCCAGCACGAGGGGTAGTCAGCGACCAGGAAGGCCGCATACGGCGACCATGCGCCCCAGTCGGCGTGAAGGCCCTTGGTGCGAACGCGCACCTTCCAGCTTCCGTTGTATTTCGCCACGAACGCGCAGCGCGAGGCGGACGACTCGATGCCGACGGTCGATACCGTGCCGTCCGGGTGCGTGAACTCCACCTGGGCGGCGCTTTGGGCGCTGCTGTCTGGGTGGTTCGGAGCCCAACTGACCATGTTCGTCGTGTTGTCATGGCGCGGGTAGACGCTCTGCAGTCCCGTGACCTTCGGTGCCAGCGGGGGCGTGATTGTCGTGACCGGGTTCGACCTCACCCACGCCGACGCGAGCGAGCCCCTCATCGCCTTCACGCGGTAAACGACCGTGCCGGCCGGCGCAGACTTGTCATGGAGGTCGAGCCATGCGGGGTCTTCGCCCTCGCTCGTGGTCGCTATGTCCTTCCATGCGGAACCGCCGTCCGTCGAGCGCTGCACGGCCCATGCGTTCGCATACGCCGCCGCGCCGTACACCCTCAGCGTGACCTCGGACGCGCCCGCCTTGACGGCCTCGACGCGCGTGGGCGCGTTCGGCGTGGTGTAGGTCGCCCCGACGGACACGTGCTCGGAGTTGCCGCCCGGGCCGTGGGCGCACAGCCGGTACTCGTACTTGTGCCCGGCGGCGGTCGACGTGTCGGAATAGTTCTCTCGGTCCCACGACACGTCGGCGATGTTGACCCACGAGCCGTCGTCCGTGCGTCGGTCAACGTAGACGCCCGCCCACGGGTACGCCCCGTCCATGCCCGTGCAGTCGTGTTCCCACGTGATGCTCTGGCTGGTATCGGAGACGCGCTCGAGCTTGCAGTTCTTTGGCGGGTGGGGCTGCGAGTACCCGCGCTGCGGGACCTTCGTGTAGACCGTAGCCCAGGCGTCGCCGCCCGCCGAGCCGTAGTAGTTGTTGTACATCTTGCCGTAGACGTGCACCTGTACCGCGCAGTCCCAGTCCTCGCCTTTTCGAGGCACGTCCACATCGAACGTGACGGAGCTTCTGGTCGCCCAGTTGCCGTAGTTGTTAAGCAGCACGTCGTACGAGCGGTGCGTTTTGCCGTCCACGAGGACGTCGTAGTGGGTGCCGTACTCGGCGGCATACTTGTCGTCGATTGCGGCAGTCACCCTGATGCGCCTGGTGGTGTCATCGACGTTCCAGGCGCTGTCTACCGAGATGTATCCGCGGTACCAGCGGTTGAGGCCCGCGATCTGTATCTCTCTTGTGTGCTCTCCCACGGGTTACCTCCTCGCTGTGGACGAGCGGCGGGCCGCATCGACGAGCACGTCGATGGCGTTCGCAACGGCCACGTCGGCGCTTGCGGTGTTCCCGTCTACGGTCAGGTAATAGGTGTCGCCGCCCGAGACCGAGCCGACGGCCGCGGCCGCCCCCGTCTCGTAAGTGACGCTGTTCCCGCCGAACGACATGCTCAGGTCGTCGGCGAAGCCCGAAACGGTGGTCTTCACTCCCTCGAAGCGCTTCTTCAGGCCCGTCTCGAGGGACTGCATGATCCATCCGCCGTTCGGGATGAGCAGGCGCAGGTCCTTGCGCTTCGGGCCTTTGAGGTCCGCGATCTTGCCGGCGATGCCCGACACGAAGTCGTACACGCCGCCGATGCTCGACTTGATACCGTTGAGCAAGCCGCTCACGATGGAGGTGCCGGCGCTGTAGAGCAGCGAGCCGAGGTTGCCAAGGGCGCTCACGATGCGGCCCGGAATCGAGGACACGAAGCTCACGACGGAGCTGATGCCGCTCGACACGCCGTTGCGGATGTTGTTCCATGCGTTGTTCAGCGTGCTCGTGACGGCGTTCCACGCCGACGACCAAATCGACTGAATCGTCGAGAGGGCGCCGGATATGACGGAGCGGACCGTGTTGATCGCGCTGCTGACCACGTTCTTGATCGTATTCCAGATGTTCGACAGCACGCTCCCGACGACCGACCAGATTGCGCTCCACACGCTCTGGATGGCCGCGAGGCCGCTTTGGATGAGCGCCTGGATGTAGGCCATGTAGCCGCTGATGAGGTTCTGGATGATGGTCCAGACGTTCATCGCTATGTCCTGAACCGCCGTCCAGACCGCGCTCCAGTCGCCGTTGATGATTCCGAGGACGACCGTGATGATGTCCTGGATGATCTGCATGGCCGACGTCACGATTGCCGAGATATACGGCCAGACCGCGTCGATTACCGCCTGGATGGCCGTCATGGTGGCGCTGACCATCGCGAGGATGATTGGCATGACCGTCGTGATGATGGTCTGGATGAGCGTGCACGTGTCGGTGATTATCGACTGGATGACCGGCATATTTGCCGTTATCAGGTCCGTTATCTGTTGGATGACCGGGGCGACGGTTGCGGCGACGGTGTCGACGACCTGCGCGACGGCCTCGATGATCGTCCCGAGGATGGGGACGAGGCTCGAGACGATTGTCGCGACGAGCGGTGCCACCGCGGCAACGATGCCGAGGAACGCGGTCGATAGCTGCATCACGGCGCCGCACACCGAGCCGAACAGCGTCTGAAGCGGCCCTATGAGGCCGGTGAGGCTCTGGAACGCCGGGGCGAGTGACGAGGCGATGCTGCCGACGAGGCCGTTGACCGAGTTGCGGAACTGCTCGTTCGTGGCGTAGCAGTATGCGAATGCCGCTGCGAAAGCGGCGATTGCCGCGGCGGCCGCGGCTGCGGGCGCGGAAAGCGCGGCGAAGCCGGTCGCGACGCCCTTGAGCGCCGGCACGATGCCGCCCGTGAAGGAGTTGACGAGAGCCCCGAGTACGGGAATCTGCCCGATGAGGCCGCCCAGCGAGACGGCGGCGAGCCCCGCGAGGCCCGCGGCGGCGAGTTTGCCGCCGGTCCCGAGCTTCGAGAGGTCCACGCCCTGGATCTTCTCCGCGAGGCCGTCTAGGAAGCCGCACAGCTTCTCGACCACTCCGCCGGTGCGCGTCAGGTTGCCCTCGGCGTCGTAGGTGACGCCGAGGAACTCGCCGAACGCCTCGGAGAGCGGCTTGAGCGCGGCGCGGCAGGAGTTCAGCACGCCTCTGATTGAGTTGAATACGGGGATGGCGGAGTCCTTGAGCGGCGTCATCCAGTCCTGGCCGATCTTGGATAGCGCGGCCTTCATGTTGGCCATGGAGCCGGTGAAGGTCTCGTTTGCGGCCTTGGCGGAATCGCCGAAGGCGGAGTACATGGCATCCGAGAACGTCTGGAAGTCGATTTTGCCCGACGTGACCATCGCCGAGACCTCGTCGGTGGTCTTGCCGAGATAGGTCGCGAGCGTCGAGACCGCGTTGATTCCTCGGTCGGTGAACTGCGCGACCTGTTCGCCCGTGAGCTTGCCGGAGGCCGCGACCTTCGCCCAGATGCCCGAGAGGTCTCCCAGGTCCTGCCCGAACGTTGCGGCGGTGCCGACGCAGCCGTTGAGGGCCTTCTCCATGTCTCCGCCGGCGGCTACGCCGGATGCGGCGAGCTGTGCGCACGCCTGGGCGGCGGTGTCGAAGCCGTAGGCCGTGCCGTCGACTGATTTCTGGATTGTCCCGCAGAAGTCGCTCCATTGGAGCTTCATGCCCTTGAACATCGTCTGGGCCTTCTCGATGTTGAGGGCGCGGCTCATGCCGCCCGTGGCCGCGAGGGTCGTGACTCCCGCGGTGACGGTGCCGATGGCGGTTCCGATGGACTTCGCCACGCTCCCGAAGCTGTCGGCGAAGAAGCCGGCGACCTGCGAGCCGACGCCGGCCGCCGTGTCCTTGAGGCCCTTGAGCTTCGATGCGGAGTTGTCGACGCCCGAGTCGAAGTTCGAGCCGTCGTAGGTTCCCTTTGCGGAGAGAACGTAATCAGCCATTTCGGTTGCCTCCTCCCCAGGGCGTCCATGGCGGGTTCTTTCGGTATTGCTCCTTCAGCGCGTCGATCTCCTCGTAGGTGAAGGAGTCCTCGCGGAACTCGCCGTTGTGCCTCTTCCAGAGCCTGTAGCGCTTCTTGGAGAGGCAGTTGGCCACCGCCACCTGAACGGCGTCCTTGAGCAGGTTCGACTCGTTCACGGTGACGGTCTCAAGTTCCTTGCGCACGAAGGCGAGCTGTACGGGCGTGTGCTGCGCGTACTGCTCGTAGTCCCAGCCGAGCCGGGCGGCGAAGAAGGCGAAATCTGCCTCCCTGCTGAACAGGGAGGCGTCCCGCGCGTCCTCGCCCTGCCTCGGCTTGGCGGTGAAGTAGTCGAAGCCGGTTAGGCGCGTTAGGGCTAGTTCCCTGCGCCCATGAATAAAAAAGCGCAGTCGCGCTGAAGGGCCATCATCACGGCCTGAAACACGGCCGGGTAGCCGTTTGCCTCGATGAGCTTGTTCACGATCTCCTCGGCCTTCTGCGGGAGGAAGTAGCCGCCGCCCTGGACCTTCAGCCCGTAGCCGGCGATTGCCGCGAGCTCCTTGAAGGTGAACATGCCGTCGTTCTTGTAGAACGACGTGATGATCGGCGTGTGTCGCTCCTCGTACAGGTCGATGCGCTTGCGCGAGAAGCGGATCTCGCAGACGTGGCCGCGCACGGTGAAGGTCTGCGGCTCCATGTCCTCGGGGTCTTGCTCGAGCTCGCCCTTGATGTCCTCGGTCGGTTCGGTGCCGGTCGTCGAGTCCTCGAGATATGCGACGAAGTCGGTCTCTTCTGCCATTTGCCGGTCTCCTTAGCTGTTGTTGACGGTGATGGTGGCTGCGGTGATCTGCTCCTCCGTGGCGGTCTCGTAGAGCCACGGCTTGCCCGTGCCCTGGAACTCCATGGAGTAGGTGGTGTTGTCGTCGTTCGGTGCCTCGAAGTTGTCGGAGGACACGAGCGCGAGGCCCATGCGCAGCGGGATGTACTTCGTGTTCGCGGCGGTGCGGACGCGCTTGCAGACCTTCAGGCACAGGTACTCGCTGTCGGCGAGGGCCTTCGCGACGGTCTTGGTCGCCTTGTCGTCCGGCGAGTAGAGGCCGTCGATTGACGCATCCCAGCTCTTGGAGCTGCCGAACTTGAGCGTCCAGCCGCCGATGGCGTCGTCCTTGGTCGCGGCCTCCGTGTTGTCCTGGCTCATGTTGAAGCTGAGTCCCTGCTGGCCGCTCACGGCGAGCAGATCGGTGCCGGTCTTGTCGGTGACGAGGGCAACGATGTCGTTGCCGCTGAGGGCCTTGGCGGTCGCTGCGTCGAAGTCGCAGCCGATGAGGTTGGTGTCCTGCTGAGGAGTAGACATCTCGGTTCCTTCTTTCTAGTTCTTGACGCGGAGGCCGTAGCAGACGCGGAACGTGAACTCCGCGATTGCGTGGCCCTCGTCGGTCTCGTCTTTCTTGACGGTCTGCACGCCGTTGCAGGTCGTGCGGTAGAGGCTGAACGGCGCGGGGAGCCCGAAGCCCTCCATGAGCGCCTGCTCGAGCCGTTGCACCATGCCGAGCACCCTCGCGTTGCTGTACGGGCGCACGGGCTCGCTGATGCAGTGCACCCAGACGGTGATCGCGTCGATGTACATGGTCTTGGTGTTCTCGGGCTGCGTTGACTGCAGCTCGACGCTGTAGAGTGGCGATTCGCGGTTCTCGGGGCTGTCGTAGCACTTGACGCCCGTCCCGTCCTCAATCGCCTCGATGAGGCGCCCGAGGAACACCGCGAGGCTTAGTCGCTGGATCATCGCGCCCTCCCTAGAGCTTCCGTAGCTGGTCGATTAGGTCTTGCCTGAATATCGGCTCCTGCGCCTTGACGTTGCGCTGGAGGAAGCGCTGCCCCTCCACGTAGCCGCCGTTCACCGTGCGGTGGCCGTATTCGACGTGGGGCGCGTAGTCCTTCGCGTATCCGACGGTGTCGCCGGACTGCCCCAACGACATGCGCAGCTCGCCGTGTGGCCCGCCGGGCCTGGTCTCCTCGGTGGATACGGGCGTCCCGCCGTTCGCCTTGCCGCGGTTGAAGATCTGGGTCATGTTCTTGATGACCACGGCCTCGAACCTCACGTGCGACAGGCGGTTCAGCTTCCCCGCGAGGTCGTTCACGTCGCGTATTACGAGGCCCATGGCTTGCACCTCTTCACGCTCACGACGGTCGTGTCGCCGTCGCGCATGACGTTCTCGACCTCGTAGGCGCAGCCTTTGACCTCGACGTTGCAGATGCCGTCGAAGTCGGCGCTCGGGCGCTTGGTGAGCAGCGTGCGGGCGACGCTGTCGAACGCGTTCCCCTCGGTTCCGTTGCGCACGCCGTGGAAGGGGCCGAGGCGCACGAAGAAGTCGAACGCCTCGACGGTCGAGCAGACGGGGTTGCGCAACTCGTCGGTGCCGGTCTGCTCGCGCCTGAACGCCTTGGCCCTGTACCACCTCATCGCCGCGCCCCCATGAACTTGATGCCCTTGGGGCGGCAGACGTCGCGCAGGGCCTCGATGTCTGCCGAGTAGGCGGACAGCACGTCGTCGATGAACGAGTTGGACATGCTGCCGCCGTCCGATGCCGACTCGGAGGAACTGCCCTCGTAGCCGCGCAGGCGCAGGGCCTTCACGGCGGCGTCAACCGCGATGGACTCGGCCAGCGCCGGGAGCACCTCGACCTTGAGGCGGATGAGCAGTCGGTCCGAGACCGTCCGAAGCATCTCCTCGATGGCGGAGTCCTCGGGAACCGCCTCGTCGGGCAGGTAACGCGCCTTGACGCGGGCTACGAGGTCGCTCATGGCTAGCCGTCCAGGCCGTCGGCGGACGCGGCGGAAGTCGTGTCGATGGTCGCGATGATGTGGCCGTAGACGTTGGGGAGCACGGGGATGAACACGCCGGAGGCCTTCGTCCACGTCGCCACGGGGTCGGGGGTGTTCCAGCGGGTGCAGGTGACGAACTGCTGCTGGCGCTTCTCGTCGAACGCGCCGCCCTGCTCGAGCTCCTCGGGGGTGACGCCCCAGAGGCCGGTGCCAACGGAGCCGTCGTAGCCCGTGGAGAGCAGGACGAACTTGTCCTCGGGGAAGAAGCGGCCCTGCGTCACGGTCATCGGGTTCTCGGCGGAGTCGATGATGCCGTAGCGCTCCTCGTCGATCTGCAGGGCGAGGCCGTCGAACTGCTGGGCGAGCAGGTTGTTCACCTGCGCGAGGCTCGGCAGGACGCCGGCGCCGTTCACGCCGAAGATGGCCTTCTGCACGGAGGCGTTGCGCTGGATGAGGGAGAACACCTTCTTGGAGGTGAGCGCCACGGTCGGGGTCTGGCCCTTGCCGTTGGCGATGGTCACCCACGTGTCGATGTCGCCGAGGATGTCGGCGGCGGCGACGGCCCACTTGGCGGTCACCTTCTGGTCGTCCGGCACGCCGAAATCGACAACCATGGACACGTTGTTCTCGTTGATGGTCATCTTGCCCGTGGCGAGGGCCTCCATCTTGGCCTTCTCGACGCGGGAGACGACGGACTCGGCGGTTCGGGCGATGTCGTCGAACACGTAGCGGCGTACGGAGTCCATCTGCATGTCGAGGCCGCGGGTGATGCGGCGCAGGCGCTCGGAGAGGTTGATCTTCTCCTTGATGAGCAGGGACTCGGTCTCGACGCGCTCGAAGGGGACGCGGGAGCCGATGTGCGCCTCGGTGTCGAACCCGTGGATCATTGCCACGGTGGGCAGGTTGCCGTTCTCGGCGAGGCGGGTGTACTCGGCCTCGATGTACTGCGTCTTGCGGTCGGGGAGCAGGCGGGAGCCGGTGTAGTTGCGCTGGACGTTGAAGCCCTGAGAGAAATCGAGCATCTCGCGCTCGGTGATGAGGTCGGAAATGAGTCGCATGTTCCGATTCTCCTTTCGTTAAACCAGGTAGAGGCCTGCGGCGGCAAGGGCCGTCTTCTTGGCCTTGGCCTCGGCGGATACCTTGTCGGCCTTGAGTCGGCCCTGGAAGATGATTGCGGCCGGGCACTTGTCGGTGTCGGTCATGTCGTAGTCCTCGAGGAACACGCCGAACTCGGACGTGCCCGTGTAGAGGGCTCCCGCCTTGATGATCTTGCGGCCGTCGGCATCCTTTGCCATGGCCTGCGTGGCGGTGCGGGTCTTTGCGACGATGCCCACCTCGGAATCGAGGATGCTTTCGGACTCGCCGTAGGTGAACGCCTTATTGAGCGCCATCTTTCTTTCCTCCGTTCATTCGGTTGCTGTAATCGGATGCGAACTTGGCCGCGTAGGACTGCTGCGGCTTGCCGCTCGCGCCGTCCTTCGGTGGCTGTCGCTTGAGGGCCTCCTGCACGGCGGCGTCAACCGCCTTGGGGAAGAGCTCCTTGATCTTGGAGATGGCGGCGTTGGTGTCGTCGGCCTTCTCCGTGACGAACATGGACAGGAGCTCATCGCCGAGGTCGATGCCCGCGGCCTTGAGCTCTGAACGCGCGACGCCCATCTGCTCGGACAGGTTGATGCGGCGCTCGAGTGCGGCCTTCTCGCCCTGTGCCTTCTTCAGCTCGTACTGGGCACGCTGGAGGTCGTTCATGCCTGCCAGCTTCTCGGCCTCACTGCGCTTGTCGTCGGCCTGCCGCGCCAGCTCCTCGCGGATGCGCTTCTCGAGCTTCTTGCTCTCGCGTGCGAGCTTCTGCTGGACGATCGCGTTCACCTCGTCGTCGGTGTAGGTCTTGC
Source organism: Collinsella sp. (assembly GCA_018382775.1). Taxonomy (GTDB): domain Bacteria; phylum Actinomycetota; class Coriobacteriia; order Coriobacteriales; family Coriobacteriaceae; genus Collinsella. The sequence continues at coordinate 71,258 of JAGZPG010000006.1, read as the reverse complement.
CTGTCGGCTTGGGGTCTGTGCCGCCATCGCCGCCGGGCTCGCCGCCCTCGCCGTCGTCGCCCTCGGCTCCCTCGGTGCCGTCGCCTGCGGGGTCGGTTCCGCCGCCCTGCGGCGGTGTCTGGTTGCCTCCCGCGATGTCCGCGAACTTCTGTCGGTTTCCGTCTTTCGCCATGTCTTCGCACCCTCCATAAGGTTTCTCGTGGCTCATGCCTGCACGTGTTTCCGTAGCTTTTAGCGGGTTCCACGCCTGCCCGATGCCGTGGCTTTTAGCGACTTCAACGCTCGGTCGGTCTTTGACCCGGCTAGTGTCCCGCATGCGTGAGATTCGGCCGCTACGAGGGGTCTAGCGCGTCCTCGAGGCGCTCGAGCGTCGGCAGTCCGGCGAAGCGCATGGCCTCTTCGCCGTCGTCCGTGAGCACCACCATGGGGACTCGCGTTATGCGCTCCGAGTTGTTCAGCCTCTCCATGAGGCCGTCCCATGCCCAGTGCTCGCGCACCTGCCCCGGGTATTCGGATGCGAGCGGTTCGATGACCGCCTTTCGGTAGGCCTCGCACGCGGGGCATCCCCGGCGCGTGATGTACTCGACCCTGATCACGTCTCCTCCAATCGGCAAAAGAAAAGCCCCCGTGCGGGGGCTCCGTTCTACCGTGGCGGTGAGATGGGTATTCGGTTCTATCGGTGGATTGCCTTGTCGCGCCTGCGGATTATCTCCTCGGCCTCGTCCCGGCCTATCTCCTCGAGCCATAGCTCGCCTATGAGCACGTCCCACAGCTCCGTGTCGTCGTGCCATCGCCCGAGCGTGAAGTTGTAGGTCTCGGCGGTCCCGGCCTCAAGGTCGATGCGCGAGACGCGCCTGCCCGACTCGTCGGTGTAGTAGGTCATTTGCGCACCTCCTCGATATTCGGCGGGGTCGTCAGCCCGTCGGACAGCTCTATCATGCGCTGTACCAGCTCGGCCCTGCGCTTCGGGTCGGTATCGGGAAGCCGGGCCTCCTCGTAGAGCTTGTGCAGCTCGTTCTCCTTCAGCGCCAGCGATTCGGGCGTGTGGAACTGGAGCTCGAACTTGAAGCCGTCCGGCGTCTCGAACTGGCAGTTGACGCCGCGGTACGTCATCCCGGTGTCCTTCAGCGTGTTCTTGACCTTGACGACAGTATATCCCGCCTTCTCGAGCGCGGCCCTGATGCGGGCGAACTCGTCGGCGAAGCTCTCCGCCTGGAGGCTGTAGGTGTACCTCAGCACGTCATGGATGCCGTCGGCCGCCTCCTGCTCCGTCACCACGTCCTTGTACGAGTCCGTGCGTATCTTCCGCGCGAGGGACTGCTGCCCCTTCAGCCTGAACTCGAGGCCCGACAGCAGCGAGCCGGCGCGTTGGAGCGATTGCAGGAACGACGTGGTGCCGGGCTCGCGCACCATGGCGTCGGAGCGCAGGCGCATCGCGTGGGTAGCCGAGTCCCCGCCGCGCTTCCGCACGTAGTCGTCTATCCACTCGTCCCAGTCCTCGACCTCGACGGTGTAGGAGCAGCGGCACCACGGGTGCATCGGCGGGAAGTTCGTCCCCGGCATCCGCTCGGACAGCTTGGCCGGGTGCTGCTTCTGGTAGGCCTCGAGGTCCCGGCACGCCTTGCAGGCCTTGCCGTCGTGGATGCAGCTGATCGCGTAGCAGTCGAAGTCCTGCTCGTGGACTCTGGCCTGCGCCTCGTTGAAGAGGTACGTGCCCTCCGTGTACACGAGGCGCATCGCCGTGCGCGTGCCGCTGTGGTTCAGCCTCGTGCGGAGCTCGCGCGAGATCTCGTCGTAGGAGACGCCGCGCGCCACCAGCTTCGAGAACTCGTCGTTGAGGTATCCCGCCAGCTTCTCGCGGTTCGCCCATATCCGCGCGGAGAAGTCCCCGCCGGACGCCCACGCCGCCCCGACGGTCGCCTTGACGATCTCGGAGTCGTAGCCGTAGAAGTCCCTCCCGAAACCCAGCTCCTCGGCGGCGATGTTCGCCGCGCGTCGGGCCTGCTCGGTGAAGTGGCGCTCGAGCTCCGTGCGCTCGATTGCCCCGATCTCGTACTGCTGTAGGCGTATCTGCATCTGGATGGCCTCGAGCTCGTTGAGCCGGTAGATGGACTCGCGCACCGGCATGAGGTCGGCGTATTGCGGGTACTTCCGCGCGAACTCGTCCATGCGCTCCATGAGCAGGGCCTTGTCCTCGGCGCTGATGGACTGCAGCAGTCTGCGGTACTCGATGACCTTGTCCTCGCCGTACTTGGCGTAGTAGGCGGCTATGAGGCGGTCGAGCTTCGCCGCCTCGCTGGCGTACACCTTCTCGAGCCGCCCGCGCAGGGCCGTCTCGTCCTTCTCCAGCTGGATCAGGAACTCGTCCCTGCGCTCGCGCCAGTACTCGTCGTTCGGCTTACTCATCGCTGCCCATCAGGAGCTCGATGATCTGTGCCTTGGTCGCGTTTTTGGGCAGCGCGATGCCGCTTCCCTTCGCGAGCTCGCGGAGCTCGTTGAGCTTCATGGCCTTCAGCGTGTCGTCATCGTCGGGCTCCGGCTCGTCGCGCCCGGGCTCGGCGGGCACGGCCTCCTGCTCGGCCGGCTTTTCCTTGGGCTCCTTCCACCGCTCGCTGACGGCGTACGTCGTCTCGTCCATCAGCGTGCCGACGGTGACGAATGCGGCGTTGATGTACCCGCCGCCCAGCAGCTCGAGCCATCCGGGCGCCGCGTCCTCGACGCGCATGGCGCACCCGCTGCCGATGGTGCCGATTACCGCGGCGTCGGCGCTCGGCTGCTCTCGGATTGCCAGCTGCCTGCCTCGGTTATAGATCGCTACCTTCATCGTTCGTCCCTTCCTCGTTTTGGTTCTCGTCTCGCGGTGCCGTCCTGTTGGTCGGCATACCGCCGCTTATCGCGTCGGCCTTCTCGTCCTGCTCCTCGCGCTTGCGCCGCATCTCGGCCTTCGGGTCGCTCACGCAGGAGAGCACGGAAAGCTGTGTCTCCTCGGACACGATGCCGGACAGCTGCCCGGCGACGCCCGCCTCGGATTCCAGGTCGTCCGGCATGTTTCGGTGCATGGTCACCTCGACCGACTTCCAGTCGTCGCCGCTGAAGCCCTGGCTCAACGGGTAGGCGGCCAGGAGCTTCAGCCGCTCCTGCACGCCGCGCTTGAACTTGCGGTCCTTCTTGCGGGCGAGGTTGCTCATGGGCATCATGCGCATCTTGAGCGCTATGCCGGAGGCTGTGACGAAGCTGTCGGAGGTGATGTCGGGCACCATCGCCATCTTGAAGATGAGCTGCTCGAGGCGGTTGATGAGGTTCTCCTGCACGGAGTCGGCGTTGGGCTTCGCCAAAAACAGCACGTCGAGGCCCTCCAGCGAGTCGCCGAACAGGTTGATGATCCTGTTCTCGCGGATGTTCTCTATCTCGTCCTCGTCGAGCTCCTTGCCCTTCACGACCATGTAGCAGTCGCTGAAGTACTCGACGTCGTTGCCCTTCTCGGACAGCACCGCGTTGTACTGCTCGACCATGGAGAGCACGCCCTCGTAGAGGCCGCGCCCCTTGGTGTTCTGGCGGAAGTCGACGGCCGGCACGCTGCCGAAGCTGTGGACCTCGGCCTCGCCGAACTCCAGGCCGGCATCGCCGCGCCTGAACGGCACGACCTCGTGGGCATCGGAATAGCTGCCCTTGATCTCGCCGTCGTCGCCGTAGAACCAGCGGACGAAGAACATGGGGCGCTTCAGCACGGAGTCGTCGTAGACCATGAACGCCGTGAGCGGGGACACCGCGACGGAGCGCGGCAGGCCCTCGTCGTCTTGGTACAGCATCTCGTATGCGTGGCCGAACTTCGACGCCATCTCCGACAGCTCGGCGTCCACGTCCTCTTGGAAGTTTCTCGCCGTATAGTCGGCGATGAACGCCTCCACGGCCTTCTTGCGCTCCTCGTCGCCGCCCTTGACCGAGAGCGTCATGGGCACGCCGATGTAGTAGCCCTCGAACGTGTCCGTGATGGTGTAGCAGAAGTCGGCGGACAGGCGGTTGTCCGGCTTGTAGTCGGGCTTCCTCCGCCACGACCGGTCGAAGATCGCGTAGTGCGTGTCGTACACCTTGTCCAGGTACTCGTAGCGCGGCTTGTGGTCCTGCTCGAACTCGTCGACGAGGCGCTGGAGCAGCCCCTCGGTCATCTCGGTCCCGGCCGGCAGGCGGAAGTCGTCTGTGGACGGCTCCCGCTGCATCTGGTCGTAGTAGAACGAATGGAACTCGTGTGACACTTAGATACCTCCCTTGAAGAACTTGAGCGCGGGCTTGCACTGCCACTGCCTTATGGCGCTAGCCAAGGAGTCTGGCATGTCGTCGTGCGCCGCGTTCTCGCTGTAGTCGAGCACCTGGTTGAGGGCCTCCGCGTCGAGCGGGTACCCGTCGCAGTCGAGGAACCTCACGTTTGCCCACTGGCTGCGCAGGTGCGTGCTGATCTTGATGTACTTGTTCTCGGACTCCGAGTAGGCGCAGCACGGGTGCCCCCTCTTGATGATGGACTTGCGCAGGTATCCCTTGTCCGCGTTCGTCTCGCAGAAGATGCTGCCTATGCGCAGGGCCTTGCACTCCTTCAGGATCTCCCCGAGGCAGTCGTCCACGTGCTTGTGCCACATGCGGATGTGGGCGTACCAGATGCCGTCGCTCTCCCTGATGCAGGTGAAGGCGGTGAAGTCCTCGCCGCCGTAGCTCGCGTCGATGTGGCCTATGCCGTCGTGGAGCATGGCCGGGTCTCCGAAGAACCGCGCGTTGGTGAACATGGCGTCCTCGTCGGCGATGTGCTTCAGCTCGTAGTTGGCCGCGAACAGGGACGGCGTCATGCGCTCCCTTATGCGCTCTATCTCCTCGCGGGTCATGAGGCCCGTCTCGAAGCAGCTCCACCGGTGGATGTTGGGCATCAGCTGGAAGGCGTCGTCCTTGTGCCAGGGCGTGCCCGTGTTGAAGATGCGCCCGCCTCGGTTGCGGATGTTCTGGAGCTCCTGGTATATCAGCTTGATGCGCTCGCGCTCCGCCGCCGAGACGCGGTCCTTCAGGTTGATGATGTCGTCCGTGAACACCTTGTCGGCGTGCTTGCCCGTGAGCGAGGCTCCGCAGCCGAGCCCGAGGAGCTGCGGTGCGCCCGACACGCCCTGCTTGAGGTTCGTCGACACCGCCGACTGCGTGGCCCGGGTCAGCACCAGCTCGGTGCCGTAGAGCATCCGCACGAGAGCCCGGAACCACCAGGAGCTCAGGACGTTGGCGGTAGCCGTCATGACCTCCGCCACGTCGTCGTCGGTCTTGCGCATGAAGATGACGCGCTCGCCGGGGAAAAGCACGAGGATGAACGCGAACGAGATGTGCAGGCACGTCGTCTTGAATGAGCCTCGGTGCGCCTGGATCGTCTCGTCCTCGGTGCCGAACACCATCTCCCTGATCCAGTCGTTGTGCAGCTTCGTGAGCTTGTCGTACCCGAGCTTGACGGCTATCTCGGCGGGGCAGTCGTACACGAGGTCGATGAGCTCAGCCCTTGTCGGCATTGCGCCTCGCCTCTATCAGCCTGCCGATCTCCTCGCAGGCGCCGGACACGTCGGCGGCGACCTCGACCTTCTCGACCGGCTTCTCGCCGGCGGTGTCGCGCAGGAACTGCAGGGCGGCGATGTCGCCGCGCATGGCCTTCTTCGCCACCTTGAGCACGCTTATCTCGGACACGGTGAGCCTGCGGTCGGGGTACTCCTCGAAGGACATGCCCTCCAGCTCGTCCAGCTCGGCGTCCGTGCCCTCGAACGGCATGTGCAGGACGGTCTTCGCTATCTCCTGCAGCTCCTTCTTCTCCCGGCGCTTCTTCGCCGCGGCCTTGCCCGCTTTGGACGCCGCCGCGCGGCGCTGCTCGGGGGTCTGGTCGCGCTTCGGCTTGATCAGGTTTCCTTCGTTCATGGGCTAGTCCTCGAAGGTCAGGCCCATGAAGCGCAGGCGCTTGTCGAGCTCCGCGAGCGCCCCGAAGTCGTTTGAGCCGTACACGAGGGCGTGGACGATGGCGGTGTCCATGACGTACTGCCACTGGCGCTCGTCCCAGCGGTCGCTGCAGCGGTCGTCGCGCCACGCGTTGAACCACGTGACGGTCTCCGCCGGCCAGTCGGTATCGGTGGGAAGCGTGGGCTTCTCCCTCTTGGATGCCATTCGTTCACTCCTCTCTGGTGTGGTCTGTCGATGGAAAGGGCCAGCGCACTAGGATCGCGCTGGCCCTGGGTTCCCCCTTAGTAGGAGGAGCGGCCGGAAGAGCTGCCGCGACCGCGATTGAACGCGGAGCGCACTCGGTTGGCGATGTTTCCCGCTGCGCGGCGAATACGACCGAACATGCCTGCCTCCTCTCGTTTCTAGGGAACAAAAAAGGCGTCCCGAAGGACGCCTACATTCTCCTATGCGCGTGAGATTGGCCTCAGCCCTCCAGGGCCTCGAGGACCTTGGAGCCGTCCATGTACAGGTCTCCGTACTTCGCCATGGCGAACTCCCTGATGAAGCTCTCGAGGTCGTCGGAGTCGCGGAACACGCACACGACGTAGTACGCGCTGCTCCAGACGTTCTCGTAGTACGGCAGGACCTCGAGCGACTCGAACGCCTTGAGGATCGCCTCCGCCTCCGCGAAGCTGTCGCCCTCGAGGCTGTCGGTGGTCTCAACCGAGTCGAGCGGGTTGGGCACCGGCGTGCCCTTCTGGTCCTTGGGCTTGAACTGCCTCTTGTTCTGGAGGCCTATGCGCTCCTCGAACACGGGGCGGACGAGGTCTCCGAACGTCCAGCCCTCGTCATCGGCCTTGACCAAATCGGCGAAGCGCCCGCGCTCCTCTGCGTCGTGGAAGCAGAAGCAGATCCAGAAGCCCGAGTCGACGGCCATCTGGAAGCGCTTCTCCTCGCGCTTCTCGCGGTCTCTGTAGCTCTTCTGGTGGTCGGTCAGCTGCGCCTCCTCGGCGGCCCTGGCCTCCCTGCGTGCCTTCTGCGGCTTCTCGAACTTAAAGCCCATAGTGCGCCCACCTCTTCTCGTCGGCCTCGATGAACGGGTACCACTTCTTGACGACCTCGAAGTCCTCGGGCCTCTGCTCGCGCAGCGGCTTCATGAACCGCATGTCGAGGCCGTCGAAGCTGCGCCCGAACAATTCGTAGTCCGGCGGCAGGCCGATGCCCCTGCGGGCGATCGCCTCCATGACCTCCGCCTTCGTCCAGTCGGCGACGACCGAGGCCTTGCGCGTGCTGAGCTTCATGAGGCCGTGCTTGGTCAGGCTCGCGCGTCGGTACGGGTTGTCGCAGGCCCTCACGCCGTCGCAGAACCACGTGTCCTCGGGCAGGCCGAGGTCCTCGAGGATATAGGGGCGCATGTCGTCGTAGCTGTAGACGGGCATGTTCGCGGCCTCGATCACGTCGGTGTGCGCCGGGCTCTGGAACACGCAGTTGTTGAGCGTCCTCGACCACCTGGGGTGCGGGTACTGGTGGATCTTCACGCCGAACACGCCCTCGATGGTGCGCACGTTCTGCTCGACCATCGGAAGGCCGGGTATAGACCAGTAGTAGATCGGCACGACCTCGACGCCCTCGTCCTCGAGCGCGACCCATGCCGCAAGCGAGTCCTTGCCGAGCGAGCAGGACAGCACGACGGGCCGCCCCTCGTCCTTCAGGCGCCTACGAATCTCGGCGCTCGTCGGCTGGCCCTTGATCACTGTCGGCATCTTCGCTCCTCTCCGTTATCTCGATGGGTTCACCCATCCCGTTCAGCGTCAGCTTAAAGCCCATGTGAGAAGCCATCGCCGCCAAGGTGGCGGAGCCGATGTTCGACCCCTGCTTGATCGTGTTCTTGATGTACATAGGCGACTTGCCCATTGCCTTCGATAACGCGTACATGCTCGTGTCGGATCGGTCGAGCATCTCCCTCAACGCTTCTGTCGGTGTCACTCGAAACCTCCTCTCTAGTCAGATCTTCAGCAGATTATATAGCAATTCATATAGCTGTAGGGCAAGTATTATATATGTAGGAATTATGTAGAGTGAGGCAATAGTTATTGCCTGCAATAGGGCAATAGTTTTTGCTGTATATTGTCCTTGTCAGCAATGAGGGCACAAAAGCCCACAGAGCTAACACAGCAGCTTCAGAACCGAATAGAGGAGGTTACAAGATGGCAGAGCAGCAATCTTTGGATCTGATGGTAGGTGGTCAGCTTGTCAGCAACCACACGATCCTGGCCATTGTGGAGGGCATGAGAGCCCGAGGATACTTCAGGAAAGGCCCCCAGGGCCGAAAGGATGGCCTCGAGCTCGCCACAGCCCTAAAGCTGGTCAACGAGTACATGGCCTATCCGAGCTTGGGAAGGTACACAGTCGAGGCCACTAAGCACAGGGCAATCAACGAGATCCCCCGAGCCGATTACGAGCAGGTGGAGATCATGAGGGCTTGTGATAACTGGCTGGCACAGATCACCGAGGCATTCAAGACCAACAGCGACGAGGAGGCCATTATTTACATGGTGAAGGACCTGAGAAAGCAGGTCATAGCCGATGGCATCGAGTCAGGGGACTTGAAAGTCAGGAAGTACTTCGGGAAGCATGGCTTCTACTACATGGACGATCAAGGCAAATGGCAGAGCGCCAAGGCCATTGATTGGAACATTGGCGAGGTAAACCCCATCAGACCGGCAGAGCAAGCGGCCTAGGGCAAGCAGGAGGCCCCGGGAAGGGGCCTCCCACGACAACACACAGGAGATCATAACATGCAAAAGCTACTCACGAAAGAGCTGCAGAAGAAGCTCCCGCCCCTTTACTCGCAGGACGGCAAGAAGGCCGATACGATCGTGTACGGCCACTGGTTCAGCTGCATAAACGGCTGGGACCTATACGCCACCGAGTACGACGAGGAGACGGGCGACATGTTCGGGTTCGTCTTCGGGGCGGTCCCCGAGATGGGCTACTTCAACCTGGCAGAGCTCGAGGAGATCAACAGGAAGTACAGCATGAACTTCTTCGAGCGCGAGACCTACTTCGCGCCGAAGAGGGCAATCGAGATCCCGAGGATAGCCGAGGCATTCGGCTACCTATGGGAAAAGTAACAGACGACTACCGGGAGGGGCCTCGCCCCTCCCATTAAGGAGGCTATAGGATGGATCGAGAGAGGATCATCGAGAAGATCAAGAAGCTGCGCGAGCACAGCGTCGAGAACGGGTGCAACGAGGCCGAGGCGATCCAGTTCGCACTCAAGGCCCAGAAGCTCATCGCGGACAACGACGTGGAGGAGTGGGAGCTTGCCGACGAGGTGAGGCGCGTGGCCGAGACCACGACCGGGAGCACCTCGAAGGCCTGGGCTCCGAGCCTCGCGCTGGCGATCGCCGACAACTTCAGGTGCAAGGTCTACCAGCACCGGGTGACCGCGCGGAAGTACGAGTTCCACTTCGTCGGCTACAAGGCCGACAGCGAGGCGGCCGAGATCGTCTACACGAACCTGCTCGAGGTCTGCCACAGGCTCGCCGGCGAGTACCAGGACTTCGCCTACACCGACCCGGACGCCTACTCGAACTTTGTCATCGGGTTCGTCGCCGGGGTGCGGGCGGAGCTCGAGAAGCAGTGCTTCGAGCTGATGATCGTCTGCCCGAAGGAGGTCGAGGACTACTTCGACGGCCTCGGTCTGCGGGACTCCCGCAGGAGGGGCCTCCGGGCCTCCAACAGCGACAGCATAAGCCGAGGGATGCAGCAGGGCCGCGACGCGGTGAGGAGCCGCCGCGTGGAGGCCCCGAGGGGCAACCTCCTCCCGGCATAGCGACAGCACAGGGGCAGGGCCACAGGCTCTGCCCCGATCATTAGAGAGGGGCAGACGATGAAGGTAAAGCCGGGCGATATTTTCGAGTGCGAGGGCAGTTTCTACCAGGCCATCAGGGCCACAGCGAAAACAGCGACGATCAGGCCCATAGAGGGCACGTTCGAGGGATGCGCAGACCCCTACGGGTGGGAGCGCAAGTACCTCCCGGTGCCCGGTCGCTTCACCAGCGACCCATGGATGGGCAGGGAGAGGAGCGAGAGAGGGCAGCGCCTCAAGCTCCACGACTCGACGCGGAACGGAAGCCGCCCCGAGCTCCACATGGGATACCGAACCCTGACCCTATGGGACGGAACCCCGAGCATATGCGACACCTACAACTAACCGAAGGAGTAACGATGACGTACGGATCATATGCGATCAAGGCGAGGCTTCAGGTGGAGGGAGGCCGCGCGGTAATTGAGGACTGGGACTCTCATTGGGAGGAGGTCATGGAGCTCGCGCAAAGGTACGGCTTCATAGTCCAGGCTTATGGCGGGACCGCGACGCTCGCGACCAACGCGGAGCAGATCGAGCAGCTGGGGCTCGACGGCAAGGCCTCGCTGCTCCGCGCCTCCGGCCTCGTCGGAAGGTTCATGGGCGATGAGTAGCAGGGAGCCCATGCAATGGCACGAGCTTCTGAAGATCTTGAGGGATGCTAGGAAGGAGCTTCAGCAGGCCATAGCAGCCGAGAAACCCATAACCGAGGGCATCGAGTACCACCGATAGCAAAAAGGCCCCTAGATTCGATTCTAGGGGCCTTTTCTCATGCCTTCAGGGCCTTTAGATCAGGCCCCAGATACCGGCAACCCAGCGAAGGAGCAGGGAGCAGATACCGACCACGAGCAACGACACCGCCACGATACTTCCGATATACACGACCGCGGCGATTACCTTCTGCATCCGGTTCACTTCAGGCCCCCGATCTTGGCCTTGAGCTTGCCCAGAACCCCACGGGGCGAGGGCACCGGCACGAAAACGTAGCGCCTGCACCCCTCGCGCCCGCAGGCGTGGGGATAGGGCCTCTCGCCGGTGATGCGCCCGCGGGCGCGGTTTCTGTCCTCGCAGTCCTCCATGTCGAGGCGCATGTCGTCGCGGCCCATGGCCTTGGCGAGGTTCGCCGTTGCCTGAATGACGTCGGCGCACTCTTCCATCACCGCCTGGGCGCATTCGCCCTTGACCTCCGCGTCCGGGTACTCGTTCCACGCCTGCCAGGCGCTGTAGACCTCGGATGCCTCCTCGAGCACCTTCAGCGCCTGCTCCTTGTCGGGCCTCACGCCGTCGAACGTGGCGACGGTGCCGACGATAACGCAATCCTGCATATCAAACTCCAATCAACAGGCGGGCGAGCGACACGGCCGCCCACACCGCCACTGCATCAATGATCAGGGCCGCCGCCAAAACGAGCAGGCAGCCCCAGTTGACGTTTCTCAAGAACGCCCCCTAACCGCAGGCGAGCAGGGCCAGCAGGGCCAGCCCCGTCGCGAGCATCCGAACGGTCCAGGCCTCGACGGCCAGGACTCCGAGCAGGAGGGCGAGCGCCGAGGCGGTCAGCAGTCGCATCGCTCGCACGTATCCTCCTGCATGTCCTTATAGTGGTCGACGATCCAGTCGCGAGCCCAGCACGCCGCGTGCCACTCGGCTCCGGGGTCGTCCGTTCCGACGTTCGGGTCGCTCTCGAACGCCTCCTCGAACTCGAGCTCGCAGATGCCGTAGTCGCAGCATCCCTCGAGCAAGTGCGAGCATTCGCCGCAGGTCCTCGGCTCCTCCCTGTTCCACGGTGCGTCGGGGTCGCCCTCGAAGCACCCCGGCGGGAGGTTCCAGCCGCTTTCCGGTTCATATCCCGCCATCAGATCCCCCTCCTTGTCGTAATCCGCCCGTACTCACCCGCGGGCGTCAAAAAACCCTCGAATTGCCACGGATTGACTGAGATCCGGGGCGGGCCGACCTGGACAGACGGGAACGGGCAGTCCTTCCAGCCGTTTTTGCGGCGCTGTTTGTCTCCACCGCAAGACTCGGCGGCATAGCACGCCCTGCAGAGCTCGGGAATCTCGCTATCCTCCACGCCGGTCACCGCCCCTCCGTCTTCTCGCTCGTCCCGTCTTTCTTCCTCACGATGTCCCGCGGGTCTTCGCCCATCGCCTCCGCCAGATTGAGCAGCAGGTTCATCTTCACTTCACGGCCGTCACGGATGGCGTGGCCCAGGCTGCTGAGGTTGACGCCCGCCTCACGCGCCAGCTGCTTGAGCGGCACGTGGTTGTCGATTCTCCAGTGGGCGATCTTCTCGGCGTCCAAAACGTATTCGGTTGCCATCGCGTCACGCCCTCTCGAATCGGTTTTGGTCGAGCCACCAGCTCGGGCACTGCTCGAGCCCTTTCCGCACGCGGTAGTGCATCCAGTCCTTCTGGCGGTCGGCGTTGGCACACCCGTTGAAGCGGTAGTACAGGCATGTCGTGCAGTCCTCGGGCACGTCCCTCTTCTCGATTACGATCATCGCTGCATCACCTTTTCACCGCACGCGGAGTGCCCAGAACCGTTCTTGCGTGAAGGAAGGGCGTCCTCGTCGTAGACGTTCCGGCAGAACCCGATTTCGGCTCCCGTTTTCTCGCGTGCGTCGGCGAGCGTCTGCGCGACAAGGCCGATGCGCTCAATAGCCTGGTCCGGCGTGTGGCCGTCCCACTCGGGGGCTCGTTCTAGCTCCCGGCACCGAAACATATCCCAGTACTTATCGACGTCGTAGTGGTACGTCGCCTGCCCCCAGTTCGTATCAATTCCGACGATGAACATGCCGTCGTACATGGTCCCGTCGCTGTGCCGCTTGGACTTCCACGACGCACTCGGGAAGCACGCCACGATGAGCGAGAAAAGGACCGCCCTGTGGTGGTAGAGCTCGTCGAACGTATGGAATCCGTCCGATGTGTCCCCGGTGACGGGCTTCGGCTCGATTAGGTCTGCCACCTCTATGAGGCTGTCGGAATCGAAGCCCTCCGTGGCCTCGCCACGCCAGAACCCGACGGTGTCGGCCGCGATGAACTCGTCGACGTAATGGCGGTTCGCCGCGAGTTCTCGAAGTTCCGCCGCGACCTTGCGTCTCCGTTCGTCAGTGATCATTCGCCCTCACCCCTCAGCCTGCGGATGCGCAGTGCGATGTGCTTTACCATTTGGTCAATGCATTGTTTGTTTGGGTCGGCGGAGCACTTTGTGCAATCGCCGGTTGAGTTGCTGAAATACGCACAGGGCGCGTACTGAGTTGAGACAGAACAACTGTCCAAGTCATCTTCCAGCCTCTCCAGGCTGTCGGGCGGGGTGAGGTAAAGGCTTTCTGCCGGGAGCATTCCGTCTTTCTCGCCCCTAATATCCGGGCTGAACACTTTCCACTGCGACCAAAGGCCTTGGGTATCGCATTTGTACGTGAAGCTGGTGATGTGCAGCTTTTTGCCGTTGGCGTCATACATCGCCCAGGTGCTCCTCGGAATCTCGCGCCCCTCGGCATCTTTTGGCGGATTGATAATTTCCATCATCCCTCCCTCGGCGGCAGGTCGATATATTCCGCTATATCGGCCACGCGCCTGTCGTACTCGACTGCTATCTCGTCGTCCAGATTCGGACCGACCTGCTGCCAGAGCCACATGCTCATGCCCTCGAGGAACCCGACGGCACGCATGGCCTTTGCGCGTGCGCCCACTGACGGCAGCGCCAAGGCCCTGTCGTTCTCGAGCATCTTCCTGATCGGCTCGATGATTTCCGGATGGTCGCTCACAGCGCCTCCCAGTAGTCGCAGTGGTCGTTGTCGCCGGTGACGAAGTGCTTGCCGTCGTGCGTGCAGTAGCAGCGCGTGCCCTCGGTCGGCCCAGCGAGCTCGCTGCCGTCCTTGGCGATGCACTCGACCTCGACGACCTCGTGCTCGTGATGGGCGCAGTTCCCGCACCGGTGCGCGGGAGGCGTCCAGTCCTCGTGGATGTCCGGGTTGAAAACGTACCTGTCGGTCATGATGCCTCCCTCGTCAGTGCCAGGCCGGCACTCTTGGCGTACGCCCTGTGGTAGCCGGAGGGCGAGAGCGTGTAGCCCCCGCACTCCGGGCAGACTGTCGCGTACCCGCAGCGGGCGCGGGATTCCCACCATTGGCGGTTCCTGCGCTCGCGCAGCTGCTCATCCGTGAAACGCCTCTTGCCGCCCATCACCGGCACCTCCCGATGCTCTTCAGGTACAGGTTGTTGCGGCGCGAGCGGGCGAGGGCGCGACGGCGGCGGCGTTGCCACCTCGGGTCGAGCGCCTTCATGAGCTTCCTCATGATCCTGTCGGCGTCTCTGAACCCGCGGGCGATGCACTCGCGCAGAGCCTCGGCGACGGTCTCGACTACATCGCTGAACGCCTTCAGAAACCGCTCCATCGCCACGCTGAACGTCTGCGTGTCGACGCTACTCATAGAGCACCTCCAGCCCGTAGGCCTCGGCGACCTCGTGCTCGATCTTGCAGCCGCGGGCGCCCTCCCAGCCCTTCACGAAGTAGGCCGCGTGGCACGTGCTCATGTTCTCAAGAGATTTCGCGAGATAGCACAGCGGGACCTGAACCACGCCGCGCTCCTCCATGGCCTCGTCGCTGTACCACTCGTCGGTGAACAGCGTGTTCACGACCTCGTAGCCCATCTGGCGCAGCTTCGCCACCGCGAGGTCGCGCGTTGCGGCAATCTCCTCGTCGGTCTTGCCCGCCATGGGCTGGGAGATCATGGCCTTCTTCACGGTCGCGGTCTCATCGGTCTTCTGGTTCTTCTCGGTGTCGTTCATCGGTATCCTCTCTTTCCGTAGCGCCCATCGCGCTTCATGTTCTGGATGTGCTTCTGCATTTCCTGCGCCGCCTGTTCTCCCTCGGGCGGCAGTTCGCGCCCGCTCGCGCATTTGACGCAGTGGACGAGCCACTTTCGGCCCCGGCGCTCGAAGTGCCCGAACCCAGGAGGCGTCCACCTGCCGCACTCGCGGCAGTAGCCGCCGTAGACGTTCCTAGTCATCTTCACTGCCTCCCGATCAGCTTCCACAGGTCGAGGAGCGTTCTCCTGCACCTGCGTATGTCGTTCTGTATCTGGGTCTTGCCCTGGCCGTCCTCGAGGCCGCCGTAGCCGAATCTCGGGTAGGTATGGAGGTTCGACTCCTTGGCCTCGCGGGCCTCGATGCTGTCGCACAGCTCGTTCACGAGCAGGCGCAGCAGCTGCGTTTTCCGCAGCACCTTGGGGTCGGCCATCGTCACGCCCCCTCGCAGGCGATGATGATGCCCGTGGTGATGGACTGCACCATGTAGGCCAGCTCCTCGGCGGCGGGCTCGTCCTCGCCGATCATGTCGAGCATGTCGCAGGCCGCGTGGGTCGCCTCGTGGGCGGCGAGCCCGTAGAGGTCGCAGCCCTTGAGCTTCTTGCTGACCCAGATGACGAGGCCCTTGCCGCGCACCGCCGTGGTCACCCCGTCGAGGCCCTCGAGCTCGAACGGCTCCTCGCCCCAGCCCCGGACGGTCTCGCGGTACTCCCGCTTGCTCCTCGTCACCAGCAGGCTGTCGAACGGGATGATGAGCGGGTTAATCTCGGTTGCCAACGGTCTCGCTCCTTTCGTCGGTGAGCCCCTCGACGTCGGCGGAGCGCCTTTCCTGCTTGGTGCATTCGTGCATCTCGTAGTCGTAGAGCGTGCGGAGGTCCTCGCTCATGAACCCGATGAGTTCCTCCTCGCTGATGCCGTCCGGCAGCGTCTTCAGGCGCACCGCCTGATGGCACCATTCGTCGAAGTCGAGCAGCTTCCCGGTGTACAGGTCCTGCACGCCCGTCACCTCGGCGTAGGAGAAGCGTGTCAGCATCTCCTGGCGCATGACCTCGTCGGCCACCACCTCGATGGGCGTCTTTGGCCGGTCGAGGGCCTCCTTGTAGCTCTCGGCCCGCTTCGTCATGGCGTCGAGCTGCTCGGACAGCTCGTTGTTCTCGGCCACGAGGCGCTCGTTTTTGCGCTTCTCGCGGTCCAGCTCGGCGAGCACGTACTGCTCGCAGTTGGTGACCTCCATCGTCATTTCCCCTCTCTGATGATTTCGTTTCCGTATCGGTCGGTTATGAGCCAGTAGCCGTACTCGTAGAGGCCGGGGTCGTGCGGCCTGTAGGCCTGCAGGAGCTGCCCCGCCCACCACGCCTCCTCGTACGCCTCGGAGCGCCACCGCCACTCTGCCCTCAGCCCCGCGCCGCCGTGGAACTTGTTGTGGCACCCGGTCGTGCCGCTGCCGCACAGGGCGAACAGCGGGCTTTTCAGGTTCCACGTGCCGTTCGGCGTCACCAGGCGGAACTCCTGCCCCCAGCTGCGCTGCGCCACGTGGTGGCAGTTGGTGGCACGCCTGCCGCACACGCAGCAGCGGGGCTGCGTCAGCTCGTAGGAGCGCCCTCCCGTGTAGCGGGCTCCGAGGTGGGGCTTGCCGTACAGCTCGGCACGCTCCTTCGGCCACCCCCTCAGCAGGCCCGCGTCGAGGATCATGAGAGCCTCCCGTCCGGGCCGTCGAACTCGACGACCCTCGCCCCGTGGCGCAACCGCGAGACGATGGCCTTCGCCGTGTCGGCGTCGCCCTGCTCGGCGAGCCTGCGCACGAGGTCGCTCGGCCTGTACTGCGTGGTCACCAGCGTCGGCCTCATGGACGAGTAGCGCTGGTCGATGAGCTGGAACAGGCTGTCGAGCACGAAGCCCGTGGGCCTGCGCTTGCCCAGGTCGTCGATGAGCAGGTAGCTCGACTCCGCGTAGCGCTTCAGCGGGTCTCCGCCGTCGTGGAAGCTGCGCTGGATCTCGTCGAGAACCCGGTACATCGGCACCATGAGCGGCGACTTGCCCCTGTCGTGCAGGCGCGTGGCCACGGCTGCGGCGCAGGTGGTCTTGCGCGTCCCTACGTCGCCCCACAGGTAGAGCCACTGACCGCCCTCCATGGCGGACGCAAGCTCGTCGGCCATGGGGTGGTCGAGGTCCAGGTACCGCTCGGGGACTCCCACGCGGACGAGGCCGCGCCTGCGCTTCTCGGCGACGGCCTTCTCGGCCTCGTACCGCTCCCGCGCGGCGATCGCCTCGCGCTCCGCCACGGCCCCTTCGCACCCGCACTGCTCGTATCCGCAGAACAGGCGTCTGGTGCCCAGCTGCGTGTAGCGGGCGTTGAGCGCCGCGCCGCAGTGCGGGCACTCAGTCGTACTTGGAAAAATCGTCTCCGGCATCGTTCACCTCCCGTTTTCCTTCCTTCGGCTTCGATGTGCGCACCCAGTTGCGCACCGAGGCCCTCCAGTCCTTCATCCGCGTCCTGCCGACCATCCAGCCCTTCTGGGCGTAGAAGTCGACGAAGCGCTCGGGGTCGAAGTCGGTCGAGTCGAGGTCGAGTTCCTTGGAGGCCGCGTAGCTTCTGGCGTACTCGTCCACCTCGGCGGGGGAGGGGGCGCGGAAACGCGCCTTCTTCCCTCTCTCCTCTTCCTTAATTCCTCTTCCTACTTCCTCTTCCTCTTCGCTTGCGCGTTTGCTCGCATCGTTGCTTTCGCCGTTGCTTGGCGTTTTGCTTGTGCGTTTGCTTGGCGTTTTGCTTACCGTTTTGCTTGCGCGTTTGCTTTCGCCGTTGCTTGGCGTTTTGCTCCCGCCGTTGCCTCCCGCCACGATGCGCGAGCGCGAGGTCTCCATGACGGGCCGTATGGCTATCAGCACGGCCTCCTGGGCGTCCGTGCGCGGCTCAGGCTCCTCGCCGGTCCGCAGGTATCGGACGATCATGCCGATGAGTTCGTCGCCCTCCCTGCGGTTCCGCAGCCTCAGCGGCCCGTCAATCAGCGAGTCCAGGACTTGCACGCCCGGCTCCCTAAAAGGGAATGTCTTCGTCGTACACGTCCAGCTGCTGCTGGGCGGGCGCGGGCTGCTGGGGTGCCGGTTGCGGGGCGGGCTGTGGTGCCTGCTGTGGCGCGTACGCCTGCTGGGCCGGTGCCTGCTGGGGCCGCTGCGGGACCGCTGGCGGGTTCTGGTAGGCCTGCTGGGCGTTCCATTGCGGCGCGGGCTGCTGGGGTGCCGGCTGCGGGGCGTATGCCTGCGGGGCGGGCTGCGGTGCCTGCTGTGGCGCCTGCTGTGGCGCGTACGCCTGCTGCTGGTATCCCTGCGGCGCGTACTGCTGCGGTGCCGGCTGGCCGCCGTTCGCACCGTTGGGGTTCTGGCTCATGAGCTCGATCTCATCGACGATGACCTCGATTTTCGAGCGCCTGCCGTTCCCGTTCTTGTCCTCCCACGCGCTGTAGCGCAGCTTGCCCTCGACCGCGACTTTCATTCCCTTGTGCAGGATGCGGCCCATGCTCTCGCCTCGGTTGCCGAAGATCGTGCAGTCGACGAAGTTCGGGTAGTCCTCCCACTCGCCGGTTTGCTGGTTGCGGCGGCGGTCGTTGACGGCCACGCCGAAGCCCAGAACCTGCATGCCGCCCTGGGTAGCCCGCAGCTCGGGGTCGCGGGTCAAGTTGCCGCTGATGTTCACTCGGTTGATCGACATTTAGTAACTCCCTTCGCCGGTCCCGTTCGACCAGGTGCGCTTTATGTCCTCGTCGACGGTTCGGATCTTGAGCTTGTACACGTTTATCGCCTCTTGGCTCGCCTTGTAGAGCGCTTCGGCGCAGTCCCTGCGCTGCTTCAGCTCGGCTATGTCCTCACGGCCTCGGCAGAGGTCGCTTATCACCGTCACTGGCGTTCCCTTGGATCGCTCCTCAAGAACCGCGATGCGCAGCGCCTTGCGGTACTCGGCCTCGTTCTCGGCGTACTGGCTTCCGCTGTTGCGCAGCGCCTGAAGCTCGTCCATGAGCCTGTCGAAGAGCTGCATGCGCTCGGCGTAGAGGTCTTGCATGGCCTACACGACCTGCCATGCGGGGGACGGGCAGCACCCGGGGTTGGCCTTGAACTGCTCGTACTGCTGGCGGCTCTCGAACTGGTAGGAGGTGCCGCAGCTCTTGCACTTGGCGATGAATTGGCCGAACTCGGGCGGCTCCTTCTCGGCGGGCTTGCCGTCACCCATGAGGGTGTCGGGGTCACTCGTGCCGTCGATGTCGAAAGCTCCGCAGAGCGCGTACTTGCGGGCATAGCTCGATGCGCTGCCCGTGACCTGCGCCTCGTTCATGCCCTTCTGGCTCAAAGGCTCGCGGGCGTACGCATCGATCTCCAAAGGCTCGCCGTGGCCGTCCTCGAAGAACAGGCGGCACGTGGCCTTGACGTAGTAGCGCTCGCCGATCTGCTCGATCGAGTCGTTGAGCGTGAAGGCGATTCCCGCCGCCTTGCACGGCTCCTTGAGCGCCGCAACGATGTCCTCCATGCTGCGGTAGTAGAAGTTGCCGTGGGCGTTGTAGCGTGCCTTGGGCACCACCACGGATCGCTGCACCTGGGCCACGGCCTCGGCCAGCGTCATGTGCTTGTCTTCTGCCATCGTCTACTCCATCCTCGCTGCCACCTGGGCTGGCGTGCCCCGGCGGATGCTTCCGGTGATTCCCTGCGCCTTGAGCAGGGATGCGAGCGCCTGCATCTGCGATCGCGTGGCGCTCGGCACCTCGACCGTCCACGCCTCCAAAGGCTCCGCGACCGGTGCTGGCATGGGTGCCGGCATGGTGGCGGGCATTGGCGCTGGCGCGGGCATCGGCTCAGGCTCGGGCGCTGCGATCGGCTCTGGCTCAGGCTCTGGTTCAGGTTCAGGTTCAGGCTCCGGCTCAGGCTCGGGTGCCATGGCCGCCTTCAGCTCGGCGATTCGCTGGTCTTCCTCGTCGGCCAAACGCGCCGCGTTCAAGGCGGCTCCGAGGTCGAGCGTGCGGAAGAACTCGCGCTCCGCGTCGGCGTAGTGCGGCATCGCCTCCTGCTGGGCCTTGAGCGTTTCCCAGTCTCTGGCCACGTCGGACACCTTGGCCTCAAGCGCCTGCTGCGCCTTGATCTCGCCGAAGGTCTTGTTGAGCCACTGCGGCTCATGCAGGCGCTCGTAGGGGACGACCGGCGCGAGCAGCCCCGCGAACTCCTCGTAGTGCTGCTGTAGGCGCGAGTAGAGCGCGTCCTTGCGCGTCTGCTCGGCCTCGTCAAGCTGCGCCTTGATGGCGTCGGTTGATTCGTCGATGATGGCCGTGATCTGCTTGCAGCGCCTCTCGAATGCGTCGAGCGGCTTGTTGTACTCGCGCTTCACGGCCTTGCGGCGCTCCTCGATCTCGTTCTTCAGGCCGTTGAGGTAGGTGCGGTCGTTCTTGGCCTCCTTGATCTTGGCGGCATTGGTGAGGTCGTAGGTCGCGCCCTTGTAGAGCTCGACGGTCTTGCGCACGTGCTTCTCGAGGGCGTCGAAGTTCGCCTCGATGGCCGAGGGGGCGTAGCTCACGGAGAGCGACGACGCCTCCTGCTTCTCGATGACATCGGCGACGACCTTCTCGGCCTCCTTGCCGGTGTTCTCGGCCTCGCTACTCATCCCAGACCTCCCCGGTCTCGCCGTCAATCTCGATGACCTTCTGCTCGCTCTCCAAGGTCAGGATCACGCGCCCGCCCGTCTTCTTCATCAGCGGGAAGGCGTTCTCGCTGTCCATGCGGACCGTGAACTGGAGCACGGCCTCGTCGCCCTTGATGGTCGACTGCTTGAATAGCGCGTGGGCGCTCACCGATTGGGTCGTGATGTTCAGCATGGCTAGTCCTCCTTCGGGCAGAAGATGATGCTCATGACGCGCTTCGCCGTCTGCTCGGCCTCGTCGCGGCGGGCCTTCTCGACCAGCTCGCGGTTGACGATGTGCTCGTTAACGAGCTCGTAGCCATCTCGGCTCATCTTCTCGTGGAAGCGCGACAGCGCGGCCTCGGCGAGCGCGATCAGGCTCCACCACGCTCCGGCGTCCGTCTTGCTCAGCTCGCACTCGCCCTCGGCGACCATGAGCGCGTTGACGGAGACCGTCCCCGCGAGCTCGTTGAGGTCGTTGATGGCATCAATCGTGCTCTGGTCGTCCATGATGTTGTTCTCGAAATGTTTCATTTCTCTTCTCCTTAGAATCCGACCAAGTCGGTCGCTTTCGTGATGGTCACGACGGTTCGCGGGTTCTCCCTGTCGATGAAGAAGCCGCCGTCGTATGGGGTGCACATGGCCCACTTGTCGTTCTCGATGACGCCCGCCTTCTGAAGGGCGTCGAGGATGAACTTCTTGGCGAAGGCCACGTTGTCCTTGTCCGTCCGCCTGTCGGGCCTGTACCACGTGAAGGTGACGTTCACGGGCTCGTGGAAATGGGGCAGCGGGCATTGCGGGGCCAATGCCGCAATCACCTTCGCGTGCGACTC
This sequence comes from Collinsella sp., assembly GCA_018382775.1. Taxonomy (GTDB): domain Bacteria; phylum Actinomycetota; class Coriobacteriia; order Coriobacteriales; family Coriobacteriaceae; genus Collinsella. The sequence goes on along the minus strand of JAGZPG010000006.1, from coordinate 50,150 downwards.
CCTCTTGATTCGGGCGGCGGCGAACCTCGTCGCCCTCTCGGCCCTGATGTAGTCGTTGAGCTGGGGCAGGGTGCCGGGAATCTCGAAGGTGAAGGTGTCCGCGCTCATTCGCTGAACCCGTCGGACTGGCTGCGGTGCTTGTTGAAGGCGTCCCTCAGCTGCGGGTAGCGGCTCTCCATGATGCGGGCGAGGCTTGGTGCGATGCCGTTCTTGCAGCCCACGTGGAGCTCGTTGCGCACCATGTTGACCAGGTAGTTCACCGAGACGTAGCCCTTGCGGTTGAGGCGTATGGCCTGCTCGACCATGAAGTTCCACGCTCCCGGGTTCTCGTCGATCCACTTGCGGGCCTCCTGGAAGTCCTGCTCGCCCGCGGAGCCGAGTCCGAAGATCTCGAGCTGGCCGCTCTGGGGCTTTGGCCTGTACCTCTCGTCGTTACGCATGGAGCACACCCGCCGAGGTCTGGTAGGCCGCCTGCGCGGTCGCCACCACGCCGTCCATCGTGGGGATGACCCAAAACCAAAGGACCGCAAGGAAGATGAGCGCCGCGGCGAGGAAGCCGACCATGAAGCCGACTCTGAAGCGGTCCGCCTCAAGCTGCTCGTGCGCCGTCGGGCGCTTGCGCTCGGATGGTATGATGGTGACGGCATCGTTTCCGATGCGGTCGAAGTGGGCGCCGTCGAGTTGGTAGCTGGGGGCGCTCGCTTTCTTTTTACTTTGCATTTCGGTTCTCCTTTCGGATATTTCCGCTGGTCAAAATAACCGTGGCTTTTACCGTGGCTATTTTTTATTTCTCTTGGCTCTGCTTTTGGCGCTGTAGTAGCGCTGCCGCTCCCGGTTGTTCCTCTTCTCCCTGACCGCCTCCTCCCTCATGGCGTTCGCCTGCTCGGCCAGATCGGACATGTGGAGCTCCTTCGTGCACTCGATGCACCATCCGCTGATGCGGTTGAGCGGCTTGAACGTCCAGCGCCCGCAGTTGGGGCATTGCCTACGCTTGCGGAGTGAGAGTCCGCACTGCCGGGCCTGCCATTCAACCGAATCGACCGAACGCCCGAGCGCCTTGGCTACCGCCCTCGCGCCCTCGCCCGTGTGCTCTTCGAGGTACTTGAGTTCACGTGTCGACCACTGTCTCATCGCGCCTGTTTCTCGCCTTTCTGCTCTTGCTCCCAATCCCTATAGGCCTTGGTGAGCGTCGATGTCATCTGGTCCAATCTGATTTCGCAAAGCGTTTCCTTCTCCGCTTTGCCCTTACGGGGCGAGTCGGCAAACTTCATCGCTTGTCACCTCGATTGCCTCAGCGAGCTTTCGCGCTTCCGTGATCGTGATGTCGCTTTCGCCGTTGACTTTCTTGTTGAAAGTCACGAGAGAGCACCCGATCGCATCCGCCACGCTCTGCTTCGTGATGTGCAGCTCGGCAATACGAGCAGCGACGAGACCCTGCAGGCTGTTCATTGATCCTCCCTTCTTCCTAATGCCCATTAGGTACGAATAGAACAATATCCTAATGCCCATTAGGAATCAATAGATTATTGAGTTTTTCCTAATTTCTGTTAGGATTTAGTCGAATAGTCTTTAGATGAGAGGGGCTAGAAATGCAGCTGTCACGCGCATTGAACGACTACCTCGAAGAGCTCGACATGAAGCAGGCGGATGTTTGTAGGGCGTCTGGCATGTCGGACGCGCACGTGTCGCAGATATTCAGTGGCAAGATCAAAGACCCAAAAGCGAGCGTCATATATAAGATCGCACACGCCATGGGCATATCGGTTGACGCCTTACTTGATCGGGCGGAGTCATACATCGAGGAAGAGGAGTAGATCATGGGTTTCTTCAACAAGAGCTACGCGGAGAAGATGACGAGCGACTCGGAGGAGTTCATAAAGCAGGACGGGCGGATGCACGCCCTCGTGTACCAGATTCAGGGCAAGCGCGTCATGTCTGCCAGCAACAGCCTCGAACCGCGCGTCACGGAGCAGCTGAACATCATCCTGGACAACCTCCAGAACCGCGGCCTGCAGATCGTCGACGTGAAGACCGAGACGTGCGCGAATGCCGTCGACAAGGGCTCCGACACGCTGCTGCACGTCGTCACCGTCCTGTATAGGTAAAGAAAAGGCCCCGCCGGCAGCGCTGGTACCGCTGTAGCCGACGGGGCGAGTCAGGCTCCCCAGTATCGACGTGGACGTGCAAACCAAGGAAGTCGTATCCATTATGCCAAAAACAGCCGTGATATACGCCCGGTTTTCGTGCAGCAAGCAGCGCGAGGCCTCGATAGACGACCAGCTGCGCGTCTGCCGCGACTGGTGCAGGCGCGAGGGCTACGCTATCGCCGCCGAGTACTGCGACTACGCCATATCGGGCCGCACCGACGACCGCCCCGAGTTCCAGCGCATGATCGCCAACGCGGGCGAGTCGGACATCGCGCTCGTCTACATGATGGACCGCTTCAGCCGTGGGGAGTACGACGCGCCCATATACAAGCGCGAGCTCGCCAAGCACGGCGTGAAGCTCGTCTCGGCCCTCGAGGCGATACCGGACAGCCCGGAGGGCATCATCTACGAGAAGCTGCTCGAGGGCCTCGCCGCCTGCGAGTCCAAGAAGACGGCGATACGCACCAGGCGCGGCATGGAGGGCAACGCCCTGCGCTGCAAGACCAACGGCGTGCGCATATTCGGCTATAGGCGCAACGAGGACGACGAGTACGAGATCGACCCGGACCAGGCGGCGCTCGTGCGGGAGGCCTTCGAGCGCAAGATAAACCGCGAGACCACTAACGCCATAGCGGCCGACTTCGCGCAGCGCGGCGTCAGGACGAGGTCCGGCAACCCGTGCGGGTACTCCATGGTCCACCAGATGCTCCACAACAGGCGCTACACGGGGCGCTACGAGTGGGGCGGAATCGTCAGGGAGGGCGGTATGCCGCAGATCGTCGACGAGGCCACGTTCATGAGGGCACAGGGGGTGAGGGGCGTGAAGCAGCGCTCGACCGAGGACTGGGGCGACTTCGCGCTCGCCGGGAGGGCGATATGCGCCGGGTGCGGGCGCAACCTCCAGGGCGTGAGCGGGCGCGAGCGCCGCAACGTGAAGTACGAGTACTACAGCTGCGCGGGCGGGTGCATGAGGAACGTCCGCCGCGAGGAGCTCGAGGGCGCGATAGTCGGAGCGCTGCGCGAGCTGCTCTCCGACCGCGCGGAGGCCATGAGGATAGCCCGCATGGTCGCCGAGCGTGCCGACGGCGCGGAGGTGCAGGCCCGCCGCAGGCAGGCCGCGGAATCGCTCTCTGCCGCCGAGCGCGGGCTGAAGAACATCCTCAACGCCATCGAGCAGGGGATCATAGCGCCGGGCGTGAAGGGGCGCATAGCGGAGCTCGAGGAGCAGAAGGCCCGTGCCGAGTACGACCTGCAGGCGCTCCGGGAGCAGCGGATAGACCCCGAGCGCTTCGCCGATTTCCTGCAATGCGGGGCGAGGCTCGACGACTCCACGCTGCTGAAGGCGTTCGTCTGGCAGGCGAGCGTGTCGGACGGCGAGGTGCTCGTGACGCTCAACTACGACGCCGAAAACGACGAACCCGCCAGACTTGACATCCAGCGGGTTCGAGGAAAGTTGGAATGGTGCCCCCAGCGGGATTCGAACCCGCGATATCCACCTTGAAAGGGTGGCGTCCTTGGCCGCTAGACGATGGGGACAGCGGGAAAGAGTATAGCAGACTTTTTTGCCGGCGCGTATATCGTTGGTAAACTGGAAAACCACCACACAGGAGCCGACTCTCTATCCCGATCTTCAAACATCTCAACCTGTAACATCTGGGCGGGCAAATCGGCTCTATGTGTTACAGATCGAGACAAACGGCGGGCATCGGGACGAACATCTCAATCTGTAACAGTAAGACGACTTTTAACGGTCTAGATGTTACAGATCGAGACAAACTGTCGTGGCAGGTCAAAACCACCACAAAGGTGCCTGTCCCCTTTGTGGTGGTGGGGTGCTAGGGGAGGAGCTTCATGGCGGCGTCGTGGGCGGCGTGCTCGTAGGTGTCGTCGAGGGGCTTGAGCGGCAGCAGAGCGTTGGCCTGTGCACCGCCGCGGCGCTCGAGGGCGTGGGTGATGAGCCAGTCGGCGAGTTCGGGGTTCTTGGGCAGTGCCGGTCCGTGTAGGTACGTGCCGATGACGCCCTTGTAGATGAGACCCTCAAAGCCATCGTCGCCGTTGTTGCCGGTACCTGTGACGACGGACGTTCCGAGCGGCGTGGCCTCTGCATCGAGCAGGGTGCGGCCGCCGTGGTTCTCAAATCCCACAAAGGGCTCGGGTGCCAGGTCGGTCTTGACGGCGACGTTGCCGATCAGGCGGTCGGAGCCGCGCACGGTTTCGGCGGCAATGACGCCCAGACCCTCGATGCGATTCTCGCCCATGTAGTACGAACGGCCGAGCAGCTGATAGCTGCCACAGATGGCAAGCAGCGAGCCGCCATCCTCAACATAGGCTGCGACCTTGTCTTTTTGAGCGAACAGCTCGTGTGCCACGGCCAGCTGATCGCGGTCGGAGCCACCGCCCATCATGACGATGTCGGCGTCGGTGAGATCGAGCGACTCGCCCATACGGACCTCGTCCACGCGCACGGGGATGCCACGCCAGGCGCAGCGGCGCTCGAGGGCAATGACGTTGCCGCCGTCGCCATAGAGGTTGAGGGCATCGGGATACAGGTAGACGATGCGCAGGGGGCGCGAAAGCTCGACCGGCGCAATGTCGGTGGGGACAGCGCTGCCATCGGCGCGCGTTACGGCGTGGGAGGCGACCGAGCTCGCATCGGTGCCCTTAAGCTCATCGAGCTCCTTGACCAGCGGCGGGAAGGCCGTGTAGTTGGCGACGGCGTAGAAAGTATCGCCAGCCTCCTCGTCCGCCACGGCGCCGATCGCTTGCTCGATATTCGAGATGATGGCGGCGTCGATGCCGGCGTACTTCAGACGTACCTGCATATCGTGTGCACGCGTGCCGCCGGCAAAGGCGACAAGACCCGGTGTGTCGGCGATGCGCTCGAAGTCGACGTCGTAGATCCACGATACATCGTGGCCGTCGGCATCGTTGTCGTTGAGGAAGAAAGCGCAGAGTCTGCCGCCTGCAGTCTTGATGGACTGGATTTGTCGATCGAAGCCTACGGGATTCTTAGCCAGGTTGGCCTCGACGGTACGGCCAGCGATTTCCCAGCGGCCCATGCGCCCGCCGGCGGGGACGTAGGCATCGAGCGTGGGCTGCAGATGCGCCGCGTCCACGCCCAGCTCGCGCGCCGCAAAGAAGGCGGCGGCAACGTTGTAGACCATGTACAAGCCGTTGTAGCGCGTGGCGATGTGCGTTGCGGGTGCGTCGGTATTGGGTCCAAAGTTCAGGTCAAAGCCGTAGCCGTCGCAGGTGAGCTCAACGCCTGTCACGCGACGGAGCAGCGCTGGGCGACTCCAGCCGCACGAAGGACAATGATAGGCGCCGAGCTGGCCGTATTGCACGTAGTCGTACTCCAACGGGGTGTTGCACTGCGAGCAAAAGCGCGAGTCGCTAATGCGGTCAGACTCGGTGTCGGTGGCGCCGTCGATGCCAAAGGCGATGCTTGCATTGGGAACGCGCGCGGCGATCGCGGCGCACAGCGGGTCGTCGGCGTTATAGAGGAGCGTCGTTGTCGGCGAAAGCTCCAGCGCGTGGGCGATGACGTCCTGGGTGTGGTCGATCTCACCGTAGCGGTCCAGCTGGTCGCGGAACAGGTTGAGCAGCACAAAGTAGGTCGGCTTGAGCTTGGGCAGGACGCGCACCGTGTAGAGCTCGTCGCACTCAAAGACGCCTACGCGCTTGCTGCTGGCGGTTCGCTTAAGGTTGCCGCGCGCCTCGAGCAACGCGCCCACCACGCCTGGCTCCATATTGTTGCCGGCGCGGTTGCATACCACGGTGGCGCCGCTGGCGGCAACGGCATCGGCGATGAGGTTGGAGGTGGTGGTCTTGCCGTTGGTGCCGGTGATCACCACGCTGCGGTCGACAAGGCCCGCGAGGTCGCTCAGCAGCTCGGGGTCAATCTTCATGGCGATGCGGCCGGGGAGTACGCCGCCCTGGCGCTTAAGGACGGAGCGCAGTCCCCAGCGGGCGATATCGCTCGAGGTGCAGGCGAGAGATGAGCGGAAGTTCATGAAGCCGTTCCTAACGTGAATGACATGGTCGTGACGTTTGTGCCGTTAAAAGCCGTAACGGCGCGCAAATTCCTGGGCAAGCTGCGATACGTCTTCGCAAGCGTTGGCCCAGGGGGCAAAGTCGGGAGTATCCGAGATGATGCCGTCGGCCTCCCAAACTGCCTGATGCGAAAGGTCCCAGGGGTCGTGCGGTTCGGGCCGGCAGGGAAGGTACAGTGTCTGATACATGGGGTTCAGCAAAAAGAACGCGCCGCCCTCGCAGCGGTTGGCAAACTCGCGCAGCGCGCGTGTCGCCGGGCGCATCTTGTTCGTTTTGAACAACAGGATCGTGCGGGCGAGTAGGTACCAGGGGGAGCTCTCGAGGGCATCGGCCCCCATCTGCTCCTCGAGCTGGTGGGCCAGGGCAAAAAAGCCGTCCTCGTCTTCCAGGCGAGCGAGGGCGAGTAGCACGGTGCCTGCAGCTCGGGTGGGATAGCCTTCCGCCTTAAGAACGCGGCGAGAATAGTTGGCGGCAGCACGGTAGCGAGCGCTCGCCATGCACAGCTGCGAGATGGCCTCGAGCGTGTGGAGCCACCCGATAAGAGCCGGCTCGCTTACGGTGAGATCGGCCGCCGTCACGCCGTCCGTCAAAACCTTGTTGGCCCAGTAGTGCGGGGCCTCCATGTCGAACCCGGGCACGCTTTGCTGCAAGTAATCGGCCGTGGTCGCCTCGAGCTTCATCAAGTCGCCTAGACAGGCGTCGACGGGCGTGTCCGCCAAAATGATGGCGAGCAGCTGGGCATCGAGGACATACGCATCGATGCGGACGATTTTGAGTAGCTCATCGCGCATATCGTCGAACAGGCGGTTGCGCGTCTGCTCAAACTCCTCGTCGCTGCCCATGTCCTCGATGCGATGGAGCTCGTCGAGCAGGTGGCGGTGGACGCCGGCATAGGACAGAAGTGCCTGGGCATGCTCGGTCTGCGCATACTTATGAGGGTTGACGCTCACGTCGTTATGGACAAGTTCGCGTGCTGCATCGGTGAGTTCGGGGTGCGACGCAACGTAGGCGCGCTCCAGGTAGGCGGGGATGTAGACGCTCGGATCCATTAGAGGTCTCCTCCCTTAAACGGCAAGCCCTGCTCGGCCGCGCGCAGGATTCGCTCGTCGATCTGGGAACGCACGATATCGTTGGTGGCGACCCAGGCGGCAAAGCTGGCATTGTCGGGGGCGCCCAAGCCCTCCTGCAGTACCGGCGTCGCCTCGGACAGCGCAAGGACAAGCTCGTCGGTAGAGCCCACACCCACGTTGACGCGGGCATAGACGCCATCGGGAAACTCGGTTTGGAAGTAGAGTGCCTCGGCTGCGTGCGGGCACGAGCGTGTAAGGATGCGCAAGTAGTGCTCGGCGTCCTTGTAGTCCAGCTCGCGCCAGGCAGCGCTCATCAGCGCGATGAGCGTCCACGGGTCCAAGTCACGCTCCGCGTCCTTGGGACGACGGCGCAGCGGCGTGTTGGCAAGATAGGGCACGGAGTGGGCGGAACGAAAACGTTTGAGCTCCTCGGCAGGGTATTCGAGCTTTGCCATGGCAAGCATCGCAGTGTGACGGACGCCGGCGGGGTCGTTGGGCGCAAAGTCCAGGCTGCGGTTTGCGGCTTCGAGCGACATGCGATAGCGGCCGCTAATGAGGGCGCGCGATGCCAAGGCGGCAAGCCAGCGCAGGTAGGGGCGGCGGGTCAGATCGCCTGCAGCCTCACGCTCGTAGGGGTCCTGCGCCGAGGCGATCTTGAGCGCCAGATCGTGCTCCACCTCGTCGCACTTGGACACCAGATACTGTACGTATTCCTCGTTGGATTCGGCGGTGAGCGCCGTCAGCATGCGCTGGGCATCCCAGTTGGCCGGGTCGAGCGCGGCTGCCTCGCGAAGCATGTTCTCGGCAGCGGCCTCTTCTTGCTCTGCCTGGGTATCGTCAGGGATAAAGGGAATGCGGTAGTCGACAGCCTCGACCACCTTGGCAATGAGGTGCCCGGCGCGGTCGCGGTCGTGCACGATGAGCGGCGCGGGGTTGCGGGTGAATTGTTCCATTAGACGCTCTACGGCGGCACCGTCGGTGAGCGGGATATTGTCGCGGCGCAAGGCCTCAAGAACGAGGCGATGGCAATCCTCTTGAATGGGATCGAATGCCATGGGGCCTCCTTTGCTGCGGTTAGGGTTCAAATGTCTCTATATAAGGTTCTAGTTTACCCGCATGTGGCACACCGGGGGTGCCGCACTTGGACATGCACCTTTGCACCACGAAGACGGATGTCGCACAAATGTCGGCACCTTGGACGACTGAGTGGTATCACGGTGCCGCAAACGGTCGATTTTTGGCGGCGAACGGGGCGCATTTTGGAGGGGCACCGTCCTGCCCGGGATATGTGGTCAACCTTGATAAAACGTTTGCCCAGCTTGGGAGTATGAATGCCCCACAAGGGTCTTCAGGGATAGAAAAAACGTTTCATCATTGTCGGCTTTAGGTGAATAACTGACCAACTAGAACGGTAGAATAATGTTTGTCTGAGCGTTGAGACGTTTAGACATCGCGCATTGTCATCGCCGGCAACGCGCAAAACGGTCCTAACGGAGCCAATCGGGTGCTCCGTTATATACGCAAGTCTAAGAGGGGCTTGTTTAGGAGGCACAGTATGGGACGTTTTACCAATCCTCGTGATCTGTACTTTGGTGAGGGCGCTCGCCACGAGGTGAAGAACCTCAAGGGCAAGAAGGCCATCATCGTTTCTGGCGGCAGCTCTATGCGCCGCGGCGGGTTCCTGCAGGACGTTGAGGCCGACCTCAAAGAGGCCGGCATGGAGGTCAAGCTGTTCGAGGGCGTCGAATCCGATCCGTCCATCGAGACGGTCATGAAGGGCGCCGAGGCCATGCGCGAGTTCGAGCCCGACTGGATTGTCGCCATCGGCGGCGGCTCGCCCATCGATGCCGCTAAGGCCATGTGGGTCTTCTACGAGTATCCCGAGGAGTCCTTCGATAACATCATCCAGCCGTTCAGCTTCCCCGAGCTGCGTCAGAAGGCTCACTTCTGCGCCATCTCCTCTACCTCCGGTACCGCTACCGAGGTCACTGCCTTCTCCGTCATTACCGACTATGCCAAGGGCATCAAGTACCCGCTGGCCGACTTCAACATCACCCCTGATGTCGCCATCGTCGACCCCGAGCTCACCTACACCATGCCCGCCAAGCTGTGCGCTCATACCGGCATGGACGCTCTGACCCACTGCATGGAGGCCTACGTTTCCACCTGCGCCTCTATGTTCACCGACGCCAACGCTCTGCACGGCATCCGCGAGATCGTCGAGTGGCTGCCCAAGTCCTATGCTGGCGACCATGAGGCCCGTCAGCACATGCACGAGGCTCAGTGCATCGCCGGTATCGCCTTCTCCTCGGGCCTGCTCGGCATCGTTCACTCCATGGCTCACAAGACCGGTGCTGCCTTCGAGAACGGCCACATCATCCACGGTGCTGCTAACGCCATGTACCTGGGCAAGGTCATCCAGTGGAACTCCAAGGATCCCCGTGCTGCCGAGCGTTATGCTTACGTGGCCAAGGAGATCCTGCACCTTCCCGGCGAGACCAACGAGGAGCTCATCGCCGCGCTCGTCCAGAAGATTCGCGACCTCAACGATCAGCTCAACATTCCGCAGTCCATCAAGGATTACGCGAATGGTGGCGTGAAGGTCGACGCCGAGAACCCGCAGATGGTTTCCGAGGAGGAGTTCCTCGCCAAGCTGCCCGAGATCGCCGCGAACGCCGAGACCGACGCCTGCACGCCCGAGAACCCGCGTGAGACCAAGGCTGCCGACTTCGAGAAGATCCTCAAGGCCTGCTACTACGACACCGACATCGATTTCTAATCGACTCTTGTTATCGTAACGAGGGGCTCCGCACGTATCCGTACGGAGCCCCTTTCTTTTTTATTATTAGAGAATGGGATAGTTATGGCTGCAATTTTCAATAGCCCCAGCAAGTACATCCAGGGTCCGGACGAGCTCGCCAAGCTCGGCTCCTATGTCGAGCCGCTCGGCGCTAAGGCCCTCGTCATCGTGACGCCTTCGGGCAAGAAGCGCGTCGGTGCCAAGATCGAGGGCGGTTTTGCCGAGGCTAAGGCCGAGCTGCTGTTTGAGGACTTTAACGGTGAGTGCTCCAAGGGCGAGGTCGATCGCCTGGTTGCGCTCGCTCGCGACAACGGTTGCGACATCATCGTCGGCGTCGGTGGCGGCAAGATCCTCGACACCGCGAAGGCCGTCGCCTATTACCTGGAGTCTCCGGTTATCATTTGCCCCACCATTGCTTCGACCGATGCCCCGTGTTCGGCGCTTTCGGTGCTCTACACCGACGATGGCCAGTTCGACAAGTATCTCTTCCTTAAGGCAAACCCCAACATTGTCCTTATGGATACGACGGTTATCGCGGCGAGCCCGGTGCGCCTGACGGTTTCCGGTATGGGCGATGCGCTCGCAACCTACTTTGAGGCCCAGGCGACGCATGATGCCGACGGCGGCACCTGCGCTGGCGGCAAGGGCGGTATGGCTGGACTGGCGCTCGCCAAGCTCTGCTATGAGACGCTTATGGCCGATGGCGTCAAGGCCAAGGTTGCGCTGGAGAAGGGTGCGCTCACGCCTGCCGTCGAGCATATCATCGAGGCCAATACGCTGCTTTCGGGCATTGGCTTTGAGAGCTCGGGCCTTGCTGCTGCTCACGCCATCCACAATGGCCTGACGATGCTGCCCGAGTGCCATGGCATGTATCACGGCGAGAAGGTCGCCTTTGGCACCATCGTCCAGCTGGTACTCGAGGATGCCCCGACCGAGAAGCTCGAGGAAGTCTTGGGCTTCTGCATTGAGCTGGGTCTGCCGGTCACGATGAAGGAACTTGGCGTTGCCGAGCTTACGCGCGAGAAGGCCATGATTGTTGCCGAGGCCGCGTGCGCGCCCGAGGACACCATGTGCAACATGCCGTTTGAGGTGACGCCCGAGATGGTCGCAAACGCCATTCTGGGTGCAGACGCACTGGGCCACTACTATCTCATGGATGAGTAAATCAAGCTAAGGAAGGGGCAAAGCCAGCAGATGGCTTTGCCCCTTTTTGCTATGGTGCAAAGGGGCAAGGTTACTTTGCACCAATCGTTGTTTGATGAAGGGCGGATTCTCGTATGGCGCTTCCCATGGTCTATGGCGGTCCCGGCCGGTATGTTCAGGGGCCGGGCGAACTGTCGCGTCAAGGCAAGTATTTGTCATGGTTGGGCTGCGCTGCCTATGTCTTGTTTGACCAGGGCACCGAGGATCGGCTGTGCAAGCAGATCGTCGATGGATTTCTGGACGAAGATCTAAGTGAGCCGTTCTTTAAGATTTATGACGGTCCGTGTACGGAAGACGCCGTTGTCGAAATGGCTAAGGAAGCCCGGGCCGAGTATTGCGACATGGTGGTGGGTATTGGCGGCGGCAAGATACTCGATATTGCCAAGGCCGTTGCGTTTTATGCCGAGGTGCCGTTGTGCGTATGCCCCACGGCGGCTTCGATGGACGGTCCGTGCAGCGCGATTTCGGTGCTGTATCACGAGGATGGGTCGTTCGACCACTACCTGATGCTCGAGAAGAATCCAGACCTGGTCGTGGTCGATACCAACGTGGTCGCGGCGGCCCCACTGCGTATGACGGTCGCTGGTATGGGCGATGCGCTGGCAACGTATTTTGAGGCGCGTTCGTGCGCCGCGGCGCACGGCGCCAACGAGCACGGTGGCGCGCCGGGACACTTGGCCTTGGTTGCGGCTCGCGCCTGCTACGACACGCTCATGGAGTGCGGCGTCGCTGCCAAGCGCGATCTCAAAAAGGGCCGTACATCGCCGGCAGTTGAGCGCCTGATCGAGTGCAATATTCTGCTCTCGGGCGTCGGCTTTGAGAGCGGTGGCTTGGCGTTGGCGCATGCCATCGCCAACGGTCTGACGATTCTGCCCGAGTGCAAGGCAATGCATGGCGAGGCCGTGGCATTTGGCCTGGTGGTGCAGCTGCGCCTGGAGCGTGCACCCGAGCTTGATCGGGTGCTCGAGTTTTGCCAGCGCGTTGGTCTGCCGACGACGCTCGAGGAGCTGGGCCTTGGCGAGATTTCCGATGCCGATCTGCGGAGTGTTGCAAATGCGGTCTTTAGAAATGAACGTAATATGGCCAACGAGCAGGCAAAGGTGACCAAACAAAAGCTCGTGCAGTTCATGTGCGAGGCATAGTTTGGCGCTTGATTGACCTTGTGCAATCGAGGCGGCGATGGGCCATGGGCTATTTGCCGCAAAGATGCGCCGCGTGTAATTTGCCCGAGGCGTGGGCCGATAGCGTATCATTATCTCTTGCTTGTTTGCACTGCTCAGGGAGGGGCCGCGCATGGCGCAGGAACACGATCTGTTTGATGACATTATCGAGATCAGCAAGGGTTTCGACTTTCTTAAAAACCCGCTTGGCGGTGTGACCGATGCACTCGATCCGTCGGCACCGCAGTGGAATCCTGCCGACTACAAGGAGCGTCCGCGCGGCAACACCATTCCGTGCTTGACCTGCAAAAACGAGAAGAGCACCTGCACCGCGTGCATGGACGTGTGCCCGGTCAACGCTATCGAGGTCGAGGAAGACGCCATCGAGATCCTCGACTCCTGTCGCAAGTGCGGCCTGTGCGCCGCTGCCTGTCCGACCGAGGCGATCATCTCGCCGCGCCTGGCGCCCAAAAACCTGTATGACGATATCGTCTCTGCTGCTACGAGCCACGAGACCGCCTACGTTACCTGCACGCGCGCCCTTAAGCGCATGCCGCGCGAAAACGAGGTCGTCGTCGCCTGCGTGGGCGATATTACTGCCGAGACCTGGTTCTCGGTGCTGGCCGACTATCCCAACGTGAGCGTCTACCTGCCACTGGGCGTGTGCGATAAGTGCCGCAACACCGGTGGCGAGGATATTCTGGGCGAGGCCATCGCTACTGCCGAGGAGTGGGCTGGTACGGGCATGGGCCTGGAGGTCGACCCCAAGAGCCTCAAGTGCCATAAGCTTCGCGAGTACGAGCGCAAGGAGTACATGGAAAAGATTGCCCGTACCACGGGCCTGACGGTGACCAAGCTCAATCCGGCGACGGCGGCACTGGCCTCGGTGACGCAGAAGTTGAAGGCTCACCGTCACCAGATCACGCAGCTCGAGCGCACGCTCAACACCATGTGCGGCACCACGACGACCAAGCGTCGCCGTTCGCTCACGCACGGGCGGCAGCTGGTGCTCTCGACATTGCAAAACCATCCCGAGCTTGCCCAGAACATGCAGGTGAGCACGCCGGAATGCGATTTTGACAAGTGCACGTCGTGTGGCGAGTGTGTCAATGTATGCCCCACATCTGCCTGCGATTTGGTGGGAAGCGGCCGCTTTGCGCTGGAATCCACGTATTGCCTAGGTTGCGGGGCCTGCGTCAAGGTGTGCCCCGAGCATGCGCTTAAGTTGGTTGAGCATGATGCATCCAACCTGGTCGTCGTCGATCCCGAGGCTGAGGAAAAGGCCGCTCAGAAGGCGAAGGCTCACGAAGAAGCTGAGAAGGTCAAGGCCGAAGCAAAGGCCAAGCTCGACAAGATGCTCGATCAGGTGGAGAAGCTTGCGGACTAGTCAGCGAGCTCTATCTCTGCTTCATTTGCGCCGCCGCGGTGTCCGGATTCGCCCGGATGCTGCGGCGGCGCTATACTTATGCAGTTTGAAGTACCTGTATCAAAAGGAGCTGTCGTGTCCCTTTCCATCGGTATCGTGGGCCTGCCCAACGTGGGCAAGTCGACGCTGTTCACCGCGCTTACCAAAAAGACCGGTCTTGCCGCCAACTACCCGTTTGCCACAATCGACCCCAACGTGGGTATCGTCGACGTGCCCGATAGCCGCTTGCAAAAGCTCGCCGACATCGTCAACCCCGGCCGCATTGTGCCGGCTACGGTCGAGTTTGTCGACATCGCAGGTCTGGTGAAGGGCGCTAACGAGGGCGAGGGCCTGGGCAACCAGTTCTTGGCAAACATCCGCGAGACCGATGCCATCTGCGAGGTCGTGCGCTACTTTAAGGACCCCAACGTCATGCGTGAGGTGGGCCGCACGGGCGAGTTCGTCGATCCCGCCGGCGATGCCGACACCATCATGACCGAGCTCATCCTGGCCGACATGGGCACGCTCGAGAAGCAGCTGCCCAAGCTCGAGAAGGAGGCCAAGCGCGACAAGGAGCTCATGCCCAAGTTTGAGGTCGCCAAGCGCCTGCTTGCCTGGCTCAACGAGGGCAAGCGCGCCGCGTCCATGGAGATGACCGACGAGGAGCGCGCCGCTGCCAAGGGCTTGTTCCTGCTCACCATGAAGCCCATCCTGTATGTGGCCAACGTAGACGAGGACATGCTCAACGAGGACCTGGCGCCCATCGATGGCGTCAAGCCGCTGCCGATCTGCGCCAAGATCGAGGCCGAGCTTTCCGAGCTCGATCCCGAGGACGCTGCCGACTACCTGGAGAGCCTGGGCCTGGAGCAGCCCGGTCTGGACGTGCTCGCTCAGGCTGCCTACAAGCTGCTCGGCCTGCAGTCGTTCTTTACGGCTGGCGAGATGGAGGTCAAGGCCTGGACGGTGCGTCAGGGCGCGACCGCCCCGCAGGCCGCCGGTGTCATCCACACCGACTTTGAGCGTGGCTTTATTAAGGCCGAGGTCATTGGCTACGACGACTACATCGAGCTCGGTGGCGAGCAGGGCGCCAAGGCTGCCGGCAAGCTGCGTATTGAGGGCAAGGACTATGTCATGGCCGATGGCGACGTCGTGCACTTCCGCTTTAACGTGTAAGGACGACGCATATGTTTAAATATGGCAAAAAAGCTGGCTACATGGGTATTGCGCTGCTCGTACTTGCGGTGATTCCGCTGGTGGTCGCAGCGTGTGTTATCCCCAACATTGGTCCCGAGGTGGCAACGAAGTTTAATGCCGCCGGCGAGGCGACGCGCTGGGGCAAGAGCTACGAGCTGCTGGCATTGCCGGTGCTCAATCTACTGCTGAGCGTGGCGACGTACTTTACGGCGGGACGCCAGGCAAAGAACAATGATGACTCCGCCGCCATGGCGCGCATCGTGTGCGAGCGCTACCTGCGTAACGGTTGCATCACGGGTGTGTTCCTCAACGTGATCAACGTCTACTTTATGTATTCGGCGATTACCGGTATGGGCTTTGGCCTGGGCTTTTAGCTTGCGCCTTTAGGCAACGAGCCTGCAAGCATATTCGATGGCTGCTGCGAGGCCGCCGCTCGATCGTGGTTGAAAGACTACATCGGCGGCGGCCTCGTTTTCGTATCCGGCACCGCGAAGGCAGAGCGCGACGCCGGCTTCCAAAAGGAGCGACAGGCCGCGTTGGCTGGTTACGATTACGGCAGCCTGATTGAGCGAGCAGCTGTGCGCTTGGCATTGGATGGCAAGTTCACCTTGCGCCGGGCAAGGGACCAGAACGGCGGCGACGCGACTTGATAGCAATGCAAATGCTGTGCGCTCATCGGGCGAAAGACATTCTGCTTCAACGACGACGAGCTTGGGCGGTGCGCTGTTTATACGAAGCGTGGCTCGGTACGTGCGGACCGAAGAACCCGACATAGAAAACTCCTGTGTACTCGGCAAAACGTAAACTATAGTTTACGTTTATGTTCGGCTCCATTTCAAACTCGGCTGCATGGACGAACGTGCGAAACAGATTCTTGGCAGGCGGGTCGAAGAGACACGCAGAGACCTTGGTATCTCCAAGGTTGATTTTTGTGTGGCGACAGGAATCAGCCGACCCTACCTCGACCGAATCGAAGATGGGACGGCAAACTTCACGCTCAAGGTTCTATTTAAGATCGCGCCCGCACTCGGTATGACGGTGTCAGAGCTTCTCGAGGGTATCGAGTAGCCTTTTTTGCTAGATTTGCCGCTTGTTGAACGGGTCCCCCCGACGGCGGCGTGCAAAAACGCGAGTATTCAGCATCCCTCAATAATTTGACGGCAGCCGGGGCCACAAATACGACGCGTAATGTTTTGGACTATCCACAAAATTCAATAATATGAGGAATAACAAGCGCGCGGAACGAGTCTTTCGAGTCGAAAGGCAATTTACAGCCAGCGGTTTTAACGTTCCCGGAAGGGGCGGATGCTGAAAACTCCGCTTTTTGCACGTTCCGAGGGGTACCACGTGCCCTACAAGGCCCAAAGAGGCGGATTTTGTTTTAGCTACGCCATCGGGATACGGTCGTGGTTGACTTGGCTGTAGAACAGGCGTTGAATCTCTGCCGCATCACGTGACTGGCCGAGTGCCCACATGGTTTTGGCCACGAGCGTCTCGGTTGTCATATCGTCGCCGCGTAGAATGCCCGGATGGTCGGCGTAGGCACGGCCGACCTCATAAACACCCAAATCGAGGCCCTCCTCGGGGACCTGCGTGGTCATAACGACGGTGCGGCCCGAATCGACCCAGCGGAAAATCGCCTCCTGGAATGATTCGCCGGACTCGCCGAACTCGGGAATACCGCCAATGCCAAAGGTCTCAAGGATTACGGCGTCGTAGCTATCGGCCAGGGCGTCCAGGATACCCGGGTTCACGCCGGGCGTGAGCTTAAGGACAAACACGCGCGGGTCGATGCTGTCGTAGAAACGCACCGGGTTTTCGCCCTGATGCGTGCCGTGAAGCCCGTTGCGCACAATGCGGTCGTTGCGGATGTAGGCAATGGGCGGATAGTTGACACTAATGAACGCGTTAAAGCTCATGGTGCGCTGCTTGCGGGCGCGCGTGCCGGCAATGGCGACGCCGCCAAACACGATCGAGACGTCGTGCGAATGCTCGTCGAGCGCATAGAGCAGGCTCTGGTACAGGTTGAGCTTGGCATCGGTAAAGGGGTTACCCATGGGCTTTTGCGAGCCGGTGAGTACGATGGGCTTGGGACTGTCCTGAATCAGATAGGAAAGCGCTGCCGCGGTGTAGCTCATGGTGTCGGTGCCGTGCAGGACCACAAAGCCGTCGTGATCGGCATAGCCTTCGACGATGACATCGCGGATGCGCATCCAGTCGCTCGGGCGCATATTGGTGCTGTCGATGTTCATGGGCTGCACGACGTCGAGCTCGCAGAGGCCCGAGATCTCGGGGACGCTCTGGGCGAGTTCCTCACCGGTCAGGGCGGGGGAGAGGCCGTTACCGTCCTCGGTCGATGCGATGGTGCCGCCCGTGGCGATGAGAAGGATGCGCTTCATGCTGGTATTCCTATCGTATTTGCCGCCACAGAGGCGGAGTCGTTCGGCAGTATTGTGGCACAGGGCGTCCAATGTTCAAACGTATTACATCATCTGTAACGTTTGGTAACACTTCAATTGCCGTCAAATAGGGGCCCTGGTCGTGCGTTTGCCGTGCACTGATGGCTGCGAGGGACGAGAAACCCCATATAACGTGTACACTATGAAAGCAATTTTCGTTTATTCGCGCGGGTGGGCACCGGCTCCCCGCCAACAAGAGGGGGAAACCATGGATCAAAAGGCTTCCGCAAAGGTCCTCGTACTCGACTTTGGTGCGCAGTACGGTCAGCTCATTGCCCGTCGCGTCCGCGACCTCAACGTGTATTCCGAGATCGTTCCCTGCGACATCTCGGCCGACGAGATTCGCGAGATGAACGCCTCTGCGCTCATCCTTTCCGGCGGCCCGGCTTCTGTGTATGCCGAGGACGCTCCGTCCATCGACCCCGCCATCTTTGACCTGGGCCTTCCCGTCCTAGGCTTCTGCTACGGTCATCAGATCACGGCCGTGACGCTCGGTGGCAAGGTCGGCCACTCCGAGGTGGGCGAGTATGGCCGCGCCACCATCACGCGCACGGCAGGCGCCAAGCTCTTTAACTCCACGCCCATGGAGCAGACCGTGTGGATGAGCCACCGCGATGCCGTCTCCGAGGTGCCCGAGGGCTTTACCGTTACCGCCAGCACCGACGTGTGCCCGGTTGCCGCCATGGAGTGCGTCGAGCGCAAGATCTTCACCACGCAGTTCCACCCCGAGGTCAAGCATTCCGAGTACGGTCAGCAGCTGCTGAGCAACTTCCTGTTTGAGATCTGTGGCCTGGAGCCCAACTGGAGCATGGACAACCTGGTCGAGACCATGACGGCAGACTTCCGCGAGAAGGTCGGCGACGACCGCGTGATTCTGGCCCTGTCCGGCGGCGTCGACTCCTCCGTCGTGGCTGCGCTGGGCGCTCGCGCCGTGGGCAAGCAGATGACCTGCGTGTTCATCAACCACGGTCTGCTGCGCAAGGGCGAGCCCGAGCAGGTGGAGGAGGTCTTCACCAAGCAGTTCGACGTCGACTTTATTCACGTTCACGCCGAGGATCGCTATGCCGAGCTTCTGGCCGGCGTGACCGAGCCCGAAGAGAAGCGCCGCATCATCGGTACGCAGTTCTGGAAAGAGTTCTTCGCCGTGGCGCAGCAGCTCGAGACCGATGGCAAGCCGGTCAAGTACCTGGCTCAGGGCACCATCTACCCCGACATCATCGAGTCCGGCGCTCGCAAGACGGGCGGCAAGACGGCCACCATCAAGAGCCACCATAACCTGATCCCGTTCCCCGAGGGCGTGCACTTCGACCTTATCGAGCCGCTCGACCACTTCTTTAAGGATGAGGTCCGCGCACTTGGTCTGGCGCTTGGCCTGCCGGGTCATATCGTGTTCCGCCAGCCTTTCCCGGGCCCGGGTCTTGCTATCCGCATCATCGGTGCGGTCGATAAGGAGAAGCTCGAGATCCTCAAGAACGCCGACGCTATCGTACGCGAGGAGCTCGACGCCTACAACCAGCGTCTATTTGAGCAGACCGGCGAGCGCAACTCCGAGCACAGCTGCTGGCAGTATTTCGCGGTTCTGCCCGACATCAAGTCCGTTGGCGTTATGGGCGACGAGCGCACCTATCAGCGCCCGATCATCCTGCGTGCCGTCGAGTCCAGCGATGCCATGACCGCCGACTGGGCCAAGCTACCCTACGACGTGCTGGCCCGCATCTCCGGCCGCATCGTGGCCGAGGTTCCCGGTGCAAACCGCGTGTGTTACGACATTACGTCCAAGCCGCCCGCGACGATTGAGTGGGAATAGAAAATTTCTTAGTTATGGGGGTATAAATTTGATTCCCTTTAGGATAAACCCCCATAACTATATGAATTGACCTGCTGACTCCAATGAAGATTGGAGGGTAACGGCCAGGGGTGACGGCCCGGCGAGTGTTATTTTGCGAGCTAGGCGCATCGAAAGCGACCTTTCGTGGTATAAACTACTTGCCGGAAGCCGCGGCTTTCAGAGTACGGCTTACGTGTACGTTTAACCTCCGTGGGCGACGGGGTGCCGCAAGGCGTAGAATATCGCCCACCTGTAGGGGCCTGCAGCGATGCGGGCCCCGCTTCGTATAAAGGGGGCGTAACCGATGAAGATCGTATCCATCTCCCAGGACTTCTTCGACCTCGTCGATGGCGACCGCGAGCTCATGCTTAAGCACAATCGCCCCTGCATCGTGGTGGTGAGGCTGCGTTTCCGCGGGAAGCGCAGGGACTTCGCCGTGCCGCTGCGTTCCAACATCGCCCCTAACGTGCCCAAAGACCAGTACTTTGCGTTGCCACCCCGCCCCACGACGCGCCCCGGCTGCCGCCACGGCATCCACTACATCAAGATGTTCCCCATAACCAAGGCCTACCAGCGCCGCTTCAGGACCGAGGGCTCGGCCTACTACGAGACGCTCCAGCGCATCATCGATGGCAACACCAAGCGCATTGTCTCCGAGTGCCAGGCATACCTCGACCGCTACGAGCGCGAGGGAAGGCCTCGCTTTGCCGTCGACATCGACCGCATCGTGGGACTGCTGGAGGGCGAGAAGTAGGGCATCTCGGCTCAGTCTCGAGCCATGCGGAGTCGCTCCGCATTTTTGAACGCCGCGTGTGCGTCCCAAATACTTGAGAAACAAGCTGTGAAGTGCGGTGGCGCGCCCGTGCCCGTGCATAGCCGTCACCATCAGCGTCTACGCGGCGTCGGCTTCAAGTGGAACTGGCGCCGCTGCTGTATATG
The DNA here is from genome assembly GCA_018382775.1 of Collinsella sp. Lineage (GTDB taxonomy): Bacteria > Actinomycetota > Coriobacteriia > Coriobacteriales > Coriobacteriaceae > Collinsella. The sequence goes on along the minus strand of JAGZPG010000006.1, from coordinate 29,892 downwards.
GTTTGCCTTGCTGCAAATAGCGATCAATGCCCGCGATGTTTCTGCTTGCGCTTCAGTTTTCTCTGTTCGTAGCGCGCATCAGCCTTTTCCACACGGCGTCGGCTTCTTGCTTGAGCCGACTCCCGCTTCATCGCTTCCCGCTGTGCCGCGAGCGCCTGTTGTGCCTTGGTGCTCACCGCGGGCCGTTTAAGGGCTTTCGCTGCCTCGCGAGCGCGCCGCTTGGGGTTCTTCGCGGGCTTGCTTGTTTCAGTGGCCTTGTCGCCGAAGAACGAGAACTTTTCCCATTCGCTTGTAACGAATCGCAGAATCTCCTCATCGGACGGCTCCGCGCCGAAGACGATGCGGGCGACGCCATACCTTCCGCCCTCGACGTGCTCCGCCAGCCCGACCCAGAATTGACCGTCGTGATATGACGATGAGCAGCAAGTCGCTGATAGCCGCCCTGCGAAGCTAGTTGCCTTGTTCGCAGCCGGGCCGCAGGCCGCACCTACGCTCGAGCTCTGCCACGAGGGCATCGTTGTCGGTCACCGAGACGATGGCGTCGCCGTCGTAGGGCGCCTCGATATAGACGCGGTCGAGCGAGTTGGCCGTCCCCGCCCAGAGCGTCCTGGTGCGCCGGACGCCCCGCACGTGGGCGTAGGGTATCACCGAACGCATCCTAGCGTACACGACGACGAGGCGGTCGCCGTAGAGCTCGAGACGGTTGCTGCGGACGGGAAGGGCGGCCAGGGCCACGAGGGCCGGGACGGGCAGCAGCGCGAACCAGCCCCATAGGAGCGCGGGACTCGAGCTCAGGAAACACGCGATACACGCCGCGGATAAACCGCCCGCCACAATCACCATGGCCGCTATGAACCACGGGTCTGTCCTGCCGGGGAACACCCGCTCCGGCCGCTCGTCCTTCTCACCCATTACGGCCTCCCTCCCGACGCCCTCCCTAGCGGAGCGTGGGGCCGGAGAGTGCCTTGAACCCGTCGCCGACCATCTCGCCCCCCGTTCCGTGGGCCTTCTGTAGTGGTGTGTACCCCCGACTGTTCGACGGATGTCGTACGATTGAACGTTTTTCGAACTTTTTTAAGATGGGTGCGGCAGGATCGAGCAGATTGTTCGCGCGAGAGGCTCCCCGCCGCCGCGCCCGGTCTCGGGTTCGATGCATCGACATCCGTCTCAGGTGGTGTCTCCGCTGCGCGACATTGCAGGGGGCAAAGCCGAGATGCCATGGGGCGCGCCGAGGCTTTGCCCGCGGGGCGAAGATTCTAGGGGTCCGACGTGGCCTGGAGGGGAGACGGACATGCAAGCGCTTATGACTGAGGAGCTGGCCGAGTGCCTGCCGCCGCTGTACGCGACCGAGGGAGGGGCACTCGCCCTCGACCTCACAAACCCGGAAGGCGAGGACCACCTTGACCTCTGGTGCTCGCTTACCATCAACCTTTCGGGTGACCCCTTCGCCTCCACGTGGCGCATTCACACTTGTGCCCGGCATCATGGACATGGGCGTCGCCAAGTCGGCCGACGGGGCGCAAGCCCCTGTTGACTCAACGTTCGACGAGATAAACCGCATGTTCTCAAAGCTCGGCTTTATCGATTACAATTCACGCCTCGCGCAAGGGCCGTTCTACTCCCCAAACCTAATCTGCCTGTCGCACGCATCGAGGCGACGGGGCGACGCCTTCTCGCGTGAGTCAATTCCTGTTTTACTGGTGCGGATCCCAACATGCCCTTATGCATGGTGCCCTGCCGCTTTCGAAACTTCAAAACCATTCGATTTTCGAAACTGAGTGGGAATAAGTTATCGGTACGCTTTTTTATAAAATGTAAAAAAGCACCCCCATAACTGATGAAATGGACGCTGAGAAAAAAAGGGGGCGCATCTTGCGTATATACCGACGTGAAGATCTACCTCTATCTTGCATCGCGCGGGTATGAGCTTTCTGTGGGCCGTATTGGGAAGCTCGAGTGTGACTTCATCGCTCGTAGGCGCAATGCTTACGCCTACATCCAGGTCTCTATGTCGATTGCCGACAGAGGCGTCGAGGAGCGCGAGTACAGGCCGTTCGGCCACATCAGGGATGGTTATCCGCGCTACTTGTTCACGCTTGATCCTCTATTGCAGGAGAGGGATGGCATCAGGCACCTTAACATGGCGTCGTTTATGCAAGATGGCGGTGATCTTATTTGAGCGGCGGCCAGATTCCTTTGCTCCCTAGTGCGCAAACAGCGCGGGTATCAAATGAGGACCATTGCCTCACGTAGAATCGATAGATTGAAAACTTGTTTTGATGTTGACAGGCTTTTGGCCAGTGGCTCCTATTGTCGAGTGGGAGTAGCTGAAACGAGGCGATTGAATAACTCCATACGTTTTGGTTAAAACAAAAAATATGCCGCGCGCCTGCGGCATGAAGGAGGGAGATTTCTATGAATATCGTTGTATTGAGTGGTAGCCCGCGCAAGGGCGCCAATACCGATACCATGGTCGAGGCGTTTGCCGAGACCGCGCGCGAGGTCGGCCATACGGTCGAGGTCATCCGCGTTGCCAGCAAGAAGATCGCTGGTTGCCTGGGGTGTCAGTATTGCTTCGCCCACGAGGGCACCTGTGTGCAGAAGGATGACATGGCCAACGTGATCGAGTCGCTGAAAGACGCCGACATGGTTGTCTTCGCTTCGCCTATCTACTGGTTTGATATCACTGCGCAGGAGAAAGCCGCCGTCGACCGCCTGTACGCCTTCGGTGCCACGGGCTTCCCGTTCACCAAGACGGCCCTTTTGCTCGATAGCCACAGCGAGGGCGTCTATGATGCGGCGATCGCTATGTACAAGTCGACCTGCGCGTACTGCAAGTGGGAGGACCAGGGCATTGTCACCATCAGCGGTATGACCGAGCGCGACAGCATGGCATCGTCGCCCAAGTTGGAAGAGGTGCGAGAGCTCGCTCGCAAGCTCGCCTAAGGACAAGAAGAACGCATGGCAATCAGCGTTGGCGGAAAGCCTACTTCCCTTGCCAAGAGGATTACTGATTGCCATGCGTTGATGTCCTTATGGACAATCTCCGCGTGCTAGGAGACTTTCTCGCTCAGGAACTCCCTGAACGCGGGAATGTCAAAGCCAACGAGACCACGCCCGCGCTCTCCAATGACGCCGTCCTCCAGGAGGCGGCGTTTGTATTGGCTTGCGTAGTTGCTGGCGACGCCCATGCGTTTGGCTATCTCCGAGACCCTGCTGGGGCCAGAATCGGGCAGCATCGCGAGCAAAAACTCAATGTCTTTATCGGAAAGCTCCCGATAGGTCGTTTCGAGAATTCGATCGCGCAGCTCCATGCGGGCAAGCAGAGAACCCTGCTGTACATCAGGTGCACTGATTTTGGGCGAGTTCTCCGAAACATCCCATGTGCGATATCCGACGAGCTGCATCATATAGGGAAATCCGTCGACGGCCTTCACGGCATCCTCGAGCGCTTCTGGCGTGATTGAGCGGCCTCCGGCCTCAACGGTTTTGCGGAATGCGTTTGCAATTTCAACGTCAGTGATTCGTCCCAACTGATGATATTGGGAACGCCTGAGGAACGAAACGGAATCGTTACGCAGCAACGCCGATACTTTGTAGGGCAGTCCTGCCATGAGTAGGGCAACTTTTTTACCTTCGCGTACAAAGTGCTGGTAAACAGAGGCAAATTGAAGCATTTCTTCGAGATCGACGGTGACTTCATCGATGGTGATGAGAAGTCCGATGTCATGTTTTTCGAGTTGCTTAAAGATGCCATTCATGCGCGTGCGCCAGTTGCCCTGAGCCTCTTGAGCATATGTCCAATCGATGCCCACTGGGCCAATTTGAACACCGTTTATGCGCGCGTGAGGCTGTGAGAGGTAGCTATCTGCGGCTTCTTTGGTTCGCTCGATAATATCTTCGAGCATGCCTGGCATGGCGGAGACATTTGCTGCGATCCAGCCGTGTTCAAGTGCCGTTTCTGAAAGGAGCGAGAGAAGCGCCGCCTTGCCCGTTCCCCTTGCGCCCGTAAAAATAGTTGACAGGTTTGGATCTCCCGGGCCGTTGATAAAGCCACGGTTGATGTCACGCAGAATATGCTCGCGGCCCGCTAGAAAGGGGGGACACTTCCAAATGTTGGGGTAAAGGGGTTCTTGCTGTACTCCATGGTAGCTCCTTTGCAAATTTTGCTAATTTTTGCAAGTTTTGCTAACTTTTGCAAGTTTTGCTAACGACTGACCAAAGGGCATCGAAGCAGTGACGCTGAAATTTTTTACGCAGAAAAATAAGCAGAAATCAATTTATCTGCGTTAAAAAATAGTTGAGAAGAAAAACGACGAGTCCCGGGCGCAATGCCGTTGCGTTCCGGGCCTCGTCGCTTTGCGAAGTATCTAACGATCTCGTTGCCGTGGTACCTAGTCAAACAGACTCGGCATGTCGTTTTCCTTCATGAGGGCACCGGCGGAGGGCAGACTCTGCGCGGTGAACTTCTCGGCCGAGACGCCGGCGCCAAGGATTTCTTCGGTTGTGCCGACGGTGGTGACCGAGCGGCCCTTCTTGGCGGTAAAGGCCTGGACGCCCTGCGTGTTGGTGGTCGTCTTGGTCTTGAGCAGCGACGTGTTGAAGTTCATCAAACGATAGTCGCTCGAGACCAGCGCGATGTCGCGATCTTCCTTGAGTACCTGGGCATACAGCAGCTTGCTGCCACCGTAAATGGCGTTCTTGAGGCGCTTGCGGTTGGTCTTGGTGACGTATCCAGAAAGCGCGACGCGCACCACGCGGCCGTTCTCAAAGACAAACAGCACGTCGGCCTTGTAGTCCTCGGGGTCGATGACCCAGATGACACTCTCGTCGGGTTCCATCTCAAGATCGGTCGGCAGGTACGAGCCCAGCTGGGCCGACTTGGTGTCCTCAAATGCCGCAACCTTGCACTTGTACACCTGGCTCTTGTTGGTAAAGACCAGCAGCTCGTGGGTGTTGGAGGACGGAAACTCGATAAAGGGTTTGTCGCCGTCCTTGTACTTGAGCGTGGTTGCCTTCTTGAGCACTCGGTCGGTCATCTTTTTGAGGTAGCCATCGCGCGAGAGCATGATGGTGACCGGATACTCCTCGACCTCGGGCTCCAGGCTCACCTCGATGACCTCGTGGGGCTCAATCCTGCCCGTGCGGCGCGGCATCACGTACTTCTTGTTGACCGCGGCCAGCTCGTCGCTGATGACCTTCTTGATGTTGTCTTCGCTCGAGAGAATCTCCTCCAGCTCGGCAATCTCACCCTCGAGCTTGGCGATGTCCTTGGTGCGGTTGAGGATGTACTCCTCGTTGATGTTGCGGAGCTTAAGTTCGGCAACAAACTCGGCCTGGGTCTCATCGATGTCGAAACCCTTCATAAGGTTTGGCACGACCTCGGCCTCGAGCTTGGTGCCGCGGATGATGGCGATGGCCTTGTCGATGTCGAGCAGGATCGCCTCAAGGCCGTGCAGCAGGTGCAGACGCTCGGACTTTTTGCCCAGGTCAAAGTTAATGCGGCGACGCGTGGACTCAATACGCCACTTGACCCACTCGTGCAGAATCTGGCGCACGCCCATAACGCGGGGATAGCCGTCGACCAGCACGTTAAAGTTGCACGAGAACGAATCCTGCAGCGTGGTCGAGCGATAGAGCTTGGCCATGAGCTTGTCGGGGTCAACACCGCGCTTAAGGTCGATGGCGATGCGCAGACCCGACAGGTCGGTCTCGTCACGGATGTCAGCGATCTCCTTGACCTTGCCCTCTTTGGAAAGCTTGACGATGCGCTCGATGATGACATCGGTCTTGGTGGTGTAGGGGATTTCGTAGACCTCGATGATGCGCTCTTCGGGAATCCAGCGCCAGCGGGAGCGGATTTGGAAGCTGCCAAGGCCGGTCTCGATAATCTTTTCCATCTCCTCGCGGCGGTAGATGATCTCGCCGCCGGTAGAGAAGTCGGGCATGGGCATATACTCGAGCAGGTCGCAGTCGGGATCCTGCAGGTAGTGCATGGTGGCGGTGCAGACCTCGTTGAGGTTGAAGCCGCAGATGTCAGACGCCATGGCGACGCCGATGCCCTTGTTGGCCGAGACGAGGATGTTGGGGAACGTGGTGGGCAGCAGGCGCGGCTCCTTCATGGCGCCGTCGTAGCTGTCGACAAAGTCGACCGGGTCCTTGTCAATGTCCTTGAAGATCTCGGCGCTGATGGGGGAGAGCTTGGCCTCGGTGTAACGCGAGGCGGCGTAGCTCAGGTCGCCCGAATAGTATTTGCCAAAGTTGCCCTTCGACTCCACGAAGGGGGCAAGCAGCGCTTCGTTACCCGTCGCCAGGCGCACCATCGTCTCGTAGATCGCGGCGTCGCCGTGCGGGTTGAGCTTCATAGTCTGACCCACGATGTTGGCGCTCTTCTGGCGCTCGCCCTTGAGCAGACCCATTTTGTACATGGTGTAGAGCAGCTTGCGGTGCGAGGGCTTAAAGCCGTCGATCTCGGGGAACGCACGCGAAACGTTGACGCTCATAGCGTAGGGCATGTAGTTGACCTCGAGCGTCTGCGTGATCGGCTGGTCGGTGACCTCGGAGTGCAGGCCGATGACGTTCTCGGCGTTAACCTGCTTTTTCTTTGGCTGGTTCTTCGTCTTCTTCTTTGCCACGATTTCCTCTTGAACTTCTTATGGGCCGTCGTTATCGATTTGCTGCTATTGCAGGTCCAGCTGGTCGAGGTATTCCTTGCCGTGCTCGGAGATATGGCGCTTGCGGCCTGCCTCGTCATTGCCCAACAACAGGTTGAACATGGTCTCCATCTTGGTGACGTCCTCGGGCTCCACCTTGATCAGGCGACGCGTCTCGGGGTTCATGGTGGTGAGCCACATCATGTCCGGATCGTTCTCACCAAGACCCTTGGAGCGGTTGATGGAGCACTTCTGGTCGCCAATCTCTTTGAGGATGCCGTTCTTCTCGAGCTCGGTGTAGGCAAAGTAGGTCTTCTCTTTGCAGTTGATCTCGTAGAGCGGCGACTCGGCGATATACACGTAGCCCTCGTCGATAAGCGTGGGCACCAGACGGTAGAGCATGGTGAGCACGAGCGTGCGGATGTGGTACCCGTCGACGTCGGCGTCCGTACAGATGATGACCTTGTTCCAGTTGAGGTTGTCCAGGTCAAAGGCGCCAAGGTTCTTGATGCGCTTGTCTTTGATCTCCACGCCGCAGCCCAGCACGCGCATGAGGTCCATGATGATGTCGGACTTAAAGATGCGCGGGTAGTCCTCCTTCAGGCAGTTGAGGATCTTGCCGCGGACGGGCATAACACCCTGGAACTCGGCATCGCGCGACGTGCGAATGGCGCCTGCTGCCGAGTCACCCTCTACGATGTAGATCTCGCGGCGGCTCTTGTCCTTGGAGCGGCAATCGATGAACTTTTGCACACGGTTGGCCATGTCGGTCTTCTGCTGCAGGTTGGTCTTGATGCTCTGGCGCGTCTTCTCGGCGTTCTCGCGCGAGCGCTTGTTGATGAGCACCTGCTCCATGATCTTGTTGGCGGCATCTTTGTTCTCGATCAAGTAGGTCGAGAGGCGCTCCTTAAAGAATGCCGTCATGGCCTGCTGGATAAAGCGGTTATTGATGGCCTTCTTGGTCTGGTTTTCGTAGGACGTCTGGGTGGAGAAGCAGTTGGTCACCAGTACCAGGCAGTCCTGGACATCTTGCCACTTAATGCCGCTCTCGTTTTTGTTGTACTTGCCCTGTTGCTTGATGTAGGCATCGATGGCGCTGGTCAGAGCACTGCGGGCGGCCTTCTCGGGTGAGCCGCCGTTCTCGAGCCACGATGAGTTGTGGTAGTACTCTTGCATCGTGAAGGTGCGCGAGAAGCACATGCAAGCAGTGATTTTTACGTTGTAATCGGGCAGGTCTTCACGGTCGCGACCACGACGGTCGGCCTCGATAAAGAAAGGCTCGGTGAGGTAGTCGGTACCGACCTTCTCGAGCACATAGTCCTCGATGCCCTTGGGATAGCAGAAGTCCTCTTCGGAGAACTCGCCGTCGTCGCCCTCGATACGCAGACGGAAGGTCACGTTGGCGTTGACCACGGCCTGGCGGCGCATGGTTTCGCGATACCAGTCGTGGGGAATGCTGATGGAGGTAAAGACTTCGAGATCGGGGCGCCATTTGATGGTGGTGCCGGTACGGTCCTCGTCGCTGGGCTCAATCTCGAGTGCCTTCTTTTTGGCACCGACGACCTTGCCCTTCTTAAAGTGCAGGGAGTACTTGTTGCCGTCGCGCCAAACCGTGACGTCCATGTACTCGGATGCGTACTGGGTTGCGCACGAGCCCAGGCCGTTGGTACCGAGCGAGAAGTCGTAGTCGCCGCCCTGGTTGTTATTGTATTTGCCACCGGCGTAGAGCTCGCAAAAAACGAGTTCCCAATTAAAGCGCTTCTCGGAGGGGTTCCAGTCGAGCGGGCAGCCGCGGCCGTTGTCCTCTACCTGAATGGAACCATCGCGAAAGGCGGTAAGGGTGATGAGCTTGCCGTGGCCCTGGCGCGCCTCGTCAACGGCGTTGGACAGGATCTCGAAGGCGGCATGCGCGCAACCGTCGAGTCCGTCTGAGCCAAAGATGACGGCGGGACGCAGACGTACGCGCTCCTCGTCCTTGAGCTGGCGGATACTGTCGTTACCATAGTTTGCGGTGTTTTTTGCCATACTCGCTCTCTCGGTGCTCCTTTGCTGCGTTTAAGTCATATAGATAGTCAAGGTAGCATAGCCCAGTCCGTGGGCGATTCCAACCAACACGAAATCCATCGAACAATCGTTCGGAGTTCGATGGAGATTTGTTTACTCGGCCAAAACCGAGTCGGTTTGTCCGAGTAAGTTTGAATAGTGAATCGAAGTTGTTGTGTCCGCATGGCGATGACGAACATGATTTTCATAATGACAGATATAGTTGACATCTTCTGATGGATGCAATATATTTCTGTCATGTTGCAACGGATATCTGTCCATATTTACGAAAGGAGCTCCATGCCGGGTAAGAAAAACCTTCGCATGAAGGCGGCGCGCGCGGCGGCTGGCCTTTCGCAAGCCGACTTGGCCGAGGCCGTGGGCGTTACGCGCCAGACTATCGGTCTTATCGAGGCGGGCGGCTACAACCCCACGCTCAATTTGTGCGTGGCAATCTGTAAGGTGCTGCGCGTTACGTTGAACGACTTGTTTTGGGAAGACGAAACCGACGCCGACCCTAATACTCTTTAGGAGTTCACTATGAAATATGAAGATCTGAAAATCGTGCAAAAGTGGCGTGAATATGCCGGCCCAAAGGATGAGCGCCTGGAGGCGGAAAGCGCAAAGATCTACAAGATTGGTTTCGTACTGCTTTCGTTTGGCATGTTGATGATCTTTTTCTACCAGTTTATAGCTCGACAGGTCGCGTGGGTTCACAGCGACGCCAGTGAAATGCCGCATGGCTTTGCAACGCCGTTCGAGGTAGCCATGTATTTGTGGCTCGTTCTCGTGATGTTGATTTGCGCAGGACTGCAAACGCGGAAGGGCTATGTCGACACCAATCGTTTTGGGCAAACCGAGCATCTTCCTGTTGGATATTTCCTGCTTCTCAGCGGTCTTAGCGGCGCCGCGTTCGCGCTTGTTATTGCCGCAATGCGCTGTATTGCTGAGGCGCAGATCGTACCACTCGAAAGCGTCTTTTGGTTGGCGAACCTGGCCACGGGCGTGTTCTGCGGTGCGACGATTTTCGCGGCCACGTTTGCTGGCCTGTGCGCAACGTTTTTCACGGCGAAAAGACGCCGTGCCAAGCTCGAGGCAGAATTCGACTCCACTGACGATATCTAATGCGAAATGGGCTGGCTCTGGGTATCCAGAACCAGCCCATTTGATGTTCGATGAGCCGAGTCGGCATCTCTCACAAAAGTAACTAGGAGCTAGCGAGGCCTATCCGAATTGACCTCCTTGGCGGTGTCTTTTTCGAGCGCCGTGCGGCGGGCGCTGTAGGCGATGAGGCCGGCGCCTGCCGCGGCGAGTGCTGCAGCGGCTGCCGTAAGGGGAGCGTTGACATCGCCCGTGCCAGCGAGCGCGCCCGCTTTTCCGGAGCGTTTGTTATTGCTGTGGTCCTTGCCACTGCCGGAGCTGCTTCCGCCGGAGCCGCCGCCCTCGTCGGTACCGCCGCCACTCGAGCCGCCATCGTCGTCTGCTGTCATCGGGGCGTCGTGAAGTTCTGTCGTATCCGCGCTGTCGCATACGCCGACCTGAACTTCTGAGCGTTCGCATGCCGCGTCGGGCACATGAAGCTCGTGCAGTACGGCACCCAGCGCCGAGTTTGCGCCCGGTCGAATTTCCTCGAGCGTCACGGGGTCGAGCGCCACCAGATCACGCGCTTTCGCATGCAGCGTTACGCGTTTGCCCACTTCGTCGCTCCAACTCTCGGGGATGGCGAAGCTCATGCGGAACTGTGCCGTGCAGCCTGGTGCCAGCACGGCGTTGCCATTGTCGGCAACCAGCGGGTGCGTCGCAAAACGTGCGCCCAGCGTCTCGAGCGCGTACTTCACGTGTGCCATGTCGTTGGCCGAAGCATCCTCGGCGAGCTCCGGATCGTAGATCGATGCCATTCGTGCATTCGCTCCGAACCCGATGGATGCACTGGAGAACGGCTGGCTGGAGTCCTCTCGGTACAGATCAATCGTGCCAGCGGTCAGCAAGGTGTTGCCGTCGTTTCGCACCGTGACCATGAAGGATTCGCCTGCTGCTCCGGGCACCACCGCGCCCGAGGTAGCGACCGCGCCCGTCGGAGTGGCACACGCCACCAAGGGCACTTCGATGCCGTGCAGCTCTGCCTCGCTCTTCTCCGCGCTCACAATGTGCGTGGCGAGCGCGGAGAGCATGCCTCCCGACGTCAAAAACGTCGTCATCTGATCGACGGGATGGTCCAGCTCGCACATCACGAACGGCTCCGTGAACAAATCGCCAGCCAAGGTGCTGGCGAAGATGCGGAAGTGCTTGCCCATCACTGCTATCGGGTTGCCTTCTTCGTCGTAGGTTTGTCCTACCTTGCCATTGGTGTTCTCTACATAGAGCACGCACCTGCCGTTGTTGCTTACGCTAAACGATGCCGGGCCATAGCCTGCGGCACCCACGGGCTGCGTTGCAAATGCCGATGCGCCTCGCGTCCAAGTAATATGCTGCAGTTGCTCGTTGACGGTAGCCAAAAAACCCGTGTGCTGCGGCCACGGCACCGCGTGGGGTACTGTGGCATCTGGCGACATAACGCCCCAGCCCGCGATAGACTGGCCGATCACGGCGTACGATGCGCAGCCGCAACCGTTTGCGGTCTCGTACGCAACGGGCACCACCATTTTGCCGTTGATATTCTCGGGCGCGCCCAGCTCGATACTCGACGGTGCTTGCGGAAAGCGGAGAACTTGGCGGAACGTCAGGCTGTCGCCCGAAACGTCCGACCACAGGGTGAAGCACTCCAGCGCAACCTCTGCCTCGCTGCCGAGCACCTTTTCTGCGGTGGTTCCGCGGCGGTGGAGGTAGGCACCCGACAGACGCCCGTCGACCAGCGTCTTGCCCACCGTGATGCGCGGGCACTGCAGGCAATGGTAGCCATCCTCTTGCAGGCGGCCGCGCGAGATGCTGCGCCATGACGTATGCGACACCACGTGAACTCCGTCGTTGCTTATGCGCAGGCGCACAACGGACAGTATGCCGGCTGTGCTCGCCGCATCGAAAAGGGTGTTGTCACCGGCGGGGCGCTCGCCCGAGACCAGCAGCACGTAGGCGTCCTTGTTTCCCCTGCCGTCCGTATATTCCACCACGTCGAAGTCGTAATCGTATATGCCGTCGCGCTCCACGTCGCCCTCGCCAAAGCCAAGGGGGAAGTCCACGGGCGTGGGGGCAGACCACGTGCCGTTTGCCTTTGTGTGTACCACCAGGCGCGAGCGGCCATTGTCGCCGTAGCGCACCGAGGCGATACGGAACAGGCATTCTACGCCGGCAATAATCGCCAGCTTCATGTGGGCTTCGCTGAGCACGCCAGTAAACAGCACGTTGTCGCTCGAGGGTTTGATGCCGCCACGCTCGTCCTCCGATACACCAGCAGAATTGGCGTTGGGGTCCGCAACGGCACCCTTCGCCTGCCCGATATGGGTGTACGCATACATCGGCGCGGCGTTTTCGCCGTTCTCTATCAGTGCATGGACGAAATGCTCGATTTGTCCCGTGTTGTCGCTTTCTGCATCTGCCTCGAGTTCAATGCGCGTGACCGCTTGATCCCAATCGCGCACGACAGGCGCGACGTTTATCGCGGTGGCTGCAACCTCGGCGCGTGCGAGCAGCTCGGCGTTGGTGACGATGGTGGCCGATGCGATAAATTGCGGCACGCCGCCCGCCTCGATGTTGCCGGGCGTGCCGAAGCGGGCATCCAGCGTGTAAGGCGTATCTCCATCCAATGCGAGCTCAGAGCGCTGGAGCACATACTGGTCGCCATTGTTCACCGACATATTCCACGAATCGATGAGTGTGGGCCACGACCCCGACCAAGCCTTGGTGGTCCACTTGAACATTACGAACTGGAGTATTACATCGACATCGACGTCTGCACCTACACGCAGTCGCGGAAGCTGGTGTCCATTTGCCTTTTCGTACCCAATGAACAGCGTGAGGGATGCGGCGCCGCGCACGGCAGACGAGGCGACGCCTGCAACGCCGGCGCCAAAGGTGACGGCAAGCCCGATCTGGATGGTGAACGAGCCCGACGTGTTTGAATAGTCGAGCGAAATGTTTTTAAAAAACGCCGCGCCGCTGCCGTGCGTGTGGGCACCCACGGCGAGCGCCAGTTTTGCCAGCACCCAGGGGTTGACGTTTAGGAAAAACGGCACCGGTCCCAAGGTGAACTGCTCGGTCCAATTGAGGTCGGTTCTTACCTGGAAGAGGGCCTTAATATTGCCGTATGCGGGGTCGTTGTTGTTACCCCAGGTTTTGCCCACCCAATCGTAGGCGAGCGAGCCGTACAGCTGTGTGGCGATATCCATCGTGAACAGCGGCGTGCAATGGTGGCGAAGGAGCTTGGTGTTTCTTGGATCGGTGCCCGAACCGGCACTCATCCTCTTGTACTGATTCCACTTCCCCTCCATCTCGTCGAGGTAGCGGTTTGCCTGCTTGGCGCCCGACTCGCGTGGCGATTTCTTCCAGTATTCCGGATCCGGATTGCCCGAATCGTTCATGTAGCCGACCGGTTTGTATTCTCCGCCAAACAGTACGTACCCGGCAAACGAGAAATCGAACAGAATGGGAAATGTGGGCATCCAGCACGTGAACTTATTGCCGCCGATACCGGGAAACGCCGCGGGGAAATCAAACGGAGTTATCTCTTGGTCCATGGTGGTGGGGACGATAGTGGTCGAGCCCGATTCCGCCTTTGCCGCCGGCGCGGTGACAACGGCCATAGGGGATGAGAGCGTGTAGGTTTTGCCCTGGTAGTCGAGCATAAAGCGCAGCTTGCACCCTTCCTCCAGAAGGCCCGAAGCTGCATCGAGGAACGTGTCTTCGAGCGTGAACGTCGCCAGATTATCCGCGCCCGATGCGCTGGCCTTGATCTGGCCGATCTGCGTGACGGTTTCGGTTGAGCTGCCCGCAGAGGGCATCACTTTATTGATATGCAACGTTGCCTGCCCGCCCTGCGGCAGATGAGCCTGCACGGTAAAAGCGTGCGTGTCGGGCTGGTCGTTTGCTGCTTCGTCCGCTGGCATTGCCATAAACGTGGCGTCGGCGTACTGGATGTCCCATTCGTCGAACGTGAGCTGTCGAAAGTACGGCTCGCCATCGGAGAGCGGACGTGTGGGTGCGGTAATGGCGGTGCCGCCCTGGATACGCGCAAGGGGAATCTCGACATCGCGGTAGCCTGCCATGCTGATGGAGATGCCGCCGTTAAAGTCGTACGCGTCGAGAAGCGTTGCCTCGTCCACGTAGCCTTCTGAAAGAGGGGCGACCTCAAAGATGGCCGTGCCTTCGTCATCGGTCGTGGCGGTGAGCTGCTTGCCCGCGGCATAACGCGACGCGAGCGTGACCTGGGCTCCCTTGATGGGCGTATTCTTGTTGGCGACGTCGACCACGACCACACCGAACCTGGTGCGCGAGAGAACGAGCACCCTGAAGGGGTCTTTTTCGTCGGCATGGGCTTCGGTGGGGGCGAACGGCAGTATGAAGGCGTTTGCGCTTCCCGGCACGCGCGGCAACATAATGCTCGCCAGCGAGGACGCTCCGGCAACAAGTAACGAACGGCGATCAAGCATCTTTGGCTCCCATCCCGCAGGTATCGGTGGAACTAATCCAATTTTGCGAGAAGGCGCCACGTGGCGGTAGTGCCGTTCAAGGGTCAAAATGTCCAAATTAATCGAGCGAAGCGCCGGGTTCCGGAACGCGTTCGATGCTCTTGGCGGCCCGGTCGCTAACGCAACATATGCGCGACCAACTCGGCGCGAGTTCCGATACCAAGTTTGGCATACACTCCTGATAGGCGGTTTTTGACGGTGCCCGACGATACTCCCATATGGCGTGCGATTTCGGCGTTGGTCCATCCACGACAGGCGAGCATGGCCATGGTGAATTCCGTGGTCGTTAAATCGTCGGCCACGTCCTCGCCCGAATCGGGGTTGTGGATGCGCCGCCAGCCGTAGCTGAATCGATACGTAATCTCGATGATGCGTGCGAAATCGTCAGGGTATTGCGATTTTAGGCATGCCTCGATGAGTCCCTGCAAAAGGCCGTGGTGCTCGCCAATGAGCTCGATAAGGCCGTCGGGACGCGCAATGTTCCAAGCAACTCCGAAGTGTGCCTTTGCGGCGTCGATGTCCTTGAGGCTCATGCATGCCATAGAAGCCGACAAGTGCAGGAATAGCTCCGAGATGGGATAGCTTCCCTGTTTCATGATCAGGGCGTTTTCTGCCATGCCCAGACTGCGGCCATATTCGCCGCGCAGGTACAGGGCGTGCGCCATCACGTAGCTGGCGAACAGGCGCAGGCCTTCGGGCAGATGCGCCGCAAGCGGATAAAACTCTTCGGCGGAATACGGGGAAGGCAAGTGCAGCAGGACGCTCGCGGCCGAGGCGAACAGGATATGCGTGGCGTGGACGGCGGGCGACTCCTCGTCGGTTGGCATATCGAGGATGCCAGCAAGGCACCGGCGGGCGTCGGGGATACGGTTGAGCGACAGGCTGGCATATCCGCAGATAAAGCATGCGGAATAGCGCAGTGCGGGATCGGTGGCGTCAAGATAGGGGCGCGCCGTCTTGGCAGCGAGGGCGGCCTGTCCGCGAAAGTACAGAGCTTCTGCCGTGGCAATGGCGCGCGAATCGGGGTCGGAAATGCCTGCAACCGCAGCGTCAATCTGCCCCGGCACAAAGGCGGTGCACATCAACGGCATGGGAACGCGTGGGTAGCCATCGCAGTCCATCTTCCATCTCCCATCAGGTGGCAACAATGCAGCAATTGTACTCCTGTTGCTCGGGACCGGAATTTGTGGGTATCGCCTACGATTATGCCGAACGTATAAAGGAAGAGTCTATTGGCGATGCTCCCAAGGTGGCTACTGAAGCCTAGCTGACCTCGACATTAGGAAAAATTGCCGCCCCTACAAAAAGCTCTGCCGCAGCGATGGGAAACGCATCTTCTGGGCATTCCGGCGTCTCCAGCCAGCGCTGGACTGCTGCTGTCGCCTGCGCGTTGGCGAGCGAGGCGTGGGGACCGTCCGGCGACCAGCGGTGACGGGCGAGCCCTGCCGCGTGTGTGGGTCTCCATCGGCGTAGACCCGTGACCCCCATGGCATCGGAGAAGTCCACCATGGCGTCCAGGACCTTACCGTCCGGCATGTCCAGCCTAGCGGCTCTCTTGATTCCGAGGTCGAAGGGGGCGTTGTGCAAGGCATATGGGGCCGAGTGGAAGTGGATCAAAAGAGCGTTACTTGACGTTTCATGCATAATGCCAACCGTCCCGCGACATCACGTTCGCAGCGCGCAGGGGCCGGAGAACCTTCGCGATGAGAGTTGACGTCTAATACCTTGCATCGTATAGTGTGTATAGCACAGTATATGACGAGAGGAGGTGTGCGGATGGAGGCACAGATGAAGCGCGGCTTCCTGGAGGCCTGCGTGCTCGCGGCCGTCTCCGGCGAGGAGTCCTACGGCTACCAGATCGTGAAGGACGTACCGGCGAGCATGGGGCTCACGGAGTCGACGCTCTACCCGCTGCTCAAGCGCCTGGAGAAGGCCGGGTGCATCACGGCGCGCTCCGCCGAGCACAACGGGCGGCTGCGCCGGTACTACCGCATCACGGACGACGGGCGAGCGCGCATCGAGGAGTTCCTGGCCGAGTGGCCGTCCGTACGGGAGATTTACGCATACGTTGAGGGGGCGCACCATGACGCGTGATGAGTTTCTGGGCCGGTTGGGCGAGCTGCTCGCCTGCCTGCCGGCCGAGCAGGTGGAGGAGACCAAGGCGTTCTATGCGGAGGCCATCGCCGATCGCATGGAGGACGGTATGAGCGAGGAGGAGGCCGTGGCCGCCATGGGCACGCCCGGCGAGGTGGCGGAGGCCACGCTCGACGACCTGCCCGCCGTGCCGCGCGCGATCGCGAGGACGCGCCAGCGCAGCACCGCGCTGCTGTGGGTGCTGACCATCGTGGGCTCCCCGGTGTGGGTGCCGCTGCTCGCCGCCTTCGCCGCCGTGGTCGTCACGGTCTATATCTGCATCTGGGTGCTGGCGCTCTGCGTGTGGATCGTCGCGGCGGCACTCGGGGGCGTGGGCGTAGTTGAGCTCCTGTTTGCCGTAAGCGGCGTCACCATCGGCCACTTCCCGTACGCCCTCGCCTCGGCGGGCGTGGGGCTCGGCCTCGTCGGCGTGGCGCTCTTCGTTGGTGCTGGCGCTTGGGCCGCCTCAAAACAAATTGCGCGCCTCTCGGCGCTCTGGGCGAGGAAGGCCGCCTCGCCCTTCTGGAAGGGTAAGAGCGAGAAGGGCGGCGCTGCCGCGCATCTCGCGGCGTAGAAAGGAGTGAGTACCATGACCAGCGCGAAGAAGATCTACCTCGCCGTGGCGGGCGGGCTCGTTGCCGCGGGTGTTGTCCTCGCGGGCATTGGCTTTATCGCTTCGGGCTTCGACCCGGCCGTGTTCACAACCCAAATCGACACGCGCGACAGCACCATCGTGCTCGGCGGCGTCGAGGTGGACGACCCGATGGGCCTCCCCCTCATCGAGCAGCTCGCCAATCTGGGCGAGATCGACACCTCCGGCGTCGCGGATCCCGCCGCGCCCTAGGCGCAGCGAGCCCGGGCGCTCTGCCCGCCAAGCTGCGTAAGCCGGCGAAACCCGAACCTCAACCTCTACGCAACTGGCCCCAAGCCTGCGCCGATTCGCTCTCAGCGCCGCGCGGGGGCCCGTGACGCATGCCCAAAAAGGTATGAGGAGAAAGGAACGCGATGACGACAACCACGCCCTTCCGCCTTCACGGGGCCACGCAGGACCGGAAGCGACTGGGCCGTGCGGTGGGGCTGTGCTTGGATTGGCTACACTGATATGGACAGTTCCGTGAGGGGCGCGAGAGACGGGACTCTGGGGAGATCTTCGAGGAGGAGTGTCTCGACTGGAAGCGCGGGTTCAGTGGAGCAGGAACCTAATCTCTGTCTCTCCTGCTTTTTTGATTTGTTGAGAAGCCGGCATTTGGGGGCATTTTGGATAGCGAACAGTTCAAACAAGAAGCCGAGAAAATAGAACAAAGCCTGAGTGCCTTGAGAGTCGCCGAGCGCAATGCAGTGATTCCCTTCATGAACGGCGACTTTACCCAATGGGATCTATATCTGGCATCCTCCTCTGAGTATGCGATGAGACTGATAGACGGATTCATCTCCATGCTCGAGTCGAGGAATCTTGTTTGCGTCGCCCAGCTTCTCCGCGCACAGGTTGGAGTCTGCCTGCGGACATTCGCATTATTCGCCGCCGAAGACCAGGATGACTTTCTCAAGCAGGTGTTTCAAGGTGTGCCTGTGAACAAGCTGAAAGATTTCTCGGGTGAGAAGATGTCCGATGGAAGACTTCAAGACTTACTCGAGAAGTTCGATCCAAAGGTAAAAGATGTATACAAGGTGACGTCTGGATTCGTCCACTTCTCCATTGATATTCTGCCGAGCATGGGTGTGCCTGGGGAGGGCTATGAGGTCGAGTTTAATTTTGGAGCCGAGCCCAACGAGAGAAACAATGCGCCTCTCGTGGAATGCGGCAAGGCGTTCTGCCACTATGTCGACCTGCATCTTCAGATGCTCCATAAGGTGATTGCTTCGGATGAATGGTATGCCGATCGATTCCGTATCGATTCCGATGGTCCTGCAGA
The DNA here is from genome assembly GCA_018382775.1 of Collinsella sp. Lineage (GTDB taxonomy): Bacteria > Actinomycetota > Coriobacteriia > Coriobacteriales > Coriobacteriaceae > Collinsella. Next base: position 11,529 of record JAGZPG010000006.1, on the reverse strand, counting down.
CGAGGCCTCGAAAAGCGAGAAGGTGTAGGTCGAACGCATTGACGCTGCCTTGACAGCATCCCGATATGATAACGAATGGGAGGTTCCCTGCGAAATGTGCGCCTCTGTATATTCTCGCTAGGACGCCCTCGACCGATAAGGCATCGTTGAGTTCAATTTGAGTTCAGCTCGGGTGCCTGAAAATCGCCCAACTCTGATAAAAGGGGAGACGACGGTACACCACGTAGACGAGAGGCTATGGAAGTGCACGATTTGATTATATTGGCGCGCTAAACCGCCTCGCTGCCCAACTTGAACTCCGCTCACGCGTGTATGGGGCTGCGAGAGGTAACGGCCTGCGGCCTCCTTTGTGTGCTCGATGATATCTTCGAGCATGCCGGGCATGGCGGAGACATTCGCTGCAATCCAGCCGTGTTCAAGCGCCGTTTCGGATAGGAGCGAGAGGGGGCTGTCTTGCCCGTTTCCCTTGCACCCGTAAAGATGGTTGACAGTTTGGGGTCTCCCGGGTCTTTAGCTTTTACCGCGCTAGATGCCTCATGGAAACTGTTGGACTTTAATCAGACAGACCCAGCATGTCGTTTTCCTCCATGAGGACATCGGCTAAAACCGCAACACCTATGCTTGTTTAAGCAAACCTCCTGATAGTCGTGGAGCTGCTGTAGCCCGACATGCAGGACATCGCTCGGCTTAAACACCGGATGCCGCATCCGCGAAACGAGTTGCGGTGCACCCTGTTCCAAAAGGCTGCCAAGTACCATGGCGTGAGCGTTGGGGTAGCCATCATTCAGCGTGGATACATCCGGATGCGCATAGATCCAGACGATTCCAACGTTCTCGTATTTCCCGTGCAGGTAATCGAAGAGGGCAGGCGACACCATACAGTTGCCGCCGACGGTCACGACTCTGTCGGGGTTTTCTGCCGCAAGCTTCCTCTGCGCATCCTGAATCCCCGCCAGGACTTCGTCCTCGGCATAGATGCGAACTCTCTCCCATTTCTCATGTCCAAGTTTTGGGACGCGTTTCACAATGTCGAGTGGGATTCCTGGACAGTCGGATCACGTGGTGGCCCCCTTTGAGAGGGTCACGAGCATCACGGTCCCGTTCTCGGAACTTTCTTCGACCTCTACCGTGCCACCGTGAAGCGCTGCAATCTCCCAAACGAGCGCTAGTCCGAGTCCTGCGCCGCCGTATGCCCTGCTGCGGGATTTATCCAGGCGAAAGAACGGTTGGAAGATGCTCTCACGGTACTGCTTGGGTATTCCCGGGCCCTGGTCCTCGACTCGCAGGAACACATGGCTGTCGTTGTCGCGGATGGAGACGTTGACAGTCGAGCCGGTGCGGCTGTAACGGATGGCATTTTCGACCAGGTTAAACACCAGCCGATAGAGGAGCGTGTCGCTCCCGATTACTAAAGCGTCTCCAGCACAATTGAGGGCTATGCCCTTATTTTCGGCAAGTGGCGCAAGGTCGGTGAGGACCTCTTCGGACAAAGGACCAAGTTCCACATCGTCCTCGCAAGGGACGCTGCGGAGCTCACTCATCTCGAGCAATACCTTGGCCATTCGAGACATGCGCTCGGTTTGTTCTTGTAGCAGGCCGAGCAGCTCGGCTGTTTCGGATTGTAAGTTGGAGCGCTCGGAGACAAACAGTTCAATCTGTGCTTGCATAAGGGCGAGCGGGGTGCGCAGCTCGTGTGCGGCGTTGCCGGTAAACTGACGCTGTGCAGAGAACCCTTCGCCAAGACGGGCGATCATGTCGTTGAAAGAGGCGCTGCATCGTTGTAGCTCGGTGGGCACATCTTCACTGAGCCTGATTTCGCTTAGGTTGTCAGGTTGCACACGCTCAACCTGGGCTGCAAAAGCCCGTAGCGGTTTGAGCGCACGACCGCTCACAAAGTATGCCAGCGCGCCGCCAAGGAGTGTGACTCCAGCCGTGATGCACCAGGTTGTCGTGCCAAAAGACTCCTGTGCGTCGTTTACGACGATTGTGACCTTGTCATCGAGGGCCGTTTTCGTTGGGTCGAACACCTGGGGCGAATCCGCGCCGGCAGCGTTAAAGGCCGAGATGTCACTGCCGATGGCATCCATATAGCGCATGCCCGTATAGCCGACCAGGCAGTTCGTCAGCACGCACGCCGCACACGTCAGCAGCGCCGTCATGATCGTTATGCGCCATTGCAGCGAAAGCCTTTTCATTCGCTATCCTCCATAACGTAGCCCTCTCCAATCCGATTGCGAATCGGGTCGTATCCCAAAGCGCTGCGCAACTTTTTTCGGAGCGACGAGATGTGAACGCGGGTTGCGTTGCTAAAACAGTTCACGGTGCTATCCCAAACGTGCTCGATAAGCTCCTCTTGGCTTACCGGTCGCCCCTGATTAAGCATCAGGTATTCCAAGATTCCCGTTTCCTTGCGTGTAAGAGATAAGGCCTCGCTGTCCACGGAAGCGATGCGCGCCTTGGTGTCAAAGCTGAGCTTTCCGCAGGTTAATACTATGTCGCTTTGTGCGAAGCGTCTGAGGGTGAGGCTGCGGATCCTTGCCGCAAGCTCGTCCAGATGAAACGGCTTGGTGAGGTAATCGTTGGCGCCGGCATCGAGTCCGGCGACTTTATCTGATACTTCGCCACGTGCGGACAGAATCAGTACCTTAGTCTCGCAGTCAGTTTTCCTAAGTTCCCTGAGTACGGTCATGCCGTCGATGCGGGGAAGGTTGAGGTCGAGTACCACGAGGTCGAAGGCCTCAACGTCCAGTAGGTCGAGCGCCTCCTGTCCGTCGTGACAGCAGTCGACACTGTACGCCAAGTTCCGCAAGCTGCGCGCGATTGCGTCGCACAGCGCCCGCTCGTCCTCGACGATCAAAATACGCATAACAGTCTCCTTGCACATTTCAAATCGCGCTTAACACGGATTTTATAGCCGATATGGTCCAATGGTCGCGTAACGAAAGGAGTGGTCAGGTTGTTCAAAGCGGTAAAACCCGTGGTACAGGTCGCTTTGTTGATCGTCGGAATTGCCATGGTGTGCTTTGGTGTTATGCGTGGCGAGGCGGATGCCGTGCTGGCCAAAGCGATTAGGCTGTGCTTGGAGTGTATCGGAATTGGATAAAAGAGAAAACACTGCGTCGCATGTTTTGGCCCGATTTCGCGGATTCATTCAGGCGGCGGCGACGCTGGTCACCAATATTCACCTGCCAAACTTTGCCAAAGGCGGCATCTATCAGGGCGCGGGAAAAACCGTCTGCGTGCCTGGACTTAACTGCTATTCGTGTCCCGCGGCATCGGGTGCGTGCCCCATCGGGTCGTTCCAGTCGGTAGTAGGTTCATCCAAGTTCAACTTTTCTTACTATGTTACCGGTACGCTCATTTTGCTCGGCGTGCTGCTGGGACGCTTTGTATGCGGCTTTCTGTGCCCGTTTGGCTGGCTGCAGGAGCTGCTTCATAAGATTCCCGGCAAAAAGCTTTCGACAAAAAAGCTCAAGGCGCTTACGTATATCAAATACTTCGTGCTGCTGTTTGCTGTGGTATTGCTGCCTGTGCTGGTGGTCAACGACCTGGGGATGGGAGATCCGTTCTTTTGCAAATACGTCTGTCCGCAGGGCGTGCTCGAGGGCGCCATTCCGCTGGCCATTGCCAACGCCGGCATTCGATCTGCGCTGGGGCAGCTCTTTACCTGGAAACTTGCCGTTCTCATTGCCGTGGTAGTGCTGAGCGTTTTGTTCTATCGCCCCTTCTGCAAATGGATTTGCCCGCTCGGCGCATTCTATGCGCTCATGAATAAGGTATCCCTACTGGGCATCCGGGTCGATGCATGCAAATGCGTCTCGTGCGGCAAGTGTTCAAGGGTTTGTCAGATGGACGTTGATGTGGTCCGCGCGCCCAATCATGCCGAATGTATCCGGTGCGGAAAGTGCATCGGGGCCTGTCCCGTCGATGCCATCAGCTATCGCTATGGCCTGGACGTGTCGGCAGAAAAACTCTCTCTGACCGCCGATAAAAAGTAAACAAGCTTCGACAAAACGGAGGAATGACCATGAAGCTTTCTAAGATTGCAGCCCTGTTTATGGTGCCGGTATTGGCCTTGTGCCTTGTGGCATGTTCGGCGCCCGGTGGCAATGTGAGCGAATCTGCGAGCTCCGATCCTAAGATCGCAGAACTCACTGCGCAGAAGCCGACCAATGCCGACGAGGCCGCCGAGCTGTATGCGAAGCTCATGCAGAAGGAGAACGAGATTTTTTCGAGTGATAACGCGCTGTGGGAAAAGGTATTCAATGCGGCAAATAAAGACTCGGCAATGATTGAGGACGGCAGCAATTACGGCGATTTTCTGCTCAAGACCATCGACGGCGCCAAGGATGGGTTCACGGCGGATGAGCTTAAGACGCTCAAGGCCAGTGCACAGCAGATCAAGGAGATCGAGGACAAGCTCGAGAGCTTGGAGAAGGAGTTCCCCGGCTGTGGAAGCACGCCGAGCGCAGGCGAGAGCGTCGACGCTTCGGCCGCTGGCATGACGGCTGGTGCCAATGCTTCGAGCGAGGCGACGAAGTTCCCCAGCTTTACGGGCAAGGACCTGGATGGCAACGACGTGAACAGCGACGAGCTGTTCTCTAAGAACAAGGTCACCGTCATGAACTTCTGGTTCACCACTTGCAAGCCGTGCGTGGGCGAGCTGGGCGATCTTGAGAAGCTGAATCAGGAGCTTGCCGAGAAGGGCGGCCAGGTCGTGGGCGTCAATTCCTTTACGCTCGATGGCAACAAGGGCGAGATTGCAGATGCCAAGGACGTGCTGAGCAAGAAGGGCGTGACATATAAGAACATCTGGTTCAAGTCGGATAGCGAGGCCGGCAAGTTTACGTCAAATCTGTTCTCGTTCCCGACGACGTATGTCATCGATCAGAATGGCAACATCGTAGGGGATCCAATCGTGGGAGCCATCAGCTCCGCCGAGCAGCGCGCAGCGCTCGACAAGCTTATCGACCAGGCGATTGCGAATAGCGAGCAGTAGAAAACGCGTAAAGCATGGCGAGGATCGCGCGCCGCTGTGCGGAGTAGTCCGCTGCCTTTCAAGATAATCTCCACCATACAGAGGTCCCGCTCGGGACCTCTTCTTTTGGGCGTCGTCCCGTTCGTTTTTTGGCGCGGTTCCCTACATTCCTCACTGGCTCCGGCAAAAAATGGGGATAGAGTAGGACAAACGCGTCGAATACGAACGGCGGGGGAGAGCGGGCAAGTGCGTCCGCGTGGGAGAGGTTGCCGTCCATGTTGGAGCTCAAAGGTATTTGCAAAAGGTACGTCACACAGTCGTTTACGCAGGTGGCGCTCGATAACGTGAGCCTGGCTTTTCGCGATAACGAGTTCGTGGCCATTCTGGGTCCCTCGGGCTCGGGCAAAACCACAATGCTCAACGTTATCGGTGGGCTGGACCACTTTGATTCCGGTGACCTGTTGATTGACGGTATTTCGACCAAGGACTTCCGTGACCGCGATTGGGATGCCTATCGCAACAACCGCATCGGCTTTGTGTTCCAAAGCTATAACCTCATTCCGCATCAGACCATTTTGGAAAACGTGGAGCTGGCGCTCACGCTCACGGGCGTGGGGCATGCCGAGCGCCGCCAGCGTGCGCGCGAGGCGTTGGAGAAAGTCGGCTTGGGCGAGCACGTTAACAAGCGCCCGAGCCAGCTATCGGGCGGACAGATGCAGCGCGTGGCCATCGCCCGCGCCCTGATTAACGATCCCGAGATTGTGCTGGCAGACGAGCCGACCGGCGCCTTGGATTCCACAACGTCCGTGCAGGTCATGGACTTGCTCAAGGACGTGGCGCGCGACCGTCTGGTTATTATGGTCACGCATAATCCCGAGCTGGCGTACCAATACGCCACGCGCATCGTCAACCTGGCGGACGGCAAGATCACCGACGATTCCGATCCTTTCGATGTCGCTGACGCCACGCGCCGCGAGGCAAAGCCTACGCGCAAAACCTCGATGAGCTTTGTGACGGCGCTGGGGCTTTCTGCCCGCAACCTCATGACCAAAAAAGGCCGCACGGCCATGACTGCTTTTGCGGGCTCGATTGGCATTATCGGCATCGCGGCGATTCTGGCGCTGTCCAACGGCGTAAACGGCTACATCAAAAAGGTCGAGGAGGATACGCTCTCGAGCTACCCGCTCACCATTTCCAAGCAGGATTACGACCTGTCGTCCATGATGGGCGGACAGGGGGGCCACGGATGACGAGGCGTCCAACGGCGAGGATTCGTCCGACGACGGTACCGACGGCAAGGCTCAGGGAACCGATAAGATTCCCGTGGTCACGGCCGTAAAGGATATGTTTGCGAGCGTTAAGTCCAACGACATGACAAGCTTTAAGGCATGGCTTGACGACGGCGGCGATGGTATCGACAAAGAGGTCAACGCCATCCAGTATGGCTACGGTGTATCGCCGGTTGTCTATCGTGCCGGCAAGGGCGATGAGAAGCCTGTCCGGCTGGTGCCCAACGCCATGACCGAGGCCATGAGCGGAGGCGCGAGCTCGGCGGCAACGGTGAGCATGGAATCCATGGGAACCTCGGTCTTTAACGAGATGATTGAAGACCAGAGCCTGCTCGACAGCCAGTACGATGTCGTCGCCGGTCATTGGCCCACGACCGCAAACGAAGCCGTGATGGTGCTTTCGAGCCGCGGTACGGTGGGCGACTATACGCTCTACAGCATCGGTGCGCTGGATATCGATGAGCTCAACGATCTGGTAAACAGTGCCATGACGGCCGACGGTAAGATCGAGACGCCCGAGACCGGCGCCGACTTTACCTATGATGATGCGTTGTCCACGACGTTTAAGGTGCTGTCGCCGGCCGATGCCTATCGCAAAAACGAAGAGACCGGCATGTGGACCGACATGTCTGGCGACACCGACTTTATGGCCGCCAAGGTTGCCGATGGCATCGACGTGCACATTGTGGGCGTGGTGCGACCTAACGAGACGGCCAATGCGAGCGCGTTGTCTCCGGGCATTGCCTATACGCATGCGCTGACTCGCCAGCTTATGGAGCGCGCCGCCGATTCGCAGATTGTGCAGGAGCAACTCGCCCACCCCGAGACGGATGTCTTTACGGGCAAGTCTTTCGATGAGCTGCAAGGCGAGGCCAAACAAGGCGTGGACCTGGGCAGCATGTTCAGTGTGGACGAGGCGGCGCTCAAGAGCGCGTTCTCGTTCGATACGTCTGCGCTCTCGGGCGCGGCCGGCGACGGCATTGATCTTTCGGGCGTCGATCTGTCGGGCCTGGATATTGATCTTTCGGGCGTTGGCAAGGACATCGACTTTGGTGACATCATGGCCAAAGCGCCGGCTCCAGATTTCTCGGGCATCTTTGACGGCCTGGAACTCACGCCCGAGCAAATGCAGCAGGTGGGAACGCTAGCCAACCAGCTGTTTGAGAGCTTTTTGCAGTCTGATCAGTTTAGGGCGCTGTCACCCGATGATTTTAAGGACGCGTCAAAGCTTGCTGCCGCATTCTCGGCGTATCTTGAGAGTGATACGGCAGCCCAGCAAATCCTGGCCCAGCTCAAAGCGCTCGGCGGCGATGCCCTGGCCGAGCGCCTGCAGCAGGCGATGACCGACTATGTGCAAAAGCAGCTGGCTCCGTATCTGCAGCAGGCTATGGATCAGGTGATGAAGTCGATCAGCGATCAGATTGCGGCGACGGTGTCAGCTCAGCTCAGGGCAGGCGCAGCAGGGCTCATGGGCCAGATGGCGACGCAGATGTCGTCGAGTTTTGCTAACCTGGCGAGCGCCATGCGCGTGGATGCGAGTGCCTTTGCTCATGCCATCCATTTCAACATGGACGCCGAGGACCTGAGCTCGCTCATGATGAGCTATGCGAAGGCGTCGAAGCTTACCTACGACAACAATCTGACCACGTTGGGTTATGCGGACGAGGCAGATCCCATCTCGGTCAAGATTTTCCCGCGCGACTTTGAGGCCAAGGAGCGCGTACTCGATCACATCGATGCGTACAACAAGCAGGTCAAAGCCGCTGGCCATGATGATCGGGCAATTTCGTACACCGACTACATGGGCATCATCATGGGTTCGGTGACCGACATCGTGAACACCATCAGCTTGGTGCTCATCGCATTCGTGAGTATCAGCCTGGTGGTGAGTTCCATCATGATCGGCATCATCACCTACATCAGCGTGCTGGAGCGCAAAAAGGAGATTGGCATCCTGCGCGCGATCGGCGCGTCGAAGCGCAACGTGGCCAACGTATTCAATGCCGAGACCTTTATTGAGGGGCTTATCGCCGGTGTCTTTGCCATTGTCGTCGTGGTGGCCGTGAGCTTCCCGGTTAATGCCTGGGCGCTTGCTGCCAAACAGGTGCCCAATCTGATGAGCCTGCCCGTGCAGGATGCGCTGGTGCTCATTGCAATTTCGGTGTTGCTAACGGTCGTTGCCGGCCTGCTGCCGGCCCGAAGCGCATCCAAAAAAGACCCTGTAGAAGCCCTACGCTCCGAATAATGTGACAAAGGGACAGCCCTTTTGTCACATTGAGTGGCTTGTAAATCGAGGTCTAATACTTTTCCAAGAAGTGAACGAGTAAAAACGGACCCCCGAAGCATCGACACTTTTGAGATGCAATTTCCTGCGGTTTTGTCAGCCAAATCCTGCGGTTTTGACGTCTGAAAATGTCGATGCTTCGGGGGTCCAAAAACGGTCGTTCACTTCTCGGGAAAAGTATTAGACCTCGAGATATAGACGATGTTTGCGAGCGGCAATTAGAGTGCAAGCCTTTAGTTCTTCTTTGCGGAGAGCATGAGCCTAATTTCCGGATGGGTGTACTCGTCGAACTCTTCCTCGGGCTCGGTGTCAAAGGTGTAGTACGACTTGATAGATTCGTCCTCCGTCTTGATGCTGATTTCTTCATATAGGGATCTGGCTAAAAATGCCTGTTTAAATTCATCCGACAGGCTGCATGGCGTGAGGAGGCCCGGCGACCTCCGCGGAGCGGTCTTTGTTGGTTTGGACTACCGCAAGCCTACTCTGCAGCTCCTTCCACTGTTTGCCCTGCATTCCAAAGCGCGGCGCAAGAGCGCAATAGCAAAAGATGGCGAGTTCGATTGCGGCGAGCGCGATGGCGGTATATATGCCCGCGGGTTGGAATTCCTTTTGGTGGAACGCGATATCGTTGATCATTTGGAGTGGCAACATCAGCAGGCATGCTACGAACGACATGACGAGTGCGGTCGCTGCGATTTTGGGGTATGTGCAGTACCGCCGGATGCGTTTCTTTTCTTGCTCGGTGAGTTGCTGCATGGGGTCCTCGATCCTCATCGTTTTCGGGGGCGATGCGCACGCGCTCTTTAGTATAAATGAGTGGGGCGTCTATTATTCAAACATAGTGTCAACAGCGTGGTGTTGGTGGTCGTCGCGATCATGAACGTCGTTTTTGGAGCACGGAGTCGCTGTCGTGGGGCGAATGACGCGCAAGGGGGTTGCCGTGGGACAGTCTCTCACTGTTTGTGAGCGCCAGCAAATCGAAGGTGAATGGTTTTCAGAGAAGTGAACGACCTATTCTGGACCCCTGAAGCATTCGCACTTTTGGATGCAAAAACCGTAGGATTTGAGCGACAAAACCGCAGGAAATGCCTCTCCAAAAGTGTCGATGCTTCGGGGGTCCGATTTCACTCGTTCACTTCGCGGAAAACCATTCGCCTTCGTTGCGTGAGGCGACGGATGGAAGGGTGATTATCGTCAAGCTGCTACCTCTGCCTTGTGAATCATCTGGAGCACAAGGCATAATGCATGTGACAAAGGGGCGGTCCCTTTGCCGCATTGATCTGAGAGCAGATGTTGATGATTCTTTCGCTTGCCCCCATGGAGGGGATTACCGGGCATGTGTTCCGTCGCGTGCATGCGGAGTGCTTCGGCGCGCTCGATTGCTATTACACGCCGTTTTTGCCGCCGCCGCGGGTGGGAAACCGCTTTGGCGGCAAGGCGTTTAAGGAGATCGATCCTGCCAATAACCAGGGGCTCAACGTAGTGCCTCAGCTGATGTCCAAGAACGCGGACGAGTTTGTGTGGGCGGCACAGGTACTCGCCGACATGGGATATCGCGAGGTCAATCTCAACTTGGGTTGCCCCTCGGGGACGGTTGTTGCCAAGGGCAAAGGATCGGGCTTTTTGCGCAACTTGGACGAGCTTGAGGTGTTCTTGAGTGACGTGTGTGAGCGCTCTCCGCTGCCGGTATCGGTCAAGACCAGGTTGGGGTTGGAGAGCGACGACGAATACGAGCGCGTACTCGATCTATATTGCCGCATGCCGCTGGCAGAGCTGATCGTGCATCCTCGCGTACAAAAGGACCGCTATACGGGCACGCCGCGCAAGGAGTTTTATGGCGAGACGCTGGAGCGCGCGCCGTTTCCGGTGGCATACAACGGTGACATTTTTGATCTTGAGGACATGGGTGCGCTGGTGGAGGCCTATCCCGGCACACGTCATGTGATGCTGGGGCGCGGCTTGCTCGCGAACCCAGCTCTGGCTCGCATGGTCAACGGCGGTCCCGCTGCCACGGCAGCCGAACTGCAGCGCTTCCACGACACGCTGTTTGCGGCCTATGCAGAAGAGATCGGCGGCAACGCGGTCTTTCGTATGAAGGAGTGGTGGTTCTACGCCAAGTGCGCTTTCGCCGACCCCGCTACCGTTCACAAGCTCGTACGTAAGACTAAAAAGGTTGACGAATACCGCGCCGCCGTCGAGCGCGTCTTTCGCGAGCAGCCACTTGCACCCATAGCCCGCTTCCACGGCTAGTTAGTCGTTGGTGACGTTCTTTAACGACTAGTCATTTAAGAACGTTCCCAACGACTACCCGTGCCGAACCCATACAAAAACTGTACGCCAACATCCAAAGATGTCGAAAAATGTCGACTTTGGATGCTGGCGTACATGTTTGGGTCGGCGGGGGAGTGGAGTCTAGGCAATCATTGCATCGAGCGTGATGAGCTCTCTGAGTCGCTCCGTGCGTGTTTGCCCATGGCGCTTTGCTTTTGCGTCAAACGCATCAAGAACAGACTCACCCACACGTGCCGATAAAACAACGCTTGGCTCATCGGAGATCGACGGCCTTCCCAGCTTGATGGTGCGACCCTTCGGCCACTCATCTTTTTCGTATGCCTCCGCGGCTTTCTCCAACTCTCCGGGGGCAAACCCCATCATCTTTTCGAGCTGCTTAGCGTCCATAGCGCCTCCTATCGATTGGCATAATGTCGAGCGCTGGTTCTCGGAATCTATTTTTGTATACAGTTTTGTAGACAAAAATACAAGCAGTTTATCAAGCTAATTAGCTTGTGTTGACTAGTTTTTCCGATAGGAAATGAGCGTCGATGGCTTCGATATTTCTTCATTTTTCAGTTTGGAACATGAGCGCTCATTGAACTTGCAGGGGGGTGTTCCTATAGTTTTGTCAACTGGGCAATGCTGTTTTCGAGATTGAATCGCGACATGCTAACGCCAGGCCTTTCGGCCGATGGGCTCCAATC